>JBBDNF010000045.1:14680-18850 GCA_040877685.1 Nitrosopumilaceae archaeon
TACTTGCGGAGGTAGCAGTTTGTAAAGCAAAAGGTGCAGATGCATACTATGACATTATAGCTGGTAATACTGTAGATGCCATTCTCAAGTTTGCACGAGGAAGAAAAATTAACTTGATAGTAATGGGGAGCCAAGGGCTTCATGGAATTGGAAGACTAAAGGCACTTGGAAGCGTAAGCAGAAAAATCTCTGAATTAGCAAGTTGCCCAGTCATGATAGTGCATTAAATCCCAGATAATCATAACTCAAAATCAATGATTGCATTGCATTGCAATGCAGTCCTACTGGATATATCTGCTTAACAGGAATGTCTTCTATGCAAGTACTATTACAAGGAAAACCGGTTCAGGAAGAAACAACAAAGGATGTCTTACTAGGAATTCTTGCAGACAAGTATTCCAGGGCAATACTGGAATCTACAATGGATTTGCCAAAATCCGCCATCGAGCTTAGTGCAGATTGCAAAATTCCAATCAGCACAGCATACAGAAGAGTCCAGGAGCTGCACGATCAAAAACTCCTTGGAATTTCAGGCTCTATAAACGATGATGGAAAAAAGTACTTTTTGTACAAAAGCAAGGTAAAATCTATCATGGCCTGCTTTAACAGAAATTCTTTAGACATCGAGATTGTCCCTAACGCTATGACACAATAGATTAGGAACATCCACATTTTTATAAAACCCTGAAAATCAGAGATGAAAATCAAATGGCCTCTTTAAATTTGATAGGAAAGAAACGTACATGGTGAGAGTTGAACTGTATCAATACACTGCGCCGGTAATAACACTCAGCCCAGAAAAAACTATTAATGATGCACTCCAACTCATGCAAAAAAACGACATAAAACGAATTGTTATTGTGAAAAATAATCTTCCAGAAGGTATTGTAACAGAACGCGATATAGGAAAGTTTCTAGAAAAAGACAAAACAATACGAACACTGGATCAAATACCACTTGACGAAATCATGAGTACAGGTCTTGTTACTATAACGCTGGGTCAACAGGATCACCTGATCCAATGTGCAATCAGAATGGAGACCTTCCAGATAAGCTCTGTTATTGTTGTTGATGATGACGGTAAATTGATAGGGATCACTACAAAATCAGATCTCGCCAAGAACTTTGCTAATATCTACTTGGGAGTTTATAAGGTAAAAGACTACATGTCTAGAAAAGTAATTACATGTAGAAAATCCGATTCTTTATTTTTTGTTCTAAACATGTTAAACAAAAACAAAGTTGCAAGGATTGTTGTGACAGATAATGATGGGAAACCAATTGGGATAATTACATATGACACGTTCCTACGAAACAGTGAATATTTTAAAACTGGCAAACAAAATACAAGAAACTACCTTCTTCCAAAGACATCTGCAAAAGAAATGAATGTGGACAATGTCATTGGAAATGAGCTCCTAATTGTAGAATCAGAAGAGGATCTTGCTAAAGCAGCAAAATTAATGACGGAATTCAAAGTAAGTGGAGTCCCAACAATAGATAAAGATGGAAACTTGGAAGGAGTAATTAGTGCATCTGACATTGCTCGTGCATACAGTGAAGTGGAGACTCACTTTAGACTAATTGAAAAAGACCCACACTTTGATTGAAGAAGATTTCTATTAGTTATCAATTCTGGTAACAGAGTGGAGCATTAAAATATGATTTACAAATACTTTTTTTAATGCAGGGTTCTTCTCCTTTAGACAATTATGATAGAAAGAGTGCTGAGAAGGCTCTTAAAATGCTGCTCATAGACAGAAGCAACGAATTTCGTGAACTAGCTCATGGTATTGGGTATCCTACTACAACAAAAGACTGGGAACAAATAGTCTTGAATTTTTGTCTTGATTTTAACGATTGCTTCAAAGTATGGTCTGACATAGATACTCCATCCGACCATAATCAAATCCATAAATGTATGACCCAAATGCGGCAACTCGCTGGAGGCAAGTCAAATATGACCGAAGTCACACATCTACAAAACATTGCGTACACAATTGCAGAAGATTTCAAATCTATTTACAAAAGAATAAAATGAATTTGTGTCGTTAAAATAGAATCTAGATTTTCTAACCTTCTGATGCTGACTTTCCACCATCTACATTTACGATGATACCAGAAATCCAGTTTGCTTCATCTGATGATAGATAAACTGCTGCATTTGCAACATCTTCTGGTTCTCCAATCCTGTTTAATGGTTGTCTATCCTCTAGGACTTTCTTTGCTTCTGGATACTCAAGATATGGTTTTATCATTCCAGCATTAATAATTCCCGGATTTATACAATTGCAACGAATATTTTTTCGTGCATATTCTACTGCAATGCCCTTAGTAAACATGTTAATTGCTGCTTTGGTAGCGCAATAAACTGTCAAGTGAACCTTTGGAATGGCTCTTTCACTAGATATGGAGCCAATATTAATAATGGAACCGTTTTTTTTCTCAAGCATTTTATTTAAGACAGCTCTTGTCATTCTAAAAGTTCCAATCAAGTTTGTGTCAATCAAATTCGTCCAAACAGAATCAGACATTTCATGAAAGTGCACAGGATCGTTGATTGTAGCTGCATTATTAACAAGTATGTCTATTTTCCCATAGTGGTCAAAGACCTGGTCCACAGTTTGAAGTACCTGGGAATCATCTGTAATATCACATGGGATGGTTACAGTTTGTTTTTCTCCATTTTTTATTGACGAACTAGTTTTTTTGAGTGCATCAATTCTTCTGCCAACTAGAACGACATTTGCCCCTTCTTCGACGAATCTTTTGACAATGGCGGTTCCAATATCACTTGAGGCACCTGTGACAATTGCAACTTTGTCTTTTAGTCTCATAGTTGACCCCATGATGTGCTATATCATTAATATAATAAAAATATGTGATTTTCGAAGGGAAGAATCATGAACATTATACTGTAGCCATCCGTTTGCTATAAAAGGCATAAAACAACGCTCCCGCACCAACAATTCCGGCTCCTACAGAAATGACATACGCATTGAACTGGGTCATCATATATGCAGATATGATAACGCCAAAAAGTGATAGGATTGGGAACTTCCCTATATTTAGGGGAGTTCTAAAGGGTCGTTCAAGAGTAGGCTCCCTAAACCTCAACAAAATTACTGACAAATTTACCATCGCAAAGGTAATGACTATTGCAAAAACCGTGATATTTGCAACTGTTACAATGTTTTCAACAAATACAAAGATTGTTGACATAAACATAATGGTAAGCACTGCTACCCATGGAGTTTTTGTTTTGAAGTGTACTTTACCAAGTAATAACGGCAAAGAACGTTGTACTGCCATCCCATAAAGAATTCGTGATCCGGCCAACAAAATTATAAGAACTGTATTCGCGGTTGCAAAGAGTGCTATTAATGAGAGAGTAAGCTGACCTGTAGAACCAAGTGCCCTTTCTGCAACATCAGCTAAAGGTGCCAAGGACGCACCTAATTCTTGCCAACTCAGAATACGTATTGCTGAAAGGGAGACAAGTATGTAGATTATTGCAGTAATTGATATTGATAAGATGATTGCGCGTGGCAAGACTTTTTTTGGATTTTTTGTTTCTTCCGCGATGTTTACAATATCTTCGAACCCAATAAATGCAAAGAAGATTAACACAAAAGCAAGAGAGATTCCACTTATGCCAAAAGGATTCTCAAAATAATTTATGGGTTCAACAGTAGTAAAAGTAAATCCAAGATAAATGATTAACGCAAGACCCCCAGCTTCTATAATTGTAAAAACAATATTAGTCCATGATGACTCTCTTATGCCGAAGAAATTAACAAATGATAAAATACCTAACAATAGCACAGCTGATATTACAACAGGATAATCAAAAATTGCCGCAAAGTATCCACCAAAACCTAACGCAACAGTAGCAGCAGCAATTATGGATGTAAAAAGTGTTAACCAACCAATAACGAATGCAAGAAAGTTACTTCTAAACGCATTTTTAACAAATACGTATTCTGCAGCGGCCTTTGGATACATTGAAGCCAACTCTGCATAACTTAGGCCTGCAAACACCGCTGCTATGGCTCCAAAAACGAACGACAGCCATACTGCATTGCCTGCAATTCCAGCTGCTTCCCCAATTAACACATAAATTCCAGCTCCAAGAATAAGGCCAACTCCATACATTGTTGTGTGGAAAAG
>JBBDNF010000046.1:0-18152 GCA_040877685.1 Nitrosopumilaceae archaeon
ACTTCCAAGGTTGGCCTACTGGAGATTGGCTTGGCACAACACCATTTAGTGAGGGCGGTGGATTCTTTCCAATCAAAAACAAAGACGATACTTCCACAGTGCTATATGCTCCAATAAATCAGACTGGGACTTATTCAGTTCTAATGCACTCTACACTATTTGGCGGCCAATCACTTGCCGAACCCATTACAATTGCTGCCAAGTTTTCTACAATACTGCCAGATGAAAAATCGCCACAGATACTGCTTGAAATGCCAAAATTCATCAATAGTACATTTAGAGTTGAACCAAAAATAATAGAAGAAAACATTGATGTTGCAAAATATTACTTTGATAACTATGAACCTCGAGAATTTGATGGGACAGAATTTTCCATACCACCTGAACTGCTAACTGATGGTTCACACATACTAAAAGTGGCTGTAAGTGATACGGTTGGGCACAATGTAACAAAGGAATTTGCATTCACCGTTGACAGTAAAGCGCCGGAGCTTGTAATTAAATCTCCACAAAATGGCTCAACCATCTCAAATACTATTACAGTAGATCTTGATGTAAAAGAATTGAATATGCCAGAATCTGGTGGAATAACAATAATACTTCCTAATGGTATAATATCAGACAAGACATCAACACAGTTTGATACACGAACACTAGAAAATGGAAAGTACGACATCCAGATATCAGCAAAGGACATGGCAGGAAATGAAATATCAAAAAAGATTACAGTAAACGTTGACAACAGACCATTCTTTGGAGGTGACAAAGAACCTTCTGATCAAAACTTGGTTTCCTTGCAAGGAATAATTATTGGAATTGTAATTGCAACAGCTGCTACGCTAATTGCTATTAAAAAGATCAAAATTTCAAAGAAAATCTAGAACAAGGTTTATATGCAATTTTTCAAACACGAAAGCTTGCATGTCAGAACAGGATTCTCGTGCTAAGAATACACTGTCCAGACGAGATTTTTTAAAGCTAATGGGAGCGGCTGGTACTGCACTTGCATTTACACCGTTTGTTCCTTGGGGGAAATTCATGCCAAATCCAGATACGACTTCACTAGAAAGAGCAAAGGTTATCCTACCAGATGACACCCACGCAAATGTTAACACTTTTCCACTAAATCACTCTGAAGTTATCACCTATCCAAAGACGGGAGATAGGGTTCTTGATGAAGAAGCCTTTAGAAAGTGGCAGTTCATCAGGTTACCTGCAGAGCTTGGCGGCGAAAAAAAAGATGTTAATGCTTTTCGTGCCTATAGTATGATATGTTTGCACTTATGGTGTCTATGGAAATACTGGCCAGAAGAAGGAAGAAAGAGAGGAGAATGCCCATGTCATGGAAGCATGTACAACCCAATTACGGGACAGGCCTTTGCAGGACCAGCATCTCTACAAGCTCCTCCCTCAAATGTTCTTCCACAACTGACCATTGAAATAGATAATGATGGATTTATGTATATCAAACCTGCAAAATGGAGTGTTAATGAAAATGGAGTCATAGGATATGGTCGTTTCCTTAAAGCGTAGAAACGGTCTTGTAGACTTCTTTTACTGGATGTGGGATGGAATAGAACGATCTATATTCATTGGTACCAAGTTTTCATTTCCAGCACGATTTGTAAGTCCATTCGGATTTCTTGGCATGCTGACATTTGTCACCTTCATAATTCTTGGAATAACTGGCGCACTTTTGATGTTTTACTACGAGCCTATACTGGATAGGGCCTGGGACAGTGTTGAAAAAATAAATAACAACGTTCCATTTGGATTTCATCTTAGAAACATACACTATCACGCATCAAATGCCATGGTTCTTTTGGCAATTTTGCACATGTATTATCAATATTTTAGTGGAAGATACAAGATAAGAAATGAAATCCTCTGGGTTACAGGAGTCATACTTGGAACAGTAACAATTCTTGAGGCCTTTACAGGATATGATATCATATTTAGTGAGCGCGCTGAGCTCGCAATCAGTATAGCGGCATCACTTACAAACTCTATACCTATTGCAGGGCCTACAATACGTGAGGCTATGTTTGGTTCAGGTTTTGCAGACTTTGTTTTAAGATTTTATGCACAACACGTCTTTATACTTCCAATTGTAATGCTTGGACTCATGGCTGTCCACATGCCGAGATTTTTAGTTTTTGATGTTCCTATGGTTATGGCCATTTCTGGAGCCATATTAATTACAGGAGGAGTCTTTCCAGTTGATCTTGGATTCAAGTTTGAACCAACAGTCCCACCGGGGATCACTGTGCCTGAATGGTATCTCACAGGACTGTATGCATTTCTTAGAACTCAATACGACAAGTTTGTGACTGGAGTAGCTTGGCCTGGCTTGTTCATTCTATCATTAGCTATAGTACCATTTATTGACAGATACAAGAAATTTTCTTGGAAGGATAGGCCAATAATGACTGCATTTGGAATAACTGGTATTGCACAAATCATGGTAACTACATACTGGGGATTCTACATCTCTCCAGACGTAACAAAGCCACTTGTGGAAAGACTTGTCATAGATCCAATATTTTTTTATCTAGTTATGGTGCTGCTTGTGCCACTTGGATTTGGATTCTCCTATATGATGATAAAACTTTCCAAAGAGGCAGAAAGAAAGGCAAAGCTTGCTGCTTCAAAAGCGCCACAAAAGGTGGCACAAATCAATCTGTCCACAAAGTGGATAAACTGGCTGATTGTTGCGCTTTTGGCATTCCAAGTCTATCTTAACATAGCTGCATACAATGCTATGCTTGCAGGAATGAATAACTTCTCACTCTTTCTTACTGGATTAATTCTGCTAGTGTTTGCGGGTATGTTCCATGTTTATAGATATGGAATGAGTGAAGCAAAAAAGATTCCAACACCACCGCCTTCTATAGCAAAGGAAATTCCAAAACCAATTGGTGTTGCGCCAGATGCTGCAGCCGCAAAACTTACAGAAAAAGAATCTAGTCCTAAGGCAACTGCATCACAAGAAACTGCACCTGAAATAAAAACTGCCTCAACAGTTGTTCCTAAAGAATCTGCTACTGGAACCCCAGATCTAAAAAAAGCATAAACTTTTTTTAAAACTATTTTCGCTCAAATAGCTTTATAAGACTAGCAAAAAGCAGCAAGATTAATTGAGTAAACCTACATCAAGTCATGCTTATGGAATAGGAATAATTGCTATGATAGTTGGTCTGGCAGTTGGCATTTCATACTATCAACTCTACTATATCCCAGAGTTAATTGCAAAACCAAAAATTTCAGAGGAAGTTCTTAATCCTGTTGAAGAAAATATGATCAACATGATCAAAGGTTCATCAAGTCCTGAACAACAAGACAACTTTGTACCAAAGCTAGTAAATATTCAACTTGGAATCAATAACAAAATTATTTGGGAAAATATCGATGAAACCCCGCATACAGTAACGCCGGACGAACCATTTGAAGACAAATACAGTGGAAAGTTTGGCTCTACAGGTGTGGTGAAGCCAGGAACAAAATATGAATTCTTATTCACTGAAGAAGCAGAAATAGAGTATCACTGTGAACCTCATCCATGGATGACAGGCAAACTAGTAATCACAAAGGCCAGATTTTAGGTCATTAGTCTGGCAAATAGTATGTCGCTTTCAATTTCCTTATGTTCCTGAATTATAGAGACACGAAACTTTATTTCATGAGGTTGGCTTGGCTTAAATTCTATAGCAGCTGTAAACTCGGCTTTATTTTCTGGCATGTCATCTTTGCTTATAAATAACCTTGATAGGTTACTCGATATTGGTTTGCCATTATAGGATTTGTAGACTATAAGTTCGTTAGAATTCATGATCTGTATGTTTATCACTACGCCATCATATCTACCAGTATATCTTACTTGGATTTTGCCTTTTATTTCAGTGTATGAAATGACATTCTCATTTTCCAACTTTAATTCTATGTCTTTCATATGAATGCGTTATATCCTGAAAATAAATAACTTGTGAGCAAAAGCGGGCCCGAAGGGCTTCGATCCCTTGACCACTGGATTAGAAGTCCAGCACTCTGTCCATGCTGAGCTACAGGCCCAAGAATGTGGCATTGAGCTACCATATTAAGGGTTTTTTACAACCATTTTCTGTTGCTTAGCTCTCTTTCCATTTTGAAAAGAAATTGTTGAGAATATCCAGCATAGGGACCAAAATGTTTTACAATTTTTTCATGAACAACCATATATTTTTTTTCAGTGAATGATTTACCAATTACTTCATAAAATTTTTCTGAATAGTATTTCTGTAATATTCTAAGTGCCCATCTATCTATAGGAAAAGCCTCTAGCTTTTCAAGTGAGAACAAAAGTATACAGTCCGCAACTTTATCTCCTATCCCATAAACGCCTTTGAGCTTTTCTTTTGCAGTTTTATAATCCATTTTTTTCAAAAGTTCAAAATCTATTATTCCAGAAACAACTACAGAAGCTGCCATTTTTACAGATTTTGCTCTAAACCCAAGACCGCATGCCAATAAATCCTTCAAGTTAGCATTAGCAAGTCTTTCAGCCTCTGGAAAAGTGAAAAATTCATTACCAAAAAAATTCGCCGTCTTACCAAACTTTTTACATATTCTCTTTAACATTTGTCTGATGTTTGGTATAGATGAATTTGAAGAGCAGATAAAAGAGATATAGCATTGAAATGGATTTTGTCGCATCAACCTTAATCCAGGAAAGCGTAATACCGCGGTTCTTACAATTTTATCACTGCTTATATCTTTTAGAATTTTTTTCAAGTTGTCACCCTGTCTGAAAAGATCGTTTAATTTTTTTTGCGAGGAAATTACTTCAAATGGATTCTGACTAACCCTTAAAACTTCTGATCCATTTATGCCATACCAAAAATCACCAATTTTATCCCACAGAAAAACTTGACCGCTATTAATGGTAAGTTCTAGATCAATTTTACTCGGCATCTCAAATAGTAATTATTTCCCCAGCTTTTGGAGCCAGTGCATCAAACCCAAACCTTTCACGTATTTCTTCTGCAAACTTTGTACAAGAATCTGTATCTCCATGAACTGTGAGAATCTTTGGGTTTCCTTTTATATTCTTGATTATCTCGAAAAGATCATTTCTGTCAGCATGGCCAGAAAACTCAAACTGTCTTACTTCTGCTTCTGCTTTGGCATCTCTTCCGCGAATATTGACACGGCCAGTTTCAAGAAGTTTCCTTCCAGGAGTACCCTCACCTTGATATGAAACCATGGCAATACCGTTTTTCTTGTCAAGTGCAAGATGTTGTAAGTAGTATACTGCAGAGCCACCAACAAGCATTCCTGCAGGAGATATTATTACACAGGGTTCTTTTAGCACTTTTTTCCTTTCTCTTTCTCCTCTTATCCACACTGCTTGATGAATTGAATCAGCAAAAACTTTCGGATCACGCAGATATTCTGGATAATGAAGCATTATCTCATTTACCTTTACAGCCATTCCATCCATGATGACTTTATGCTTGAATTTGGCATTTTTCAGAACACAAGCAATCTCTTGCGACCTTTCTACGGAAAAAGATGGTACAAAAAGAAAACCCTTTCTATCCAAAACCTCATATGCAAACTCTATGAATTTTTCTTCAGATTCGTCACGCGGCATCTGCTCAGTCTGTGAATATGTGCTTTCTGTTATCAACAGATCAATTTCACCAAAGTCCAAATCTGCCTCACGCAACATACGCGATCCTCTGGGATTTATATCGCCTGTATAGCAGAGTCGTTTGTTTTCAGACTCAACAATTACTGCACCGCCACCAATTACATGTCCAGACTCACGTAGCTCAAACGAGGAATTACCGAGCTTAATTTTTTCTTTATACGCTATTTCTTTAGAATGCTTTATCATGTTGACTACTTCTGGCATTTCGAAGGGAAGAAAGTTTTTTTCCAACCTCAGCATGTCTTCGATCAAAAGCCTAGAAAGCTCTAGTGTTGGTGCTGTAGCGTAAACATCACTTTTTCCATTCACAAAAAGAGATGGTACATTGCCAGAGTGATCAAGATGTGCATGAGTTATAATAACAGCATCTATATCTCTTGGTTTTACATGCATTGGATAGAGCGGTTCCTTTCCCAAAAGAACACCATAGTCCAAAAGGAAATTTGCTCCATCACAATTAACTTGAAATGCCGAACGACCAACTTCTTGCGCAGCACCAAGAACTTTAACCTGCAAGAATTCAAAGTCCCTTCTAAGCACCTTTAAACGTTTATCGTTTTTTGACTTAAGAACATTACATTATTTAGATAATTTACAAAAGACTTAATTAGATCAAATAAAGATGATCTGTCCATGGGTAGAACCTTTGAACAATGGTGGAATACTATCCCAAAAGACCTTCGAGATAAAGTTAGAAGGGGCGATGAGGGAAATAAACCACTGCTAAACCAGATAAATCATGTTTGGGTAACTAATCTGATGGCTCAAAAACCCGAGCTGAATCCATCGGCTGCTGAGTTACTTGATTGGGTAACAAGTGGTCAAATAGACGCGATTCGCCAGACCAAAAAGTAGTTAAATAATACAATTACTCTCTTTTTGTTTTTTATTTTGTTAGTTTTATTGAAAAAAATTCTATAACTCTGTTATGGATTTTACAGATGGTTTAAATAGCAACCAGAGCATGATCAAAAACAGTGAATTAAATGCCAATAGCAATACTTCCAGACATAGATGAACAAAGATGTATAGGCTGCGCATTATGCGTAGAGATCTGTACTTCTCTTGGTCCAGATGTACTCCGTGTCAAGCCCGTCGAGGGCTGGAAGAGAGGAAAGGCATTTGTCTTTTATCCAGAAAGATGCATCTCTGATGGGGCATGCATAGGAGTTTGTCCTACGAAGTCAATCTTTTGGATGAGACCAATGAACTACACATCTGGTCAACCAGTACCTCTCCACAAGAACGGAGTATTTGTAAAAGGCTGGGCAGAAGACGCTGGACTGTAAGCGGAATCTGTTCGCACTCTTTTTTATTATTTTCAATACTCGCTAAATGACTTTATTCTGATTTTTTTCGGAAGCATTTTTGCATAAAATTGCAGAAACTCATTTTTCGCTATATATGCAGTTTTAAAGTTATTCATTGCAAAAAATGTTTTCCACGTTTTTGTGAATTCAGGAAATTGATCTTGCGAATATTGAATCCTTGGCATAACATAATGTGCTGCCGGATACATATCAGAAATTTCAAGTGGAATTATACCAAGAAAAGGATTAAACTGGCAGAACTGTATGTCACTGTAATTTTTTACAAACTTCTTTTTTAGTTCCTTGTATTCAGTAGAAAGATAAAATGGCTTACTAATGATATCTGGTATTAAAACAAGCGTGTTTTTCTTTGTCTTAAATTTACGAACTAATTTATGAAATAGTACTACCTCCGGTCTATACTGATCTTCTTTTGAAAAGAGAAAAACTGCTTTTTCTTTAAATCTTGGAGTTGTATTTGCAAAATAAGTAGGATTTTTAGTAAATACATCCATAGTCTCAAAGAGCTTAGGATGTGAACGGATCTTTTTGAGAACATATTCCCATAATCTACCTTCATGAATTGCTTCCTTTACTCTATCAACTTCTGATTTTATTGCAAATAGGTTATGCAACGCTATTCTGTTTATTTTTTCCTCACTTCTAAGTGCCTGTATTTCTTTTGGAGTGTATTTTATGCAAACCTCGCAACTACAGGAAAAATATGATATCTCATCAAGTTTGGCCGTTCTATCTTCCATGATATATCTATCATTTTTTGCATATAGCATATAGGATGCAGAATCAAATGTATCACATCCAAGTGCAACCGCAAGTGGAATTGTCATGGGATGACCTGCACCAAAAAGATGTAAAGGAACAGAGTCTGGCATTTGTTTTTTTGCTGTAATTATCATGTTGGCAAGAAGAACATATTCATATGACTCCATGAATTCCACTGGGCTACCAAGGGCCAACATCTCAAACCCATATTCCAAAAGATTTCTTGTCGATCTTTTTACAAGATCAAAGTGTTCTCCCCCTTGAATGGGACCAACCCAGATCTGTCCGTTTTTTTCACTTTGGTCTAAAGTTTGTTTTGAAACTTTTAGGGTGTGATCAACATATGATCTCGCCTTTTTTTTGGAAAGCCCATACCCCGTTGGTCTGTCAAGTGGAATCGCAATGTCAGATCCTATGTTCTGTTCAAATGACGCCATATCTTTTGGTTCGACATCTACTTTTCCATATTCAAGGACCTGGAATCCACCAGAATCTGTCATGACAGATCCGTCGTAATTTATTATATCATGGATGCCACGTCTGACTGCTTCTTGCCCACAATTATTTAGTGCTATATATGCATTAGTAATTACTAGATCAAAACCCATTTCGTGCATCTTTTTTGCTGGAATGGATTGCCTTACTGGGTGTACAACAGGCACATACGCAGGGGTTTCAACCTTGCCATGATTAGTATATAGTATGCCTATTCGTGCTGCAAGGTCGCTTTTTTTTATCTCAAACATTTTACGATATCATCAAGCGGTGCGTTATTTGAAGTTAGTAGAGGAAAAACCGCTTCAGGTCGTTTCTTTCGGAAATAAGACCAATCCAGTCTACCTCATCTTCCTCAAGGACACCGTTTGCAAAGAGGCCCTCTATTTTTTTTACAACCGTTGAAACGGACTTGTTTGTGGTGTCAATCTGAAAGGTTTTGTCAGAGCCAAACTCATTTATGGCATCATAAAGTGTTACCCCTAAAACCTCACTTCCAAGATTTTGAATCGATTTTTCTTGCGAGTACTTTCTTTTCTTATAAATAGAAGCAAGCTTGTACGGGCTCTTTCTTAGAACTACCGCTGTATCAACTTGTTTTTGTGAAATTACATACGGAGCTAAATGCCCAATCACAAGTGAATTTTTTGTAATTTTTTTTGCTAACACACTCTTTAATTTTTTCACATCAACGTCCAATGACTCATTTTTTTGTTCAAAGATTCCGGATTCTATTGCTACCTTATTTATATCAATTAATTTCAGGTTCAGTCTTTTTGCAAGTCTATTAGATATAGTATGCTTGCCAACTCCAGGACTGCCAGTTATTACCTTTGTCAACACATGGTATCAAGACACAGAAGATTAAACGATTTCTGCAATACTAATAAGAGCATCAACTGATACTCTCTTATGCAAATTGGGTTGCTAGGAAAGACAAACGTTGGAAAATCAACTTTTTTCTCAGCTGCTACTGAGACTGTAGCTCAAATAGGAAACTATCCTTTTACTACTATAGAACCAAATGTAGGAATAGCATACGTAAAGGCAGATTGTGCATGTAAACACTTTGGAATCTTACACAAACATCCTCTATGTGTAAGCGGAACAAGATTCATCCCTGTGAAACTAATTGATGTGGCGGGCCTTGTTCCAGGTGCACATGAAGGCAAAGGTCTTGGCAACAAATTTTTGGATGATGCAAGACAAGCTGAAGTCTTAATACATGTAGTAGATATCTCAGGATCTACCGATATTCAAGGTCATTCAGTTCCAGCAGGAACCCATGATCCACTAGAAGATGTAAAATTTGTTGAAGAAGAATTTGATTTATGGATGAAACAGATCTTGGCACGAGAATGGCAAAAGTTGGCGCGAGAAATGGAAAGTAAAGGTGCTAAGCTTGTTCAAGGCATTGCGCAACGATTCAGTGGTTTAGGTATGACTGAATATGATGTGGAGATTGTTGCCCAGCACATGAACCTGCTGACAAAAAAACCTACGGACTGGAAAGAATCTGATCTGTCCCTGTTTGTAAAAGAATTGCGTAAAAGAACAAGACCAATACTTATTGTGGCAAACAAAGCTGATCTGTGTCATGACTTGAGTATACTGGATAAAATAAAAAAAGAAAGAAATGCTATAGCATGTAGTGCAGAAACCGAGCTTCTCTTGAGAAAGGCTTCAAAAAACGGATTAATAGATTATTCTCCCGGTGAAAAAGATTTCAAGATAAAAGACGGGGTTACTCTAAATGCTTCGCAACAAAAGGCACTAGACCTTGTAAAGGGTGTTTTATCTAAGATTGGAACCACAGGGGTGCAAGATGCCCTAAATCAGGCATGCTTTGAGCTTCTCAAGCTAATAGTAGTATATCCGGTCGAGGATGAGACAAAACTATCAAACAAGGATGGTGAGGTGCTGCCTGATGCAAGGCTCTTGCCTCCTGACTCAACTGCAAAGGACCTTGCTGCCACAATTCACGCAGACCTGGCAAAGGGCTTTGTTCATGCAATAGATGTAAAGACTAAACAGAGAGTAGGCTCACACCATCAATTAAAAAATGGGGATGTCATCAAGATAGTATCGACACTAAGTAGAGGATAAAATGTTAGGTCTTGGAATTGAAAGCACGGCACACACATTTTCATGTGCTGTCTTGGAAAAAAACCGTACAAGAGGAAAGGTTCTTTCAGATGTTAGGAAAATCTATCGGCCACCAGAAGGAGAAGGAATTCACCCCCGAGAAGCTTCTCGGCACCATGCTGAAAACTCTCCAAGTGTATTGTCCAAGTGTTTACAAAAAGCGGATATCAAAGTAAATGAGCTTGACATCATATCATATTCTGCTGGGCCTGGCCTTGGGCCTTGTCTAAGAATAGGTGCCGTTGTTGCTAGGTCTCTTGCATCTTATTATAAGATTCCAATTTATCCCATAAACCATGCAATAGGTCATATCGAACTTGGAAAGATGCTTACAGGTGCACGAGATCCATTAGTATTACTTGTTTCAGGTGGTCACACAATGATCTTGGCATTTTTATCAAAGCGATGGCGAGTGTTTGGAGAAACATTAGACATTACCCTTGGTCAGCTTATAGATCAGCTCGGTAGATCAGCTGGATTCGCATCACCATGTGGAGGAAAAATTGAAGAGCTTGCATCAAGATCACGTAACTATGTCTCCCTTCCGTATGTAGTAAAGGGAAATGATGTATCGTTTTCAGGGCTGCTTTCAGCAACAAAACATATAATTTCAAAGAATCTCGAAGACGCATGTTTTTCATTGCAGGAAACTGCCTTTGCAATGATTGGAGAAGCTACAGAACGTGCACTATCATTTACTAGAAAAAAGGAGCTTCTCATAGTAGGGGGGGTTGCTGCAAACAGGAGGCTGTCAGAAATTCTCATAAGCGTCTGTAAAAGACAAAATTGCAAATTTTTTGTCTCACCGAAAGAATTTGCAGGAGATTGCGGCTCTCAGATATCTTGGACTGGACTACTAGAATCTACTTACAAACCAGGCGTTCCACTAGAAGAAACATTTGTTAAACAATCGTGGAGGCTGGATACAGTAGAAGTGCCATACTAGCTCTTGTTTTGTATTGTTTTTTGAAGAGTTTCAAACCATTTAGTAGTGTTGTAAACGCCAAACTTGTAGGTCTTTTCACCATCTGCTGTTTTGACTTTGATCCAGACTTTTTTTACAAGCCAACCTTCCTTCCCAACTTCAATGATTTGATTTAGTGGAATGTTAATAACAGTCTCACCAATTTTTTTGGTGAAGTCTGCAATTCTACCTTTTGTTTTATCAAAAGCAACACGCATATTTGTCAACGTAAGGATTCCAGAACCAATGGAATCTTCGGAACAATCCTCTTGCATGATTTTTTTTTCGGAACCTTCCATAATTAGGTTTTAATCTCTACCTACAAGTTATAACTCTAATGAAATTGCTAAAAAAGGGGGCTGAAGCGGACATTTATCTGACTTCATGGCATGGAAAAAAAGCCATCCTAAAAATTAGAGAGAAAAAAGATTACCGAAATACAATACTTGATAGAAGAATAAGAGAACAAAGAACTACACGAGAATCTGGTATAATATCTAACGTGAAATCATTTGGGGTGTGTACACCTCTTGTATATTTTGTCGATGCCAAAAAATGTGTTATGTATATGCAATACATAGAAGGAAATCTTGTACGTGACCTAGTAAATCCACGAGTAATAAAAACTTGCGAAGAGATTGGAAGAATTGTGGGCACGTTACACAAAAATGGAGTTATGCATGGTGATCTTACTACCTCAAACTTTATTGTAATGAAGGGTAAGGTATTTGTGATTGATTTTGGTCTTGCACAAAAAACTAGCAGAGTGGAAGATCATGCAATAGATCTTAGATTGTTCAAGGAAATACTAAACAGCGCGCACGCCAACATAATGAAAAAATCTTGGAACAAATTTCTACATGGATATAAAAAAGTAGTGGGATTCTCTAGATATAACCAAGTCCTCAGGCAAGTTACTGTCATAGAAAGCAGGGGTAGATACGCAAACGTTGTTTAGAGTTTTATTTGCATCGTCAAACAAAAACAAGTACAAAGAAGCAAACTCCATTTTATCAAAATTTGGTATAACGGTGAAATTTTTCAAATGTGATTTGCAAGAAATACAAGCAAAAACGCTAGAAGAAGTAGCACTACACAAAGCACAAAATGCCTTTTCTCAATGTGCAAGACCCGTAATAGTAGAGGATGATGGGCTTTTCATAAATTCATTAAATGGTTTTCCTGGACCTTACTCATCTTTTATATTCAAAACAATTGGGGTCGAGGGAATTCTAAGGCTGATCAAGTCAGAGAGAAAAGCAACATTTCAGTCAGTTATAGCATATTGTGAAAAAAAACAAGACGTTGTATTGTTTAACGCAACCGTAAGGGGAAACATTTCACGAAAACCAAGAGGAGAAAAATGGGGCTATGATCCAATCTTTATTCCAGAAGATGAAAACAAAACATATGCACAGCTATATCACAAAAATTCGATCTCACACAGATATCTTGCACTAAAAAAATTTGCTAATTGGTATTTACATAAGCAGGGATCCAGCGATTAATAAATCTATTTTGGTTTTGAAGCACTACTATTCGTGACACAATACTTTCATCCATTACTGAAAAAATTTCACTATTTTTTGCCAGCTCTGACGCAAAATGTCTAACCTCGGACATTTCTAACATATTTGAATATTCAAGCCTATTTGTAGAACGACCTATATGCATGTAGGATTTTACCTCAATGAAATGTGGACTTGCCTGTCTGAGCATTTGTGTAAATTCAGGAATTAATTCATCTTTAAAGTTGTAATCTTTGATTAATGTGATTCTGATTACAGTTCTTGTCTTCATTTTTGAAAGCATTTCAAGACTAGCATTCCATCGTTGCCACGAGTCTTTGTATCTTGGTTTGTTAACGATTTGAAATATCTCTTCGTTTGGTGCGTTTGTAGAGAGATATAACTGAGTTGGCAATGCATCTTCATCTTGCAATCTTCGTAACATTTCAGGTTCTTGTCCATTTGTAACAAGAAAGATCGATTTGGTTTCAGGAAGGGTCTTTAGGTATTTTATCAGTTGAGGAAGCTTTGGGTACATGGTTGGTTCTCCAGAAAGTGATATAGCATAATGACTTGGATGCAATGATTCATCAAGCTTTTTCTTATCCTGTCGTGGATCACCGTAATGTCCCATGATCAACTTTTTTCTTTCTTCTATTAACTTAGCAATAATTACTTCTGGTTCAGCTACTTTGTCCTCAGCCATTTTCATTGAATTATAAAATTCCATAGGCCTCCAACAGTAAATACATCTGTTTTCACAATACATTCCAGCTGGTGAAAACTCCATACATCTATGGGTTGTAATACCATAAAATTTCATCTTATAACAATCGCCTTCGTTTTTAAACGACTTTTTTGTCCAATGACATAATTCTACTGTAGAATGATCAGAAACTCCATACTTTGCTTTTTTTAGCTGACTCAGGATCTTTGGTTTTATTTGTATTATTTCATTATCAGACTCAATAGTTTCGCCGGAACAACTCATGAATCTGATTTAACGTAGTTTTAATTAAATCTACAGGAATTTACAAAAATTGTGAGACTCAATTCATAAATACGTGTATATAAGTGAAAACTAGTTTTATTCCATGATAAAGGCTATAAGCATTGCTGGTTTGCAGACAGAGGGTATTCCATTCAAAAAACCCAGCGTTCAGCTTACAGAAGCCGCCCAGACAATTTCACTTGGAAATCTTACGTGGATTGAATGTGTTGTAGATAACATTATTGAAGAGACTCCAAAGATTCTTTCGAACCTAGGCATAAACATGGATCCATCCTCTCTTTTGTCTGGATATGTATCAAATTATGAAGATAGAGGAGACACGCTGGGTTTGATGCTTCCATTTGTTATTACAGGTGCTAATAAAACACAAACCTCGCCACTTTTGATATTCATCAAAAAGGATCTTGTAGTTACAATTCATGATGATTATGGAGGAAAAATAGCTAGACTTTATAATTACTCAAACACGCTTTTACGCAAGCTTCCAAAAGAACCAGAAAATTGGGCTGACAGGCAGACCATACTTGTAGCAAGGATAATCGATGAGCTAAGTGAGACAAACTTTTCCATTTTACGTCTAATTGTAGAGAGGGCAGAACAACTAGAACTTGATCTTGCTGGGGCTAGGCAAATCCAGAAGGACCTGTCTCTTGAACTCTCAGACATGAAAACATCGCTTCTTACCTTCCTTAATGCAGTCTGGGCTACCTATGATACTGTTCAGAACCTAAAGTATGGTGATGCTGACCTGATCTCAGACCAAGATACAATTCTTGCCAAGTTTGAAGTTATTCTTGGAAGACTAGATCGTCAGATCCAAATGTCAGAAAACATAATGCAAGTAGTAGCTACAGGAATTAATGTCATTCAAGCCGAAGTTTCCAATAAACTTGCGGCTCTAATAGTGTGGTTTACTGTAGCTGGAACTGCTGTATTGGTACCTAACACACTTGCAACTATTTTTGGTTTATATCCAAGTACTGAAGAAAACATCCACTGGATGCTACCTACTCTGGGTATATCTACTATACTTTCTGCTGTTGTTACATACAAGTACACAAAACGGTGGAGAGTCAAATCATTTAGCATGAAAAGATTTAGAAATATAAAGAAAAAATTACGCTACGATTAATTTACATCTAGAAAACTACAAACCATGAATTCTAAGGCTTCGCTGAGGCAGTATAGCTATTTCCATGGAAGAAAATAGATTGCACCATATAATGTAATAGCCGAGGTTATTGCCATTGCAACAAACCACAGCATGCCTTTTCTCATATCTTGCGATATTTTTTTAGTCGTAATAAACCTACAGCTAACTTATACATGGCAATCACAACGATTCGACTTAATCAGTTAAGATTAATACTGGACAGGAAAGGATCCGTCCTTGGTGGCCCTTGTAGTACAGTGGCCAGTATAGGGGACTGTGGATCCCCGGACAGGGGTTCGATTCCCCTCAAGGGCCCCTTTTTGTTCTAAAAAATACCAAACTTACTAGACTCCATCTCTTCTTTGATGGTAAGCTTGACCTTCAATTTTTTTTGGGCAATCCTTTCTGCAAGCCATGTAAGAAACTTTTTCTCAATACCTTTACCCTTAATTTTATCAAAAGCAGGACCCATCTGTTCTGATAATTTCTGTACTAGAGACTTGTTCACACATACAACATAAAAATGCCAACCAAACGCGAATTCAGAGTCTGTAACAATAAAGTCATTTTCACCATGTACCATCTGTTCTAGGCTTCTTAAGGTAGATACAATCTCTTTGCTTGTGTTTTCATAGTCTATAGCAGAGACATTGATGTTTATTCTTTCATCCAATACTAACACTTAGAATTTTTCCAATAAAAACTTGACTGACTTAGCAGGGTTAACTACGTTTCTCTAAAAGATATTCTACATCAATATTAAAAAACGTTCGAAGTATGTTGATGTAGTTCTTTATGGGCTGAGGAATTTCATTTCCACAGGCAACCCCCAAGTTCTTTGCATTTATCCATATGACAAGGGATTGTATTATAGTCAGAAAACGATCATTTCCAGCGTCTGGTGAACCGATTGCCTTGGTGTATCTTTCTGCAAACTCCCATGCGGTGACAAAATCTATACAATCTGTTCCAAAGATTGATAATAATTGCTCCTTTAGATCACCTGCCTTTCTAAAAGGAACCACATTAAGTATGTAAGGAAAGTCTACCTTATCTGGTAGAAATCCTGGCAATGGCCCCCAAATTGTTATTATCCTACAGCCCTCATTTAATCGTGAAAATTTTTCAACCATAGTTTCAAGTATCTGTTGATCTGAGAACCAAAATAGTACAACTGTCGCGTCACTAATATCTGATTTTGTTATATCTTGACATTGTAAGATGCTATTTGTTAGCTTTTTTTCTTTAAGTAAGTTTTTTGCAAAAGTAATTTTTTCTATATCATTATCTATCCCAACTGCTTTTTTAACCCCATATTCTTCTAGAGCTATAGCAATTCCTTTTCCATTCCCACATCCAAGATGGTAAAAAACATCGTCTCTAGTCAGAGCAGCAAATCGAAATATCTCCTTAAAAGTATGATCTGGAAGCTGTACATCTTGTCCCGAGATTATTGATTGTGGAAGTGATGCAAGATATTCTTCTATCTTCACAATTGATCATAGAAGTGGTCTAAATTTATTCCCTTATTCTTTCAAGCGTAGATACGGCCTGCCATAAGGTGACCCTGACATAGGACGGCATATTTGGATCCTGTGTTATATCATCTAGTAAGCTTATGGCGGTTGCAGCACGCATAGAAACAGAATATTCTTCCTTTTTGAGTTCTACTGCCAAATCGGTTATACTCTTCTTGATATTTTTTGGAGTAGAAGGGTTTGATGCTATTTCTTCAAGTGTGGCAATGGCCTGATTAAGAGTTGCTGTGTTCTCAGATTTTTTATCGACCATTGTACCATCAAGGCTACCTAATTGGACCTCATTTTATAAAGTTTGCACTTAGAGTTCTAGAAATATGTTATCCGATTCAACTATTACTTTGTATGAATTCAAATCCTTTATCTTTGCAGGAAATGCGACAAGCTTGCCAGTCTTACAATCCCACTTTGCACCATGCCAGTCACACGTTACAACAGTTCCTTCTAATTTTCCTTCGGCAAGACTCGCACCAGCGTGACTACAAGTGTCATCCATTGCATAATAACTCCCATCTATGTTAACTACAAGGATCTCTTTTCCATCTGCAGCAACCTTTTGCATCTTACCAACTGGAATGTCAGAAGTTTTACCAACTATTATTTTTCCCATAGAATTTTTCTGGATTACCTGTCTTAATAGTTTTTAGATTTCAGCCATTATAAAAAACAGATATTATAGCGGAAAATGGTTAGCTAATCTGCAAATTTGATGGTGTTTTCTAATTTTCCAAGGCCATCTATTTCCATTTCTATTTTATCTCCATCTTTCAAATAGACCGCATCTGGTTTATTTAACATGACCCCTGCTGGCGTTCCTGTCGATATTATGTCACCTTTTTCTAGAGTCATTACTTTGCTTAGCATGGAAATGATTGTGGGTATTTTCAAAAACATGTTTGATGTGGAAGAATTTTGTCTGACCACACCATTGACCTTTGTTACCATTCTAAGATTGTGAGGATCTGATATTTCGTCAGCAGTAGTAACCCATGGACCACAAGGCGCAAAGGTATCAAATCCTTTGGCACGTGTAAACTGCTTATCTTTTGCTTGTATGTCACGTGCAGAGATGTCATTTAGGATCATGTATCCAAAAACTACATCTTTTGCCTCTTGTTCTGTAATGCTTTTACACTCCTTTCCAATTATCACTGCAAGCTCTATTCCATAATCTAATTTAGAGACAAAAGAAGGGCAAACTATATCAGATGTAGGGCCATTGAGCGTAGTTTTTGGTTTTATTATTATAGCCGGCTCATCGGGAGGGATCAAGTTTTGTTCCATTGCATGATCTTTGTAGTTGAAAATAAGGCAAATTATCTTAGAAGGATTTGGAAGAGGTGCAAGAATCTTGAAACTGGAAATCTTTTGGGGGTAATTAAGTTTAAACATCTTATGTTTTATTTCATCATACCATCCATCAAAAAGAAAATCCTTAATATTTTGTGGTATTGGAATGCCTGTCTGTTGTGTAATCTCTTCTTTTGTTATTACACTGTTTCCATTAACAAAGCCATATGTTTCCATATTTGATCCCAACAATCTTGCAATTTTC
>JBBDNF010000047.1:0-13108 GCA_040877685.1 Nitrosopumilaceae archaeon
GGCAGTAAGTATGGTAATTTAAAATTAGGCTGAGAATGACCGTACTACATGGAACAAGTATTACCATTTGTAGCCGTTGCACTTTTGGTATTGGGTTTGATAGGACAAGGTTTTGAGATGAGAAAGATTCGCTTGTCTGCCATGAAAGATGAAGACCTCTCATCAAAAAACATCTTCCTGCACAAAAGAAACTTGAAGTGGTATGTCTTGATAGCGGTGGGTCTTCTCATTTGGGCATTATCTAGCTACCTTTCTAGAGGATCTATATAGATCAGGTCTAAATATTCCCTCTATCCATTATACTATTAGAGCGTGTTTTGGGTAACGCCGGGCTGATTCTAGATACGAGGCCCAAGAACAAACCCACTTTGGCTTCTACAGGTAAAGACTTGTAGGGGTCAATTGCTTTCGATGATTTCAATTTAATCTACACAAACTTGATCTTCGATCTTTCTGCATGCACTGCACGAATTGCTTTTTCTATGTTATCACCAGCGTCCTCCATGACTATTATAATTCGTGAAGTTTCTTCCTGTGCATCCATGTTTAGTATGTTAAGACCTGCTTCACCTATCTTAGAACTAGCTTTAGAAGCGATCTGCTGGACACGCCACATCTCGTCTCCTATCAAAGTTATGACTCCTCTATTGTAGGTTATAGTAGCCAATGAATCAAATGCAAGTATGTACCTTTCATTCCGTTTAACATAATCTGCATCAAGAAATAATATTCTGGTAAATTCTATGTCGTCCTTTGTAAATGGAGATAAAACTACAAACTCACTATATCTCTTGTCCTTTTCAAGCGAATCAAATAGTCTCTGTGCCGCAATCCTTTCAATTCGTAATATGGCACAGTTTCTTTTTCCTGTGACTATCTTAAGCGGGTGACCATTTTTGTTTACCGGCTTTCGTTTTATGGTAGTGATCTTTTTTGGATTATTCATGTCTGTTATTATTATTGGCATGTCTACACCATTTTCCACAATTTCTTTGATTGCTATTGGGTCAAGTATCTTCATGCCAAACATACCTGCGATTCTTGCTTCGTTGTAGGAAAGCTGGTTTATGTCTTCAAGCTTATCTTTTACTATTCTGGGATCTGCAGAACGCACTGTACTATCCTTTTCAAAATCTATACTAACATTGTATTTTTTACTTAACAGTATTCCAAGATCTGCCGCGGTTCTGTCAGAACCCCCACGCTCATATGTTGTTTCTAATCCATCTTCAGTTTTACCAATGAATCCGCCTATTGATAATACATCATTTTTTTCCAGTAGTACTTCTGTTGGTGCTGTGTTTTGGGCAGACTGACTGGCAAGAAAGTTTGCAGATTCTATGTTGTTATCTGTTATCATAGGCCATATTTCAAAGCCTATCACACTTGATTTTATGCCAGCACTTTTTAGAACATAATCCATGATGTACGACATCAGGATCTCTCCTGAATAGGCAAGTGCTCGTGATCTTGTTGTATCAACAAATTCTTTTTTTTCTGCAGCTTGTTTTATGGCTTGAAAGGATTTTTCCAAAAAAGAATCAATTATTTTTTTACATTCCTCTTGGTATTTTTTATCAACAAACTCCAGTATTTTTTGATATGGTTTTTTTAACTCTTCAACATTTACAGAATACCCTGTCTGTGCTTTTTGACCAAGTGAAAGAGCAATATCTGTAAGCGATCTTTGTTTTCCATCAGACAAAGTTAAAGGAGCTGAAAAGACAGCAATCACTTTTGCATCTTTTTTCAATTCATTTATTCTTTTGATTATAATTGGAATTAGATTGCCATCTATTCCTATGGCACTTCCTCCAAACTTGGCAATGACAAGATTTTTCAAAACTTTATTACAACTCTCAAAATCCTTGTATAAAGCATTGGGTAAAAATCAAGCTAGGCAAGGATGCCTTTCTCACGTGTTATAAAATACTGTGAGAATTACCTTCTAGTACCTGAAAAATCACTTGAGATGATTAGAATAATTTCTACGTATTCCTTAATATCTTGAATTCAGAATAATACACATGAATACAATGCGGTGTCTTTTTCGAGGTATAGATAGTTGAAAGATCTAGAACAAGGTGAATTATTCAAGGACAAGAACACAAACCACATTTTACAATATGTCCCAGATGTAGGACTTGTGCACAACGAAAAACTATGTAAAGAAATAACTGGATGCATCAACTTTCAACAAAATAACTGATATCACAACAAAGCTTTTATCAAATTAGCAGCCTTTTGGGCACCATCAAATATTACAGGGTTTCTTTTCTCATTCAATTTAACAGGAATTAAAGATTCCAAGCAAAAAAGATCTTCAAAAGAAAAACCACATTCCTTTGCATTTTCTTCCTGTTCGAAATGGTCCTTTATTGGTATGAAAATACCAGGCGTTCCATAAGCTTTGGATTCATCAATGGTGGATTTTCCTGCAAGCGAAATTATCAGATCTGCTGCATAAATGATTTCATGCAAATTGTTCACAAAGCCAAAATCTCTTGTTTTGTCATCTGGAATTTTCAAAGATGGACCAGAAACAATGACAAGTTCAGCATCTAACTTGAGCTTGTTGAAGACCTCGATCACAGCTTCTATCAAAAATTGGCCTGCACTAGTACCACCAATACTTACTACTACAGTTTTTTTATTAAAGGAAAATCTTTTCCGCAATTCTTCTCTTGACTGATTAGTCATTCTAACTATTGGACCAATTCTTCGTATATTGGCCTCATCAGAACCACTTTCTGGAAGAATTACAACATCACATTTTTTCATTATATCCCTCATGGATCGATTCATCTTTTTCTCTATTAACGAACCAAATCCTTTGGCAAATTTTGTTTCTAGTACGTCAGTAATCAATACAGTCCTCAGTTTTTTTTCTTGGGCTATGCTTAAAGATGCAAAATCCTCATCACTTACAACTAGTTTTGGTTTTTCTTTCTCTATTGTATTTGCTGAGATTATCTTACATTCTTTGTAATAAGAGTAATATTTCAAAAGCCATTTTAGAGGATTCTTGAGCATGCCATTTTGAACATCAAAAAGTGGTGGTTTGTACTTATTTTCTGCTTCAAAACCATACTCTGAAAATAATTTTGATGCTCCTTTGCCACTGACATACTTTATTGATATGTTATCAAGATGTTGAGCTATGGCTATGTCTCTAGTTGCGTGTCCAAGGCCTATGGGGCTTGAAAAGAAAGTTACATCAACCATGCATTAAATTTAGCTCACTGCAATTTCTGCATTTTTCTTTTTTATGAAATTCTCAAAGTTTAAATGCATTTTAAATAGGAGCTTTGCTTGGGTCCATAGTCCAGCTGGTTATGACGTCGCCCTTACACGGCGAAGATCCAGGGTTCGAATCCCTGTGGACCCAGTTAAAATCTTCTAACTTCCTTTGGTCTGCAAAATTCTGGGTGTGTCTTTAGGGCAGAAATCTCTTGTAGCAGCCTATCTTTTTCTGCTGGAAGTATTCCGCCTATTGCGTAGGCGTTAGAAGCATGGTTTGATCTAAAAACAATTGGTTTTTTGGAATCTATTTTACTTACAAGAATTTCTAGCTCATCTAAGACATCAACATCATCAACCGGAACAAACGGTTCTTTGAATTTTGTCATAAACTCGTCTTTAATTCCATCTTCAAGATATAATGTAAGAGCACCAAGGTAATCTGGAGAAACAGCACTAACTACACTAGCTGTATCAACAGCATTTTCTTTTATGTAGGTTTTTCCTCCAAGACCTAGTATTATCATACATGAAAGAATATATCCTGCATCCTTTGCCTTTTGACAGGCTTTGATTATTGTCTGAGCAGTGGCTCCTTTTGTAACCTTTTTCAAAATTATATCGGAACCGCTTTCTATTCCAATATAGAACATTTTAAGACCTGCATCATAGAGCTTTTTCAAATCTTCAGGAGTTTTTTCAAGTAAATTCTTTGGCATAGCATAGCAGGAAACGCGTTCTAGTTTAGGGAATTTCTGATAGATATAATCTAGGCTCTGAAGCATTCTTTCTGTTGACAGATTTAGCGCATCCCCGTCTGCCAAAAAAATTCTTTGTGAATCAGGAATATGTTTTGCAGCAAGATCAATTTCCATCTTTATCTCATTCCATGGTCTTTCCGCATACTCTTTTGTTCTGTACATGTTGCAAAAAGAACAGACGTTAAAAGAGCATCCAAGAGTCACCTGAAATATGAGTGAATTTGCCTCTGAGGGTGGTCTATACAATGGATAATCATATGCAAGCATGAACTCATTTAGGATCTGTCCAATTTATCAGTTGTTCTGGTTTTAATTAATTTGTTAATAGAATCGCTTTAAGGTGGGGTTTGAAAATCATATCTTGTTGAAAGCTGAATCTTCAAAGGATCTAGTACAACAGTTTTTTGATAAAACCGCACAGACTTATGACAAAGTAGTAAACTTGACAACCTTTGGAAAGGACAAATACTGGAAGAAAGAAATACTAAAAAAAATTCCACACTGCAATTTAATACTTGATCTTGCCTGCGGAACAGGAATACTAACATTTCAAATTGCTGAACAATTTCCTGACTCGAAAATAGTAGGTGTTGACGTTACGGAAAGTTATCTGAATGTAGCAAGAACGAAGCTAAAACCTTATCACGGGATCACTTTTTTGAATCAGGATGCAGAAAAACTAAATCTTGACAGTAAATTTGACTGCATAACATCTTCATACATTCCAAAATATTGCAATCCAGATACTCTCATCAGTGCATGCCTAAATCATCTCAATACCGGCGGTAAAATAATTCTGCATGATTTTACCTATCCTCAAAATCAGCTTGTTAGAGGATTATGGAATCTTTATTTCATAATATTGAAACTGATAGGATACTTTGTACCAAGCTGGAAAGACGTATTTACAAATCTCCCAAAATTGATTAGATCAACAAGCTGGCTAGCTGACTATGAAAATATAATGAAAAAACATGGGCTGCAAACAACTAGCCATCCTTTAACGTTGGGCACATCAGCTATCCTGACAGGCACTCAGCAAGTCTAATCTTATTTCTTCATATATTTGAAACCAGACAGAATCATTATGCAGTATCTCATAACTTCGCGTTATTTTTTTTCTATCAGGATCAAAATTAATTGAAACTGCATTACGCCGCGCTGAGATATTGTCTTTTCTAAGTATATTACCTATGCCTTCTTTTTTTTGTAGTAAATCTAACATTACAGATTTTGGAATAATTTTGGAATCAAATTTTACCACTGCACTAACAATTGGAAACTGACCCACTGATATTGCCACTTTTCTTACATATTTTGTTCCCGACGTTGAATTTTGTTCCACTACATTCACATGCACGGGTTTTTTTAGAATCTCAGCAAGTGTCTGCTCTACATATCCTATAGGTGCATCTAGGAGAGTTTTTGCTAAAAGATCCAGCGTTAATGTCATGAATATAATAAAACAATTATTTCAATTAAATGTGTCTTACGAAAAAGTAAGATATTGTTCCAGCAATAACTCCTATGCTGACAAGTTTTAGGATGATTTCTTTTTTGTATATCTCTGAGTAAGCCGCAGACTGGCGTTTTAATTCCTTGTATCTTCGTGATGTCTTAATGAGAATGTAGCTCAAAAAACCAGCTATGCCAGACATGGCAAGTGCTTCTAACGGAATGGTGTTTGTCTGAATTGCAGATCCTGCTAGAACCGGTAGTATTCCCCATGAAATAACAAATATTGTATTGTTATGGAATCTTCCTTTGAATAGTTCTAGATTATATGCAAAAAGAAAGAACGATTCTGCAATTCCTATTGGAAACAGAAGCGGTGAATCCAAAAATGCATAGTATAAACCAATTGTAAAAGCTCCCGCTAAGGAAATCAACGATACTGCCCAAATATTCTTTTTTGATAAATTTCCCCAAGGTTTGGTTTTACTACCAAGTGAGTCAAGGCAGTGCGCAGATACACCAAGTGCAAGAAAATACAAAACACAAATGGCTGCAAGTCTTTCTAACGAAAAACTGCTTACAAAAGAACCCCATGCTGCGAAGGATACTATCATTCCAGTATATGGTAAAAATAAGATCCCAATTCCAAGTCTGAAGTTTTTAGAGCCAAACTTTGGAACAAACCACTCTGACGTTCTGTCGTTTTGCATTAATTTCTATTGGTGATTGTTACTTATATTATACAATCTGAAAACGACTAATTTTAGGCACGATATTTAGCAATTTAAAAAGTTCAGATGCCAAATAGATTTTTTACAATAGCTATTTGGTACATTATGTTAATTCCAATCAATAAACTTGCACTACCAGCAACATATCGTAATATTCTGTTTACCTTAGTGATATTAGCTGTAAATGCAAACGGCAAACCAATCAATCCGCTGATAATAGCCATACCAAACATAGAACCAATACCAAAAATCAAAATGAACGACAAAACCATCTCTACACTACCCAAACTAGATGCAACCAAAACTACAAGACTTCCACTACCAGCAAGTCCATGTACACAGCCTATTGCATACAATTTATGACCATGATTGTGTTCGCCGTCGTGAGTATGAGGATGAGCATGAATTGTACCATCTTCGTGTGTATGAGGATGAAAATGTCTAAACTTGAATATGCTTTTGTTCAAGTATGCCATTGAACCAAGAAAAACAAGCATTAAACCTACGATAAGTTCCAGACCAATGAAAACAGTATCCGGTATGCTTAGGGAGAGAGCAAAAACAAGTAGCCCTACTAGAACTAAGGTTGATGTATGACCAGCTCCCCACAATGCTCCAAGTAAAGATGACCTAAGAGTACTTTGTCCAACAAACACTTTGAGAGATTTCGACTGTTGAAATTTTCTCTTTGCTATCCGTGTTGAAACAGCAGCTATATGATCAGGTTCAAAAGCATGCTCCAATCCTATTGCAAGCCCAGCTACCATTATAAGAATAGGTGTCATTGTCTGGAATTGTGCAATTAATTCTTCAACCAATCCAATCTCTTCCTAGTGCTGCTCTGTCGTTAAGATATAATCGCTGATTGGAATAGGTTTCTCAAATATTATGACTTCTTTTGGAAGATCGTCAATTGTTGCCTCAAAAGTAATTTTTCTCAAAGTTTCTGGCACCCCAATCATAACGTTATGTGTTGATAGAATTTTTGTTGCGTTCTTTTCAATGGTGTTTTTGGATTTTCCAGAACGCAATTCGTTAACAATATAGGCACAGTAAACTAGGAGCGCTTCGTTTGTGTTAATTTTTAAATTTCTTACGAGTTTTTCTTTAACCATATCTACTGAGTTAAAGAAAATTTGTTCGTCAGTCTTATCACCATGCTCAAAAATCCTAGTAAAGGGAGGAACGTCAGGTTCACCTTTCACCTCAATCTTCAGATAAATCATGATCTCTTTGGAACTTTTGCCTTAGGGCCATTTCCAAAGTCGTAAGTGTGTCCCTTTCCACGATATGATCTTGGCCTTACAGGACTGCCCTCTGTTTTACCCTTCTTTGTAAGTGACAATCCTGCTAAAAGTTCTACAATCAACCTGTTTGCCAAACCTGATGTAATGCCGCCATTGTAGGAGTTTCCATCGCTAACGTCATAGTTTGGGGCAACTTCTACAAGATCAAATGCAAATTTGTCTGGATCAAAAGAGGTTGATAAAAGTCTCATCAATCTCATACCTTCTCTAGATGTTAGTCCATTTGGTTCTGGCTCGCCAGTTCCTGGAGCATATGCAGGATCGAAAGTATCAATATCCCAGCTGATGTAAACCGCATCCACATTATCATTAGCTCTATCTGCAGCTTCCTTTGCAATATGATCAATTCCTAGTTCTTCAACATCAAGCATGGTAAACCACTGAAAGTCTTGGTCTGCCATCCACTTGTACAAGTCTGGTCCTGGCCAATAACCACGTGGGCCAATCAAGGTATAGTTCTTACCCTTCAGACAACCTAACTCCATAATTCTTCTGATATGTGCTCCATGATCATACTTGAAACCACAGAGTCCCTGTGGTGCGCAATCAGCGTGAGTATCAATGTGTATCATACCGATGTTCTTGTATTTTTTAGCAAATGCCCTTACATTTGCAAATGTGATGGAATGGTCACCACCAAGCATGACTGGAATGCCATCTATATCGAGAACTTCCTTTACTTTGTCAGTCATTCTTCTATGAGATTCTATGACATCACCAGGTGAGACATTTACATCACCATAATCGATTACCTTGTAAACACCAAAAGGATCAACGCCTGTTTCGATGTTAAAGTGCTCATACGGTGGAGATGGCACTGTAGAGGCTGCACGAATTGCTCGCGGACCATATCTTGCACCAGGACGAATAGTTGTACCAAAATCAAACGGTTCACCTATGATAGCTACATCAGGTTTTACTTTTTCCAGTTCCGCCTTGCTTCTAAGCCAAGGCAATTTTAGAAAAGTTGGTATGCCTACAAAAATTGGTTCGTCATTACCCCTGTACGAATCACCGTAAAACTCCATTCCCATTTTTATTCCATCTTTGTAAAGCGTAGTATTTTTTAAATCTATCTAAATTAATTTTCAAAAGGTTTCGAGCGCAAAAAAAAACATTATATTTTTATATTTGCAAAAGATAGAAACTCGGTTGACCTCAGTTAGCACAAAAGAAGAGATCGAAAAAGCATCAAGAAAAACAATAGAAGCGTTGTATGGAACCGGTATACAAGATTTTAAAATCAGAGAATTATTTGCATTGCCAGAAAAAGGAAAAAGAGATTCTTGGGACGTTCAGACAACATTTCTGTTAAACAATCTCAAATATACTGTTGATCTTGTGATTATGGAAAAAGACGGTCAAGTTACTAACGCTAGACTTATCGACACAATGAAACCACTCTAGGTTTTTGAATCAATTTTTTAAATTAAAAAATTGATTGTAGAGCACATTATAATGTAAATCAAGTATTAAAATATGAGGTTAAATGGCTTTTTTGCTAAAATCCGGTAATATTTAAATAAATACACATTATAGCACTGTGAGATGGCGGAGTTAGACGGGTTTGGCATTGCAATTATAGGATTTTTGATTCTTTCTATTACTGTCGGAACATTAACTCATAAACTAATCAAGAAAAGCAGCCGAAGATACATGGTCGCAGGAAAGAGTCTGCCACTATTCTTTGTAGGCACAATGCTTGCGGCTCAATCAATTGATGGTAATTCATCTCTTGGTAATGCTGCTCTTGTTTATCAATTTGGATTTTGGGCAGGCGCAGTTATTCCTATTGGACTTGGAGCATGCTTGATTCTTACAGGATTGTTTTACGCAAAGAGACTCAACAATTTATCAATGTTTACGCTGCCTGACTATTACTACAGAAGATATGGAAACGCCTCAGAAGGTATCTCAGGCGTTTTACTGATAATAAGTTTCATAGTACTAGTCGCAGGAAACTTTGCTGCAAGCGGCTTTATTTTGCAGACAGTATTTGGCATTGACTTTTTCTGGGGCATACTTATCGCAGCTCTGGTTGTTCTAGTTTATACATATGCAGGAGGTCTATTCTCTTCTGCGTACACAGATATTTTCCAGATTTATCTTGCTATTGGCGCATTTTGGGCAGCATTCATCTTCTTTGCAGGAGGATTTGCTGGAGTCGACTTTGCTACAATTCTTGGAGCTGCACCACCTGGATACTTGGATCTCTCTGGTCTTACAGACATGGCAGGTGGTGCTTTGATTAATTGGGCTGGAATAATGGCATTGGCATTGGGTGATATTGTAGCATTGGACTTTATGGAAAGAGTCTTTGCAGCCAAAGATCCAAAAACTGCACAAAGAGGCGCATTTTGGGGTGGTGGATTAACTCTATTCACTGTTATTCCAACAAGCATGCTAGGAATAATTGCATTATACTATCTGCCCGGCCTAGAAAATCCATTCACCGCGATGCCTGATTTGGCTATAAATCACATGCCCTTTGCAATAGGGGCAGCCTTGCTCATGGGTGTACTTGGGGCTGCAATGTCAACAGCAAACGGCGGTCTGCTTGCAATATCCAGTGTGATTTCAAGAAATCTAATTCAAAGAGACATCCTGCGAAGATGGTTGAAGAGGCCTCCAATGGGTGATAAAAAATTGCTACTTACAACCAGAATATTTACTATACCAATGATGGTCGCTGCTTTCATTCTAGGTTATCTAATACCCCAACCTGGAATTTACTTGATCTTAGCTTTTGATATCGTATTTGCTGGAGCATGGGCACCACTAACACTAGGTTTATTTTGGAAAAAGGCCAACATGCCAGCTGCTGTTACATCACTTATTGTCGGCTCTGCACTAAGATTAGCAATGTTCTTTGTCATTCCGGTAGAGTGGGCAGGACTAGATACAATGATACCTCCGCCAATATCATTCGCACTCTTCATAATAGTGGCCCTTGCTACACAAAAGAAATACCCAGGCAAACAAAGACATGGTGTTAATGATTATGTTCCACCAGAAGAAGATATAGTCACAGGCGAAGACCTAAAAAATTATACCGCTCCAGCTGGAGAAGGCACAAGCAGCACACCTATGAAATAAGAACAGTATATTATTCCAAATTAAGAAATAGCTAAAAATCTTTTATTACGTCCGACTCTCTACATCATTTCAATGGTAAATAGACAAGAAATGTTTGCTGTGATTTTATTGCTCTTAGGTATTGGCTTGACCCAATTACAACCACCACAACCTCATTATATTGGTGCAGGAGTGGGTACCATAGCTGTCGGCGCAGCATGGCTTGTCATTAGAATAATACGTGATTATAAAAAATAAAATGACAATTTTAAACACGAATATTTTATTCTCAAGTGAGCTATAGCTAAAATAAATTATAAAGTCTAGCCAATGACAGATTTTCAGCTGGTTCTGTAGTAGCTAGTTTTCCATTAACTTTAACCTCATAAGTCTCAGGATCAATTTCGATTTTCGGCGTTAAATTATTGTATCTCATATCTTTCTTACCTATTTTCCTGCAATTCTTTACTGGCAGTAACTTTTTTCGCAGTCCCAGTTTCTTTGCTATTCCATTTCTTATCGCAAGTTTTGATGTAAATGTTACTGATGTAGAATATTTTGCTGCACCAATTGCTCCAAACATAGGACGATAGTAAACAGGCTCTGATGTAGGAATAGACGCATTAGGATCGCCCATCAAAGAATATGCAATAAAACCACCCTTTATGATGAGCTTTGGTTTTATTCCAAAAAACTGTGGGGTCCACATTACAATATCAGCTAGCTTGCCCGGCTCTAGTGAGCCAACATAATCTGAAATTCCATGTGTTATTGCGGGATTGATGGTAAGTTTTGAAAGATATCGCTTGACACGCAGATTATCATTGCCATCTTTTTCTTCTTTTAGTCGACCTGCCATCTTTTTCATTTTATCTGCAGTCTGCCATGCTCTAGTTGCGACTTCACCCACTCTTCCCATTGCTTGACTATCAGAAGAATACATGCTTAATGCACCAATGTCATGTAGCACATCTTCGGCAGCAATTGTTTCACCCCTAATTCTAGATTCTGCAAATGCCACATCTTCTGGTACTGAAGGATTTAGATGATGAGCAACCATCAACATGTCCAAATGTTCATCCAGAGTGTTGACAGTATATGGTCTTGTAGGGTTTGTTGAAGACGGCAGAATATTTTTTTCACCAGCAATTTTCATAATGTCTGGCGCATGTCCACCTCCAGCACCTTCTGTGTGATACGTGTGAATAGCCCTTCCTCCAATTGCTTCAATGGTGTCATCAACAAAGCCACACTCATTCAAAGTGTCAGTATGAATGGCAACCTGTGTATCGGTTTTATCAGCAACACGTAGGGCGGCATCAATTGTAGCAGGAGTTGTACCCCAATCTTCATGAAGTTTTAAGCCGCATGCTCCAGCTGCTATTTGTTCCATCAACGCAGGTTCTAGTGAATCATTTCCCTTTCCTAGAAAACCAAAATTCAAAGGAAGTTCTTCTACAGATTCCATCATTCTATGCAGATTCCAAGGACCTGGTGTGCATGTTGTGGCCTTAGTACCTTCTGCAGGACCGGTACCGCCTCCTATCATTGTAGTTGTGCCGCTACAGATTGCTTCAATAGCTTGTTGTGGAGAAATGAAATGAATGTGGGTATCAATTGTGCCTGGAGTGCAGATGGTATGCTCACCTGCAATAACTTCAGTGTTTGATGATACTATCATGTTTACTCCATCCATAATGTTTGGGTTGCCTGCTTTCCCTACTCCGGCAATCAAACCATTTTTGATGCCAATATCTGCTTTGATTATTCCTAGAATTGGATCCATTACAATAGCGTTCGTAATTACCAGATCAAGTGCATTCTTACTGGTTACCCCACTAGCTTGACCCATTCCATCACGTGCACTCTTACCTCCACCAAACACAATCTCATCGCCATACTTTAGCAAGTCTTTTTCAATTTCAATAATAAGATCAGTATCTGCAAGTCTAATTCTATCCCCAACAGTAGGTCCGTACAAATCTGCATATTGTTTTCTTGGAATTTTTAGAACCATCTATATCGTATTTTTGAATCCTTTTTCTTTGGCTTTTTTTAGAGCTACTTTTTTCTTGAGATCTAATTTACCATTTACAAGACCATTGAAGCCATATACAATTCTCTTACCGGCATACTCCGTGAGCTCAATTTCTTTTGTATCTCCAGGTTCAAATCTAACCGAAGTCCCTGCAGGTATGTTAAGATGACATCCATACGCTTTCTCTCTTGGAAATGCAAGAAATTTGTTTACCTCAAAAAAATGTGTATGAGAACCAACCTGAATTGGTCTATCTCCCGTGTTGCTTACCTTGATTTTTAAGCTCTTTCGCCCAATATTTGCTATTACTGGATCTTTGGATAGAAAATATTCTCCAGGGATCAAATCAGATCACACAATGGGATCATGTACAGTTACAAGTTTAGTTCCATCATTAAAAGTTGCTTCTACCTGTACAGTTTTTACAAGCTCAGGGACACCTGATAAAACATCATTTCTTGTTAAGACCTTTCTGCCAGATTGCATTAACTCAGAAACAGA
>JBBDNF010000047.1:13208-17562 GCA_040877685.1 Nitrosopumilaceae archaeon
AAAGTTACAACACGGTGATATTTTATTATCTACACCAGAGAAATTTATCATTGTTGAACAGTTGCCTGAGAAAGTCATATCCATTAGGATAAAGAAAAAAGAGTCAAAAAATCTACTCAAGCTATGTATGATGATAGGCCACATTATAGGGAATAGGCATAGACCAATTGCAATAGATGAGAAAGGCACAATTTCTTTTCCAATACAGGCAGATTCTGAGATTGATGTATTTAGGAGGTTGTTACATAGCATAATGGATCATATAGAATTAACGGCAGAAGAACGAATTTTTCAGTCAGAACAAGGAATGGATGTACATGAACACTAACCACGAATTTCACTTAATGCAGCTTGCAGATTCTTTTTTCCCCTCAGGCATGTTTAGTATGTCTGGCGGCTTGGAATCTTTTGCTAAGCATGACAAGATCAAGACTGATAGAGATGTTTTGAAATTTATACGACATCAAATACACTTTCAGCTAGCACCATGCGATTGTATTGTTCTATCAGAAACTATGGTTGCAGCACAAAACAACGATATTTTAAAAATAATTAACATTGATAACAGATTTTTCTCAATGAAATTAGCAAAAGAGATCAGAAATGCTTCGGTTAGATCTGGACAACAAATGTTGAATTGTGCAATGTACATGCTTTCTCCTAATAATAAAAACAAATTTGTTCGAAAGTTTCAGAATAAGATAGAATCTAAACAGGCAGTTGGTACATATCCGGTTTGTCTGGGAATAGCTGCGCATTGTTTACAAATATCAAGACAAAGTGCTATCAGAATGATGCTTTATTCTTACAGTGTCAGTGTAATAGGGGCTGCACTCAGATTAGGGATCATTCAACATTTGAATGGTCAATGGATTCTTATGCAATTAGCAGAAGATATTAACACATTATCCAAAACTATAACACAAAAATCAATTAGTGACATTTGGCAGTTAACTCCATTTACAGACATTTTACAAATGACTCATGAACATGATGATTCTAGAATGTTTATTACATAATTTTAAGCAGTTATTTTGATGTCTAACCGTAACAGATCAATCCCTAAGCTAGGAATAGGAGGACCTGTTGGTTCTGGAAAGACACGTCTTATTGAGATGCTTGTACCAATTTTAAGTAAAAAGGGTTACAGATGCTGTATAATTTCTAATGATGTTATATCAAAAGAAGATGCAGAGCGTATGAAACGAACACTAGCAACTGAGTCAAAAGTAATGCCAGAAGACATGATTATAGGAATTGCAACCGGTGGTTGTCCACATACCGCTATTCGTGAAGACCCTTCTATTAATCTGGCAGTTATAGATGAGATCGAACAAAAAGATCCCTCCTTGGACTTGATAATAATAGAAAGTGGTGGTGACAACATTATGACTACATTTAGTCCTGCACTTGCAGATTACTTCATTTACATTATAGATGTTGCAGGGGGGGATAAGTATCCACGAAAGGGTGGTCTTGGAATTGAAAGTTGCGATCTTCTTGTAATTAACAAAATTGACCTTGCACCGTACGTAGGAGCTGATCTTTCTATAATAGAACGTGACGCAAAATTGATTAGATCAAAAAAGCCATTTGAATTTGTTAATTGCAAAACTGGTGCAGGTGTACATCGTATAGCAGAACACATAATCAATGATCTATTATTTGACAGAAAACCTGTAGAAAAACTGAGCCATCGCTAAAATGAATCATCAGCTCCCGCGTGTATTTCAGGCGAACAGTGGAACAAAGTCAACTTCAGTCGGTAAAAATGGAATTATACGAATAGAACTCGCAGTAGATGATAGTTCCAAAACTTTCATTAAAGATTTACAAACAAAAGCTCCCCTTCTAGTTCAAAAAGCCTTGTATCCAAACGTCGAATTTCCAAATACCGCTCATATCTATTTGATGTCATCAGCAGGTGGCATACTACAAGGTGATAAACTAGAAATTGACATCATAGCAGGAAAAAATACCTCATCACATATTACCACTCAGGCAGCCACAAAAATATACAAGGTCGAAAAGGGTCATGCATCACAACACATCAACCTTTTCGCCCAAAATGGCAGCTATTTGGAATTTCTTCCTCACCAAATTATACCATACAAATCATCCAAATTTTATCAAGAAGTTAACCTCACCATTGAAACGACTGCGACCGTGATATACTCTGAAATTATATCTGCTGGTAGACTGGCATTTGGAGAAAAATTTGATTTTGATATTTGTTTTCTTCGCTTGTTTGCATATGACGTAAATGGTAAGATACTTTTTTCTGATGTAATGAACATGCAACCAACAAAGAATAAAAATGAATTTTCGTATTTATTTGGTGATAAGACCCTTTGTTCTTCTGTGTATATAGTTACCAAGTCAGTCGAAAATGAAAAAATTGATCATGAAATTAGCTCAGCTATAAAAACTAGCTCGATGCTTGCAAGTTGTTCTACTTTACCAAATGATTCAGGCATAGTTGTAAGGATACTTTCAGATTCAATTGACGAAATTAACGATCTAATTAGTACTATAACAACCATAATCAGGAACAATTCTACCTGTTTACAAGCTATATACTAGCTTGTTTTTGTTGTGATTTATCTCCAGTTGACACATTTTTATAATTACTAAATCTATCATGATGGATTATGATGCCTACAGAACGTTTATTCGGCGAAGACGTAAGGAGCAGTGAAGGAGAAGAAACCCGTAGGTACAATTTACTTGCAGCACGATTAATCGCAGATCTTATCAAGAGTTCTTTAGGTCCACGCGGTTTCGAAAAGATGTACATTGATCTTTTAGGGGAAGTTACACTAACAAAAGATGGTGCTACGATATTACGTAAGATTGATGTCGAACATCCTGCTGCCAAAGTTCTGATAGAAGCATCAAACGCTGTAGATAATGAGGTAGGTGACGGTACAATCTCCGTCGTAGTCTTAGCAGGCTCGTTACTTGAAAAGGCTTCAGAATTACTAGATATGGGAATCTCACCAGCTATAATTGAAGAAGGTTATCTTAAAGGATTAGAAATTTCTCTTAAAACTTTGAAAGCTATTTCTAAATCATCAAAGAATTCTGACAAAGAAACTATGGAAAATCTAGCTAGAACATGTTTGAGATCCAAAGCAATCTCTTTTTTTACTAATGACGAAAATATGGTTGCAAAGCTAGTAGTTGACGCTTTTTACACTATTGCAGATTTTACAAATAATCATGTTGAAATTGATGACATAAAGATTGAAGAAAAACCTGGCAACACATCAGATATCCAGCTTATTAGAGGTGTAGTGATTGATAAGACAATTGATAATTCTGAAATGCCTCGGATTATTCATAACGCAAAAATCCTTCTTATCAATGAAGAACTGGATGACAAACGAACTAAGACGGATGCAGAAATTCGTATAACATCACCAGACCAGATTCAATTATACTTTGATAAAGAATCAAGCATAATCAAATCTAAAGTTCAAAATGTAATCAATTCTGGTGCTAATGTAGTAATTTCACAAAAAGGAATTAGCCTTCTTGCACAGCATTATCTGGCTAGGGCCAGCATCATTTCGATTCGTAGAGTAAAAGAAAACGATTTGTTCTGGCTTGAAAAGGCAACCGGCGCTAGTATTACTAATGATCTTGACAATATTTTTGATAAGCATCTTGGCTATGCTAACAAGGTATATGAAAAATTCATCGGAGATGATAAAATGGTATTTGTGGAAGGCTGTAAAAACCCCAAATCTGTAACTCTTTTGCTTAGAGCAAATTCAAAAAGGCTGCTTGATGAATATCATCGTTCGGTATTAGATGCCATTTCTGTTCTCAAGGATTTTTTCATAAGGCCTTCTATTGTAGGCGGAGGTGGATCTACCGAAGCAATCATTGCAAGCAGGATTAGAAAAATGGCAAATTCAATTAGTGGAAGAGAACAAATCGCAGTTCAAAAATTTGCGGATGCTTTTGAAGAGATTCCTTTAACCATAGCAAGAAATGCAGGTATGAACGCTGTCGATACAATTACACAGTTACGATCAAAATGCTCTGCATCTACAAACGGTAACAAACTTCATTGGTATGGAATTGACGCAATAGAAAGAAAGATTAAAGAAATGTTTTCTCAAAATGTTATTGAACCTTCTTTAGTAAAGGAACAGGTTATTAAAACAGCTGTAGAAGTTACTAACCAGCTGCTACACGTAGATCATGTATTAATGGCAAAACCTACCATGTATACTCATACACATGCGGATGGTACCACACATTCACATGCTGACGGAAATAAAAAACATGATCACTTTGACAAACTTGGAAAGATGCAGCGTCCATCGCATCACTATTATTAGAA
>JBBDNF010000048.1:0-3112 GCA_040877685.1 Nitrosopumilaceae archaeon
CTTGTAAGAAACTTTACAAACAGCGGAAGAAGAAAGCTGCCAAATAGAAATACCATGATAGAAGTAGAGCCAGAAATGATAGACTTACAAAAAAACCTGTCTGAACTCGGCATCACAAGAGAACAGCTCGTTGATGTGGGAATCTTAATTGGAACAGATTTTAATCCAGCTGGTTTTGAAAGAATAGGTCCAAAGACCGCGCTAAAAGCAATAAAAGAACACGGCAAACTTGAAAATATTCCACAAATTCAGGAAAAGCTAGATGAAATAGATTACAAACAGATACGCCAGATCTTTTTGGAACCAAAAGTTGCAAATGTTACAGAGATTACATTTGGACAAATTGATTTTAAAGGTCTAACAAACTATCTATGCTCAGAAAGAAACTTTTCTTTAGATAGGATTGAAACTTCATTGAATAGATTAAAAAAAGCATTTGAAAAAAAGAGTCACACACTAGAGCAGTGGTTCAACTAAAGAGATCAGTTGTTCCTATTTTTCAGTTCGATTGACAAGATCTTTTTGATCTCATCTATGACGCTGTTCAAATTAACTGTATTTGGCACAACGGTAACCAGGATCCCTTTCTCTATAGACGTAGATACAGTAGTGTGATCCCGAAATTCATCAATGGTCAGCCTAAGACCGCCTAAAATTTTATCAAAACCTACAATGCCATAACGGAGGGAAATTAAACTTGCAATTTCTACCAAGTCGGAAAGAGTCACTAGGGTTTTAGTTGGATCTGTTACAACATATTCTATAATGTCTCCATTTTTTTCTATAACCATTACCGCACAACTTGTTACATTGCCTGCTTCCAAGATCTTGTTTCTTAGTTCCTTAATCTCCATGAATCCTCTGGACCGGTTCGTCTATTAATACGGTAGCGTAAAATCTTAGACAACTTCAAATCAATCTTTAGTAACGTAGATGAGGTAAAACAATCTGCAGTATTTCCTCTCATGTTCTTATCTACAGAGAAAACACTTTCTCTCAATAACTAATAGAAAAAAATTGTCTAGTTCTGTCTAGTTTGTAGGTATGATTTTTTTGCGTTTTTCTTCTATTCTTTTCTCTGATTCAAGTCGTTCAAGCTCATACTTTTTTAAATCAACAAATTTAATTATCTGACTTAGTATTGGATGCACTTTTTTTATTGCTTTGAACATGTTTTGGCCTACTTTTCTGTAATCTGGGTGACCCTGTGGAACGGTTCTAAGCTCAATTAGATGTGTTGCTTCTCTTAGATTTAGACGCATAAAGTAAGGATAGTTGTAAGCAAAGTTTACTACATACTGAGCTTGTTCTGGCATTTTTGGTTGCATGAGCTCAAAAACTTCTTTTGCTTTGTACATACAATCACGAAAGTCTTTTTCTATCCCTAAAGCAGAAATTTCTGCCTGTACAGAAAACCCATGGTTTGTTGTAAGCAGCTGTCTTTCTAAGGTAAGAATTCTGTGTCTATGAAAATCACGGAACATTCCAAAGTTTGTCAGAAAATCAAAAGTATATTCTGTCATTTCAAATGCACGTGAAGGTCGATGTCTTCTGTTTTGGCGAAGATCTGCAAATGATTTTATTATTTTTTTTCTTATAGCAGGGCGCATTTTCTTTACTTCTGCAAGAATTGTCTTGTATGGAATTCCTTGAACTTGGTCGTATAAGATTGCTGAAATTATCTTTTCTTCAGCCTTTTTTGCAGGATCCCAATCTACTAGTTCTACAAGGAATTCTTTTGTTTTTTTAGGTTTCAGGTACTTTTTAGCCAGGCCACTAGCAGTAGTTCGCAGATTTGCATGATACTCTTGAAGAGCTTTACCATGCTTGTCATACGCTCGCTTGACAAAAGATTTTATCATGACATCAAGCTCGCGGTGCATCTTCGATGCTAGAGTTCTTTCTTCTTCTAAATTAGAACCATAAAGTATAGTCAAAAGATACTCAAAGGCTCTACCATTTCCTGTGATTCCAACATTTGTAAGTGTAGATGCAGGAAGTAGTCCTCTTAGTACATCAAGTGCCTTTGCCTTTATTGTGGCATTGTATATTCTGGTGGCAGATTTAATGTCTGTTTCATCCCTGAGGCTTGAAAAAGGCACTTCATGAGAGGCAGAATTTCTAAATTTTTGATTCTCGATAGGGTCTCTTTCTTGGATGTAGGATATCATGGGTTGGATGTTTTTTGAATAAACATCAAAATCCAAATTGCATGATTCCAAATATTTGTCAGCAAATTTTGAATTCATAATTTCAAACTCTCTAAAAAATTTGAATTCGCCATTAACTTTTTTATCCCAAGCCACATAACGCGAAGATTTTTCAAGATATGACAAACCAATTCTGCGGTCTTCGATTTTTTTTACAGCAATGTTTGACAGCCCTTCTATTGCAATTTGAGCTTCTCCAAGCTCAGCTACCGAATCATCACCGTATTCAAGTAGAACTCTATTGTAAAACTCTTCACCGCGATTTTCATTTTGTAAAAATTCATCAAGAAAAATTCTTCGCATGCTCTTATCTGATCTGCTATATCGTGACATCAGAGCACCGCGATCAACCTGTTTTGGAGTGATTAGTGCAAAGACAGAACCATCTACGTTTGAAAAGTGTTTTGCAAGAGCTTCTTTTTCAGAATCAGAAAATTCGTCAGACATTACGATCGGAAAGATATCCAATTATAATAATCTACTTTTTGTTTATCTGAATTATATCAGACGAACTTGCGTGTTTTGATTGCCATCTTAACAAAACTTCTTTGAAGGATTCAGCTTCGGCTCGTCTTCTGTATACATTAACATTGTCACCCATCTACCATTACCAGCTCTTCCTCCAATGGAGTTCATCCAAAAGTTTGTTGGCAAACTTTCAAAGGCCCTGTTTTGTGGATCACGGCTCATGTTAACCCACCTTTTTGACACAAAGTGCAAGATTTCATCTAGTTTTTCTTTGTCGATCATTGGGTTTTCTAAACTGTAACTAGATTTTAAAATTACGAAATTTTTGATGGATTAAAGTCCATTTTGTAGTCTTGTTAAAATGATCTTACAAAAACTAGAAACCTTGTTAACACTTTGCTGGTTATAGGAACTCTAAAACCTGTAGGCAATGA
>JBBDNF010000049.1:0-2999 GCA_040877685.1 Nitrosopumilaceae archaeon
TACAAGGCCTGGGTTTGCTCCTTCGTTAATTGCAGAATATTTTTTGATAAATTCAATTATTTTTTTCTTGATGGTGTCTGGTCTGTCAGTTTTAATTTTTATAGCCACTGCACCATTTCCTCGTGTTTTCCAAGGAATGTTTGGATTGAATCTAATCAAATATGGATAGTCCAAAAACTCGGCGTGTTCTTTTTTCAGATATTCTACAATCTTGTAAGCAAGAAATGTAGTGCACATTCCATTTCTTGAATCCGTATCGTCAAAACCTATGTGAAGAATATAGTTAGGTTTCATCAATAACCGTCATAGTGAGCGTGGAACGCACATTTTTGAGTTGTCTTATGTTGTTTGAGATAGTTTTTTTGAGCGTTGCACTATCAGGGGCTTCTATCTTTACCACTAAATCATATGCACCATACAGAACATAGACATATTTTACATTCTCAATGGCTTTTAGTTGGTTTACCAGTTCGTTTTCTGCGCCAAGCTCTGCATTTATCAGAACAAATGCGATTGCCATGCCATGGTGTTAGATCAAATGATATTAAATATTGTGTAGCTTCGGTTGGTTTAAATTAAAAACGATCGCGTTTTAGGACATAAATGATAATAATAGACGAGAAAAGGATTTTTGATGAGATCCTAAAGAGAAAACCAGTCTCTGTAGCTTTGAATGGACCTGATGGTCTATTGCCGAAAGTTCAAGAAACTGCGTCAAAAATAATGGAAAAGTTTGGCATTCCAGCATATGTACTTGCAGATACCTGTTTTGGTACGTGTGATATGAATACCAATGGTGCCAAAATACTTGGAGCGGAGTTACTCTTCCACATAGGACATACTATAAACACCTCTACTTTTGGTGAAAACGTAGTTCTTGTTGATGCCTTTGATGATATTTCATTTGATAGTGTTTCAAGAAAGTGCGTAACTGAACTTGCAGGTAAAACTGTCTCTCTTGTTACGGATAGTCAGCATCTTCCACAGATGGAGAAGGTAAAAAAAATTCTAGAGGAGGGTGGAATTACAGTTAAAATTGGAGATGGAAAAGGGCAGCTAAACGATGGACAAGTCTTTGGATGCGAATTCTATCCCACGTCACAAACAAAGGATGTTGTAGACGCTAATGTATTTTTGGGACAAAGCACTTTTCATGCTGCCGGAATAGCGCTTTCTACAGGCAAGCCAACATACATCCTTGATCCTTATTTTGATGAGATAAGAGAAGTGACTGAATTTGCTCAAAAACTACAGAAAAAATCAATTCTTGCAGTATACAAAGCAATAGAGGCAGAAACCTTTGGAATAATAGTTGGCCTCAAGGAGGGTCAGCTTTCAAAAACAACTGCCTTAAAATTTAAAAAAGAGTTTGAAAAGGCAGGCAAAAAAGTTCAGCTCTTTGCACTTACTGACATAACTGACGAGAGGCTTGGGAATCTGAAAGGAATTGATGCCTTCATTCAGGTCGCATGTCCTAGAATATCAATTGATAATCATTTCCATAAACCTGTACTTTCCACACCACAAGCAAATGCGCTTCTAAAGCTCTTAAACAATGAAAGTATCGAAGAATTTCTGCAGATTCCTCATTGGCTATAAACAATTAGGTACTATCAAGTTATAGTGACATAAATCCCATCACTTGACTTGACCGCATCGACTCGACAGATTGCTGGTTCATTACTACTAGGTTCTGTCATCACCGCTTCACCTGCGATCCCGTCTGGCACGACCTGTGTGCCTCGAAGCAAGATGTTACGAGCAGCATTGACATCACGGTCAACACTACTTTTGCAGGTAGGGCATGATATCTCTCGGTGCTCTTCGGGTACTAGCTTTGACCCACATACCGCACACCTTGTGCTTGTCCCAGCTGCATTTACATATTTTACCGGCAGACCAAGCCATCTTGCCTTGTACTCGATCTGTCGTTGCAGTTCATAAAAAGACCAGGAATTCATCTTTTGTCTGTACTTTCTTCCTTGACCGTTTCCCTTTCTGTACAACTTACGAATTCCCTTGAGGTTCTCCATTACGATTCCACTATTTTGAGATACAATCTTCTTTGAAGTACAGTGTAGGATCTCATTAATTCTGTTCTTCTGCAGTTTACCGTATTTTTGGAATATCTTTTTTCTTATTTTGGAATCATTGCGTCTGAATTTGCCCTTTACAACAGCATACGATGCAGTGATTCTTTGAGCCTCCGATAGATCATGAACAACAAAATTTCCTTTAGAATCATACGTCGTGACGTTGTCTAGGTTTCTGTCAATTCCAGTAAAATTAGCTGGTTTTTGTTCTGGAATCTCTTTTGAGTATGAGATGATAATCTTATCATTTGAGATAACAACATTACCAAGCTTTGTATCCTTGATCTTCTCGTAAACATAGCTGGTTAACCTAATGAAGAGATATTTTGCAGGCTCTAGTGGGATCCTGATGCGGTCTCCTTCAATCTTGTATGACTGGTTGTCAATTATGAGATGATTTTTTGAAATATATGGCTTTTTGGGATCAGATTTCTTCTTGAGCGTCCTTTTGTATAGTTTCAACCTGGCGGCAGCACATTCTAGTGCGCCATAGACATATTTGGAATGAAACTGGGAATCCAAGCGTAATTTGGGATACAACTGGTAATGTAGCTTGAACTTTGATGTGAGGTTCTTTTCTATACCAATCCGGATCACCTCATTTGCACAGTACCTAAAATAGTCAAAGACTGGTTTGAGATCGTCTTTTTTGTCATGGTATTGCCAGACACATTTTGTTACTTTCACGATGTGACCAAAAAGAACTATTTCCTAAAAGGTCTTGGTAATTATGATATGCACCGATAACTTGACAGTACCTTAAATTATGTCATTAATTTGATTTTCTGCCTTTTGTACCCATAAACAATTATAATTACCAACTCCAAAATTGACATATTGTCTGAAAATCCAAGTCTACCTGGAGATAAGGTTGCGATCATAGAAGAATTTGAAACTGGCATCAAT
>JBBDNF010000050.1:0-16519 GCA_040877685.1 Nitrosopumilaceae archaeon
CTTTTGGAATGCCAATTCCATTGTCTTTGACATAGAGAATTAAACTATCTTTTTCTTTGTATCCGCCTACTTCAATTAAACCATTATTTTCAGAAACAAATTTCATAGAATTATTAATAAGGTTGTCAAAGACTTGTCTTAATCGTGACTTGTCGGTGTGTATTACACTGTCTTTGGTAGATAATTTTATGACAAATTCTATTCTCCTGTCTTTTAAGATCTTCTTGTAGCTTGAATCAAGGTTATCAAAGAACTCACTAAGAGGCAAATTTTCAAAGCTAAATTTCATTTTGCCTAGATCCAATTTGTGAACATCCATGATGTCGCTAATAAGTCCCTCAAGTGCTTTTGCATTCCTTTCTATTACTTGTATCGCAGCTGCCTCTTCTTCATTTAGCTTGCCTAGCATTGATGTTTTTAGCATTTTGCAGTATCCTATTATAGGAACAAGAGGCGTCTTTAGCTCGTGTGTTATCATTGCAGCGAATTCTTCTTTGTTGATTTCGGTCTGTTGTAACTGTTTAGTAAGTAACACATTAGCCTTTGACATTTTGTGAAAAAAATAGCTAGAAAATCCAACTACCCCAATAATAGAAGAAATAATGATGATTGCTCCGTTCCAAATCATTCTTTCCATTGAGAATGCATCGTCATATGGTTGTGTAACCACTACCGCCCAATTGACTTGAGCTGCCTTCACGGGAGCATATGACACCAGTACATTAGGAGTATTTAAAATCAGGGTTTTTGAATTTCCTGAAAGGGCATCAGTAAAAATTTTGTTTGGCAGATCATAATTGGTAGTATTATCGCCCTTCGTATCTAGGATTATTTTTCCATATTGATCATAGAATAAGATCCGCACATTTTTTTCTAATATCATATTCTTAACGTTATTTTCTAAGAACGATAGACTCAGAGATCCGCCCCATATGCCAATTAAAGAATTATCATCATCGTATACAGGAGTCCTAACTGCAACTATATTGCGGTGTAATGTTGTGGATTCGTATACTTCGCTTACGTAAGTATCTTTTGTTTCCATTACTCCTCTATACCAATCTCTGTCTGCAAAATTCAAGCGAGCAAGATTCAGCTGATCCGCATGTGGTTCCATCATGTAAAAATCGCCATTTGGCATGTTGAATGATACAAACTCAAATTCAGGGTATTTATCTAGAATATCTTTGGCAACTTCTCTTTTTGGCAAGTCCATGTCTTCTGGTATTCCCTTATATGTCTCGCTTATGAGGTTTGCATAATCTACGTTTCTAACAACCGGTCTATTAGCTGTGACTTCAACTATTCCTATAACACTATCAAGCTCACTTGAAGCTCCGTTAGCTAATAAAGTGACGCTGTTTGAAAATTTGTTAAAAACTCTAATTTTTTCTTCCTCATTTATGAGATTCGTAGTATACAGCGTAATAAGAGATAATGAAACAATGGTGACAGATGCGAGAAGAAATATTTTGATTGTGAATGTAGCTCTCAAAACTCCTTCTCCTTTTTTACATATTTTTCCGCCTCGTCTTCAATAAATAAAGCGAAAATTACTGGCACCGCTTGGTCGGTTTTCATAGATCCAATAAATGGACAAGGTAGGCGCTTATAACAATTGAGGAATATTTACGAAGCTAATAATCTTAATATTCAATTTAAAATACTTTGCAAATGTGAAAAAATATTACTACTTAGCAATACCTGTCATTGTGACGATCATACTTGCATATTATTTACTTGTTCCAAATACAACTAATTCAGACAAAAAAATAACTACACAGTCTCTTATTCAAAACGGTTCACCTCTCATGGGCAATCCAACTGCACCCATCACAATAGTAGAATGGGGAGATTACCAATGTACATATTGTTACAGATTTCATCAGTCTAGCAAAGATGTGCTGATACAAGAATATGTTAATACAGGCAAGATCAACTTTGTTTTCCGAGATTTTCCCTTAAATGGACCAGATTCTGTGCTTGCTGCCCAAGCATCGTACTGTGCAGATGATCAGAGCAAGTATTGGGAGTATCATGATGAGATATACAAAAACTGGGCAGGCGAAAGAACGGGATGGGTAACAAGAACGTCTTTGGATCAGTTTGCCAATACAATAGGACTTGATTTAGTACAGTTTACCAAGTGTCTTAATGATAAAAAATATCAACAAAGAGTTTTAGAAAATGAAAAATTCGGAACTAGCATTGGAATTAAAGCAACACCGTCATTTTTGATATTTAATACTGAAAAAATAACAAAGATAGAAGGCAATCAGCCATTTTCTGTTTTCAGACAAGTTTTAGATACAATCTAACCAAACTTAATATTCTGAACGTAGGAGGTCAAACCATGGGCAAGCCAACAATAGAAAAGCAAGATTCTGTAAAACTGTACAAATTACGAAAAACCCTAGAAGAACTTTCTGACAAGTCTGGACGCGGAACTGAACTTATATCGCTTTATGTTCCTCCAAAAAAGGCATTACATGAGGTCATAAACGGATTACGTGAAGAACAAGGAACTGCTGATAACATAAAATCAGATCTTACAAGAACTCATGTAGTTGACGCACTATCCCGTGTCATACAACGATTAAAGTTGTACAAAAAGCCACCAGAGAAAGGCCTTGTTGTCTTTTGTGGCGCACTACCACCAGAGGGTGGTGGCCCAATAGGCAGCGAGGTAATCAAGATGTACGAGCTTGAACCACCAAAAGAATTACAGACATTTCTGTACAGATGCGATGATCACTTTCATGTTGATTTGCTAAAAGACATGCTAAAAGACACCGACATGATTGGCTTTTTAGCAATTGATGCAAAAGATGCGGGCTGGGGTCTTTTACATGGAGACAAGCTCGAAGTTTTGTCTGAGACATCTTCTGGGGTTGCAGGAAAGCACAGACAGGGAGGTCAGTCTGCAAGAAGGTTTGAGAGACTGCGTGAGATGGAGCTTAATGAATACTATCGTAGAGTGGCACATACAACAAAAGAATACTTTATTGACATTTATCCAATAAAGGGACTCGTAATATCAGGTCCTGGCCCAACAAAAGAGAATTTCATAAGAGAAGAGTATCTAGAATACAGGCTGCAAAACATGATAATAGCAACGCTTGATACATCATATGCAGGCTCAGAGGGTGTTCGCGAGGCTTTTGCAAGATCCCAAGATGTTTTATCCGATTATAGAATGGTCGAAGAAAAAAAGTTTGTCGACAAGCTTTTCGAAGAGATCAACTCCCGCAAAGGTCTTGCAGTCTATGGTCTAAATGATGTAATTGATCTTCTAAAACGAAATGTCGTAAGTTTGGTTTTGATCACAGATGATACTAATCTTAGAAAAATTGACATCACATGTAAAAGATGTCAGAACATACAAACTGAAATTCTAGAACGGCCAAAAGTTATCCAAAGAATACAGGAGCTGTTAAGCTCGCCTTGTCCAAAATGCAAAAGCATGGATTCTGAATCTGCAGAGCGCGACATAGTAGATTATCTTGCTTTGCTTGCAGGTGATACAGGCGCGAAAGTTGAGGTAATTTCGGGCACAACAGAACATGGTACAATGCTTTCAAGCATTGGAAAGGTTACAGCATTTTTGAGATACAATCCAAACCAGTAAGAAAATTCAGTTATAATTTTAGTTAGCTCTAAATATTTTTCAATTTTATCGTATCATATGGAACATGTACTACCAGAAGAGTTTGATTCCAAGGTTTTAAACAATGAAATAAAAACACTTGTACTTTTTTATGCAGACTGGTGTCCGTGTTGCGCCAATTTCAAACCAACTTTTGAAGAAATAGATTCAAGCAATCTACAAAAAAAGGCAGCGTTGGTAAACGAGGATGAAAATCCTCTCTGGGACAGGTTCAACATACAAGCAATTCCCACCATGATTGCTTTTCAAAAAGGAAAAATTCTCACAAGGCGTGATGCAAAGAAAGGAGTTGGTCTAGCAAGAACAGACATGGAATCTATAATAAAAGAATTAAACTAACAAAAATTAAATTTTAATTGTTTGGCACTTGATCAGTTTTTTTTGGTGGACCTTTTGCTACCGCACCATACACCATCACACCAAATCCAACAACGGCAGTAACTACAATACCAAACTGCATTAGTTTTAATTGATCACACATATCTGCCAGATATGCCTTAAACATCCCACCCTGAGCCATTTGCTCTTGGCATTGTGTCAGAAAAGCTTCCATGGAGTAATTTCCGCCTATTCCCATTACTATAAGAATAATACCAGCGGCCAAAACGGTAGGCTTCATACCATATTATTAAAAATCAAGCTAATGAAGTGATGTATGTAATTTCCACATACTTTTGTCTCATTAGGGTGATTTTACAGTCTTTAGTGTTTGAAATGTGTCATTGTTTATTTTTCAATATGAAATCTGGAACTTCAATACCGCTTCGTTGCAGATATGATGTAAGCATGGTGTATTTTTTCTCAAGTTCATCATGTTTTTCTTTTGTCTCCTCAAGACTCTTTACTATTCTTAAAACGTCGGAGGTAGTAAAGGATGGTTCACGATGTACTGTCGTTGTTGGTTTTTCTACAATTTTCTTTTTCGCTACAACACCATAAATTGTTATTCCAAATCCAACAACGGCAGTAGCTGTTAGACCGTATTGCATTAATTGGATCTGACCACACATTTCCCTAAGATATCCTGCCAGTGGCCCACCAGTGTTTGCCGATGATTGACAATCTGTCATAAAGTCTTGCATCGTAAAATAGCTCATTACTCCCATTATTATCAAAACAACACCCATAGCTAAAACGACAGGTTTCATCTTGTGATTATATAGTAAGCTATGACTTATGAAATAGTGTATGTAGCTTTGACATACTTTGTCTCATGTTGATTTTATGCATCTTCGTATCTTGGCTGCAAGCTCTTCTAGATCCTTTTCATCTGCAACGCTTCGCTTTGGCCACGCAACACCTACTTGACTATATCTAGGAATTACATGCACATGAACGTGTGGAATAATCTGGTTTGCAGCTCTTCCGTTGTTTTGTCCAATGTTAAATCCATCAGCAGTAGTAGCTTCTATTACTCCACGTGCTATAGGAAGAATCCTTGTAAATAATTCAGAGACACCCATTGGAGTCATGTCTATAATTTTCTCATGATGCTCTCGTGGCATTACGAGTGTGTGTCCTCTATGAATTGGATATTTGTCCATGATGGCAATATGTGTGGAATCCTCATAAACAAAGTACGCTGGAGTTTTTCCTGCAATTATTTCGCAAAAGAGACAATCCATGACTAGTTTCGCCTGGGTATTTTATTTAATGATTTACGTAAGCGTAGTTCAAGATTAGTTAAGATCGGTTTGTGCTTTCCACGCAGGCACTTACTTAACCATATATCCAATTTTCACGTTTATCTTATCATGGAGCTCGAAATGCCAAATGATGGCAGAACTAGAAAAGTGCCCGAAATCTAGGGATGGAAATCATCTTTGGACTATAGAAAACAGATTTTTTGATAAATGCTCTGCATGTGGCAAAAAACAATACATCTTTGAGTAACAAGATGTAGAATACCAAATCAAGAATTCGGATAAAAAAGAAAAATCGTGAGTCGACCCGATTAATCGATAGTAATAATTAGGGTGAAAATTTGATTCTGATTGATCCATGGGCAAAAAAAGTAGAGAAGAGCGTGAACAAAAGCGCGAAAGTTATGCTGAAAAACGCACCAGAGAAAAACGCAAATTCACACTAATTGCAGGAGGAATCATTGCAGGGGTCGCCATAGTTATTGGGATTACAGGATACATGTTCTATCAAAATACCTATACTGCCCCAGATGCGCCTCCAGGTGCAGGAACACTTGGTGATGAACATGAACATGCTGCAATAAAGGTAATGATATTTGGAGACGAGTTTGATTTTTCCTCGCCTGCATTTCAAGTAAAAAACAGATACATACATTTTGAGGGTAGTGATGGCGAAACTATTCACCGTCATGCATCGGGAGTACCACTGGGATTCCTTTTTGATACACTAAACATAGGACTGACTGATCAATGTTATATCTTCCCAGATAAAAGAGAATTCTGTACAAATGAAGATTACTCTTTAAAATTATACATAAATCACCAACAAGTACCAAGTATACTTGATTATGTTTTGGAAGATAATGACAGAATTTTGATATCATATGGTAATGAAAACAGTACGCAAATTGAAGAACAACTTGCTAGAGTTGATTCTGTTGCCATAGCTCGTTCTGGTTAGAAAGTTCACTTAGGGTTCTTTTAATGCCTCTTTTAACGCATTAAATTCATCAATTGTTATTTCGCCCTTGGCAAGCCTGTTCTTAAGAATCATTAGAGCATAGTCATCTTCTGATGGAGTAGATTTTACAGAAGGTTCTCTAATTTTTACTACAGGTTTGTCATCTTGATTATGTCTGTTCTTATTTTTAATACCATAAACAACTCCTGCTATGGCACCTGCTCCACCAAGACCAATCACCACATACAGCATATTAGAACCAAGATCGATTGGGGTGCTTATTCCAGTTGTACCAGATTTATCTCCAGTCACTGTCGTATCACCTGATGTGGTAGTAGATTCACCAGTAGTTGTTTGATCAGCTGTAGACCCAGATTCTGTTTGAGGTGGAGGATTGGCCTGTGCTTCTTTTTGCTTCTGTGCAGCTTCGATTCTTTCTTTAATTTTTTCCTGAATTGTTAATTCATCGCTATTACTTTCATTTTCGTTTTCTTCACTAGATTGTGAAGAAGACTGTTGTGTCGGTTGTGGTGTTGGAGCTGGCTGTTGAGTTGGTTGCGGCGTAGGAGCTGGTTGGCTAGTAGGGTGAATGACAGGAGAACCATCAAGTGAAAAATCAAAAGTTTTCCACACCGAATTGGTTTTGTTTTCAACAAAGCCAGTAGCATTATAGACTCCCTGGGAAGCAAATTTTTCTTTAATTTTTTTTGCATTAGTATCTATTGTTACTGTAAAATTCTTATCAATTGTCACATATCCACTACCCAGTGTTACGAAGTTGCCAGCAGGGTCTTCTATTATAACCGTGACAAATTCACCAACATCTTCCTCCTCTGTAGTACCAGAAAATATTATCTTGTCGCCTTTTTTGTAAAAGGTTTTGTCAGTCTTGAACGATTTGATATCAGCATAAGCTGGCATGATTAGTGCCACTGCAATTACAAAAAAACAACACAGTGCAAGCAGCTTATCCTTTCTAACTATCATATTCATACTTTGTATGAACTTAATTATTAAAAACGCGTAGAAATCATACTTTTTGATGCAAAGCTAAAATTATGCCTGTTAGCACCATTCTCATCTAACATGGAAATATCAAGTAGAAACGTAGTTGAAGGCACATCAAGAGCACCTCACAGAGCCCTGTACAAGGCAATGGGTTTAACAGATGATGATCTTGGCAAACCATTCATTGGCGTATCCCATACAGGAAATGAAGCTACCCCGTGCAACATACATCTTGGAAAACTTGCCCAGCATGCAAAGCGTGGCGTAAGCGATGCAGGTGCCACACCAAGAGAGTTTGCAACCATAGCTGTTAGTGACGGCATTGCCATGGGCCATGAAGGTATGAAATCTTCTCTAGTAAGTAGGGAGATAATTGCTGATTCAATTGAGATAATGGTTAGGGCACATCAGTATGACGGATTGGTGGGACTTGCAGGATGCGATAAAAGTTTGCCTGGAACAATGATGGGGATGGCAAGGCTCAACATTCCATCAGTGTTTGTCTATGGCGGTACAATCATGCCAGGAATATATGAAGGAAAACAGGTGACCATACAGGACGTGTACGAAGCTGTTGGAGCTTATGATGCCGGACAGTTAACTTTGGAGGCACTAAAAAATCTAGAAAATGTGGCGTGCCCAAATGCCGGTTCATGTGGAGGAATGTATACTGCAAATACAATGGCTTCAATAAGTGAAGCAATTGGAATTGCATTACCTGGAAGTGCTTCGCCACCTGCAGAGGATCCAAGAAGGGACAAAATGTGTTATGACAGTGGAAAAGCTGTACTAAATCTTCTTGAAAATAGCATACGCCCAAAAGACATTTTTACCTTTGAAGCATTTGAAAATGCAATTACTGTTTTAAACGCAATAGGAGGTTCTACAAACGCGGTTTTACATCTTTTAGCTATATCATATGAAATTGGAGTACATCTTTCGTTGGAAGACTTTGAGAGAATAAGAAAAAAGACTCCGCACATTGCTGACATGAGACCTGGGGGATTCTATGTAATGCTTGATCTTGATAAGATTGGCGGAGTTCCTATGTTAATGAAAAGTTTAGCTAAAAAGAATCTATTAAACGAAAATGCCATGACAGTAAGTGGAAAAACACTAAAGCAAAACCTTGATTCAATCAAGCTTTCATTTGATGCGAATCAAAAGGTACTCAAACCAATAGAATCACCTATACATGAAGTTGGTACCGTGCTAATTCTCAGAGGATCTCTTGCTCCTGATGGTGCAGTAGTAAAGGTTGCAGGTGTAAAAACTACAGAGTTTAAAGGAAAAGCTATAGTCTTTGACAGAGAAGAAGATGCTTTTGATGCAGTATCAAAAAGAGAGATCAAGGAAGGCGATGTGGTAATCATCAGATACGAAGGACCTAAGGGCGGGCCTGGTATGCGAGAGATGCTTGCAGTCACTGCAGCACTTGCAGGTCAAAAGCTAGGAGAAAAAGTTGCTCTTGTAACAGATGGTAGATTTTCAGGAGCCACACGTGGTCTAATGATTGGACATGCGTCCCCTGAAGCAGCTGTTGGTGGAAACATCGCACTTGTAAAAGATGGTGACGAAATAAGGATCAATATAGAAAAGAATTCCTTGGATTTGATGGTGTCAGAAAGTGAGCTTGAACAACGGCGTAAAGCTTGGAAACCAAAGAAGCCAAATTATGAAACGGGCGCACTTGCAAAATATGCGTCACTTGTTAGCTCTGCATCTGAAGGTGCCATCACAAGACCATTGATAAAGTAGAAATTCGCTAGTTTGGAAAATGGCTGTCACAGAATAGTTTTATTTTTTGGTCTATTGCTTTTGCAGTCACAGAGAGACCATCCTCTAATCCTTTTTTGCAGATATCGCAGACTATCTCCGTTACACCACTCTTTACATCCGGCGATTTTCGTATAAAGTACAGATCCTGAAAGAGTAGATTTTCACTGCGTTTTTGCTTGTGAACAAGCATCTGAGACATGTGTATACTATACTCTGATCGCATATAAAGGTACCGTACTATACCGTAATAGCTTCTAAATACCATGTGACCCAATGAGGTAAGCAATGAAATGGTATACAGTCTAACGAACTTAATTTTAAATAGAGTCAGTATGGCACCAAACTGCATGGGTGGCCACATTTGGACATTCAGAGCTTAGGATAATACCCCTAGACTATTCTGGCCATCAATTTGAGCTCTACAACAGCATTTCAAGAAACTATAGCTATTCATTTTTGTTTGAATCATTAACTGGACCTGAAGAGTTAGCTGAAACATCGATTATGGGCTTTGATCCTGCCATGGTGGTAAAAGGTTATGCTGACAGAGTTGTATTACGTGATAAAAATGGAAATACAAGAACAATAACCACTAGCGACCCGTTGTCAGAAATAAAAAAACTCCTTACTACGGTTACAGACCAAAAATATCGTTATCTTGGAGGAGCTGTTGGGATAATAAATTATGATGCAATCAGATTATGGGAAAACATTCCAGATTCACACAAAAAAGACGAACTTCTAATGGAATTTGGGATCTATACAGATGGAATACTGTATGATAACAAAGAGAAAAAAGCGGTCTACTTTTATTATGACAAAAACAGAATAGACCAAATATCATTTTCAGACACAAAGTTTGGAGATTTCGAAGCTTCAGAAATTTCAGAGAATCTAGATAGGCAAAGATTTGCAACTATGGTAGAAAAGGCAAAAAAATACATCTATGATGGAGATATTTTTCAAGTTGTACTTTCCAGAAAGTTCAATTTTGAAGCAAAAGGAGACCTTCTTAAGATCTACAAGTTACTCAGGCAGATCAATCCATCGCCATACATGTATCACATGAAAATGGGCGACAGGGCAGTAATAGGCTCAAGCCCAGAGATGCTTCTAAGGGTTACAGGAAGCACAGTTGAAACCTTCCCAATTGCAGGAACACGGGCAATAACTGAGGACGAGACAAAAAATGAAAAGCTAAGGCAAGAAATGCTAAACGATGAGAAAGAACTCGCCGAGCACACAATGCTTGTAGACCTTGGAAGAAATGATATTGGACGGGTTTGTAAATATGGTTCTGTTTATGTCAAAGAACTCATGGCAGTAAAAAAATTCAGCCATGTGCAACACATGGTTACGCACGTAATTGGAACTCTAGACAAAAAGTTTGATGTGTTTGATGCCATCAAGGCAGTATTCCCAGCAGGAACCGTTTCTGGCGCTCCAAAGATTCGCGCAATGGAAATAATTGACGAGTTAGAACCAGAATCACGAGGGCCATATGCAGGGGCGGTCGGATATTTTTCATTTAATGGTTGTTGTGATTTTGCTATTGCAATTAGAACAATATTTTTTGATGGCACAAAAGGATTTGTTCAAACGGGAGCAGGAATTGTATCCGATTCTATTGCAGAAAATGAATGGCTTGAAACACAACACAAAGCAAATGCAATGCTTGACGCATTAAAGGAGGCATCAAAATGAAGTTTCTAATAATAGACAACTATGATTCCTTTGTCTATAACATAGCACAACTTCTTGGCGAGCTCGGAGTTTCATCAGATGTAGTAAGAAATGACAAGATAACGATTGATGAAATCAAAAAGCAAAACTATGATGCAATTGTAATATCACCTGGACCAGGAACCCCTGAAGATGAAAGATACTTTGGAGTCTGCACTAAAATAATTACAGAACTTGGTCCCACAAAACCAATCTTAGGAATTTGTCTTGGGCATCAAGGAATAATCCACGCCTTTGGAGGAAAAGTGGTAAATGCAGGACATGTGAGACACGGAAAGACAAGCCCCATACAGTACTCTGAATCTCCTTTGTTTGAAGGGGTTCAGAACCCATTCAATGCAACAAGATATCATTCTCTTGTTGGAGATAAAACCATAATTCCTGACGTGCTAACGGTTACAGCTGTTGCACTTGATGACAAGGAGATAATGGCAGTACGTCACAAAAAGTATCCAATAGATGGAGTGCAGTTCCATCCAGAATCTGTCATGACACCAGAGGGCAAAAAAATCCTAGGTAACTTTGTAAGGTCGGTAAAAAAATGATTAATGAATTAACAGGCAAGCTTTCACTGTATGAGGATCTAACTTATGACGAGATGAGCCAAGCAATGGATGAAATCCTAAGAGGCCAGATTCCAACACAGGAGACCGCAAACTTTTTGAGAAATTTGACTGACAAAGGTGAATCTGATCAGGAGCTGCTAGCAATGCTTGACAAGATGCAACAGTATGCTATTCACATTGCACCAAAACGATCTGGAAAAATAATTGATGTTTGTGGCACTGGAGGCGATAAAATGAAAACCTTCAATGTTTCCACTACAGCCGCATTTGTAATAGTCGGTGCAGGTGGGGCAGTAGCAAAGCACGGAAATAGATCAGTCTCTGGAGTTTGTGGAAGTGCAGACATTTTTGAATATTTTGGATACGATCTAAACATGGCTCCAGAAAAAGTCACAGAGGCCATAGAAAGGTTTGGCATTGGCTTTATGTTCGCACAAAAATTTCATCCTGCAATGAAAAACGTTGCAGAAGTAAGAAAGCTGCTTGGGACTAGAACTGCATTTAATCTGCTTGGGCCATTAAGCAATCCGGCTGGAGTAAAAAACCAACTGGTGGGAGTATTTTCTGCAGATTATCTTGAGCGATTGGTCTTGTTGTTAAAGGCACGGGGGGCAGAAAGTGCAATGACTGTATTGTCTCATGATGGCCTTGACGAGCTTTCTACCACCTCAAAAAACCAGATTTGTCTTCTCAAAAATGGCAAAGTAAGTTTGAAAATTCTAAATCCAGCAGATCTTGGACTTGCAAATGCAAGTATTAGTAATATTCAGGTCTTTTCAAAAGAGGATGCAATCAAGGCATTTGTCGCAGTATTAAAAGGAACAGCAAATAAACCAATGATCGAAGTAACCGCATTAAATGCTGCCGCAGGTCTGATAATTTCTGGCATAGCAAATGACTTTCATGATGCGACACCAATTGCGTTAAACGCAATAAAGAGTGGCAAGGCCTATGATGTTTTTAAGAACCTGATTCGTTTTTGCGGAGACATAAGCAAAGTAGAGAAGTTTGATAAATCATGAAAAACATGTTACAAAAACTAGCAGACAATTCACAAATGGCAATAGATAGTGGTATTTACGAAATTTCGCAAAAATTACCAAAATCCAAAATAAACATTATAGAGAGCATACGCAAAAACAAGCATGCGCCTCTAATAACAGAAATAAAATTTTCTTCTCCATCACTTGGAAATATACGTAAAATATCCAACCCAGTAGAAATTGCAAAGTCCATGATTGAGGGAGGAGCTATAGGACTTTCTATTCTTACACAACCACATCTGTTTAATGGTTCGCCTGAATATTTTCAAAACATACGCAAAGCAGTCAAGGTACCGCTCTTGATGAAAGACGTTATTGTGGATAAGATCCAAATAGATGCAGCTGAAAGAATTGGTGCGGACTGTATACTGTTGATACAATCAATATTTGATAAAAAACTGGCAAAGGATATCGACGAGTTTATTTCTTATTCACATAAGAAAGGTTTGATGGTTTTGTTAGAATCCCACACAAAACAAGAGTTCGCAAAATCTGTGCAAACTGATGCAGACTTAATTGGAATAAACAATCGTAATCTAGACACGCTAGAAATTGACCTTAACACAACAAAGAACATCCTCAAAGACAGAAAAGAAGACAGGATAGTACTTTCTGAGAGCGGAATAGAATCTCCCAAAGATATAAAATTTCTTCATGAATGTGGAGCTGACGCCTTTCTTGTAGGCAGTAGCATAATGAAGAGTAAAGATATCAAGGGACATGTCAAAAAATTGGTGTTAGCAATATGAAGATAAAATTCCCAAAGGACGGAAAATTTGGCCAATTTGGTGGCAAGTATATCCCAGAAACTCTAGTTCCTGCAGTACAAGAACTAGAAGAAGCATATTTGAAATTCAAGGACGACAAAAATTTTACAAAAGAACTAGATTACTATCTGCGAGAGTATGCTGGAAGGCCTACTCCTCTTTATTTTGCAAAGAATCTAACCAAAAAAGTTGGAGGGGCAAAGATCTATCTTAAGCGAGAGGATCTTTTGCACGGTGGTGCACATAAAATAAACAACACACTAGGGCAGGCACTTCTTGCAAAAAAAATGAAAAAGAAAAGAATCATTGCCGAGACAGGAGCTGGGCAACATGGAGTTGCCACTGCCATGGCTTGTTCCTGCCTTGGATTGAGATCCGAGGTGTACATGGGATACAAGGACATGCAAAGGCAAAGACTAAACGTGTTTAGAATGAAGCTTCTTGGATCTATTGTTCACCCAGTAATGAGCGGAACTCAGACACTAAAAGATGCAATAAATGAAGCAATTAGAGACTGGATCACAAACGTAGAGACAACTTATTACTTGCTTGGCTCTGCTGTTGGTCCACATCCATATCCCGTTATGGTAAGAGACTTTCAATCAGTGATAGGTAAAGAAATCGCACAACAAATGAAAGCGCTTGGGAAAAAATCTCCTGATTCACTAGTTGCCTGTGTTGGTGGAGGTTCTAACGCAATTGGAACGTTTTATCCACTACTGGAAACTGGCGTAGAGATGTTTGGAGTTGAAGCTGGAGGAGAAGGGCTTAACACAGATCATCATTCTGCAACACTAAATGTAGGAAAAAAAGGTGTTCTACATGGCATGATGACCTATCTATTACAAGATGAGGAGGGACAAATACGTGATACACACAGTATAGCTGCGGGCCTTGATTATCCCGGAGTTGGTCCAGAGCACTCTTACCTCAAAGATTCAAAGCGAGTAAAATATGGTAGTGCCAGTGATCAAGATGCAGTAAACGCATTCTTGATGCTTGCAAAACACGAAGGCATCATACCTGCACTAGAGTCAGCTCATGCAGTAGCTTACGCAATTAAGATTGCAAAAACAAGACCAAAAAGTGAAACAGTTGTTGTAACCCTGTCTGGTCGTGGAGACAAGGATGTCGAAGTTGTAGAAAATTATCTGAATCAAAATGTCAAAAATAAAAAATAAATTTTTGGAGCTAAGATCCAAAAAGCAAAAAGCACTGATAGCTTACGTTATGGCTGGCTATCCAAATGAAAGCGGCACACTGTCTGCAGTACGTGGACTGGTAAAGGGAGGTGCAGACATAATCGAACTTGGTCTACCTTTTTCAGATCCTCTTGCTGATGGGCCTGTAATTCAAAACGCAAGTCATGCGGCTCTTAAAAAAGGATTCAATCTTGCAAAGTTTATTTCACTAGTCAAAAAAATACGAAAAGAAACTGATCTTCCCCTTGTTTTAATGACATATACCAATCTACTTTACAGACGTGGATTTGACAGGTTCATTTCGCTTACAAAAAAGGCTGGAATAGACGGATTCATACTGCCTGACATGCCAGTTGAAGAGTCAAAAGAGTACCTAAAAGCCATTCATAAAAACAACGCTGACGCGATATTTCTGATATCCCCTAACACAACCAAGGAACGAATCAAAAAAATAGTCAAGGCATGTTCAGGATTTTTGTATCTCGTTTCTGTATATGGAACTACAGGGAAACAGCAAGAAATCCAACAATATACTATTGATGCAATCAAAAACACCAAAAAAATAGTAAATGGAAAAATTCCTCTTGGGGTAGGCTTTGGTGTGAGCAATCAAGGCCAAGTTAGATTCATCATAAAGTGTGGTGCAGATGCAGTGATTGTTGGAAGTGCATTTTTAAGATTAATTGAGATCTTGCCTCAAAAAAAGATCGAGTCTGGAGTTGCATCGTTTACAAAAAATCTCAAAATGGCAACAAAACCATAATAACGAATAAAAGGGCCATTTGTTATCCCTATATATGCAGACAGAATCTGTAAAGTATATTTTTGTAACAGGCGGAGTGATGTCTGGTCTCGGTAAAGGTGTGGTTACTTCTTCGCTTGCAAAGTTGTTACAACTTTCAAATCAAAAAGTTTCTTGTGTAAAGATAGATCCGTATCTAAACTATGATGCTGGCACAATGAATCCTATTGCACATGGTGAGGTCTTTGTAACAGAAGATGGAGGTGAGTGTGACATGGACATTGGAAACTATGAAAGATTTCTAAACGAGAACATTCCAAAATCTCACAACATTACTACTGCTCAAATATATTCAAGTGTAATTGAGGCTGAAAGACGAGGAGAATATCTTGGTGCATGTGTGCAAATAATTCCTCATGTTACAGATGCCATAAAAAATAGAATCAGAAAAATTGCGACTAGTGAAAACCTAGACATTTTAGTTGTAGAATGTGGTGGAACAGTTGGTGACATAGAAAGCCTTCCTTTTCTTGAAGCGTTAAGACAGATGAGATTTGAGGATGGTCCTGAAAATATCATTTTTGTGCATGTGACTCTTGCACCGTCCCTTGATGTAGTCGGAGAACAAAAGACAAAACCCACACAGCATAGTGTACAAGAGCTACGCAGGATCGGTATCCAGCCAGACCTCTTGGCAGTAAGGTGTACATCACCACTTGAGGTGGCAACAAAGAAAAAGATCTCGCTTTTTTCGAATGTTTCAACCAAAGACGTCTTTTCGTGCCATGATGTAGAATCAATCCTAATGGTTCCAGAGATGCTTTATGATCAGGGCATAGTCGATGTGATCTTTAAAAAATTCGCAAAAGTTGGACTGGTGAACGCATCCGCAAACTGGGACAAATGGACTGCAATTGTAAACTCTTTTAAAAATGCTACTGAGAGCGTGAAGATAGCAATGGTTGGAAAGTACGTAACCCTTGCCGATAGTTATGTTAGTGTCAATCATGCACTAAAACACGCCGGTGCAAAAATTGGTAAAAACGTTGTAATAGATTGGATTGATTCTGAGGAGCTAAACGGAAACATCAACAAGCTTTCCCTTTACCAAGGAATACTAGTTCCAGGAGGTTTTGGTGAACGAGGTTCTGAAGGAATTATAAATACAGCAAACTATGCAAGAGAAAAGAATATTCCATATCTTGGAATATGTTTTGGATTTCAGCTTGCAGCTATTGCATTTGCTCGCTTTGTTTGTAATTTGTCAAATGCAAACTCTACTGAGCTTGTTCCAAATACTGAAAATCCTGTGATTGATCTTTTGCCAGAACAAAAATCTGTCGCAAATCTTGGTGGCTCACTAAGACTTGGAGCAAACGAAATCAAGGTAGAAGACAA
>JBBDNF010000051.1:0-16016 GCA_040877685.1 Nitrosopumilaceae archaeon
ACGATGCAGAAAATATCAATATGATATACGTCACAGGATTTGGACAACCAACACCTGCATTGCCTAAAAGTAATCCTAAAAGAAAGATTTTGGTATAATCTCCTTGTTTTTGAATAAATTGTGGCATGCCAGAATAAGTTGGCATTTTGAATTTGATTAGTTTCAATTCCGAAAGACCGAAGACAAAGGCTGCTATTCCTGCAGTGGCGTACATTATCCTTGTAGCGTTGTCAAGACCAACATATTTTCCAATTTGTGCTACCGCAGCTCCATAAACTGACAATGTTATTATCAATCCAACACCAAATAGGGTGGCCATTATCAGACCTTTTCTTCCACCTGAAGCTCCCATTGCAATTGGAACTATGATAAAGACAAGCGGTAGAGTGCAAGGAAGAACTATGTTTGAGACTCCTCCTGCAAAGGAGAGAAGCATGGTAAGTGTGGTTGTCGGTGTTGTTGCAAGATAGATAAAACCAAAAAGCGTTACCGAGCCCAGAATAAAAACAGCAAATACGAGATAAGTCTTGAATCTTTTTCCCTCTTGTGCTATCTCACTCATTGAGTATGACTCCAAGCCCATCTATGATGTCATTTATTTTAAAGGAGTAATCCAAATATCAAAAGTGATAATGTGGTGTTAGAATTTTACAAATGTAAAGACACATACTTAATTATGAGAGATATTACGACTGATTCTTAATGATGGGTTTTGCAGATATATTTAATAACAAAAAACCAAAAATTGTTATTCATGTTTGAAAAACACTGCCAGATCTGCGGTATTGACGTAAAGAAAGAAACATCTGTTAAGAGGTTTGGAAAATTCTTTTGTAATGATATACATGCACAAGAATATCTAAAGAAAAAAGAAGAATATGAAAAGAGAATGGAAGAGGAAGAAAGAAAACATCCTCGTCGACGAGGAGGTTGTTGCTAGAACATGGTTACCAAATATGCAACGATAGGAATTGCCGTTGGAGTATTTTTCGCAGGACTAGGCATAGGTTACGCCGTTTTCACTAATGCATACAACCCTAACGCTATGTTCCAAAATCCTCAGCTTATCCAATCTATGCTGAATGATCCTCAACATATGCGAGCCATGATGCAAAATCCACTATTTGCGCAACAAACACTGGAACATATGAAACAGGATCATCAGTTCGCACAAAATATGATGTCTCCAATGACGCAAGATCCACAATTAAGACAACAGATGTTGGATATGATGTTGCAAGACCCCGCGCAGGTAGATATGTGGATGACACAGAATCCACAACATATAGAGCAAATGACTAAAGTCATGAGAGAAAATCATGACTTTACGCAGGGGATGATGTCAGCTATCATAAACGATCCTGACTTGAGAGTACAAATGCTTGGACACATGTCAGAAAATCAAGAAGCCTGCCTTCTACTATAGGCCTTGCGTGACTAATCCATTCTAAATAGTCTTTAGGTAGCTGCGGAAGCAGATTTTTTGAGTGGAGCCTTTTTGCTAGTATTCTAATTTCTGCAAGCTCTTTTTTTGCAAGGCGGTCATGTTCTCTTGCCCATCCAATATTATGCGATAGCATATTCTTTTAACAACTCCTGCACTTTTTTTGCTAGCGTAATATCGGCTGTTGGCGTGTTTGCAAGTGCGGTCTTCAAGTTAATCAGATTTATAATTGCATTTGAGACCTCGATTCGTTGTTTGTAAAGCCACCGTTCTAGATTTGGAATCCCACCGCTTTGTTTTATGGAATCCTCTATCTGCTTTTCAAGATCATCTTGGATTTTATGCAATTTCAAAAGCTGTTTGTCATATGCCAGAATCGCTTGCTCTTTGGCAATCTTTGATCTTTCAATAAAGTCTGGATGTTCTGCAGCCCTTATTTCCTCAATCCATTCATGAAAATAATTTCTGACTGTCTTGATGTTAATTCCTGTCTCTCTTGATGCAAGATGAGGCGATATTGATTTTTCAAAATATGGTCTTAGCTTTCTTTCTATCTCTAGCTGTTCTGCCTCGCTTGGTCTCCCCTTTTTGTTATCTATTTCCTCAGTCATACTAAAAAAAGCGACGAGGATATTGATATGTATATTTTGGAGATTCTAAAATACGCTTATTATTATGTATTTTTTGAAACAAAAAAAGCTAAAATAGATCTTCCAATAATATGATGCTAAAAAGATCAGAATTTTATTTTTGTCCATTTTAGACCATTTTAGCAATTTATATGAAAAGGGCATATCATACGCTGTAGCAATTTTTCATCTAGGATAAATCAAGCAAGAATTGTTGAGTCTTGGTTTACAAACTCCGAAATTGCATAAAGAATTTCAAAATATCAAACCCCATTAATTACAAAGTTACTTAACAAGGCTTATCTTATGTCATGTAGATAATATTGCATGGAAATAATGGGAAGAGGCTTTAGACAAATCATGCAAGAAACCCCATGCTATTTTCATCTTTTTCTCAAGTATGCTCAATACAAATTGTTTAACAAGCGTAGTCCATTCTATGGCTCTGCGGATATAATCAATGTCTGTAACTTGCATTGCACACATTGTTACTGGTGGCTAAACAGAAAAGAAAACGAAGAGCTCACAGTAGAACAGTGGAAAGAAATCATTGATACCAAATTCAAAAAGAACCATGTCTTTATCACAACGCTAGTTGGTGGAGAACCAACCCTAAGGCCTGATGTTATTGAACTATTTGTAAAGGAGTTTCCAAAGCGAGTTTCCATCGTATCAAACGGAACCTATCCACTCAAAAAGTACAAAGACCTTTACTTTTACTGGATTTCAGTAGATGGTACAGAAGAGGTTCATGACACCATTCGTGGCAAGGGCGCCTATGCTTCTACAAGAAAAAACATCCTAGACTACGTTGAACAAAATGGCGATAACGCGTGGAAGGACATATGGATTTCTATGACAATAAACTCACTGAACTACAAAACCGTACCAGATGTGATTGAAGAGTGGTATGGATATGTAAACAAGATAGGATTTCAGTTCCACACCCCTTTTGCAAAAGGCGATCCATTATGGCTTCCTTTTGGCCCAGAAAGAACAAAAGTTGTTGATGATATAATCTCAATGATAGACAAATATGATGACCAATACATCATAAATCCAAAAAGCCAGCTAGAATTAATGAAAAAAAACTGGGGTGGCAAAGGAACTACCCCTGTTGATTGTCCTACTTGGGCAATACTATCAGTTGATCATATGGGAAGAGAAAAAAAGCCATGTTGCATTGGTAGCGCTGAAAAAAATTCCATGGCACCAATATGCGAAGACTGCGGTCTTGGATGTTATTCTGTTCTTGTTGGATACGGAATACGTGGTTGAAAACCACTTTTTATAACATCACTTGACAATCTTTTGAATCTCTTGAGTTACAAGGGGCAAGAATGCTCCGACATCTGAAACTATTCCAAGTGCCTGCCATGTCCCACGGTCCATTAGTTTAGTGACGGTTGGCTGGTTTATGTCCACTACTATTACTTTAACATCAGCTGGTAACATGTTACCCGTAGCAATAGAATGAAGCATAGTTGAGATCATTATAACCATCTTTGCATTTTTTAGAATCTCTTTGTATTTTTTCTGAGCTACCATCATGTCGGTTATGACATCGGGAAGAGGACCATCGTCTCTTAATGAACCTGCCAAAACAAATGGTACTTTTCTTTTAACACACTCATACATGATGCCTCTTTTTAGAGTCTTGTTTGCAACCATCTTGGTTATGGAACCTGCCTTAAAGACAGAGTTTATTGCCTGCATGTGGTTTCTGTGCCCTCTTACTGCCAGTGTGCCATCACGGACATTCATGCCAAGTGATGTCCCAAGTGTTGCATATTCTATATCATGAACAGCAAGTGCATTTCCCGCAAGCACGCAATCGATGAATCCAAGTCTTATCAAGGTTGCAATTGAGTCAGATGCTCCAGTATGGACTATGGCTGGACCTCCTACTAGGACAATTTTTCCACCTTGTTTTTTCGTCTTGTAAATGTCATATGCTACTTTTCGTGCTATGTGTTGTGTTGGTCGTTCACTTGAGCTACCGCTTCCCATGAATTGGAAAAGGTTTACTCCTTCTCTTGGCCTCTCAGGCGGAGTGACGCGTATCCCTTTTTCGCCTACTACAATCATGTCACCCTTTTTGATTTCTCTAATAGGAGTACACAAAGCTCGATTTGCCCTAACAACTATGCATTTGTCCATCATCATGTTTTCAACTTTAACCCACTTTCCTTTATGGAAAATGTCTGTGCGGTTGTTTGTGGTACTGTAAAAGTTGTCTGGCATAACCATGTCTTTTGGTGCCGGCTTTAGTATTACACGCTGTTGAATTCTAGATGTTGCACCTTCTCTGTATACCGATTCTAGAATGTCATCAAGATGTTTTTGTGAAGTAGCTTGTATGAGCAGTTTTGTGTGGCTCTCATCTTTTTTTCTCTTTCCAACTTTGAATTCCTGTACTTGAAATTCGCCATTTAGATCCATAATGATATCGAAAATTTTTGTAAGTATCATCGAATCTATGAGATGACCATGTACTTCCACCTCATGCTCGAATTTCTTTGCCATTCCTAGGATTGCGTAGATATGCTAATTTAATGTTTAATGTTTACAATTAGGTATCAGAAATAAAACACAGCTAAATAGAGACGGCTTTATTTTAGGCCCTGTTCTTTACAAATCTGCAATATTTTTGAAATTATAGACTCATGGTTTGCGGATGTATCAAACGATATCATTAGTTTGTAATCATCATGTAGTGGTATGGTTACCCGTTTTACTTTTTCATATACAGTAAATGCATAGACTGTTTTTCCAAGCTTTTCTTCTTCACCTATTCTGGATTCCATTCTCATAACTGACTGAAAAAGTGACATTTCAGATTCTTTTCCAGGTAGTAAGGGAGTCACACCTTCTCTATATTCTGACATGACTAATTCAGTTGAAATGTCGGCAATTCCTACAAATCTAATGGTTCTGTCAAGCTCTAGAATCTGTTTACAAAAATTATCTGGTAATTGCAACCTGCTTTCATCATTTTAATCTCATATAATATAAATCCATTTTATCGTGTAGGAGTAGCATTGCTAGATTATACTGGCAGTGAGACCTGTCCCTTGTACTCTTGAATGTTGTCTGCCTGTAGCATCTTTACTATGGCATCCTTACGTTCTGTGGTGAGGCCTCGTGCAATAGCTTTTGAGATTCCGTTTTTATCACACAACACAACCATGTAGCCACTCACATCAGTTAGCACATATCCGCCAGCGTCATTTAGAACTGCATACAAGTTTTCTTCTCCTACCGGCTCCCAAACATTTGTCTTATTGTCTTTTAATGCAAGTGCAGGCATGGCAGTGCCGTTTGCATATTTATTTAGATATTCCCTTGCTTGCTTTACTCGTTTTTCTCCTACTTTGAGTGCCATAAAATACTGCATACTAAAAAGAACGTGACTTTTGTTATTTATAGGATATCTTATCTAGAATTTCTAAGACCTCTTTGCTTTTGATTTCTTTTCTTGCTGCAGAAAAAAATGTCTCAAGCCTGTCTTGTGAATACCCCTCGTCTCGGTATTTACAAGCCTGAAGTGCCATCTCTAGACGATCAATTTCATGTACTAAAACGGCCTCTTTAGAACTTTCGTCTTGATACTCGTTCCATATCTTTGTATAACTATCTGCAAGTTTTGATGGAAGTTTTGAAAGTATGTCTATGATGGTGCGATTTTCTAATTCTCTCTTATCTTTTTTAGAAATTTCTTCAGGCATAAAATCTCCAGTCACAGACTCGGCTATGTCATGTAGCAAGGCCATCCTTAGTATTTTTTCAGTATTGAGTTCTTTCAGATCAGAAAGCACCATGGCCATGACAGCAGTATTGTAAGAGTGGTCAGCAACTGATTCTGGAGATTGCAAGCCAATCTTTTCTTTCCAACCCTTGCGAGGTATTTTTTTTAGATCCGCAACAATGTTAAAAAAATCAAGTAACATTAGAATTGCCTTTTATCGCCTTTACGAAGTACAGCTCCGCCGTGTATTTGATCAACGTGCTTTGAGCTCTCTTTTTTGTCAGTAAACTTTGATTGATAATGTGAGCGTAGCAGCTCTGGCATGCTCTAATCGACTATATGTACTATTATTAAATAATTCGAACAAGATAAAAATGCCAAAACTGTCAATTCCCTATTGACAAAAATTTATACAAAGACAGGCGATGACGGTTCGACTGGACTCATAGGCAACAAGCGCGTATCAAAATCTAATCCCAGAATTATGGCATATGGAGCTGTTGACGAGATAAATTCGGCACTTGGTATAGTCCTTTCATTAAATTTAGACAAGGATATTCATGATTTACTAGTAAAAATTCAAAACGATCTTTTTGTTTTGGGTGCAGATCTTGCTAACTCAGATTTGAAAAATACCTCAAACAGAATTACGCAGGATATGGTACATTTTCTTGAGGAACACATAGATCGACTGGAAAAAGAACTATCCACAATAACATATTTCATCCTGCCAGGCGGTGATCAAGTTGCATCGCAGGTGCATCTGGCGCGTGCAATCTCAAGACGCGCAGAGACTCATATAGTATCCTTGTCTGAAAAAGAACAGATAAACAAAACATGTCAGATTTACATAAATCGGCTTTCAGATCTGCTTTTTGTAATAGCTCGTGTGATCAACAAAAGAAAAATGATCAATGATACTGCTTGGCAAAAGTAGAACAGACACACTTTAATTCCCCACAAATTTGATATTTCGATGTGCCACCGTAGCTCAGCCCGGGAGAGCACTCGGCTGAAGACCGAGCTGTCGCGCGTTCAAGTCCCGCCGGTGGCACCATTTTGTTTAAGCAATCACGAATGAAAGACGAGGTAGGCACAAATTCTAAGACAAGTTTAATAACATCGCACACAATTCTGAAAAAAGTCATCATAATGAAAAAGGACAAGAAAAAAGACAAGAAGACAAAGGTTGTTGATGAAAAAAAACCAAAGAAAAAAACTGTAGCAAAGGCTAAACAAAAATCAAAACTAAAACAGGATATAGTTTCAGGAGATAATTCTGGAATTATAGTTGTAGAAGATGATTCAAACATGGATAAAGAAGCCGAGCTGGAAGCAAGAAGAGCATATCTTGAGGAAGCACGTTCCCAAGAGGCTGAGGATTAGCTCAATTAACTGTTAAATCTTTATTTCATAATAAAATACTATTAAGTATACAAAACATCGTTGACATTATCTCTTGCTTATATTTTTTGAAAAACCGATAGTAAACACTTATCCATACGTGATGGATATTATCCATATGAGGGCACTTTGCCTAATTGCAGTCAAACCGGGAAAAGTTGACAATGTGTTACAAACACTGTCTAAAGTAAGAAAAACAGTTCGTGAGGTCATGGTTGTGACAGGCAGATCAGATATCGCAGTTGTTCTTCAAGGAACAATTGATGAAATAAATAATGTTGTTATTGATTTCAAAAAAATAAGAGAGATTGTAACAACTGAAACTCTAATCGAAGTGGAGGTAAATCTTGGATGGTAAAAGCAGTAGTACTTGTAAAATCTCCAAAAAAACTAATCGCAGCAAGATTGCGTATGGTCAAATCAGTCTATGATTCATTTGCAGTAAGTGGGCAATTTGATGCGGTTGCTCTAATAGAAGTTAAGTCGTTGCCTCAGATTAAAGACGTTACAACAGAAATTCAAAACATAAAAGGTGTAGAGAGAACAGAAACAATGGTACAGGTAGTGTAACAGAAGGATTTTAACACGGGGAGCATAAATTTCGCTGTGAACATAAGACATCTTGGCAGTGTAATAATCGCGGTATCAAATTTAGAAAAATCTGTTAAATTTTATAACGAAATAATAGGTATGCCTGTAAAAAATAGAAGAGAGAATTGGGTTGAGCTTGCAAAACAAGGAGCTACTGTAATATTACATCCTGCAACACACCCAATTAACACAGGTACTTCAATTGAGAATGGAATTGTAATTGGCCTTGTGGTAGGAGACATAAAGGATGCCTTGCAGGAGCTCAAATCCAAGAATGTTACAGTATACAGAGATATTGTTTCTCAAAAAACAGGAAAAAACGCTATAATTCTGGATCCTGATAAATATATGATATCTTTGTTTGAACCTTCATTGTCTGACAGTGCAGAGCAGGCAACTGGATTCCATGGGTTTGCCCCGCTTTAGATCAATTTTTTAATTTTATCAATTATTTTAGTTAATGAATCAAACGTCGCTCTTTTATCTACAGAGATATAGTAAGTGCCCTCTTTTTTTTGAAATACAAGTAAGGTAACCTTATTGTGCTTGAAGATGGCAAAATCCATATCGCCAATTGCAGAATAATGCACATGCCTCATAGACAGCAGGGTAGAGATAAGAAAGAATTCGTTTCTTGCCTGATCGGATTTGAGTAGTGGGTTTGTTCCTTTTTTTACAATCCCAGTTAAAGTTCTTCCATATTCATTTATGAGTCCAACATATCGTATAGATTCAGAAATCAGAAGAATTTTCTGGCATTTTTTCCTATGGATTTCGATATTGGTAGTCCATCTTTGAATTGGAGTTTTTGCCACAAACCCGATAAGAAATCAGAGTTAATAAAGTTAGATTGATTTAAAATGTTTGGAATCAAGTGGAATAGTATTTATTGTGCTAATCGGTTCGCCAATACTACGAATTAGATGATGATTCTTTTGGCTCAATCAGTTTTGTCTGTCTTTCTACTACCGAATCTATTTTCTTGTTTAGATCCAAGATTTTGTTTAAAGTTTCTTCATGGCGTGAATCAAGATCTTCAATCCTTTTTAAGATGATATCATGGTTTTCATCCAGTTCTTTTATTCGATTTAAAGTGAGATCCTGAATTTCTGCAGTTTTCTTTTGACGGTTATAAATCCACCAACTTATTATCCCGCCTATCACTGCTCCAGTTGCTATTCCTAAGTATGTGCTTGATGCATTTGTCATGTCCTGACAACCTCTGGTAATCTCAGGAATGCAACCCCATAAGAAAAACAAGTTAGGAAACCACATGGTTTTATTCTTTATTTGTTTTATAACATGTTTTCGGTTTAATTTGGATAATCTAAGATAACAAAGAAGTTCCTGCTTATATTATGCATTTTATAATCTGAAGCGTGCCAGAACTTGATGACCTGACCAAGGCAAAAATAGTTCAAATGATTCTAGACAAGAAAACAGAAACTGCTCTTGAAAAGCTAAGCGAATTTTATCACGTTGAAAGTCCCAAAATAGTAGTTGGAACAATCAAAGGAAAACGAAGGACGGCATATGCGGTTTATGTTCCTGCTCAAAAAAAGATTTATGCTTTAAACTCCGACGTCTTTTGCAATCCCCTCATAGTCTTGCATGAATATTATCATCACATACGATCAAAACTTGGAGTCCACAGAGGTTCCGAAAGACATGCCAACATATATGCAAAAGATTTCGTTGATTCGTATGCTAGGATAGTAAGGTAACTATTAGAACGAGAGAAAAAATTGAATAAAAAACATTCAAAGCTCATCACTAAAATGGCGAGTTTGTTTGTCTACTCGATCTTGTGGAGAACGACGTTCATCATGATGTGATTCCGTGTGTCATCTTTCTCTCATTTTTTCTTCATGTTCTTTTCTTGCATGATGAAGGCGGTCATTTTCATGAATGAATTCTTTGCCACAACCTGTACATTTTACTATTTGATGATGATGAATATGCCTTGCATGATGTATTAATTCATCATAAGTTGCAAATTTCTCATTGCATTGTTCACATTTGTTTTTCTTTCTATGAAAAAAACTCACTCACACACAATGTTGAATTATCACTCTTAAGTATTGTTTAAACAAGATCTTGGTTAGTAAGAAACGGTTTTGATTAGGCAATATTGAGAATATTGATTCTAAAATTATGACGAATCCATGCCTATCTCAATGAATTTTCTGGTAAGAAAGATATTGGATTATTTCTCTAATCTCTTTTTCAATTCCCCGTATTCTTCTTGTATAGTTTTTTTAATGGATTTCATTCCCTGTTTGTTTCTTGGTTTTGATCTTACCATGCAGTTACAACAGTTACAGTACAAATCTACCGTATCATCAGTTGCAGGATTTTCTTCTCTGTCATGACATCCCTGCCTTGTGATGAAAACTCCACAAATCTGGCATCGTACTTGACCTGACAAATAACGGCTAGTTCCATCTCTTGGTTTTCTAACCTTGTATTCTTTACAAACACCTTTGCAAATACCTCTGTCTTTGTGCATGTTTAGTTCCTAACAAAGATGAATAAATTTCCATGCATCATTTTAAACAATCTCCAACAAATCATACTCTCTATTATGATGTAGACAGCGGGAATTTTCGTGCGTGGAGGGTGGATTTGCCTTTTTACTGTCTAACTGTTACCGATAGGCTCTGAAATTTATTAATGAAAATCGACTATTAAGTTAGATTTACTTTTGTTTATGCTTTTCCAAATCACGTTTTAGTACTGCGTTTTCTTTTTTTAGTTGCTCGTTTTCTAGTTGCAATGAGTTGATATGATTTGTTCTCAAATGTAACGGATGACTAGGCCCAAACTGATTTGGTGCCAAATCAAAAAGGCCCTCAGCGTGTTTTTGAAAGATTGTTTGAAAATCATAGAGTCGTGCAAACAGTGTGGCATTATCACGAATTATGTCATCTTTGAGCTTACCTGTTTTTGATATGCCGACAGAATGGTTGACGCTAGGTGGTAGTCTTGGAAATGCAAATGAAGGATTTATCATATCTGAATTGAACATGTAAAATTCAAGCATTTTTTTTGCATCAACATTCCACATGTGCATCATGTTTTGTAACCCTTATTTCACTTTTCCGTGCGTGACTTGTGTGTTACATATATGACCATGTCAACCTGAAATCATTTTTTATCAAATTCAGTTGATCGCTGATCCTTATACAAGGCTCCGATCTCCTTCAATAAAATGGTGAAAACAGTATACAAATACTGTATAAAATGCAAAAAAACTATTGTTCCAACAGAATTGTATAAAATTGTAATGTATGTTGTTGGAGAAGAATTTACCGATCATCATTACGAGCATATCGAATGCCCTGATAAATTCACTGTCTAGCCAATGTATGAATAAACTCTATAAATTTGGCCAGTTTCTCTGTCTCGATAATTCCATTCATTTCCCTGCCACTCTACTTCTTTGAAGGATTGTTTTAAAGTAGGATGCAATTTTTCGTAAACATCTTCACCAATTAAAATCTGATTTGGCCTGGCAAGGTTTGTGATCTTTGATGCAATGCTCATGCCAGGGCCCAAAATGTCGACATGTGATTTAACAGTGTCATCGCCATATCTTACTACTGTGTTTTCTCCAAAATCCATACCTATCTTTACACTAAGTTCTGGATAATCATATTGATTAAGAATTGGGTTTATTCCTTTTTCAATGACAGATATCATTGATTTTGCACAGTTAATTGCATTATCTGCAGCAACAAGTGGGCTATCATGGGTTACAAAATACCCAATTACAGCATCTCCCACATATTTCAAAACATAACCATCATGATTTTTTATTACAAATCCCATTTCCTGAGAAAATGAGCTTATGATTATAGCCACTTTGTCTGCTGGCAGTTGTAGGGTAATCTGCGTGGAACCTACCAGATCAACATAAAGGACGATCATGTTTAGTCTCGATGAAACATGTTCACGCAAAAACTTGTCAGATTCGTCTAGGGAATAATCATACTGATGGCCTCTCTTAAGTGCACTCCAGACCCTCTTTTGGACTTCTTTAATCAAGGTGTCAGTATCTAGAACGTTAGATCGCTTGGTTCCCAGCATCATATCCACTATATCAGTCGCTATTGGCTCTGGCGCGTCGTGTGGTGGGCTTTCACTCATAGCATTATCAACCTAGGCAAACCTATATTCATTCTAGGGGGAAGTTTACCCCACAAATAGGGCATTGCCCACGGTCACCTTTGTATTTCTTGTCAAAATATTGGGTTATTTCCACCTTGCAATTCCAACAAATTATCTTCTTAACCTTGACTTTTGCCATACCACATATTATCTTCACAAATTAATTATTAAAGTACATATCAAATTTATGTAGCAAAACAAAGAAAGAGTTGTGCAAATCCCTTCAAAGTTATCAGACCCATTTATTAAATCTATGACTGAGAAAAGCGAAAAGGTGCGATCCATTTTTCAAGAAAAGATCGCCGACGCTACAAAGAGTATTCCTGTCAAGGTTATGCTTGGAGATAGTACAGTTGTAGAACAGAATACCTTTGATCCAAAAAACGTAGAAAGGTTTTATCAGAATGCTCTAAAAAAGATTCCTGATTGGAAAACTCAGGGGATATCTGTTTCAAATGACAAAGATTTACGGCGAGTTTTTATCAAGTTTGAAATAACGGAGGGAAATTATCTTCTTTCTTGTCATATGTCATTACAATATCACGCGTTATTATACTACAAAGTTGATCACCGTGTTGTAGAAATTCAAAAGGAGCTTGCAGACATACTTGAAAAAACCAACACACTCCAATCTGAGATTGCACCAAAAGTTGACTTGGCAATCCAAGAAAAACTAAAAGAAATCGGATATGAAAACGTGGATGAGCAAAAGCTTTTTGAAATCTTTTTTCAAAACGAGTCGCTTACTAAGAAAATTATAGAAAAAGTTCATTCTAGTTCAGATGCAAACTTTGAACAATATACAAAAAAACAGTCAGAGCTGTTCAAAGAGCTTGATAACATGCTAATCGAGGTGTATCATACAACATCAGTCATGATTGATGAAATGCGAATGATTGCTGCAGAAGAGGGATGTTTGTGTAATTTTGATTTGGAGCACATAAAAAATCAAACAAAAGAAGGCAATTTTGATCCAATAAGAATTCCAATAAAAGTAAAAAACAATCTACTAAACAGACTGGATCAAGTTATTGATACCATCAAAAACTAAAATTCTTTGTTCATTTTTATTTAAGAATAATTTAGTCAAGGGGCCTAAACGGAAACTCAGGCAAGGATGTCATTACAGAAGGGGAGTTGACATCTGATGCCCCCTGACCATTAGATCTGTTAGATCGCCTGTGTAGTATTTTAGGTTTTTTCGAAATGATGAAAAAATATTGTAACAAAATAAGCAGTTTGTAGATTTTTTCTGGTTAACTACAGTTTTGTGCTAAAGATATGACTAAGAAGGGATTGGCAAGAAATCAAATATATTGTAAAGGTTCTGAACAATTTTGTTGAATCTATCTTTTGATGACATAGTTGCATCACAATCAATTCAAGGAAGTGTAATACGCAGAACCCCCATGGAGATTTCTGCAACATTTAGTCAGATGACTGACTCAAAGATTTATCTAAAATCAGAGTGCTTGCAAAAGACTGGTTCGTTTAAAGTTAGGGGTGCATACGCAAAAATCCATTCTTTATCAAATGAAGAAAAGAAAAAAGGTGTTGTTGCAGCTTCTGCAGGAAACCATGCACAGGGTGTTGCATTTGCATCAGCACTTGAACACATTCCATGTACAATTGTAATGCCTGTAAATGCATCTCCAGCTAAGGTTGCTGCAACAAGAGCATATGGAGCAAATGTTGTACTTGATGGAACAATCTATGATGAGTCATGGGCCAAAGCCTTAGAGATATCTGACAAAACTGGTGGTCAAATAATACATGCATTTGATGATCAAAAAGTAATAGCTGCTCAAGGAGTAATCGGCTTAGAAATCATGCAAGATTTACCTGATGTAGACGAGATTTATCTGCCAGTTGGTGGTGGAGGGCTAGCTGCTGGAGTTTTACGTGCTGTAAAAACAAAAAAGCCAAATGTAAAAGTAATAGGCGTGCAATCAAGCGCGTTTCCTGCAATGAAAAATTCTCTTGATGCAGGTAAACTTGAATCTGTCGAAGGTATGCAAACAATAGCGGATGGAATATCAGTCAAAAAACCAGGTGAATTCACATTTAAGATAATAAACGAATTGATAGATGATATTGTTCTTGTTGATGATTCACAAATAGTCAAAGCAATGTTTCTTCTTATGGAAAGAACAAAGATGGTTGTTGAACCAGCTGGCGCAGTAAGTTTGGCATATTTGCTTGACAAAAAACCAGCAAAGGGAAAGAAGGTGGTTTCTATACTTTCAGGAGGAAATGTAGACATGTATCTACTTGGGCAAATAGTTGCAAAGGGTCTGACAGAGATGGGAAGGATGGTGAAGATCTTTGTATTGCTAACAGACAAACCTGGAGCTCTCAAGGAGGTAGTAGATCAGATATCATCACTAAGCGTAAACATAGTCGAAGTCGTGCATGACCGATTAAGCTCAAGCATCCCAGCAGGAACTGCAGGGGTGACTTTAAGCCTAGAAACAGAAGATCAAAAACACGCTGAAAAGCTGATAAGTTATTTGAAGGAAAGAAATATCCAGTTTAAGATAATGACTTAGCTGTTGTAGACGTATCTGCGTTCTCCCCTGCTTTCTGGCGTGATTTTGACATCTACAAGTACGAATTCTTTTTTACTTTCAAGAAAGTTTTCTTTTAGTCCACGCTTATTTTCATGAATTTCCTCATATTCTTCAAGTGAAAGCTTTACTCTATTTCCAATTTCTGATTCAAGGTTCATGTCCTTTACAATCTCTTTGTATGCTGGCTGAATTACACCACTAAATACCATTGCACTACTTCCACTTCCATACGAACCGAATCCAAATCTTTTTCCTTCAAGATCAGTTCCCTTCTGAAACTCAAATTCCAGCGTGCTTCTAAATCCAAGATAAAGCGATGCAGTATAGAGGTTTCCAATCATTTGAGATGCAATAAGTGAGCTTGCTAGCTTTGAGTCATAAACCTCCTGAAATTCTTCAGTCTTTGTGAATTTTTTCGTAAACTCATGATCTTTTGTCATAAATTCCGAATCTGCTAGAACTGATTCAATTGTTCCACGTGGATCTTTTGGAGTTGGTTCTTCCATTTCTATCTTCTCAATTATTTTTTTCCAACGTGGGAGTTTGCGCCATTCATGTCTTAGAAGATATGCAAGAGCCTTTTTTCCCATGTTGCTGTACGGCAGATGCATATTAAGAAAGTCAATATAGTCCAAAATCGTCTCCCCATCTTTTAGCTTTATTATTCCAGTAGAAAGTGCCTTTTCTTTATACAACATTAAAGCTTTCTTTACTTGAAGTAGATAAAGCAGATTAGAATACTGTCCATGTACAATTGGTGTCTCTTTTCCAAACGGCCTGTAGAAATCATATTCATTTTTAATTGAAGTAGCAGTAACTTTTGGGTCAAACTCCAAAAGACGTGGTTTATCATTAACAAGCATTGCGACAGCCCCAGCCCCTTGCGTATACTCGCCACTTGAACCAAGGTCATATTTTGCAATGTCTGAAACAACCACTATGGCAGATTTTCCTTCGGCTTCGCCAGCCCTTATCCAATTGGAATTGTCATATAATGCATAAGAGCCACTTACACAAGCAAACTTGCACTCTATTCCACCACAGTGTTCAAAAGAATCGTTTCCATAAACTTGCTCGAGCATTCCTATCACATAAGAATTCATTGCCTTTGATTCGTCAAGGGACGATTCAGTGGCTACATATAACCTTCCTATATCTTTTGGAGGGAGTTTGTTTTTTTGCATTATTTTCAAACAGGCATTTGCAGCCATGCACGCAGGATCCTGATTCGTATCTACCATAGCCATTTGTGAGATTCCAAGCCCACGCTGGAGCTTGTCTGGGTCCATCCCTCTCGCCTTTGCAAAGTCTCGTGCATCTACAAATAGTCTTGGGATGTAGATTGCAATGTCGTCTATTCCTACGGCCATTAGCTACCACCTTCTAGATTGCAAATATAAGCATTTTGGGGTAAATTTGGTGCCAACAGATCATAATTTTTATTCACTTTGAGGGATCGC
>JBBDNF010000052.1:0-35708 GCA_040877685.1 Nitrosopumilaceae archaeon
AAGCCAAATTGTGACAATACAATTTTAATAAAGAAAGCCAGTGCAAGTTTGTTGTCGGAACCAAACTATGCCGGAAATATCATAGTAATACTTTCAAACCTTCCAGAGTTTTTGAGAAAACCAATTTTGCAGAAAAGGTTGATGGAATTTTTTTCGATGTCATCTTCCGATAAAGCTGAGATCATAAACAATGCACTAGCTGCGGGACCAACGATTCCATTTGACAAGTTTACAAAGTTGTTTAAAACATGGTTAGAAGTCTTAAGTGGCCTCTCTGAAGAACAACGGACAAACATGTTTATGAGCTACGTTGCAGAGATTATAGAAAATCCACACAAACTTGTTTCGTTTAATCTTGATGGCATATTAGAAATTTTTTTGTCCTTGACTACTGACCAAAAGGATGCAATATCCAATTCCATTAAAAAAATAGTTCTCGCGCTGGATGAAACCAAGAAAAAGAAGTTGACCATGATAATTCCAGTCAGAGCAAGAAGAGAGTTTGGGATTTAAACTGGGTGATCGGGCTTTCTCTGAGTTTCATCAGCAAAATTGACTACATCCCCCTCTGGTGTCAGAACACCTACAAAGACCTTTTCATACTTTTTTAGAACCTTTCTATGGTCTGGCAAGGACATGTCAAGCCTCATCTCGTTCATGACCATAACGCTATATTTTTTCCATTCTTCCCAACATTCATTACAGCACGGATAGTTTGCCGCCGCTGGTGCAAGCTCTACACCATCTGCAATATCTTTTTTACATTTTGTGCACTTTCTTACCATAGCAACAAACTCAAGTGTAGTCATTTATCTTTTTTTAAGAAAGCATATTACATCAATAGGAGGAGAAAAACCATGAAGGTAAAGTGCCCCAAGTGTGAGGAGATTGCAGAGCTTGCAGATGACTTTTCTTATGTCAAGTGTTCACACTGTTCACTTGATATGACGTATGGCGAGTACGTAAAATACCTAGCATATAAGGACTCCACCTACTCTGATGTTCTAGGAGATTATGCTGGTAGCACGGAAGGCACAACGGCTGGAACTCTTGACGATTGGTAGAAAAAAGCTACCTGTAAGACTTAATTAATTTTGGATGATATTGCCGATAGTTGGAGTTTGTACTTGAGATAATTCTAAACTTGATAGGTTTTGGAGTAGGCCTTGCCATAGGAATTTTGTCTCGTATCGGTTTCAAAAATACGGGAAGTCCTACTCTTTTCAGACTGACTATTGCATTTTTATCAATTAGTATTGGCTTTGGCGTAGTAGGGGTTGGATATTTGACCGAATCTCTTGTCATAAAGTCTGGTGAAATAGAATCCTGGGTTCAGACGCTTGGAATAGGAATTCAGACGGTAGGTTATTTTTTCATAGCCTTTTCTCATAGTATAAAGTCATTTTTTCCAAAATCAAGGTATTTTAGATCCATAATTGTACCACTTTTTGTCATCCCAGGTAATTCAATTGAGCACATTATAAGGTCAATTTCTTTTATCCTATTGATATATGGGACCATAGAGACAATCATGTCTTATATGGAAAGTAAGAAGAGCGGCACGATTTTCGTTGCCTCTGGCCTTGGTCTACTTGCTTTAGGCGAATTTCTTGGATGGTATTCTGTTTTATTTCCAGAATCGATTCTTTATTTTGTCTCAGTCTCTACCAAAATAGTTGGTCTTGGCGCACTGTTTGTGCCTATCTCAAGAGTACCATTGATGGGGATGAAGTATGGCGGCAGTCTATAGAACCCATATGAGTATCATTGGAGACATACTTACTACTACTAGAGATGAGGTTCCAGATGAGACCGGTGCAAGTGTTACTTACCTAATACGCAAAGCAAACGTTTCTCATGGAAGAATCTCGAAAATTTTGGAAACACTTGTACAGCAGGGTCTTTTAGAACAGACAGATTCTGACAGAGCATGCAAATACAAGATCAGTCCAAAAGGCAGAGAGTTTTTGCAAGCCTACCGTGGATTTAGAGAATTTGCAGAGAACTTTGGTCTAAGAATTTAGTTATTCGTCATCGTCTATATCTTCAGCATCGTCTTCTACATCATCATCAAAATCGTCCTCAAAATCGTTATCGAATTCTTCTGACACTGTGTGTAAGAAAAAAATAATTTATTATTAAGAATTTAGATTGGATTCATAATTTTCCATAATTTATTTGGGCACAATTTGGATCGAGCGACATATTTTAACTAATTTTTATGTGACGGCACCAACCCAGCCACCACAAGAAACACAAATGTCCATGCCATCCTCATTAACATAGGTTTCTGTTCCAGGAGGACATCTGCATTGAGGAATTTCTTCGTCCACGCCCATATTACATGAATCAAGTTTATATTGTTTTTAATGACAAAAACATAATTTACTTACAGTCCTTTGACAGAGATGTGATAGTTGCCTGTGATCCGGATGGAATTAAGCTGGCTGCTACGACTATAAGAAAGGGCGGTTTGGTTGTATTCCCTACAGATACCGTTTATGGTCTTGGTTGTGATCCCCGTAATCCAAGAGCAGTTCAATCTATTTTCAGAGTAAAAAAAAGGAAAGAGTCAAAACAACTCCCAATACTTGGATATTCAAAGGATGAAATCTCAAAAATAGCCATATTTGATGATATGTCTATCAAAATAGCTGATAGATTTTGGCCAGGTCAGGTTACTTTAGTTTTAAAACTAAAAGATAATGAAATAAAAAAATCAATGAGTCTTGATGGCAAAATAGCTGTTCGTGTACCAAATCATCCTTGTGCTCTATCGCTTTTAAAAGAATGCAGACTTCTTGTAGGCACAAGTGCAAATTTTTCTGGATTGCCTGCTTTTTCAGACTCAAAGAAGGTTTTAGCGAGTTTTTCTGGATATGATGTTTTCTTGGACAGTGGTGCTATTTCGAACTCAGCAGAATCTACCATAGTTGAAGTTGTTGGTGGCAAATTGAAAATACTCAGACAGGGAAACGTAACTAAAAAGGAACTTGAAGTTTTACTTTGAATCTAATCGTAACATGCAGTAGGCACTTTGAAGATGAAGCTGCGGAAGAGATGTCTGTGATTCTTAAAGAGTTAGGAGACAAAAGTCCCCGGGTTGATATTTCCAGTTTATCTGGTATTATAACTGCATTAACTTCACTTGATCCTTTTTTCGTTGTACAAAAAATCCAAGAAAAAGTACTTGATGAGCCATGGAGCATAAGATATTGCCTTAGAATCATACCAATACAAGAAGTTGTAATTACGGAAAAAGAGAATATAGTGAATGCTGTTCTTAGCCATACAGAAACAATAAAGTTGCAAAATACGTATAGAATTACAATAGAAAAGAGGCATTCTACAATTTCAACTAAAGAGCTGATAGATGCAATTGCAAATAAAATTCATAGCAAGGTATCTCTTGAAAAATTTGATTGGGTGGTACTTGTGGAAATACTTGGAAATAAAACCGGAGTTTCAGTCCTAAAAGAGGACGATGTTATAAGTATTCAAAAATTAAAGCGCAGTCTATCTGAATAAGACTGCTGCCTTCTCTGCAAGCAAATCCTCAAGTTGGGTATGCGACACTGTGGCTTGTAGTTGTTTTTTTGATATTGAAAACTCTTTTTTTAGAAAGTTAGGGTTACTGTTAGATAGTGAAGTTAGTTTTAATATTGTGTTTAGTTCAGTAAATAATTTGTCAAGTAATGATTTTTTACCAATTGCAATTAGAATAAAATCTTGTCTTTTTTGCAACCCAGCCTTTTGAATTGCATCACTAATCTGTCGTGTACATGCAAACCGCATTAAAATGTCTGTTTCAAGTTTATTTGAAAGCATGATACTAGCTTTTTTTGCAGCTAAGGAAATTGCAATTATTTTTTTTGCATGCTCAATGTTTAGAATATAGTGTGAGTTTATAGCCTGAATTGCTAAATTATGATATTTTTGGCGTAAGTCTTCAAGAAATCTTGTAGGATCATTGAGATTATTTTTTATTTTCATCAATTCCACTTTTGTTTTACAGACGCAAAACTGCATTCTTCTAGCACTGCCTCCATGAATTACGGGAATTATACTTACTATGTCTCCATTTTTGAGCTTGGTTGCAAAACCCTGAAGAGTGGAAGAATCAACACCGTTGATTGCCACAAGTATATTTTTTACATCTAGTGGTGGCATATTTTTTGGAATACTTTTTTGAAGAAAATCTACAAGCTCAGCTACGGTTGAATCATCTTTATTAATTTCCATCTTATCAGTGGAAAAAGATTTTTTTGCCCCGCCAAGAAGCCTTATTGTTATCATAATTATAAAATTGGTTTTTTGCCTATATTGAATTTCTGTTAAAATTTATCATTAAAAACAATTCATCGGTACGAGGGCAATCAGGTAAGTAGTTCTTCTTCCTGAGGTTCTGCCATTTGTTCCGTAGATTGGGCTTCTTGCATTGCTTGAGCTTCTTTTTCTTTCTGCTCTTCAATTTCACGCTTAATGTACGTGGTTATGTAACCAGCAAGCTCATTTTTTAGTCCCTTTGATCTGATTATTGAAATTTCATTAAGAGCTTTTTTGTTTTGCACAAAATCAGTTCCAAATTTCTCTTTATAGGCAGTTAATACTTCCATCGAAATTCGTTTGATTCTGTTCACGTCTTCGATTGGCAAAGGGGGTTTTTTATACCTATACACCAAGATAGCGCTTAGAATTTTGTTCTATCTCATATGAGGTATCATCATATGTTTTGTGCAAAATCTTTGATGCGCAAAAAACAACACTTGGAAGAAAAGTGATCTGACCAGCTTTTAATCCAAAACATCTTGAAAATCTGACTGGACCATCTGTTTCCACAAGTATTCTATCTAGGTTTGTTTCAGAAAGTAGAACCTGTTTATCTTGTGCGTAGATCATTGCAGGTCCATAGGAAGCATAGCATCCAAGTTCCATAGCAACTTTTAGTTGCTTCTTGCTACCAACAAACCAGTGTAACAATATTGCAGAAGTTGAATATGAAGGCAAAATAGCTAGAATTTCGTCAAGAGTAGCTCGTGAATGAATAGAAACTGGTTTATGTAATTTTTCAGCAATTGAAAGCAATGTTCTAAAGACGGTTTCTTGTTTTTTGAATTCGTCTGGATTTGAAACATATGTTTTGTCAAGTCCAATCTCTCCAATACCAGCTATTTGTTTAGAGTTTTTTTCTATCAATTTAACAACGGGTTCCAAATCATCTGCTGCCTTTTCAGGATGCATTCCAACAAAAGGTAGTACAAGCCGGCTGTTCTGACCAAGTTCGATTGTTTTTTCTGAGCTTTGAAGATCCATCGATACGCAGCAAGCGCGTATTTTCATCTTCTCCATGCTTGTAAGAATAAAGGGCATATCCTGCGAATATTCTTCGTCAGAAAGATGAATGTGGGCATCTGTTAACCAGCTCATGACAAGCCTTTAATTTTCTCCTTAAAATAGTCTGTAGAAATCGATTCCTGCGTAGGTTTTTTTCCACTCTAAGTCTTTTATCAAAGGTAGAGAAAATCACTTTATGACAGCGTCAGAATTTGGTCTTTCTGTGATGTATCGTATTTTAAAAAAGTCAGGGGCAGAGCGAGTTAGTGATGAATCTGCGGACGAATTAAGAAGAATCCTTGAGGAAATTGGTGTTGCTATAGCCAAAAGTGCTGTAGATATGTCAGTGCATGCTGGAAGAAAGACAGTAAAGGCAGAAGATGTAAGGCTTGCTGCAAAACCATTTGCAAAATTCTGATCTAAAAGATTTAATTGTTTATCGTTGACTTTTCTGATTGCGGTGAGGTGGCAGAGCGGCTATGCGTTCGCCTGCAGAGCGAATCTATAGGGGTTCGAATCCCTTCCTCACCTTCTTCATGATTATAACATAATAACCAACTTCTCTAAATACATGATTTTCTAATCATGCTAATTTGACAGACAGATCTAATGGTCTATTAGAATACATTCCAGGTGCGCGCCCTCTTTTGCTTCAATATACAAATGGACAACCGCTTGAGGGTTTTGCACAAAACATACGAGACAGCATAAAAGAATATGCTGAAAATGCTCAAAATGAGGTAGAAAAAGGAAACAACTTTTTACAGTGGGTACTTACAAGAGTTTTTGAAGCAACAGAAGATGATGCTACAGATGCCATAGTTGATGGTGCAAATGATTTAGGTATAGATGCATATCTTCCCGTTGATTTTTCTGAAGGCACTATACGCTTGTTCCAATCAAAATATGGTACATCTCATTCTATGGAAGCAATCGCTAAATTCAAAGAAGATGCAAAAAACTTGCAAAATCGTGACATCGCAAAGATGCGGCCAGAATTAGCTCATCTTGTAACTCAGATTCGCGATAAAAATCTGAAAGTAGAATGTGTGTATGTAACGGATCAAAAAGTTGAGTATCAGAATCAGGAATCGTTTGAGGTATATGACATTGATACTATAATACAACGACTTTGGGATAGGATAAAAAAGCCAGCAGCCGGTAAAAAGGCAACAATTAGACTTGAAAGTAAGCTGAAATATCATAACACTTTACTTGGAATTTTAAAATTAAGAGAACTAACAAACTTTGTAACAAAAAATCGTGATTATGTCTTTGAGTCCAATATAAGACAGTGGATGCAGTTCAAAACCACCGTAAACAAAGGAATACGAGAAACACTACAAGAGTCTCCTGACAAATTCTTCTATTATAATAATGGAATCACTATAGTAGTAAGCGACTTTGAGGAACTTGAGGACAATACTCTGATGTTGTATGCACCTCAAATAGTAAATGGAGCACAGACATCAAACTCTATTTTGGATCATGCAAAACGTACCCATAATCTAGAAGGAAGCATCACGGTTACTATAATCAAGGCTGCCGATGAACTGGATCAGAATAACATTACAAAATATAGAAACTCTCAGAACTCAGTGAGAGGAAAAGACCTAGTTTCCCTTATGGATTTTCATAAATCAATAAAATCTCAGATGGAAAACTTTGGATATTTTTATGAAATTCAGGCTGGTTCTTTTGATAGCAAAACTAAATCACAACAAAGTGAATTTAGAGGAGACTCAACATACAACAAGTATCTTCCTGAAAATCACAAAAAGGTAATTGTTGCAAAAGATGCCATACAAGCACTGGTAGCTGGAATTGAGCAGAGACCTACCGAATCATACAGTTCTCCTGCACAATTTTTACCACGTGGAAGTAAATATGATGAAATATTCAATGAGAAGCTAAAAGATGACTGTAGACTGCTTTTGTATCCTTATCTTGTAAAAGAGTATGCTAAAAAAACGCTGAATTATGGAAAGAAAGGAGGTCATAAGACAAAAAGATATGCAACGTTGTTCTTTGTTGCAGTATACTTTAAGATCTTACATGAGAAAATTTTGCTGACCAAAGGAGACTTTAAAGAAGATATTTCAAAGATTGAACCTATTTTCAAGAGTGTTAAACTAAACTGCCGAATTTTAAAACTCACAGATACGGTGGTGACAAAATTTTTGGAAGACACTGTGGTTGATGATGAGATGATTGCTGCAAACACCTATCACAACTTCTTTTCACACAATGTATGGCAAGACTCTATGATACGAGTAATTGAAAAGAAGATAAAGCAAGAAGAAGATGAGATAAACAGTACCAAAAAGATAGTTCAAGATCTTTTCTAGGTTTTTCTTATACACAAAGCGGCAGATGGGTGACCGACAGGTCTCTCTTGCAGGAGGTCCGCATCTAGCCATCCAGTCTACCGCAGCTTATCCTATAAAATAGTCCTATTTAACATGATTTTTATAGCGAAAATAATCGATTGGATTCAATTTGGTAAAAGAAGATGAAAAGTGTTCCATCTGCGGCGGATCATTGGATCTTCGATATCGTCCAATGGAACAATGGAACATCAAAGGATTTTTGTGCAGCAAGTGTTACTCTCGAAAAATGTTTGAGTTCTATCCTGGAACTCATGAAAGAGTAGGCAAACCCTAGACTTCTAAAAACCAGCCAGTCTTAATTTCATCTTTATTTGGTTCATCGCCTGTTCCGGTAGCATATCTCCAGATAAAAGGTGCGCTTGTTACCATCTTGTTTTTGATTTTAACAAGTGATTCTAATTCCTGGTTAACATTTCCAGCAGTAGTGCCACAGTTTTCGCAGAATTTACATTTTGAATCCAAAATAACGGGAGAAGATTCAATCACTGGATATGCTCTGCAAGCAAGAGGTCTGTCCTGATATATCTTACATTTATACCCTCCATGAGGAGATCTTTCAGTACTTTCTGTATCCAAAAAAGGACAGGTATTACCATTTGATTCCTTTCCCATAAGTTGGCATGCAATCACTTGTGTAGGCACATCAGACTTTTCATACGATATGCCAATACGAGGTAATATTGTAATGTTTAGACCAAGATTTTTTGCAAGTGATTCTATCTCATTTTTTTCTTCTGGTAAAATTAGAACACCGACTTTACCAAATTTTGTTGTTGGATAATATTCTCTTTCAATACAACACTTTGAACAATCTTGAACACATTTGAAATCCACAGTTGTATTTAATCAGTACGAAATAAAACTCATTCTACTTTGTTTGTGTATTTGTTGCTGTAAAGACAATTCCATGCTAGTGCATCGTCTTTTACTTCACTTTCTTGCAAAAATTTAATGTCAGTGACAAGTTTTTTCTTTTTTAAAAGTTCTACGTGGAAGAACTTGTCTTTTTGTCTATAAACTCCCAATCTCAAATAGGCTTCTCCTTCATGTCCTTTTTTGAATCGTTCATAATGCTCTGACTTTTTTAAAAGCTTGAAAAATGCTTTGTTTGTTTCAGGAAAAGGTGAATCCCCACTCATCATAAACCAATAGTCATCTCCAATTTCAACAAACCTAATCTTAATTGAAGGATCTGGCCACCAATTTATTACATCCTGCCAAACTTTGTTTGCTTGTTTTTTGTCTGGGAAAAGCGGAAAAACATTCATTCTAAGGTCGTAGTATCGGTATCCTACCCCAAGAAAATCCTGAACCCAAGGAATTGATGTTGCTTCAGACAATGTAAGCAAAGCAGTAGGATCGATATTTATCTGATCTGAGTAATACCCTTATATCACCGTATTATACACTCGCTAGATATGGTAGTTTATAGAACCAGTATTCAGATAGTCAGTGATTTGCTTACGGTTACTGAACAAAGCGGTGCAAGTGGAATAAACATTACCTCGCTTTTGACCAAAGCAAACCTGTCGCATTCAAGACTTGGTAAATTTCTTGATAACCTTACTGGGGCAGAGCTTATAAACAAAATTGAGTATGATGGAAAACATACCTTTGTAATAACACCAAAAGGCAAACAATACTTGGACTCATACAAAAAATTCCAAAGTCTTGCAGACTCGTTTGGTCTAGAACTTTAAAATTTATTTCTTCTTTTCAGAATTTCTTTCCTCGTCGTGTTTCTTTCTATTCTGTCTTGCATTATAGAGTATTACTATTATACAACCTCCAATCATGGTATAGAAAAGAGACCATTCTTGCTTGGCTACACCTATTCCTACTCCCGCTAATAGTAATATTAAGACAACAAGTAGATATTTGCCCACAAAGGCTATGGAGCTCTAAACAATATATCTTTTTGAGCTAATTAACATCCTAGAATACATTGAACATAAAAGTGCTTGAACTTATTGGCTTTGCCCTTATAGGTGGAATGATCTATGCAATGTTTGGTGGAGGCGAAGGTGGTCCAATATGGCCTCTATTCTGGACATGTGCTGTTGGTGCAGTTGGAATCAACATATACCGTAGAAAAAAGAAAAAACATGTTAAATGATTTAGAAATTTTAGTTGTGAATTATTTGTAAGAATTGCTTGGTAGATCAGCTAAACTCATCTTTATTTAAAAATAATTAGGAATCAGTACATCGACAGATCTATAAAGGTGGATTTCGATGTAAGTTGAGAGGAAAAGATGACCGAGGTTTCTGTGTGGTGGAAGGGATTAGGAAAAGAACTTGAAGTAGATCTTGAAAGCTTAGACGAATCAAAAACAGACGGCACTGCGCTATAAATTTTGGATTTTCATGAGTGTAGTTCGGCGATATGTTTAAATTTTGTTATGTATTCGGTTTTAGAAAGGTGCTTGTATGTCTAACGAAAAACCAGATGTTGTTGGAGTAAATGTATTAAAACAAAATGGCATTAATGTTGATGAGCTTGTCAAACAATTAGTAATTAATGCTTCAGTAGAATTTGCTGCATATTATTATTTCACTAATCTAAGAATGCATTGCACTGGTGTAGAAGGTGAGGGCATAAAGGGGGTAGTTGAGGATGCCAGATTAGAAGATTTGAGCCATTTCGAATCTATCTTATCAAGAATTTATGAGCTTGGAGGTAGCTTGCCAAATGATGCACAGGAGTTTATTAGGATGTCTGGTTGCGAATTTTTGCAATTACCACCCAAGAGGACGGATATCAAAGAAATAATGAAAAAGTGTCTTAAAGCAGAACAAGGTGCCATTGTAAATTGGAATAAAGTGTGTAACATGACGTATGGAAAAGACCCTGCAACCTATGACGTAGCAAAAGATATCTTAAGAGAGGAAATTGAGCATGAAGCGTGGTTCTTGGAGTTACTTTATGGAAGGCCATCTGCTCATATGAGAAGAAAGTTTCCAGGAGAAAGACCATATACACACAAACACTCTAGAGCTCTTGGCTAATCTAAAAAATTTAATTTAAAATTTTAATTTACTTAAATTTAGTTTCATGATAACAATGCTAAGCAGATAGAGCCTCGAGTGGGATTCGATCCCACGACCTAACGCTTACGAGGCGTTCGCTCTACCAGACTGAGCTATCGAGGCAATGGTTCGCTTTGCCATCAGAGTTTATAAAAAGCCTTTGTGCTTTGGATTCATTGAAAGTATCCATCTCTGGTGTAAGAGGAATTTTTGGTCAAGATCTCAACCTTAACGATGTCATTAAATTTTGTCAGAACTTTTCAGTGTTAGTAAAATCAAAAAAATGTGTTGTAGGTCATGACACAAGACCATCAAGTAATATTCTGAGCGAGACTGCAATTGCATCGTTGATGGAAAGAGGTATTGATGTGTATAATTTAGGAATAGCACCAACACCTGTTGTCTTTAGGGAATCAAGAGAATATGGGGCTGGGCTAATAATCACATCCTCTCACAATCCTTTGCAATGGAACGGCCTTAAGTTCATAGTAGAAGGAAGAGGGATTAATGAATCAGAACTTGAACAGATTACAAAGGAAAATAAATTTTCAAAAGAAAAAATCGGCTCCGAGTCGCAAATTAACTCTAACTACATATCAGATGCAACAAAGTTAATTGGAAACGTTGAAGGGTCACCAAAAGTTGCGATTGATGTTGGAGGCGGGGCTGCTTTTGATGTGGCCCCCAAATTACTTGAGAAGATAGGATGTAGCATACAAACACTAAATGAAAAACCTGGAATTTCTTCACACGGTCCTGATCCTACCATAGAGAATCTGAGTGAACTGATTTCGGCCACAAAAAAATGTGATATTGGATTTGCTTTTGATCTTGATGGGGACAGATTGGTTGTTGTAATGGATGGTAAAAAACAAACATCGGATATTGCGCTTGGCTTAGGTGTAGCAAAGGCTCTTGAGATTGGATACAAACGATTTGTACTTAGTATAGATACAAGTGTTTCAATTGAGAAATTTATCAAAGACCATGGTGGTCAGATTCACAGATCCAAAGTTGGAGAAGCAAATGTCGTAGATTTAATGATAAAGACAAATTCTCAAGCTGGTGGCGAAGGAAGCAGTGCAGGATTCATCCTACCAGAATTCAACATGTGCCGCGATGGTCTCTTAACTAGCGGACTTGTAGCAACCATGCTTGGAACTACGGCCTTTACTGACATTATGAAATTCATGAAAGGATATTTGCAGCTACGAACAAAAGTTGACGTAGAAGCAGCGTTTCATGAAAAGACATTAGAGATTCTAGCTGAGAAGATGAAGGAGCATTATAGCCAGCTAATTACAATTGATGGGGTAAAATCAATTATTGATGAAGATAGCTGGGTCCTAGTAAGACAGTCAAATACAGAACACATTGTAAGAATATCCACAGAATCAACCGATCTGGATAAAGCAAAATCGGTTCAAAAACAAGTTACAGAGTTGGTAAAACAAAGCTATGAACAAGCTAGACGAAACAGAAATAATTAGAATTTTTCAGCGAAGCTTTGGAAGAAAATCAAAGTTTGTACCTGAAGATGTAGAGGTCTTTAGGATTGGTAGAATCATTCTTGTAACCAAATCTGACATGCTAGTTGAAAGTACAGATGTTCCACCAGGCATGAAGGCCATGGAGATTGCAAGAAAGAGCATGGTTGCTTGTGTAAGTGATTTTGCATGTAAGGGCATAAAACCTCGATACGCCACTATTTCTCTTGCAATTCCACGAAGGTTTTCCAAATCTAAAATAAAGGAGTTGTCGGCTGGTTTTACTAAAGCCTCAAGAGAGTTTGGTGTTAAAATAATTGGTGGTGACGTAAACGAAGGAAAAGAGCTTGTTATTGAAGTTTCTATGTTTGGAATTGGTAAAAAAATAGTAAATAGAAGAGGCGCCAGGTCAAATGACATCATTATTACATCTGGTTCGTTTGGATATTCCTCTGCTGGATTACGAATTATTCTAAATCATCTTAGAGCAGACTCCAAATTCACCAAAAAATGTAAGCGGTTTGTTTTCATGCCTACACCAAAACTGAAGTTCGGTCTAGCAATTGCGAACTATGTTTCGTCCACTATGGATTCAAGCGATGGCTTATCTAACACTCTAAATGAGATGAGCAGACAGAGTCGTAAAAAATTTGTTATAACAAAACTACCTACTAAACTAGAAATTGAAAAATTTGCCAAAAAAAACAAAATCAAATTAACTGATCTTGTTTTTTGTGGAGGTGAAGAATATGAAATTGTTGCTACCATTTCACAAAATAATTTACCGAAGATCAGACGCATATCACGGATACTAAAGATTCCATTGTTTGAAATTGGATGTGTGGTAAAAGGTAGAAATGTAGTTTACCAAGAAAAAAATAAAATCACAACCATCAAAGATTGTGGTTGGCTTCATTTCAAATCCTAATGTTTTTTAAACCCATCCAAGGCTTTGGAAAATGTTGTCTGAACAAGAAGCCAAGGAAAAATGGGGAATTGCCCATATCTACAGTAGTTACAACAATACTATTGTTCATATAACAGACCTCTCAGGTGCTGAGACTGTTGCAATCAGTTCAGGTGGAAGACATGTAAATGCTGACAGATACGAATCATCGCCGTATGCTGCAATGAAGTCTACCGGTGCAGTGGTAGAGGTTGCTCATGACAAAGGCTTTACTGGTCTTCACATTAGGGTAAGAGCCGTAGGAGGAGTTGGTGCAAGAGTACCAGGTCCTGGTGCACAGGCAGCAATCAGAGCCCTAGCAAGAGGCGGCTTTAAGATAGGAAGAATAGATGATGTTACACCAATACCCCATGACACAACCCGCAAGAAGGGGGGCAAAAGGGGAAGAAGGGTCTAGTCTTCTACGAGTTTCATCTTTACCTTACAGTTTCTAGATTCGAAGAATTTTGTAATAACCGCAGTAAATTTCTCTTCAGGTTTTTTACCTTTTGAATTCATTATCTGATCAGCAAGCTTTTCTTGCATTCCAGAAAGCAATTCTCCTTTGAATAATATCTTAAAAAATGCCCATCCAAATTTTTCTACAGGATTGCTGAGTAAAAAGCCGTCAACCACGTTACACAATGACTGTAGTTCCTCCATCGCTGAAAAAACAAGTTTTCTATCATTTTCGTAATTAGTAGTAGCAATTTCAAAAATTACAACACGATTAATCATGGTTTATTATTCTTTAACTGGTTTTTTTCCTTAACTAAGTAAAATGCCAAAAATGCCAGTAGTCCTCCAATGATTGGTGCCATAACATAGATGTAAAAATATTCAAAATTCAAATTCATGACAGCAGGGCCAAATGTTCTAACTGGATTCATCGAAGCACCAGATATGGGTGCGCCAAAGAATACATCAAAAGCAATTGTGCTTCCCACCGCAATACCAAGAAGACCTCTTGATATTCGTCTATTATGACTTTGTGAGACAAAGAGTATAACACAGATTAGAATGAATGTGAGTATAATTTCAAGAAGAAAGCTTTCTTGTACCATACCACTTGCAGGTAATGTTGGAGCAAGGTTAGTTCCCTTTCCTAGTGTAATAGAAAGCACAAAACTTGCAAAGACTGAAGCTGTAAGCTGAATTGCAACATATCCCACAAAACTTTTTGTGTTAATTTTCTTACGAATCCAGAAAATTAGAGATACAACTGGATTAAAATGAGACCCAGAAATGGTTTGAAAAGAGTATACAATTATAGTGAATATTACTAGGTGAGAGATGGAAATTCCCAGAAGACCTGTTTGTAAAACGGCAGCCGCTGTAACTACATAAACAAACGCAAAGGTTCCAATAAATTCTGCAATAAGAGGTTTCAATGTTTTTCTCTCTTGTTTGTACATAATAACATGTGTATAATTACAATGAAGGTTAAGATGAATTCTGTTCAGTTGGTTGGTGGTCAGAATTTTCTTCTGTTTCTATGGTTCTACCTTCCTTTAGTTTATCAGACCATGAGACAAGCTTTCCATCTTGTTCAACATTTATGGTAGTTTGTACACGAATCCGAATTCCTACAGATCTGAAAAGTGTAAGTAGTTGTCCACCATCAATCGTTTCCGTAACTTCTCCTGACTGGATAAGCTCAGCTATCTTGGCTACGACTAATTTAGTTTCTTCTGGAAATTGTGATTCTGCGTTTTCAAGAACTTCTAGACCTCTATAACCAAGTTGCTTTATCACGGTTTCTCTTGGAGAAGGAATGTTTGGCTCAGGTTTCTGTTTTGTAGACTTTAGCTCCTCTACTTTTTGTTGTTTTGAAATGTTTTTTTGCATCTCAAGCAGACGTTTTGCTTTAAGTAGTTCTAGTTCTTTGTCTTCCTCAGTCAACCCTTTATCACTCCTATTGGAACAAGTTTTGCTACTTTTGTAGCTATCCCAATTTCATGTGAAACATTAGCAACTGCATCAACATTTTTGTATGCCTCTGGTGCTTCTTCGACAATTCCTTCTCTTGTTAGAGCTTTTACGAAAATTCCTTTATCGCTAAGCGTTTTTTGAACTTGGGTGTCAGTGAAGTTACGACGGGCTGCGGACCTTGACATCATTCTTCCCGCACCATGAGCTGTTGAGCCAAAGGTAAGCTCCATAGAGTTTGGTTTACCCAAAAGAATCCAGCTACCAGTTCCCATTGAACCTGGAATGAAAACAGGTTGACCCATGTCTTTGTATTTTTGTGGGATTTCGTCTCTACCTGCAGGAAATGCTCTTGTAGCACCTTTTCTGTGCACCACAACAGATTTTAGCTGTCCATCGATTTTGTGTTTTTCCACTTTCGCTATATTGTGAGCTACATCATAGACAAGTCTCATATCCAAGTCGGATTCAGACTGCTTGAAAACACGCTCAAACGCCTTTCTTGTCCAATGTGTTATCATCTGTCTGTTACTCCATGCAAAGTTTAGAGCAGCAAACATAGCTTTCCTATAGGATTCACCTTCTTCTGATGTATTTGGAACACATGCAAGTTCTCTGTCTGCCAAACTAATACCATATTTTTGTAATGCTTGTTCTGAGGTTCTTAGATAGTCGCTACATACTTGATGCCCAAAGCCCCTTGAACCACAGTGTATCAAAACAGTAATCTGTCCTTCATTGTATATTCCCATCTTTTTTGCAGCTTCTTTATCATGTATTTCTAGCACTTTCTGTACTTCAAGGAAATGATTTCCAGAGCCAAGGCTTCCAAGCTGTGGAGCGCCTCGTTTTCGTGCAGTGGGGGAGACTTTGTTTGGATCTGCGTTTTTTATTTGTCCATTTTCTTCGCATACTTCTGCGTCATCTTTTGTACCGTATCCGTTGTCAATGGCCCACTGTACTCCTTTTACAAGAACTTCATCAAGCTGGGAAAAATTCAATTTTATGGCTCCCTTTGAACCAACTCCTGATGGAATTGAGTTGAAAAGCTCGATGACAAGTTCTTTGAGTTTGGGTCTTACATCGTTTTCATTAAGGTTTGTTCGCAAGAGTCTTACACCACAATTAATATCATAACCAACACCACCAGGGCTGATCATTCCTTCTTCTGAATCCATGGCAGCAACCCCGCCTACAGGAAAGCCATATCCCTCATGTCCGTCAGGCAAAACCACTACATGTTTTTGAACGCCAGGTATGGTAGAGACGTTTATTGCTTGAGTGATTGTTCTGTCTGTCATCATTTTTTGTAATAGCCCTTCATCTGCGTATATAGTGACAGGAACTTTCATCCCACGATTTGAATCGGCTTCAATTCTATACTCCATGTTACCAACTTTTTTTGGAATTAGTGCTGTCATACTGATCGATAAAATCGTGCTCCTGTACAATTTAAATCATAAGTAGGTTTATTTTCCTAATTTAGTTCAAATTTACTATGCCTATTTTGCCAATTGATGGTGGACGATATGGCACCATAGAAATGCGTGAAATTTTTGATGACCAAAAGAAAATACAGTATCAGCTTGAGATTGAAGCTACTGTGGCAGAATCACAGTCAGAAATTGGCATGGTTCCAAAAGATGCTGCACAAAATATTGCAAAAACGGCACGATCAGGTAAGATAACTGTAAGAAGGGTAAGGCAGCTTGAAGCAAAAAGCGATCATGATACTGCAGCTTTGGTAGAAGCTTTAAGCGAGCGTTGCAAGCCTAGTGCAAAACCGTGGGTACACTATGGTCTTACAAGTAATGATTTGGTAGATACAAGTAATTCCATGCAGATCGGAGATGCACTTGTAATTATAGAACCAAAGATTGCAAGACTAGCAATCATTTTAGCAAAGTTTGCAATGAGATTCAAAGACATGCCGGCCGTAGGAAGAACCCATGGCCAGCATGCAAGTATCATATCATTTGGTCTTAAATTCGCAAACTGGGCTTTAGAGATGTCAAAACACATAGAACGAATCAATGAGTGTAAAAAGAGAGTTTTGCTCTGTAAAACTCTCGGGGTGGTGGGAACAGGTTCACTTATGGGTTCAAAAGCATTAGAGGTTCAGAAAAGAGTTGCGAAGAAACTTTCACTTTATCCAGCAGAGGTTACAACGCAAATAATCCCAAGAGAAAGATATGCAGAATATGTATTTTGTATTGCGTTGATTGGTTCTACCCTAGAAAAAATTGCAGTTGAGATAAGGAATCTTCAGAGAACAGAGATTGGTGAGGCTGCAGAACCATTCAAAAAAGGTCAGATGGGGAGCAGTGCGGTTCCCGTAAAAAGGAATCCTGTAAAAAGTGAGCGTGTAACTTCACTCTCAAGAATGCTACGAAGCCAGATTAATGTATCATTTGAAAACATACCACTATGGCATGAACGAGATCTATCCAACTCTGCAAACGAGAGGTTTACTCTTCCAACAAGCTCAATTTTGTTAGACGAGATGCTAGAAGCAATGATAAAAATTCTTTCAAATCTCTATGTAAACAAGGACAGAATTAGGAAAAATCTTGAAATGACAAAAGGTCAAATTTTTGCTGAGTTTGTGCTTGATGCATTAATCAAAAAAGGGGTTCCGCGATTTAAGGCATATAGAGATATTCAAAGAGTGGCCTTTAAAGCGTCTGATTTCGAAATGGGATTTTTACATGCTATAAAAAAAGATAAAAGTATTTCAGCTCATCTTACAACAAAAGAAATGGAACGAATTTTTGTTCCAGAAAATCAGCTTGGAGCGTCTGGTGCAATAATCAAGAATGTTTATAACACAGTAACAAAAACGTGCTCCAAGTTTACTTGAGCTTCATCATGGTTTTGTGAATAAGCGAGCCATACTGCATAGCTTTTTTGCGCTTATACGATATCTCATGAGGAATGCCAATCTTTAGAGCTAGATCTCGAATTATGTGTTTTCTTATCAGATCATCTGATCCATGTATTTTTTCTTCAACTGGAATTTTTTTTGAGAAATTAATAAATTCGGTGTACAGAAATGGTTGTATTATGTGAACACCAAATTCTGATGCTATTGTATTAACTGCTTTCATCATATTGATTTCATTTTCAAGTTTTGACTTCATTAGCTTCATAACGCTATTCTTGCCTTGTTTTATTGCCTCTCTATATGCATTATAACCACAGAAAAGCTCATCAATTCCATTTGCTGTAAGTACTTTAGTTATACCATAATGTTTTGCAAGTTTTGCTACATGGTAAAACGCAATACAGTTTTCATTCCAAGACAGGTTATCAGTTTTTATTGTTTTATTGATCTCTTTAGATATTTCTAGAAACGTTTTTTGTGAGATTTTTCCAATTTTGTGACGATAGCCAAACATTTTGGCTGTTTCTTTTGAATGCTTTACATCATGTGAATCTTCAAACCCAATAGTTAATAGAGTAATTTTGTACCCAAGGTCATTACAGATTTTTGCGAGAAGCGAACTATCTACGCCGCCAGAAAAGGCTATTCCAATTTTTTTATCAACAGTTACTTTTTGTATTGATTTATTCATTTGTTTGTGCAGTTTGTCTTTAAGATCTGCCATTTCGTATAAGATAAAAAAACTACCCTAAGTTAGTTGCGGCAATTTGACAGTTAAATAGCGGAATTACCAAAAAAAACCATGACACTAACAAAGTTATCAGATGAACAAATCAAAAAAGAGCTCACAAATTTATCTGGTTGGAGTATAGTTAACGGTAAGTTACACAAAGATTTTGTCTTTAAGGACTTTATTGAAGCCTTTGGATTCATGTGCACTGCATCATTACATATAGAAAAGATGAATCATCACCCAGAATGGTTTAATGTCTACAATAAAGTCAAAGTTGATTTGACAACACATGATGCTGATGGAATAACCCAAAACGACATTAATCTTGCACGAACCCTTAATTCGTTAGCGTAAACAAATACAACAGAAGTCTCTTGATAGTCTGTTAATTTTTAACTTTAATTCTGTACAGAATTTATATACAGAGGAGTATCCAAATTTTTCAAATGGCTAGCGGTTCTGCAATTTTGGATTCTGATTTCAGATATACAGATGGAAAAGGCAATCTCTTGAGAACAAGGACAGAGTTTTCAATATCTCAGATGCTCTCATTTTTGGATATAAAATACGAATATGATTATATACTAACTCTTAAAAACGGAAAAAAGACAGTGGTTGATTTCAAGACAGAAAAAGGTCTCATAGAAGTAATAGATGATGAAAAAGATATAACGAAGTACAAGGAAATAAAAAATGATCTTCCAGATACGAAGATAGTTGCTATTGGTCATCCAAAATATGCTGCACAAATAAAAGAACTAGAAGACATAATACTGTACAAAACAAAAGAGGTTCAAACAGGATCTATCTTCATTGAAGATCCATCATTTGCATTTGATTACGCACATATCCTTCCTTTAGTTGAAAAATGTTCAATACTTCATGGACATACATCTTCTGTAATGGTTGAGCTTGTTGGGGAAATGAAAAATAACTTACTAATAGATTTTAGTGATGCAAAAAAAATTATCAAGGAGATAATTTCTGTTCTTGATCACAAGTTTTTCATCAACAAAAAATATCTTGTTAAAGAAGACAATATACACTACAGAATTGCATTTGATGGGCCAAAAGGCGTGTTTGATTTACAGGTTCCAAAAGACACAACATATCTCCTTGATGGCGAAGCCACGGTAGAAAGCCTTTCTACGGAAATAATAAAGCTCCTTATTCCAAAGATGCCAGCAAACATAGAAGCGGTTGGAGTCTATATTTACGAAGGATACAACAAAGGAGCTCATATTTTATCTCATATCTCCAAATCCTAGGGTATGGAACCGAAGATCAAAGAGATTACATGGAACCCAGAGATTGAGAAAAATATTCTAAAACAATGGCAAGATTCACATATTTACGACTTTAAACCAGAGGGCGATATTTTTGTTATAGATACGCCACCTCCATATCCATCTGGAAGACCTTGGCACATAGGTGCCACAGCACATTATGCACAGATAGACATGATTGCAAGAACAGCTAGGATGTCCGGCAAAAACGTCCTTTTCCCAATAGGCATAGACAGAAATGGTTTGCCTGTAGAGATGTACACAGAAAAAAAGTACAATATTAAAATGCGTGAAACAGAACGAGGAGAATTTTTGAAGATGTGTGCAACCGCATTAGATGACTTGGAGGCAGAAATGATCCAGATCATGAAAAGCCTTGGCATTAGTGGAAATTTTTCAGACTATTACAGAACAGATTCTGAGGAATATCGTATACTTACTCAATCAACATTTATCGAGCTCTGGAAAAAGGGATTGATTTATCTTGCAAACAGACCAAATAACTATGACTGGGTTACTGGTACCACTATTGCTGATGCTGAAATAACTTACATGGAAATTCCAACAAAATTGGTTTACATGAAATTTAAAATAAAAAATTCTGATAAAACCATTACAGTAGCAAGTACAAGACCAGAACTTTTGTGTGCCTGTCAAGCTATAATTGTCAATCCAGAAGATCAGAGATATTCAGATATTGTTGGCAAAAAAGCAATAATACCATTAGTAAACAGAGAAGTTGAAATCAGGACTCATCCTTCTGCAGAAAAAGAGTTTGGATCTGGAATTGTCATGGTATGTAGCTATGGTGACCAAAACGATGTTGCGCTTTTTAGAGAACTGAAGCTGCCAGAAATTGTAGCAATTGGAAAGGATGGCCGTATGACTGAGCCTGGTGGGGCATATGTTGGTTTAAAGGTAAAACAAGCCAGAGAAAAAATAACCGAAGATCTTCAGAATCAAGGCTTTGTGGAGAAAATAGAGAACGTTAATCATCGAACTCCTGTCTCTGAAAGAAGTAAGATTCCTATTGAGATAATACCTATGGAGGAATATTACCTAAAACAAAAGGATTCAGTAGAGAAAATTAGGAAAATTGGCTCAAAAATAATCTTTCATCCCCCCATGCACAAACAGATTCTTATGAATTGGCTGGACTCCATTTCGATTGACTGGCCCATATCAAGAAGAAGATATTATGGTACTGAGATTCCCATATGGTATTGCGAAAAATGTTCTGAGCCACACGTGCCGGAATCAGGAAAATACTACAAACCGTGGAAGGATAGTGCTCCCATAACAAAGTGTACAAAATGTGGTGCAAGTAGTTTTGTTGGTGAAGAAAGAACTTTTGATACATGGATGGATTCTAGCGTATCTCCACTTTTTGTGTCAAAATATGAACGTGATGACAAATTTTTCAAAAAGACATATCCTACAACCATACGACCCCAGTCTAAAGATATCGTAAGAACATGGCTCTACTACACCATACTAAGGTGCGAACAGCTTACTGGTAAAACACCGTGGTCAGAAGTGTGGATAATGGGATATGGAGTGGATGAGCACGGAACAAAGATGAGTAAGAGTAAAGGAAATGTAATAGACCCATTACCCATCATACAAAAATTTGGCGCTGACACATTTAGATTCTGGAGTGCAAGTGAGATCAACCTTGGTTATGATTTTAGATGTTCAGAGCAGAAAATTGAATCGACGAAAAAATTCCTTAGTAAACTCTGGAATGTTTCAAGGTTTCTTTCTGGATTCCAAGTATTAAAATCAGAAAAACTTGATGCTGCGGACAAATGGATTCTTTCTGAGCTTGACAAGCTTATAATGGAATGCAAAAAAGGATATAGTGAATTCAATTTTTTTATCCCCGCTACAGCGATTAGAGAATTTACTTGGAATCTTTTTGCTGCGCATTATATAGAAATGGTAAAGGGACGTGCCTATGGAACTGGATTTTCAGAAGAGGAAAGAGATGGTGCCATACACGCCCTTCATAAGGTATTTTCTACCATATTACGCCTGCTAGCACCAATTACTCCATTTATCACAGATTATCTGTGGCAATCTCTCTATTCAGACAAAACAATCCATAAAGAAAGATTTGTTGAACAAGAAAATAATGAGGATTTTACAAAATTCACAAAAGAAATAGTAGAATTCAATTCTGCGGTATGGAACAAGAAAAAGGAAGTTGGATTGTCTTTGAAGGATTCGATTGATTTCCAGATTCCAGCAATCCTTGAACCATTTGCAAAAGACCTGCGGGTTATGCACAACCTAAAATAGTGTTCTTGCAATCACCTAAACCATTGAAAGCGGTTGTAATTAGAAGGCATGGTGGACCAAATGTTTTATCTTATGAAGAAATAGAACGCCCTAAACCAAAAAGTGGTCATGCAATAATCAAGGTAAGTTACTGTGCAGTAAATCATCTTGATGTTTGGGTTAGAAAAGGACTAACAGGAAGAAAGGTTTTGTTTCCACATGTTTTAGGTTCTGACGTTTGTGGCACTTTGATGGAAGGTTTTGGAAATTTCAAAAAAGGTGAAAAGGTTGTTGTTTATCCTGCCATAAAAAGTGACATTCCACAAGTTTCATATTCAATTATTGGCGGTTTTGGTAAGTATCGTGGTGGTTATGCAGAATTTATTCAAGTTCCGCAAGCAAACATAGTTAGAAAATCAGCATGGCTTTCTGATGCAGAAGCTTGTGCTCTTAATGTGTCTTACTTGACTGCATGGAATATGTTGGAAAGATCAAATTGTAAGAAAGGTGACACCATGTTAATTTGGGGTTCAAATAGTGGGGTTGGTTCTGCCGCCATACTTTTAGCCAAAGCAAAAGGGATCAAAGTGATTACCGTAGCTTCTAGTGCAAATAAAGTCAGAAGAGCAAAAAGGTTGGGTGCCAATCTTGTCATAGACAGGAGTAGATCAGATGTCATTGCCCAAGTTCTCAAGTATACTAAGAACAGGGGTGTTGATGCAGTAATAGACCATGTAGGCGCCAAAACCTGGTCTGTTAGCATAGAGGCTCTCAAAGTAAGTGGCATAATGCTTGCATGTGGTACCACATCTGGCTTAGAGGCTACAATAAACATACGTGCCTTTTACAGCAAAGAAGCGCAGATTATTGGGACCTACCTTGGAACAAAATCACAACTCCTCTCCCTTCACAAATTTATGAAATTAAGAAAGATTAGACCTGTGATTGACAAAGTCTTTGATTTGAAAGATGTCATACTTGCACATAAAAAAATTGAATCAAGTAATCAATTTGGCAAGATAATTCTTAAGGTCTAAAGCCTATCTAACAAAGCGTCTGCAATTACAGTCCAAGACAAGACAGGTTTCTTGCGCTCTAACATGGTCATCCATTGAATGTTTACATTTCATGTTTTTGCAGATTCGGCGTTGCATCTCCCTTGCCACAATTGTTTGTGCTATTGCATTTGCTTTTTCCTTTGAATAGCTTTTTTTGTCTATATAATAATGAACGATTCTGTTGTAAAGCGCGTTTGCATCAAACTTTTGTCCTAACATATCACTCACAAAAAATTGTAGGAATCTATGTTGATGACATAGATTCTGATTCTATGTCAGTGGATTTCTTTTTTGGAATCTTATAGTCTTCATGTAGTGTCATAGATTTTCCGTAAATCTCTTGAACTGAAATTGACTTCATGTATTATAATAGACTTCAAAATATTTTAATTTATTGTAAATTATTGCTGATCAGCTTTTGACATGTCTTAATTATAGAAAATATCTACTCATAATGTTGATTTTTTTGAAATAATTACATTCAGTGCAGAACCAGCACGAAACCACTGAATTTGGAAATTGTTGTAAGAATGATTTAGCAATATCTCCTCTTTTGTTCCATTTTCGTGATGGATGAAACATTTGACTGGTTTTCCTTGTTCTAAATGATTTAATTCAACAAGACTAATTCTGTCTGTTTCTTTTATTTTCTCATAATCATCAGGATTAGCAAACGTTAGAGCAAGTATGCCTTGTTTTTTCAAATTGGTTTCATGTATACGAGCAAAACTTTTTGCAATAACAGTGGCACATCCCATGAATCTTGGAGACATGGCAGCGTGTTCTCTGCTGCTTCCTTCGCCATAATTATTATCACCAATAACTATCCATTTGGTTCCTTTAGCTTTGTACTCTCTTGCAATGTCAGGAAATGGTTGTATTTTTCCAGTAAGCGTGTTCTTGCCCTTTCCTACTTCATTGTTGTAAGCATTAACTGCACCAAGAAACAGGTTATCGCTTAGCTTGTCAAGATGTCCTCTATAAAATAACCATGGGCCTGCTGGAGATATATGATCGGTAGTGCATTTTCCTTTAGCCTTTACCAAAATTGGAAGGTTTACAAAGTCATTGCCATCCCATTGTGAAAATGGTTCTAATTTTTGTAGTCTTTCACTATTTTTGTTAATTATTACCTCAACATAATCGGGATCTTCCGCCGGCGCAATATAGATACCCTCAGTTTTTTGAAATCCTTTATTGGGTACTTCCGGTGCTTTTTTTGGAGGTTCTAGTTTAAACTTGGAACCATCTGGTGCTTCAAGTGAATCTTTTAGTGGATTAAACGATAACCTTCCACCAAGAGCTAGTGCTATAACCAATTCTGGGCTACCTATGAAATTCATTGTCTCTCTTTTTCCATCATTTCTTCCTGGGAAATTTCTATTATATGAGGTGACAATCGTGTTTGGTTCTCCCTTTTTGAGTTCTGGTCTATTCCATTGCCCTATGCATGGTCCACATGCGTTTGCAAGAACAGTTGCTCCAATAGATTTCAGAGATTCCATCTGACCGTCACGTTCTATTGTGGCTCTAATTTGTTCCGAGCCAGGAGTTACAAGAAGTGGTATCTTGGTTTTAATTCCTCTAGATTTCGCTTGTTCTGCCATACTTGCAGCTCGCGACATATCTTCATACGAAGAGTTTGTGCAACTTCCTATCAGTGCAACTGAGATATTATCAAGATAATTATTTTTTTTCACATCTTCTGCCATTTGTGAAATTGGTCTAGCAAGATCAGGGGTGTGTGGACCAACTATGTGTGGCTCTAATGTTGAAAGATCTATTCGAATTACTTTATCAAAATATTTTTCAAGGTTTTGTTCAATTTCTGGATCTTCAGTCAGCAAATCTTTGTATTTGTTTGCAAGATCTGCAAGCATACCACGATTTGTAGTTCTAAGATACACTTCCATTCTTTCATCATATGGAAACACAGAGCATGTCGCACCAATTTCTGCTCCCATGTTTGTTATGGTTGCCTTACCTGTACAGCTTATTGATTTTGCACCAGGACCGAAGTATTCAATGATGGAGTTTGTTCCGCCAGAAACTGTAAGTTTTGATGCAACATAAAGTATGATGTCTTTTGGCGCAGTCCATCCATTAAGTTCGCCAGTTAGATAAACTCCAATGCGTTTTGGATAAAGAAGTTCCCATGGTAATCCTGCCATGGTTTCAGCTGCATCCAATCCACCGACACCAATAGCAAGCATGCCAAGACCACCTGCATTAGGGGTATGAGAATCAGTACCAATCATGAGGCCGCCTGGAAATGCATAGTTTTCAAGAACAACTTGATGGATAATGCCTGCGCCAGGCTTCCAAAAACCAATTCCATATTTTCTGCTTGCGGATTCTAAGAATTTGTATACCTCACTGTTTTCGCTAATTGCTGCCTTTGTATCAGAATCTCCTTCTACTCTGGCTTGAATTAGATGGTCACAGTGTACTGTAGTAGGAAGAACAGTTCTTTTCAATCCAGCCTGCATAAACTGCAGAATGGTTGTTTGACCAGTTACATCCTGCAAAGCCACACGATCAGGTCGCAGAAAAACATAGCTTTTTCCAGATTCGATGTTTTTTGCATCATTTATGTCTTCAAGGTGGCCTACAAGTATTTTCTCCGAAAGCGTAAGCGGTCCATTTACCATTTTTCTAAATTTTGAAATATTCTCTTCGGCTTTCTTATAAACATACGATACAAGTTCTGGGGTGCTTTCTATTTCCATGATATATCACATCAGGTATGACCTAGAATTTAATATAAATGGTCCAGATAGTTTCAGAAATTGCTAGTCTAACAACAAGATTATTACTGGTTTTTGCCGTTAACTAGGTTTACAAAATATTTGTGTAATGAAAGATCACTTGTCAGTTCTGGATGAAATGAAGTCCCAAGAATTTTTCCTTGTTTTACTGCAATAATTTTTTCGTTAAACTTTGATATTACTTCAACATTTTTCCCAGTCTCAGTAATTGATGGAGCTCGGATAAATACCCCATGAAATTTTGGTATTCCTATCTTATCCATTGAAATTTCAGATTCAAAAGAATCTCGCTGTCTGCCAAAGGCATTTCGTTCTACTTTTACATCTAGAAGATCTAATAGCGGTTGGTCCATTTCGCCTACTACTCTGTCCTTTGCCTTTTTTGAAAGTAATATCATGCCTGCACAAATTCCAAGTACAGGCATGCCAGAAGCAATTTTTTCTTTTATCTGCTTTAGAGAACCATTTACAAGTGAAAGCTGACCAATTACAGTACTTTCTCCTCCGGGTATTATCAGGCCATCAAGATCAGAAATTTGTTCCGGATATTTTATCTCGTTTACAATTCCTTCTAGTCCAAGTTCTTCTAATGCCATTTTTGTGGCCATTATGTTTTCTGCAACGTCTCCTTGAACAGCAAGGACACCAATGTTAAGGCCACTCATGCCGTGCTTCCACGCTCTTGCATCTTAAGCTCAAGATTTTTGGAGTCAAGTCCAAGCATTGACTGTCTTTCGTCTATCATCTTCTGAGCTTCCTTAACCTTGTCCGGGTCTTCCCAGAAGGTAGTTGCAAGAACTATTGCTTGGGCTCTTTCCTTTGCGTCATCTGCTTTGAATATACCAGATCCTACAAAGATTCCATCACAACCAAGAGTCATAAGATATGCCGCGTCTGCAGGCGTAGATATGCCACCAGCTGCAAAGTTGACAACTGGCAGTCTCCCAAGGCTTGCCGTCTCTTCTACAAGCGAGTACGAAACCCTCAGTTCTCGTGCAGCACTAACTAGATCCTGTTCGTTACCCAAATCATATATTGATTTTATCTTTCTTAGTTCGTCGTTTACATTTTTAATGTGAGTTACCGCTTCTGCAACATTTCCTGTTCCTGGTTCTCCTTTAGTTCTTATCATTGCAGCTCCTTCTTCTATCCTACGTAATGCTTCTCCAAGATTTCTTGCCCCATTTACAAATGGTGTAGTAAAGTCCCACTTCCAGATGTGATGTAATTCATCCGCGGGAGTCAATACCTCTGATTCATCAATCATATCCACGTTTGTTTCTTGCAAAACTCTTGCTTCATAGACATGTCCTATTCTGCATTTCGCCATTACAGGTATCGTGATAGAGTCCATAATTTCTTGAATAATTCGTATGCTAGCAGTTCTTGCAACACCACCTGCTTTTCTTACATCAGATGGAAGCTTGTCTAAAACCATCACAGAAACTGCTCCTGAATCTTCAGCTATCTGAGCTTGCTCTACTGTTGTGACATCCATCACCACTCCATTTTTCAACATGTGAGCAAGGCCACGCTTTAAGGTTGATGTTCCACGTTTGATGGAGTATGACTCTATCTCTTCATTAATGATTCCTTTGGAGTCTGCAATGTCGCCAGAAAGTGATATCATATTTGATGTTGCATGCGAGCGTTATTTATTCTATTATTTCACTAATTATTCCATCAAGCTCTGATTTGACTGCATTGATAAGTGGCGGAATGAATTCGTCAGTTGCATTCTGTTCTGGCCACTGGATACTCTTTGATCTGTCGTTAAGGGTTACCTTTATTCCAAACTTTTCAAATTCATCAACATCGTTTCTTATGGGAAAAGAATCCTTTGGAATTTGCATAAATCCTGTCTCTTTTATTAATGCAGTCAATTTTTTTATCGTAGGTTTTTCTAGTGTGTATTTTATGTCAGGTTCTGGATAACCATTTATTGTCACACTATACCGAACATTTCCATCATTTTGAATAGTCAATAGCTCGGTTTTCTGTGCACCTATGCTTTCAGTTAGTCCAAAAATAACTTTCTTTAAATGTTGTTTACTATACTCAATCGAAATTACATCGTTTGAATCTACCGCGGTTATTGGAATTTCTGGTTTGGTTATTTGTGGTAATGCAATAAAAATTGCAGCAAGTACTGGAATAGCCCCCAATAAAAGTAGTAAAAGGCGAGTCATTCTATGTAAATTTGTCTTCAGTATAATTTAGCAGACTACTAGCACTTAGGGGGTAGCGATAATTTTGAGCTAAGTTTTGTACAATCATCCTCTAATTGCAAAGATCGAATTATAACAAATAAATCTTCGTTGGTTAAGTAAATTAAAATTCGAGTGCTTTCATCTCCATTGCGTGGGGTCGTAGCCTAGCCAGGCATGGCGACAGGATAGATCACATGATCACCGCTAAGGGCTCCAGTGGTTAACTAGCTTCACTGACGAAAGGATGATGTACAGTTTGGAGCTGTAGTGACCCGTGTGTCACCGGTTCAACTCCGGTCGGCCCCACCATTTCTGATCTTCGTTTTTAGAGAACAGTTATAAGCAAAAAGCGATGAAGATAGACAGTTTTGGCTACTGCAAAATCTACATTCACATTAAAGCGAATTGAAGGCAAATTGATTTGAGTCGTGGCAATTTCCCAAGTTTTGGTGCCTCTAAGACAGGAACTTATGTCTCTGCACTGAAAAACTACAACCTGCCACACTTTATTCTTGAAAAAGTAGCGAGAGACTGCGAATCTGATCTTATCAAAAAGGGCAGGATTGAAGATCGGCTGCAAAGTATGAATGACTCTGCTCTTCAACTCCTTCACAAGGTTTTTGTTGATTGTGAGGAAGATGCCGATGGGCTTTATGCAAATTATCGTTTTTGTGCTTATATTTCAAGCATGTTCCACAAATGTGAGATTTTACTTAATGAGAAAATTCAAGGCGCATCTGGTAAAGTCCACAAGGTTCCAGTTGCAGTAAAAAACAATGGCATGTACATCGCACTAGGCTTTACCAAGTCAACTGGTGGTCCTATAACCAAAAAGGAGGCAATAAAATTCTATGAAATTGTGGATGACATCAAGAAAGGTGAGCACGGCACTCTTCTTACAGATGGTATTTATGGTTCTTCGGTAGGTTTTGAAGGCGAGGCGCTTGTAAATCTTGAAAAGTTAAGCAAATCACGCAAAAGAGACCCAGAAAACAAGATAGAATTCAAGACAGCAAGTTTTGAAAACAGAATATATTCTGTGACAAAGTGCTAGTCTTTTACAACCATTTGATGCCTGCTTTTTCGTAATACTTTTCTTTTGCACGTGAGTGTCTTGGCCTAACATGTAATACAGCGCTACAACAGGGGCACTTTGATCCACCCCATTTGAAGTAGACTCCGCATACACCACACCTTTTTTGATCATTCATGTAACGAAAAATTGTTTTCCCAAGTGATCCTTTAAAAGTTGTTTTGCATTCTCCTCTACAACTTAACATAATTTAGTGTAAAATTTTAAGATTAAAAGAAAGTGGTGATTCTACTATAACCGAAAACTAGCTGTATCAAGGGTTGTAAATGTTGAAAGTTTAGTAGTTTTTGTAAATGTATCATCATAGTATTCAAACGGCAATAATGCGAAAAGATGCTTATCCCAGATATCGTGTACTATCTCAACGTACTTTTTGTTACCAGCTTGTCTCAAAAATTCATGAGTAAGCTCATGCGAGACTTTTGTACAGTTTTTTTCTGCAAGAAAAGAAATATCGTCTCTTTTTGGGCTTTGTTGCCACCAGATCATGCCAAAGTTTTCTGCATGATAGCCCTCACATGTACAATCAGTCCACAATGGCCTAAAGTAGCACAAGTAAAAGTGATAAATATTTTCCCCTCTTTTTCTATGGTCCTCAAGAAGTGAGTTGACATCAACTCGATTAAACAAACGTCTGGGTTTTACCGGCATTTGGTCCACTTTTACATCTACTTTTGTTGAAAAAGTTTTTTCAATCCACAATTTGTAAAATTGCGCCATTCGTGAAATATATTCAAATTCCCAAGATCTTTTTTCTAATTCATCCTGTTTTATGACAAAAATGAAATGTACGAGCACATTTGCAAAAATTGAACCCAAAGTTAAAGGTCTTTGCATTGAAAATATGGATCCACAAAAAGTGGATGGATTAACTTTGGCCTTCGATGCCCATCAAAGTTAGAGTAGAACGAATTTTTTCTATTTTGCGAATTTTCCAAGTTATTACTTCTCTTAACGCTTCTACTGATGGCGATTCGATCTTGGCCAAAATATCATATGCACCAAAGGTGCCATGCACTTCTTTAACACCGTCAATGGATTTCAGTTGTCCAATTATGGCTTCTTCAGAACCAAGTTCACAGTTTATTAAAACATATGCAGTTGCCATGTTATAGTTATACAAGGCAAATATATCAATGGATCTATCGCACAGTTTGTCAAAAATATATTTAATAAAATGTTCCCCGGCTCTGACCCACAAAAAGTCATTGGTAGCTTTAGCGTACCCTCATTTTTGTTCTTATGCCGGGGTGCCCATGTCGCACGGCTGGGTGGACCAAAAATCATGTTATATCATTCCAGTCCGTCTGCGTGCATTTGAGGGCGTAATAATTTGTTACCTAGTCAAATATTAATCCAGTGAGCTTTATTTCAAACCCAGCAATAGGAACCCGTAGTTTAAAGTTCTCAATAACTTCTGGAGAAATCTCACCAATAACACCAATCATCCCATCATTAACACGGATGTCAGCAGTTCGACCCGCTGAAAACATTGGATTGGACGACATTACGGTTGCGCAATTGATACCAAAGCCCATCTTAAGTATAGACTGCAAGATTGATTTTACTTCACTAAAGCTAACATCATTATGGGCACAAACACACGCAAGATGAGTCTCTTCTTGAACTTCATGAGTTTTTGAAAATACTACGCCAGTTTCAAATAGTTTTTGCGGATAGGTTTCATGTATATTCCTAGATAAAGTGTCTATTAATCCAGGCAATATTGCATCACGTAGAATTGTGTGTTCTTGGCTTTTAGAATCTATAACTGAGATTATCTTTGATTGATCTCGTTTTGTAAAATCATATTGAACTTGTTTGCTTACAAGACCAAAATTCATTGCTTCCAGGTAACCAAGGCCTACCATCACAGAACTTATGGAGTCCAGTGCTGTTGTGATCTTGTTTTTCTGTCCTGCTAAAACAGATTGAGGAACTGTAGGCTCTAGGTTTTCTATTCCATACCCAAGAGCAACCTCTTCTACAAGATCCATCGGCCCAAAAATGTCTGTTCTATATCGTGGAATTGAACAGAGCACTTTGTTTCCTTTTGGATTTGCGTCTAGTCTGCTTTTTCTGAGTGATGATGCAATAATAGTGGAGTTTAGATCAAGACCGAGTATTTTGTTTACTAGATCAACTTCTAGCATTATATTTCTGGATTGTAATGATGTGGGGGAATTATTTACTCCTGAAATTCTCATTGAAAAGAGATCAAATCCTGCTTCTTGAAGTGTATTTGCTATTACTGCAAGTGTATCTTCAGCGGCACTTTTATTGATAGCCGTAACTTCGACTAGAAGATTTTTCGTTTTTGCCGATATTGTTGTAAGGGCTGAATTTGTTATCGGAGGAAATGAGATTGTGTTACCAGCCGAATCTAAAATAATAGGCACTATAGTGGAGTTGCCAAGTATGTTTGCGTACTTTTGTCCAACATCGGTTTTTTCAATGATTTCTTTAAGTGTCATCTCATGAGATGATGCAAGAGGTACAAATTTGTGATTTCTACCTACTGTTGTGTAGGTCAGGGGAAATGAAATTTTGTCAAGATCATGAATACCAATAGATGTCTTCTTTCTCTTTCTTCCTATACCATCGTGCAGATCCTCTTGCATCGCGATTATCTGTCTTATTGTTTCGTTATCGAGTTTCCCATTTTTTGCAACAATGCCAGTAACAAAAGGCCTTATTTTTCTGACAGAGGAATCAACTTTGATTGCATATTTTCCATTGGTGATTTTGAATCGTGGCATACCTCGTTTGATCCCAAGAAGTCCTTGCAAACCTGAAGCTATTCCATAGTCAGTAGAGTAGTCTGGTCTGTTTGGACTATATTCTACACTTATGTGATCTTTTGTCTGTTCTTCAATATCTAATCCAATGAATGGGAGTGTTGAGATAATTTTTTCCTGTGATAATTTTTTCCCTACAAGTTTTTGCATTCTATTAAAATACAAAGTTACTACTGGCATTTTGGCACACTCCTCAACCAACCAAGGTTATTGTTGTAAAGTTCACGAACATCATCTAATCCGAATTTTAGCATGGCAATTCTTTCTATTCCCCCTCCCCATGCAAGTACTGGATTTGTTATTCCAAGTGGTTTTGTGACCTCAGGTCTAAAAATTCCCATTCCAAAGAGTTCTGCCCATTTGCCAAGCCTTTCGTTATACACCATTGACTGCAAAGAAGGTTCAGTATAGGGAAAAAATGTGGGCCAAAATTTGATTTTTTTTAATCCCATCTTGTAGTAAAATTCACGTTGCAATCCCATCAAGTCTCTAAGTGTTACATTCTTACCTACTACTACTCCTTCTACCTGATTGAATTCTACTAGGTGTTTGTAGCTTACTTTCTCGTTCCTAAACACTCTGCCTACCGAAAATATTCTTGCTTCGTCTGGATTCGTGTCTGCCAGATGCCTTATTGTTACACATGTTGTGTGGGTTCGTAAAACCAGTCTTTTTGCTTCTTCAAGCTTCCAGTTGTATTTCCAACCTTTTTTGTGTGATACTGATACCTTTGATATCTGAGCTGGAGTAGCAACCTTGCCTGCATACATGTTCTTAAGATAAAATGTGTCTTGCATTTCACGCGCAGGATGGTCTTGTGGAGTAAAAAGCGCATCAAAATTCCAAAAGCTTGATTGGACAAGAGTTCCAAGTATTTCTGTAAATCCAAGACTGACAAAAATTTCTCTAACTTCATTTATGATGTCATGTAGTGGGTGTGATCTTGCAGCAAAAATTTCTGGTGCTGTCGCTTCCACATCAATTGGTGCAAGAGAAATTTCTTTCCACTTTCCACTTGTAAGCATCTCAGTTGTAAGCTTTCTTTCTCCTCCACTCTCAGATGGTTTTGTTGCAGCCTCAAGTCCTTGCACTGTTAGATTTACTACCTTAGATTTTACTGAATCAAGAACAACAAAATCTGGCCTCTTTTTTAGAGATTCAAGTGCAGTCTTGTTTTGTATTTCCGAAACTTGAACTCTACCTCTTTCAGCCAAAAGACGAATTAGTTCTTCTTCTAATGAAGGTTTATCATCTTTTAGAGATATTATGTTTGAGTCCTGTTCTTTTGTGATCTCAATCCAGCCATTTTGTCTTGCATTTGCTATGGCTGCATTAAACTCTGATTCAGGAACAACAGCTCTTGCCACCTCAAAGGTGCAAACATTGTGCTTAGCAAGATAATTTACAAGCATTCTTTCAGGAAGGCCTTTCTCAAGTGCTTCTTTGCCATTTTTCCCAAGACTGGCAGAAAATACTGTGGATTCATTAACTTCTACCAGATTCTTGTATTTGAGCCACTCAATCCCTCTCCTTACTTGATCCATAGCAAGCTGAGCATTTTTTGCAAGTTCTTCATAAGTCAGGTTTGGCATTTGCTTTAGTGTTTTGATTATTTTATGTTCTATTGGATGAAGAACTTGTGACATTATCACAAAGAGCAGAAAAGACTTTTTAAACCTTAACCTGTCTGAATGATGAATGTCAGGTAATGAATTCACAGTCACTCCTTGGAGTGTCGAAGGAGACATTGACTATGACAAACTCATACAAAAATTTGGAACAGAAAAAATTTCTCCACAATTGCTTGATAGAATAAGAAAGATTACTGGAGAGCTGCATCCTATGCTAAAGCTAGAATATTTTTTTAGCCACAGAGACATGGATAAGATTTTGTCAGAATATGAAAAGGGAAACAAGTTCTATCTTTACACCGGTCGAGGCCCTTCTGGTTCGGTCCATATGGGTCATCTGCTACCTTGGATTTTCACAAAATATCTACAGGAAAAATTTGGTGTAAATTTGATTTTTCAGATTACAGATGATGAAAAGTTCCTTTATAGTGATGAGAAATCATTTGATGACGTATCAAGATACACAAATGAAAATATTCTTGATATAATTGCAGTGGGTTTTGACCCCAAGAAAACCAAAATCCTCGTAGATTCCAAGGATATCAAACAGATATATCCAATTTCTCTTGAAATTGCAAAAAGGATAACATACTCTACAGTCAAAGCAGTTTTTGGCTTTCAAAATTCTACAAACATTGGTATGATTGGCTTTCCCCCAATTCAAGCTGCGCCTTGTTTTCTTCCTTCTGTAATTGAAGGCAAGCCTACACCAGTGCTTATACCTGCTGCCATTGATCAAGACCCATACTGGCGAGTAACAAGAGATATTGCAGAGAAAATAGGATATCCAAAACCAGCTCAGATTCACTCAAAGTTCCTACCAGGTCTTGGCATGAAGGGAAAGATGTCTTCGTCTCTTCCAGAAACTGCCATCTTTACAACCGATGATGAAGAAACGGTTGACAAAAAAATTTCAAACTCGTTTACGGGCGGTCAGCCTACTGTTGAAATGCAACGCAAACTTGGAGCCAACTTCAACATCTGCCCCGTCTTTTGGTATTTACGCTACTTTTTTGATTCTGAAAAAGATTCCAATGAGCGAGCACGAAAGTGTAAAAGTGGCGAGCTATTGTGTGGAGAGTGCAAAACTGATCTACAGAATGCTGCAAAACCTTTCATTATAGACTTTAAGAAAAAAAGGGAAAAAGCAAAAGATCAAGTAGACAAATTTTTGTTTAAATAAGAAAGATGAAAAAAAGAATTTTTTGTGAAGATAAATACGAAGCACAGAAACTTTCAGGTCTGATTTATACCAAAGAAGACAGAGAAACGTTCATCACTGGAATTTTGGAAGTCATAGACAATGAAATGGTTGTGTCACTTAAAGACAAATCTGCTCATAGTATTCTTTTAAAGGACAAAACCGAAGCTGAGTCTTTTGCTGATTTTATTCAATCTGTTATCGAAAAAAATCACAGAATAACAAATACAGTAGTAATTGAAAATACTGTTGAAATCACAAAAGAATGAACTAGACTAGAGTCTTATTCATTTCATCGGTCATTATTTCTTGAACTTTAAGAAAATACAATCTAGTCGAATATGGCATCTCGTCTATGTTGTTATTTATTGCTATCATAAAATACATTACAGCGCGTTTTGATATATCCACGTTGAACTTCATGTGAAGTATAGGATCCTGTTTAACTTTTATCTTGTCAACTAGCCATGGAGGTGCCATTTCTTTTGTTTCTTGTATCACCTTTTTGTACCAATAAGCGATATTTTCAGGGTTAAGACCCTCTTTCAACTCAGTTACTTCAGTCGATATTTTGTTTAACATGTGGTTAGCCAACTTTTTCATTGTTTGACCCTAGAGCTTTTTGGATTTAGTCCAATTACTCAAAGATAG
>JBBDNF010000052.1:35808-57195 GCA_040877685.1 Nitrosopumilaceae archaeon
CTGCATACTTTATCCATATACTACTCGTTATGTTGACTTGACTACCCACAGGTATTGTGTTGTATTTGTTGCCTTGTGGATCTGTAACAGAAATGTCAGCTATTGTAACAAGTTTTGTAAGCGAGCTTAGTTTTACTTTAATATCTTTTACATCAACCAAGGAGGATTGAAAGTTATCAGACTCTGCAAGAAGCTTGTATGATCTTGTGATTGAATTTGGAATCGAAGTCATACTAAAGTTAGCAATCTTACCAGGACCAATATTGTTTGGTAGTGGGGTTGCTGTTACAATACCAACAACCCTATCAAATGCATCATACGAAAGTAGGTAAATTGTTGTGCCAGTTGTAGGTATTGTTCCTCCGTTAATTATGGTCCCTGAAAAGGTAAGTTGATCTGAAATTTGTAGAGTGCCAGGTGAAATTTGAAGTACTTGTGGCCGTGCAGGCGAAGAGTTGAATCCTGTTAAATTAATTGAAACATCAGTTATGGCCGGCTCCTTTTTTGATGAGATAATAGAATATGGAGCCTTTCCGCCCGCTGGAATAACTTTGAGCAGAGTTGTACCAGTCTTGTATTCTAGAATTTTTCTCTTTTCATCTAAAAAGGAAACGCCAATCTTGACTCCAGTTACAGGAGAATTACTATTGTTTTGCACTTCGCCTATTACTACAGTCGAACCATCTTCTGCCTTGTAGCTGTATGTAGATAGAACTTCAACTTTAAAACTACTACTTGGGCCAATATTTGGTGCTGCTGCCAATCCAGAAATCGGTGCAAATATTGATAGTATTAGCAAGACAGCTAGGATAATGGCCTTCTTCATACGCTAGTATTAGTCAAAAAGTGATTAATCACGTACAATATATCATAATCTAAACAACGTGCATCAGAAGGTTTTACTAAACTCTCGTTAGATCAAAAGATAAGAAAAAGATGTTAGGATGTTATACGTCTATTTTCTGCTTTTACGAGCGGTAATTATGCCCCAGTATACTAGACCAGGAGCTAATCCCACTATCAAAGGAATGTAAACTGCTACTTCTTCGGCTGGCATTTTCGAATTCTCCTATACAGCAGGGAACCAATATAATATTTAAATCCATCTTTCATAGGCACTGTTGGTCTTTCGTGAATTAATCATTTCATAAGCTCTATTTAGATAGCTAATGATGGCGATCTGATCAGAAAAGACGTAAAACGATCACTGGTCTAAAAACGGCAAATGGACTGGTGGGGATTTGAACCCCAGACCCCCCGCGTGCAAGGCGGGTATTCTACCGCTGAACTACCAGCCCATCACAGGGAATGCAAGGCGTGTAGATTTTAATTGTTGCCTTTGTTTAGGCAAGGATTTTATTGATATAATTCAAACAATTTTTTATGGTATTACTGAAATCAGAACTTGTTTTAAAGACTGGTGACAAAGCACCTGACTTTGAACTTTTAGGAACAGATGATAAAAAGCATTCACTTGCAGAATTCAGAGATTACAAGGCCTTGCTTGTGGTTTTCATGTGCAACCACTGTCCATATGTACAGGCAAAGACAAAGGTGCTAGTCGAGATTTATGACAAATTCAAGGATAAAATTGCTATGATAGGAATAAACAGTAACGACCCAACAAACTATCCAGACGATAGCTTTGAAAATATGAAAAAGTTTGCAAAGGAAAAAGGTATTAAATTTTCATATTTTGTGGATGAAACTCAACAAGTCGCAAAAAAGTATGGGGCTGTTTGTACGCCGGATCCGTTCCTATTTGACCATGAAAGAAGGCTTGTTTTTCACGGTAGGATAGATGATGCTATGAGTCCAGAAGATGTTGCTACAGAAAAAACTATGATTCTTAATATAGAAAAGCTGCTACAGGGAAAAAAGATAGAGAAGGATTTCGATCCATCCATGGGTTGTTCCATCAAGTGGAAAAGCCAGCAAACTTAAATGACCGTTACTTTGGGAAAGTTCTTGGGCCGATAGCTCAGCTTGGCTGGAGCGTTCGACTGATAAGCTTTTCAGATATCGAAAGGTCGTGGGTTCGAATCCCATTCGGCCCACTTTTGTTATAGAAAAGATTTATCTTCTTCATGAATCTACGAACGAATAGTACCTGATGGAAGAGAAATTTGTTATAGTCGGTGCAAACAAGATTAGATATCTTGAGGAGGAGGGTGGATTAGATGGTAATGTTGTTCTTGTTCATGGGCTTGGAGCCTCGGCTGAAAGGTGGGAGTATCTAATTCCACGTCTTAGTAAAAAATATCACGTAATTGCACCTGATCTCATAGGATTTGGCCATAGCGACAAGCCTTCTGTAGACTATACACCAGAGTTTTTTGCAAAATTCCTCTTTGATTTTTTGGATACGCTTGGTATCACTAAAACAAGTTTAGTTGGCTCATCACTTGGAGGCCAAGTTGTTGCAGAATGCGCAATGACCCAAAACAAGATAATCGAAAAGATTGTTCTAGTATCCCCTTCAGGATTCATGAAGCAATCCACTCCTACATTAGACGCCTACATGATGGCAGCCCTATATCCAAGCCAAGACGGTGCAAAAACTGCCTTCCAGATGATGGCAGGGCCCCATAAAGAGATAGACATGCATACCATAGATGGTTTTGTTCAAAGGATGACACTTCCAAACGCAAAACTGGCTTTCATGTCCACGGTTTTATGTCTGAGGAACTCTGCTGTTTTATCAGAAAGACTTAGACAGATAACTGCGCCAACCTTAGTCATATGGGGAAGGCACGATTCCCTCATTCCCATCAAATATTCAAAGGAGTTTCTTTCATCTATCAAAAATTGCCAGTTTGCAGAAATGGAAGACTGTGGTCATACTCCCTATGTTGAAGATCCAGCAAAGTTCTCGGATATTCTGCTTAAATTTTTAAACCAATGATTGGTTTTATATACCAAATAATACCAATAGATATATATACAGATATTGGCAACAATAACCTATGAATGGTAATAATAACCCATACGATCCAGCAACTATGTTTAAGGAATGGATACAAAAAGGTGGAAAGGCCCAGATGGATTTCATGAAAACCTTTGGCTCGATGATGGGCCAGAAACAAGAATTTGATCCAGTAGAGACTTTAAAAGATATTGTAAGCAAGGGTGCAAAAGCCCAGTCTGACTTTATGGAAAACGTTGGGAATATGCAATCAAAGGCAATGGATGGTGCCTTCAAACTTGCACAGTCGTTGCCACAATTTCTGTCATGGGGCGCATTTAAAACATCAGTTGGAAGCAATGGAAGAATTTCGATTCCCGAAGCGGAAAGAGATGCGCTTGGACTAAAAGAGCGAGACCTTGTTCAAGTAGTAATCATTCCTGTCGAGAAAAAATCAAAAAAAAGTGAGGTGAAAAAATGAGTAAGACAACAGCACAAGAATCAAAAGAGATCTATACGGTATTCAAACAGAACATAGACAAGTACTTTGATGAAGTAGAAAAGACAACACCGCAGTACCTACAATCTATAACAAATCTTCAGCAAGAATACACTGCAGCGTGGAAAAATGCAATAGAATCAGTTATTTCACTACAGCAAGAATTTGCAACAAAAGCTGGAATAAACACAAACGTACCAGCGGTCGTGGTAAAGCTGATAAACGATACAACTGAAGAAATGATCAAGGCACGAACAGTACAAAATAAAGTAGTATTAGCTGCAATTGACACAACAAAACAAAATGTCAAAACATTCAACGATAATGCAAAAGCATTCGCTGAACTAAACGAGAACATACTACAATCTTGGATCTCTGCATGCACACCTACACGAAACTAGTGTAAGGAGCTTTTTCCTTTTTATTTATTAGATCTTTCTTTTAACCACTCACCAAGCTCTGGAAGTACATTTTTTTGCGAAAATGAGCTTGCTATCATACCAACATGTCCTGTCGGATAAATTCTGAGAGTCTTATCCTCACTTCCGACAGCATAGTGTAAAGGCATGCTACACTCTGGAGAGACGAGATGATCCCCTACTGCCACCTGTGTAAATATTGGCATTGTAATATTTTTAAGCGACACAAGCTTTCCGCCAACATACATTTTGTTTTGAATCAGTAAGTTATCTTGGTAGATGTCTTTGATCCACTGTCTGAAAAGTTCCCCAGGAATTGGAGGTGTGTCGTTCAACCATTTTTCAACACGCAAAAAGCTATCAACATAATTTTTGTCGTCAATGTTTCTGAAAAAGTTAATGTACTTTTCTATTCCTTGCTCAAAGGGTTTGAGAACAGAAAAAACATAGTACATGAATTCTGGAGGCATGTTACCAATTGTTTCTACCATGTTGTCCACATCCATATGCTTGGCAAGATTACCAACAACGGTTGTGTCACGCTTACCATCAATTACTGGGGCAGTAGCAACCAGGTTTTTGATCTTATTTGGGTGAAGTGCTGCATATACTGTAGCCAGAGTACCACCTGTACAGTATCCTTGCATCGATACTTTGCTCACAGAGGCTTCATTACATACAAAATCTACACAGTTGTCAACGTAGCCGTTTACATAGTCATCAAAGCCAAGATATTTGTCAATATTAGATGGTGTTCCCCAGTCTATCATGTAGACATCATATCCTTGGTTTAGAAGATTTCTAACCCAACTCTTGTGAGGCTGTATGTCCAAAATATGGTATCTGTTTACGAGCGCATACACTATGATGAGTGAAGTTTGGTGTTGTTTTTGTGTTGGAGAGTTAAAATGAAGTAAGCGGATTTTATCTTCAGAATATGCAACATCATAAGGAGTCATTTCAAGATTTATTTCATCAGGTACCGGCACCATTTTTGGTGCTTCAATCATATTTTTGTTAAATTTAAAAAATTCGGCAACAAGCTTAGGATCTATTTTGAGTTCATTTTCCATTATTTTTCACCTTAGTTTGGTTGCCATTTTTTTCTAGCTTGCTCATTCGTTTTCGTAATGAATACAATTCTTTGTAAATTTCGTCGATGTCATTTTTAGTTGGAATGTTTGCTGTTTCAAGTAAGACAGAAAGCATCTTGTTCCAGTGTTTTGATAGTTCAAGTTCACTTGATATTAATTTACCAAAATTTTCACCAAATTTCTCTGAGTCAAAAAGTTGCGTAAAATCATTCTCAAACATATCAATCCATACACGCTTTGATGCCTCAAGATGTTCCATATCTTGAGGAATTTCAGGGATTTTTTTATTGACTCTCTTTTGTGCTTCAATCCATGTATCTGAAAGTTGTTTGTAGTATTCGGCAAGTCTTGTGTTAAATTCTATTAGATCCTCGTTTGCCTCTATCATTTCTGTGGCAAGTTTTTTGGACTGCATAGCAAATTTTCGCATTGGTCCGGCCGATGTTAATGCAGACGGCTTGCTTGACATGAGATAGACTATGTCTGTCCAGAATAACGAAAGGTGTTTGTAATACTCTAGTGATTTTTTATAATCTGATTGGACTACCATGTCAATGATAGATAAAAGATCTCAATAAATAGATCGTCTTTTAAACTGATGCTGTTGATATCCAATCTAGCAAGAGATTACATGTTCTCTCATAGGAGAAGACCTCATGGACTTTGAGACCATATGCAAAAAGGTCATGGATGTAGATCCAAAGATAAGATTTGTAGGAATGATAAACGATAAGGGCAGACTTATTGCCGGTGGCATGAAGGAAGGTAAGAAGCCACTTGAGGACACAAAAGATGATGAGATGTTGTTTATGGAGCTTGTTTTGCGTACTAAGATGCGACGTGAGTTTGATAAACAACTCGGATCAGTAAAGTTCGCAATGTCATACAGAGAAAAGGCGATAGTGATGAGCTTTCCACTTGATGAAAATGTCATGCTAGTATCAGCTGATATGGGAATTGACTTTGCAAAAGTTCCCTTTAAGATATTAAAAATTTTAGGTCACTAAAGCTGTGAGCTTTCGTAAACGGTCTGGCACCACTGTAACACAGTTTCCAGATCCTCTGATACAAAGTCTGCCTTAATCTTTGTCTTTTTTGCAATGTTTGTGCAAAGAACTAGGTGTAAAGTCTTGCCAAACTTTGTTTTGGTTGCGTTTATTGCCTCTGAAAAAAACTTTAGTCCGCCTTCTATTTTTGAAAACATTACAATTATCATCAAACCTTGCTTTTTGGTCCATATCTTGTTTAGAAATTTTTGCAGATCAATATCAAACATAACATCTATTGCAGAAGACATATCTCCAAGTTGTGATACTTTCCATCCTCCAACATGAAAGGCCGCAGAAGATGCTTGTGCCAAAAGTGCTCCCTGAAAATCTGTGGAGAAAACTACCACGTTCTTTTTAGGATCACTCTCTACCTCGGTTAGATTGACAATCTGTATGGAATTTGAAATTATTCCTTCAAGAAAATTTTTTTCTGATTTGCTAATCTTACCTTTGTCATAGGAATCTTGAATGGCCTCTATGGCAGGAATGATTACCTCTGTGATGATTTTTGCTGGGTCTGCTCCAGAATGAAGTGAATTTCTAAGTATATTGTGTGATTCCTTATGTGCACCGAAGAAGAGATATTGCAGGTACTTGTTTTTAACCTGAAAGAAATCGGCAGGAAAACGGAGCTGGTCAACTCCTTCTTCCATAAACCACAGGTTTACACTTCCTATGTTTTTTTGCCTTACAAGGCCCTCTGCTGCAAAGACCTTAAGGTATTTTGTCATAGTAATTCTGTTGATTCGAAGCTTTTCAGCTAGCTCAATGCCAGAAAGACCTGTCTTTGAATCTCGTAAAACATCAATTAATTTTTCCTTTATCTTCTCAGCTTGATAGCCACGAGCCACGAGTTTTGAAAAATGGCCTTCTCGTATAAAGCATTACCAAAAACTAAACCAACAGGGGCTGTAGATGCAGACCCACCCTGTTGGTCTGGTACTTTGGCATGGTCTGTAGTCTGTTACGAGCGCACTTGCCTTCAAAAGGCAATTATAATAAATAAAAAATGCGTAGCAATAATACTAAATACTTAAAAACAAGATTTCGGGTTTTTGAAGAACCGCGTTATCACGTACCAACATCTGTTATTGGATGGATTAGAAATTTAATCCCAGAAACATTAAATACTTGGAGTACTTGAAAGTACGGTAAGGTACTAGTAAAATGCCAAAAGCGGGTTTCAAATCAATAACAGTTTCAGAAACTGTATACAACAAGTTCCATGATGTTTACAAGAAGAATAAACAAGACCTTGCGATGAAAGGTATCAACAGCTTCGCAGGATACATTACCTACATGATGGAGGATCTGATGCAAAAGGATGAAACCTTTGCAAGGTATGCACCCAAGCTAGAGAAGATTGCGGTAGATGACAACAGGGTTGTAGTTAAGGACAATATCAAAAACAGAATTGCAGAGGTTGCGATTCAAAATGGTGAGCTGTACTGTATGCTATGTGAGGAAAAAGATTGTTTTCACATAGGCTTTGTGTTTTCGCTTCCTGAGATTTACGAAGTTCTAAATGCACGTGGAATAAAGCACCAAAAATAAAAAAAGTGCAGGAGGTGGGATTTGAACCCACGAACCCCTAAGAGACGGGATCACCCATGTTTTATGATCTTAAGTCCCGCGCGTCCAAAGGCTAGGCCTTCTTTGGCCAGGCTCGGCGACTCCTGCGTTTTATTAGCTGAAAGTTGTGGAAATTAAACGTTTTATGAAAAATTTTTTTCAGAACCAAGTAAGGTTAATAAGGATTCAGTAAAGCGAACTTGTCATGCTTCGATAGCTCAGCCTGGTAGAGCGTTACCTTGGTAAGGTAAAGGTCGCGGGATCGAATCCCGTTCGAAGCTTATGGTCTTTTACTGTAGTGTTATTGTTTTTTGTCTCATCTACTTTGATAAAAAAATGTTGCTCAGCGTGTGATCTTTTATTGTCATATGATGCGAAATAAAATTTTGCAATCATTCCTTATTGAAACAGCAATACAAGCAAATTCTATCACTTACACCAAAGCCTTTTGTCAAGTGGGCTGGCGGAAAGAGACAACTCTTACCTACTTTGTCTAAGTACATACCAAAAAAATTTGATTCATATTTTGAGCCATTTTTGGGAGGAGGCGCTGTTTTGTTTCATCTTATTTCTGAAAATCCAAAACTCATGTGCTTTGTGTCAGATCTAAATTCTGATTTAATTTTATCATATATTACAATTCGTGATATGGTAGAAGAGCTGATCTTAGCTCTGGAAAATCATTCAAAAAATTATTTCAAAAATCCCAAACAGTATTACTATAAAGTAAGAGAAAGCAGTCCTAAAAATCAGATCGATAAGGTTTCAAGACTCATTTTTCTAAACAAGACCTGCTTTAATGGATTGTACAGAGTAAATAGCAAGGGAGAATTCAATGTGCCACTTGGCAAGTACTCAAATCCAAATATAGTTAACAAAGAAAATCTTTTAGCAGTAAGTCATGCCATGCAATCAAAAAATATCTCAATAAAATGCCAAGACTTTACAAAGGCGCTAGAAATAGCAGAAGAAAATGATTTTGTGTATCTTGATCCACCATATCAGCCGATAAGTCACACTGCAAAGTTTACTAGTTATACAAACGACAGCTTTGACTATAAAGACCAAGAGAGGTTGTTTGTCGAATTTGAAAAATTAGATTCCAAAGGGTGCAAGGTAATGCTTTCAAATTCAAAATCAAGAGAAGTTTTAGATTTGTTTTCGTCCTATTTCAATAACATAATTGAGATAAACTCAAACCGTTTCATAAATTCTGACTCAAAAAAGAGAACCGGTCATTCTGAGCTTCTGATTAAAAATTATTGAAAGCTAGCCGTAAAATTAGTATTAACATAACGTAGCTACAAAATCAAAAAGTAAAAGGAAGGGGGAAATTTAGTCCCACTTGGACCAAGCTGCCATCCATCTGTATGTCCACGTAGTCAGCTTGCAGCCTAACGCTGTCATCGTAACTGACAGTACAGCACCAGCACCCGCACCTAGCGCTACTGGACTGTTATAGAACTTGCCTACTTGCGGTTCTATTGGAGTCATGTATGGGGGCAAAGTTGGTCTTGGATATTTGAATGCAGTCTCAAGCGGATCAGCGATCAGTAAGAGATTCACCATGTTAAACAGTGGCAGAGACAGTCCAACTAGCACACCGCCCATTAAGATCAGCGAGTGCTTGTTCTTCTTTGTTGCCCAGTATACCAAATCCATCAACATTGCTGACGGAATCCACACTGGTGTAACAATGAAGTCATATGGATATCCTAGTCCAAACCATGCTCCTTTTGCAACCCACGTATACACTGTCATTATCAGTGCATAGTATGTTGCTGTTCCTGGAACTCCAGTAAACGTCAGGTAGTATGCGGCACCGACTCCTAGCATGAGCGTCTGTGATATTGAGAATACCACAAAGGATGTCCATGCCCAGTCTGTATAGAATATGTAGTCTCCAGCGTTAATTGTCAACAAGGTAGAGTTGACTGCAACCACTACAATAAACAAGTAGTGAGTACATCGTCTTAGCCAGACCATTATCCAGTAGTGAAGGGGTGAGGTATATAAAATTTTATGTAGATTTTTTGAATTTTTACTTAATCAGTATATTGTAATAATAAAAGAAATGTGAATTGGATATATTTTATCCATTAACGAACGCAGCTATAAGTACGGTTGCTACAGCGACAGCAGCCAGTACGCCAGCTACTACACGATTGCTGTTCTTTCCAGAACCTTCTTCTCCTACCTTGACACAGAAGAGATAGCCGATGCCCTCAATGATGGTCAGTACTACAAACGCAAAGTGACCACTTTGTGATGGATACGCCCATGGATAGTAGTAATACCCAACTGCGGTTCCAGCAAATGTTGCTAACCAAGCAGCAATGAATGATGCGGTAAAGATGCCCAAGTAGTTCTGTATTGGTCTACCAATCATCTTATTGACGTCAGAACTACCAGCGCCGCCAGAACCAAATCCTTTTGGTAAGGTCATTTGGCAATATAATAATCCGTATACTTTTAAGTCTTTCCTGTGTTACGATGAAAAAATTGCTCACGCTAGATATTGTGAAAAAGTAGAAAAAAGTTGCGCTTTTTGCGCGTATTTTTCTATGGGATGGATCTGCTGTACAGTTTGCCTTCTAGGGCCATCTTGTACATTTCAGCAACATATGGATTCTCACCTGGTGTTTCAGCGCCAAGTTCAACCAGTCGTGCGTATACTCTAACCACATAGGCAAGAGCGCCCATAAAGGCCACGACTACACCCATATTAAACATCCAGTGGTTTGGTACTGCGAAGATTTCTTCTACAAACCAAAAGTGCCACATCTCGTTGACACCGATCGTAAACATCGTAGCCAGATAACCAAGTATGGTCATCTTAAGGCCAGTGTTCATGGAGTTGTTTGGACCCCTTAGGACCGGTACCTTTCTATCATAGATTGAGACAGCACCCCAACCTAATGGCAGGGCTACAAAGTGGCTATAGAGCCACCAATGAGCTGGTGTAAATGCACTATCTCTGATAGAAGTTTGATGTAGTGAGCCATCGACAAAGTTGTCGACTTCCACTGATGCAGCTGTAGATCCCATTGCGATGACGATCATCCAAATCTTTTTCAGTCTTTGGATCTCGACTTCTTTTGGAATCAGTGCTGGCATTTGTGCCATGTTGCTTGTGATGTTAGTTTGACATATAAAGCATGAGCCAAAGAAAGGCAAATTTTGCCTAATTTTCTGAGTTATTTAGATATAATTATTAGAAATTTTTATGTTTAGCCTGCTAAAAATACCAAGAATGATGATACTAGGAAAACCTACTTACCATGTTTAACATCAGTGTTGAGCTTAGTTTTTCTTTCAATTGAGTGATTTGAAGCATCATGAGAAGGGCAAAACATATATCGTTGGTCTTTCTGTCATGGAATAGTTACGGGATGACTATGGTAAATAAAAAATTAATCGTAACAGCACTTGGCGTGATTGTAGCACTGGGAGCAGTAGGTCCCTCTTTGAGTCAAATGCTTCAACAAGCTGAAGCACACGGTGTACAGGCACAACTGCAGAGTCGTTTTGTTAGGATAGAAGATGAAACCATTTCAAGACAATCTCTCCAGACAGGCGAAACCTTGACAGTAAAAGGCACGCTAGTAAGTCTGGTACAAAGAGACCTAAGAGCATGGCTATCTGTTTTCGGTGAATCAGCAAACGCAGGTAACAGATGGGAGTTCATGGCAAGAGATCCACCTGGCAACGTCTTTATCATCCCAGCAAATGGGGTAGTCGATTATTCGATGACGGTCAAGGCACTTGAACCAGCAGTCTATCACATGCATACTCAACTTAACATCGCCGGTGTAGGTCCAGGACTTGGTCCAGGACAGACAGTGGTGGTACAAGGCGAGAAGATCATAAAGCCAGTTCCGTATGCAAACATTGCATATCAGTCGATAATCATAGCACTTGGCTATGTAGTCACATTTGCAACTCGACCGTGGCAAGTGATCTAAACCCCCCTCCTTTTCATTTTATAATTAGAACTAGCGATGGCAGTGCAAGTCTAAATATTGTTTTTACACATACAAAATCATTATAACTCCAACCATCAGATTGGTGCTATGATTTGGCCTGGAATGGGCGATCCTGCAAAGCGTAGACAAACCATCAGATTTCTTATCATAACCGCGGCTGTTGCAATAGGAATTGGGTTAACAAGCACTGTTGTCCAAAGTCAGATTAGTGCAAATGACCCTCTCAAACAGTGTATAAACAATCGTGATACAAGGTACAAAATTTCTGCAACTTTTGAAGTCATAGTAGACGGTGAAAAGGCAGACATACCTGCAAACGTTGGATTTTCAGGAGGCTGCCAGAAATCACTTTACACACTTACAAATGATGGTGTGATTTATGCAGAGTGGGATGAGAAATATGATTTTGAGATAGGGAATTTTCTATGGATATGGAAGTTTCCTTTGCGCGACATGGATGAATCAAAATCTAGGATCCTTGTAAACGGAATAGAATCACCTGACTTTATCCATGTCAAGATTGAAGATGGTTATCACTACAAGGGAGAGTTTGTTACTAAAGGAGTAGACACTACTAAAGAACACGACTTTCTGCCACCGGAGACTTAAATCTGCAACAAAAATCTAGATTACAAATATAATTAGAAAAATAATGAAAAAGAATGGAAGCTTACCAGTATTTTCCGTTGTCGGGTATCAGACCGATGCCTTCTTTTTCAAAGTGCTTGTCAAGTTCATCTACCCATCTTTCTCGAACATGTACTCCGCCCAAGCCGTGTACTCTCAGCCAGAATGCAATGATTCCAAGAATGAATACTGCAAACATCATGGTTCCAAATATGTAGACCATCACGTCATAGAACAGCGGGTCATAAGCTGGACCTATCTGACCGGTAAAGTGGGACAGAATACCTACGAGCATACCAAATAGAGCGCTCATTATGTATCAGAACAATTCATGTACGATATATACATTTCTGTCTCAACTTATAATTTCACGGTATATCTGACGATGAATAAATAAAATAAGAAAAAGTAGGAAAAAGTTTGTTACTTGAATCTTCCGCTTCTGCCCTTTACTACAAAGGCAATTGCGATTCCACCAAATACTGCGCCTGCTATAGCAGTAGCACCGACAACGCCGTTTGCGTCAAGGTATGGAGTACCAGAACCTGAGGCAGGGTTCTTTTCAACAGCCTCAATTTTTGCTTTGGCCAGTTCCAACTGTTCCTCTAAGGTCATTTGTCCTCCTCCTCCACTAACTCCTGTATATTGAGCAGCTGCCATTGGAAGGAATGTAGATGCTGCGAAGAGTGCGAGTATGGTTGCGCCAATTACTATAGGTTTATTCATATTATGCACCTAGACACAGAATGACTTGCTTTGATATTTAACTTTTTTGTCAATTATCAAAAAATTTTGCAAGACTGAAGTAACGTTTATGTTTTGCCCCAAAAGCATCGAGTTATGGGACGTCTTCATTCACATAGACACGGGCAATCACACTCGGTTAGACCCATTTCACCACTTCCGCCAAAATGGATAAAGCAAAACCCTACAGAGATTGAAGATCTTATTTTAAAATATACAAAAGAAGGTATGACAACAAGCGAGATAGGAATAAAGTTACGTGATCAATATGCAATTCCTCTTTCTAGATCGATTACAAAAAAGTCTATAACCGAAGTGCTAGAACAGAAAGGAATCAAGCCAGAGATGCCAGAAGACTTGAACAATATTGTACAGAAGGCTCTTGGATTACAAAAGCACTTAAAGACACACACCTCAGACAGGCGAAATGTCCGTTCACTTGAGTTATTGGAAGCAAAAGTGCACAGGCTTTCTTCGTATTATAAAAAAACTGGACGCATACCCAAAACTTGGAAATATAAGTCAGTCATTGCTCAACTTGAGTAATGGCAAACAAGCTTGACAGTGCGCTCTCATACTTTCATGATAAAGTTTCTGATTGTATAAAATCTGGTAAAAACATTTCAGTTATAACCCACCTTGACTGTGATGGAATAACATCTGGCAGTATTGTAACAAAATCTCTTATCAGAACTGGTGCAAGATGCACCGTCCGTACTGTAACTGACTTTAATAAAAATCTAGTTGAGAAAATGAAAAATGATTCTAGGGAACTCCATATCATAACAGATCTTGGTGGTGGATTTGCAAAAGATCTTGATGCTACATTAGATGACAATTGGATAGTTGTTGATCATCACCAGATTCCAAAAGAAGAATTTGATAACGAACGAGTTGTCAATGCATGGAAATATGACATAGATGGTGGTACTGAAATTTCTGCTGGAGGAATGGCATATCTAGTTTCGCAAGATTTGCACAAAGAAAACACTGATCTCGCATGGATTGCAGTTGTGTCTGCACTTGGAGATAGACAAGACCAAGGAGAAAAAAAATCATTTTTAGGAATTAATTTAGAGATTGCAGCTACTGCTAAAAAAAATAATCAAGTTGAAATTGATCTAGATATTTTGCTTGTTGGAAGAGAGACACGATCTCTTCCCGACGCACTTGCTTTTACGTCACAACCATTTATAGAAGGCCTTACGTGGAGTCGTGATGCTTGTCTTTCTCTATTGAATTCTTCTGGAATAAAATTAAAAGACGGAAGCAGATGGCGTGTTCCTGCTGAACTTACAGAAGATGAAAAAAGGATTCTCCTTCAATCTATTTCCAAGTTCACATCAAGCAAGAATGCAACAGAGATAATGGATGAATTAGTTGGATATACTTACACGCTTTCTGGTGAGGACAAACGTAGCTTTTTGCGTGATGCTAGAGAATTTTCTACTATGCTAAATTCCTGTGGAAGGATTCGCAAAGCTGGGGTGGGAGTTGCCATTTGTATGGGAGATAGAACTAAAATGTTAGAAGAAGGTGAAAACATACTTCTTGAGTACCGCACCCTTTTGAGAACATACATGAATACACTTGCAAGTGAGCGTTGGAGGATTGTAGACAATGGGAAATATTTGATGGTAAACGCGGAAGGACTAGTACCAGAAAACATGACTGGGGCGGTTTCTTCACTTCTTGGTGGTTCACAAAAAAACACTGGTAAGATTATCATACTTCGTACAAATGGCGATGAGGGCACGATCAAATTTTCATCAAGAAAATCTTCGGGTTGTAAATCCGAGGTTAATCTTGGCCTACTTATGAGAGCTTGTGCTACCAAAGTTTCTGGATTAGGTGGTGGCCACAACGCAGCCGCAGGAGCTAGAATAACTAAAGACAAATTGGACGAGTTTTTAGATTGTTTAGAAGAAAATGTCTCTAGAATGCAAGGTTCAGATCTTTCTAAATAATCTTACATCACAAAAATCAGATGCAATACTGAAAGCATTAGCACCGGATAATGTGGACTTCCCAGAAAATCTCTCCATGCGGATTGAAAATATTGATAATTCACTTGTCTTTACTTTTCAAGGGAAGGGAAATATACGAACATTAATCTCTACTATAGATGAAGTCCTTGAACATGCACAGATTGTACTCAGAGTGATTGGTTGATGCTTGATCCAAAAATTCTTCGAGAAAATCCTGATAAAATAAGAAAAATGCTCAATGATAGAGCAGTTAATTTTTCACTTGATAAATTAATATTGTTAGATAAGAGTAGAAGGGATCTTATCATAGCTACGGATGATCTTCGTAGGAAAAGAAATGAAGTGTCTTTAGAAATTGCTCAGAAGATGAAAGCTAGTGAAAATACAACTCAGTTGATAAATAGCATGGTACAGGTAGATAAAGATCTTAAAGATCTTGAAGAAAAACAAACCAGTGTAGAACGAGAATATTCCAAACTTATTCTTACACTACCTAACTTGATTCATGACTCAGTTCCAATAGGAAAGGACGAAACTGCAAATATTGAAATAAGAAAATGGGGAAAAATTCCAAAGTTTAATTTTGAAATAAAAGATCACATAGACATATCACAAAGCCTTGATCTTGTTGATTTGGAGAGAGCCGCAAAGGTTGCCGGTGCCAGATTCTATTATTTGAAAAATGATCTTGTCAAGCTAAATCAGGCTCTAATTCATTATGCGCTGGATTTTCTTGCTGAAAAAAACTACACTCCTGTGCAGACACCTTATTTGATAAATCGCAACTCAATGGAGGGGGCTATAATTGCGGAGGATTTTGAAGACGTAATTTACAAAATTGAGGGCGATGATCTCTATCTTATTGGTACATCAGAACATGCTTTAGTATCAATGCACGCTGATGAGATTTTGGAAGGAAAAATCTTGCCCCTCAGATATGCAGGAGTTAGCCCCTGTTTTAGAAAAGAAGCTGGTGCACATGGGAGGGATCAAAAGGGGATTTTTCGCGTACATCAATTTGAAAAGGTGGAACAGCTAGTCTTTTCTAAACCAGATGATTCGTGGAAGGAGCATGAAAAAATGCTTTCCGTAGCTGAAGAGTTTTACCAAAAGCTTAATCTTCCTTATCGAATAGTAGTCTTATCAAGTGGAGATCTTGGAAAGATTTCTGCAAAGACTTATGATCTGGAAGCGTGGATGGCCTGGCAGAATAGCTATCGTGAAATTGTCTCATGTTCTAATTGTCTTGATTTTCAAGCAAGGAGACTTAAAATAAGATTCAGAGACAGAACGAACGACCAACCACGATATCTTCACACACTAAACAGTACACTTGTAGCTACATCAAGAACCATCGTTGCAATACTAGAAAATTTTCAGACAAAAGATGGCCACGTTTCAGTGCCAAAGGTTTTGCGAAAGTATTTTGGTAAAGACACAATCTAAAAGTCGTACAACTTATATTTTGGCTAGAAACGTCGATTATAGTTGGCACGCCAAAAGACGACTAGAGTAAAAGACAAATGGAGAGAGAAGAAGTGGATTACTGTACTTGCTCCTTCTGCATTTAACAACGTTCCAATAGCGTACATTCCTATTACAGACGACGCAAGTGCAATAGGTCGTGTCGTAGAAATTACTTTGTTTGATATTGTAAAAGGGGATCCCTCACAACACCAATACAAGCTCTATTTTCAGATAAATAAGGTGGAAGGTGAGACTGCAACCACCATCTTCAAAAGATATGAATATGCAAAAGAATTTTTGCGAAGTCTTGTTAGGCGAGGCTCTTCACTCATTAATTTTATAGGAGATTACAAAACAAAAGATGGCCACATCTTCAGAATCAAAATTATTGCATTAACGCAAAAAAAGTTGAATACGTCTCGCAAACATGCGCTTAGGTTAATTGCAAGAGATGTGATGGCAAAAACAATACCTGAAATGACAATCGACCAGTTTGTACAAGCTACAGCGTTTGGAAAAATAAATTCTGACATCATGGCTGCGGTCAAAAAACTAATCCATGTAAGACATGTAGGTGTGGAAAAAGCAAAGATAATCAGAACTGCAGAAGCTGAAATTGCCTTACTTCAGGCCTAATAGATTTATTATTCATACTAACTCAAAAAAACATGGTAAACCAGATAGAGATCACTTTTGAAGTTATAATACATGCAACAGAAGATAAGAGAAAAATTTTGGATTCTATAGATGAGCTATTTGAGATAAAGGAGCAAGAATTTATAGAAGAGAAGCTGAGTGGTCACTTTGGAAATCCAATTTTATTGTTGAAAGTTAGGATTAATAAAAAAAGAGCAGAAGACTTTCTTAAAAAACTAATTTCAAAAATTTCAAAACTTCAAATGAATGAATTTTTGCAAGAAATTGATATGCATTTTGAAGATTCGTCTTTGTTTTTGAGAGTTGGCAAGCAGGATGTGATACGAAAGTCTGTCAGTTTCCAGCAAAATGATGCCATAAAAATCAAAATTTCTATTCCTGTGTACAAGAGGGATGAACTTACCAAAACTTATTTGGAAATTTTAAAGTCTTGAAGAAGAAAAAACGGTATATCCTATTAAGACTAGAAAAAGCTGTAGATCTTTACAATTTTTCAGATATCAAGGTAATCTCAAATGTAGACAGTAAAGCCATAGTTTCATGTGAGCTTTCCAAGCTTTCAGATGTTATTTTTGATCTTGAAAAAGAATGTAAAATTGTAACTGTGTCAGGAACTCTCAAAGCGTTACGAAGTAGCGTTTAATAGTATTTGTGTGACAACAACAAAAGGGAATGAGGTAATATTTGCCGCTCCAGTCTGAGCAATTGCTGTGAAGAAGCCGCGACGAACCGACCCAAATTTGATCTATTTTTACACGGTTCTTTTAAATAGAGTAGATCCTGTTTTTTGGCTGTGAAAACAGATTATGATATTATTGTAGCTGGCGGAGGACTTGCTGGAATGATTGCAGCTCAGTCCGCTTCATTTTATTCTAAACAACAATTATTGATTTTGGTGATAGATAGAAACCCAGAACCAATGTTAGGTAAAAAAACAATCAATGGGTGGATCTGTGGAGATGCAGTTGGAAAAAATACCGTTGATTACATGACAGATCGAATAAAGATAATCTGGGGTAGTCCAGAGATTGAACATCCTGTAAAAGGAGTTATGGCGTTTTCACCAGATAGAAAAACTTCCATACCATTTGATGGGGATGGTTTTATGTTAAATAGGCAAGAGCTTCCACAACGTCAGCTTCGGGACGCAAAAAAAATTGGAATAAACATGCAATACTCTGTTGCGCTACGAAATTTGTTATATGAAAATGGTTCTGTCGTTGGTGTAGAGGGAACAGATCTCACGACAAATGAGCCCTACAAGAAGACTGCGAAAGTAGTAATAGATGCCACTGGAGTTTCATCCATGCTCCGAAATGGCCTCTCAATCAGATCAAATATTGAGAAAAAAATAGATCGTGGTGATTTAGAAGCTACTGGAAGGCACATTATGAAGTTTGAAAGTGGAGTAGAAGACAAGACTGATTTTGACCCTGACTACTGTATCATACATCTAGACCAAGACATTGCACCTGGTGGATATGCCTGGGTCTTTCCAAAAGGTAAAACCAAAGTAAACATAGGTCTAGGAGTGCAATACGCAGAACTACAAAAAAGAAACCAGCGGTTAGGCAGAAAGGATGATGTGATAAAATTGATCAATGATTATATTAAGATTAACAAAGCAATAAAGAACCCAGTACTTTCTGATGATCCAAGCGATTCTGTAAACGCAACTGGCACGTGGCAGGTTTCCGTTAGAAGACAAAATGATTGCCTTGTAGCAAATGGATATGTGCTTGTAGGTGATTCGGCGTGGATGCCAAAACCACTAGACGCTGGAGGAATTGGGCCTGCAATAGTTGCGGCAACAATAATTGGGAGGGATGTAGTGGCAGCCATAGAAGCTGGAGATGTCACTGAGAGAGGTTTGTGGCAGTATAATATAGATTTCATAAATGATTATGGATACAAAACTGCAGGTCTTGAGGTTTTTAGAAGATTATTACAGACTCTGACTAATGAGCAGATAAACTACGGCATGAAGCACTTTTTGTCCAAGATGGATGTAGAATCCATAAGCAAAGGCGAACACCCAGATTTTGGAACAGTTGAAAAACTAGGTATGATGATTCATGGAGCTTTAAATAAAAAGCTTGCTGATAGCCTTAGATTCACAGCACAACAAAACAAGATTTTGACAGAGCATTACTATAATTTCCCAAAGACTCCTGAGGGATTTGAGGTGTGGCACCATACGCTGCATCAGATTTTAGATGAGTCCTTTGCAAGAATTAGGAACTAATTATTTCTCTCAACCATTCAGCTGTAACGGTATTGAACCACTTCCCCATGGTTCTTTAACCTTAAAAGAATAATCTTTTAGAGGATCATAGTCCAACCCCTCAAAAAAGCTCCATTCTAACAATTTTGGAGTATTTGGTTGCAAAGTTAACGAACCATATACTAGTGTATTTGTTGTGTATTGAATCTCTTTTTGACCATCACTAAGTGCATAGTTACAAGAATTTTGACGTGCGCATGACATTGATACATTTTCAGAACTTCCGGTATTTTCAACAACAAAATAAATTGTCAGTATTGTACTACCTTGTGAGGTGTGTTCAATTTTATTGTCAATATAATAGAAGGTTACAGGGCAATCGCATATGGGGTTGCTCTTGTAATATCGTTTTTAATTTTATTTGCAAGCTCTATTTCCTTTTGACATGTTCTTTTTTCTGCCACAGTTTTCAAATCATTGCATTTTGCCAAATCAGCATCATTTGAAGAGGTTTGAGAATTATCTGGAGTTACATTAATTATTCCTGTTTGAATCAAATACTGGATTCCTGAAACAAAATCATTGTCAGTGATCTTGTCATTCGCCCACCAACCTGCATTAGTTTTTACCCACGTCGGAATTGTATTTGATTTTGTACCCGTACTAGTAGTAGAGACTTTCATTATTCCATTTTGTATAAGATATTGTATGCCTGTGATGAAATCAGAATCATTGATTTGTCCTTCCGACCACCATTTTGCGTTATTCTTTATCCAACTAGGAATCGCAAATTGTTGAGCGTATGATACTTGCAATGTCCCAACTAAAAAAACTAAACCAATTCCTACTGCAAATTTTGTCTTGGTTTGCATTAGTAGATAATATGCTACCTTTCAGATTAACTTGATCGTTTTGATGTCATAATGGTATGAGCTTTGGTTCAGGTAACAAGACTATTTTTAAATTAAGGATCTATCTTCCAAAAGTAGTGCTCAAACAATCATTGTATATAGATTGGAACAATTCCTTTGAGGTCTTAGATAAGGCGTACGAGTCTGATTTGTTTGTATTAATCATTGGGCCAAAAGGAACTGGTAAGACAAGCCTTGTTCGTGAGTTTGCCGCAAAAAAAAATGCCAAGCTTGAATCAATTAACTTTAGTCTACGAACCCGTGAGAGCCATCTTGTAGGATCAAAAACTTTAGAAAACGGTTCTATTGGTTTTGATGAGGGTATACTGGTAAAATCTATGAAGGAAGGCGGTATGCTTTATCTTGATGAAATTAATGCGGCAGAAGCTGACGTCTTACTAAGATTAGATGAGGCGTTAGATGATCGCCGACAACTTATTCTCAAAGAATCAGGTGGCGAATTAATTAATGCTAGTAGCGGGTGGTTTGTCGTTGCAACTATCAATCCACTTACACATGTAGGAACAAAAGAGCTCCCACCACAACTTCTAAGCCGATTTCCTGTTAGGATAAGGTTAGAATATCCACCAGAAGAAATCGAAATTCAAATAATTAAAAAATACATTTCTGGTTCTCATGACATGGAACTTTTGCAAGGAATAAAACTTGCAAACTCCTTGCGCCAAGCTGCGGCAGTAGAAGAACTGTATTATTCTCCTAGCTTACGAGAGACAATAGCCTTTGGCAAGATGCTTGATGCTGGCTTAAAACCAAGACAGGCGGCAGATATTGTTTTTGCAAATATATATGCTCAATGGGGTAACGTCGAGTACCAGAAAGTTAACGACATAATCACGTCTATGTTTGGTAACTAATGCAATCTATCCATCTTCGCAGTGATACCTTACTTGAAATCGCTACTTTCCTTGTTAGAAGGTGGTCTGAAAAACAAAATGTTACCATAGGAATTGGAGAACAAAAGGAGATTCAAACCAAATTAAAAGAAAGCAAGGTGCTCATGTTTCCTTTGAATCGTTTTTACGGTTCTGACTTTCAAAAATACAGGCAATTTAGAACTGCTTTGTGGTATGAAGCAATGCGGTTAAGATACGGTAACAAAATTCTAAGCAACGACCACGCCTTTGGTTTTTTGCTAAATACTCTTGAAACTAGGAGAATTGAAACTGTTGGTAGAACGGAATGGCGTGGAATGGATGAGGAGATAGTATTTAGCTATGGGTTTGC
>JBBDNF010000052.1:57295-60706 GCA_040877685.1 Nitrosopumilaceae archaeon
CTAAGCTCTGGGATTGCTGTATCAGATGATGACTTTATTAAAACCATAGGCAAGATAGCAAAATTCCGTGAAAGTGATTTTGGTGAACTTGATCCAAAACAAGTCCATGAGGGGAAAACAATACTTGATGAATTCAAAGTTCTACTGGAAGAGAACTTACGAAACGAAAACAGAGGTTTGAGCACTGAAATAATTGGAATTAGTGTTCCCTCATCTATGAATGTGGATGAAACCAAGATCTATGATGCAGATCTTGTGAGCAGTCTAAAGTCCAAGTTCAGAGAATGGAAGACTGGATGGAAGGAACAACATGTTAATTCTGGAGACGAGTTTGATGAAGAAACCTACATTGAAGGGCATGCTCCTTTTGTTACAGACCAGAAGATCACCATCAAGACCAGAATTGTCATATTATTAGATCATTCTTCAAGTATAGCAAACGAACAAACCCAATACAAAAAAACTACTTTGGCATTGTGTGAAGTACTTGAATTTTTAAAAGTAAAGTTTTCTGTCTATGCTTTCAATACGGAACAAAAGCAGGTAACCTGTTGGTTAGTAAAACCCGAGAACATAAAATGGAACAATATAGCAGCAAAAAGATTAGCTCAGATAAAAGCAAATGGAGGAACACCACTCGCTGAGGTATATGATATAATACTACCTTTGCTGCGGTCAAAAAAACCTGACATTTTTCTTACCTTGTCTGATGGCGAACCATCTGATCCTGATGCAGTCCGTTCTATGGTGAAAATGTTCAAGCTTTTGGGTATAAAGATGGTAGCAATTGGAGTTGGACCAAATACGCCCATAGCAACAATAATTGCAAGCAACCTCAAACATCTTGGATATGAAAATACACTTGCGGTTAGCAGATTAAACGATATACCAAACAAAGTTTTGAATGTTTTAGGACGAAATTAGTATGAAGTGCCTATCAGTATCTCAACCATATGCAGATCTGATTGTTAAAGGCAAAAAAACTATAGAGCTTCGAACATGGAACACAAAATTTAGAGGTGAGTTTCTTGTCCATGCACCTCTCAAGATCAAAAAAAATGTATGTAATAAAATGGACATTGATGAAACAAAACTTAGAAGAGGTGTGATTATTGGTAAAGTTGAGATTTACGATGTCAAAGTGTATAATTCGATTACTGAACTCAGAGCAGACTATGAAAAACACTTTGCGTCAGAAGAATTTTTGCATCACAAATATGGTTTTTTACTCAAAAACCCAAAAGAACTCAGAATACCAATTCCTTACAAAGGCAGCCTTGGATTTTTCAATGTAAGCTTAAATTCAACCATAAAAAAGAATGATGTCAAAGCAGAATTATTTGATGAAGAATATAGATATCAATGGGTAGGAAAGCATTAAGATAAAATACAGATATGAGAAAACTCTAAAAATTACGAAAATCAGTGGTTTTCAAAACCTCATTTTTAAGTATTTAGTATTATTACTACGCGTTTTTCTTATCTCAATTGTATTTTTGATTATATATGGACTATTTCATGCGTATTTTAACAACCAAATCCTACGGTGTAAGTTATTCCTCCTTACACACCCAGAGTAATAACGCTGATTTCCATTTTTGGAAATGGTGGTCTCATGAGAGTAGTTGTTAATTTGAAGAATATGATGAGGCAGCGTAACCGATCTCGAAGAGGATTAGCTGGGGTAGTGACTGGAACAATTTTACTTTCTGCAGTTGCGGTTTTAGGTAGTGGGCTTGTTTCATGGACTAATAGTAATCTTTTCACACACCAACAAGATCTACAATCATCATATTCTAAGGCCACCAATAAAATTAATGAATTTCTAATTGTAGAAAATGTTTGGTTTGGTGGAAATTTCCCACAAAAATTTGTAAACATCACAATGACTAATGTTGGTAATGTTGGTCTAAATGTTACAGAAATAGAATTAACTAATTCAGCTGGTATTATAAAATATCAATTTAGCAATGGAGGAATTTTACCAGGAAAATCATACTCTCCACCACTTTCTTATGACTGGGTTGATAATCAACTTGTTGATATCACAATCACCACGTCACGAGATTCCATCTACAAAACACAGGCACTGCCATAATGACAAAAAGAAGAGGGTTAACCAGTGTAGTAGGAGCAGTTTTTGCGATAATTGCAATCATAACTGCTATAGGATATGTAACATACAGTATGAATCTTTTAGAAAAATTTAACCAGTCTGTTCTGGTAAGAACAGAAGAAAGTATTGATCGTGGTAAAGAGGATTTTGATATTGCCAAAGCAACTGTAGTGAATGATAAATTAAATATCACTGTTCAAAATACTGCGACTCTTCCAGTACATATTACAAGGCTGTGGATTGAAAATACGACAGTATCTGATTCGGTTTTTAAATATAATATAGACGAAGTTGTTCCTTCTGGTAGAACTGTGAGAAACATTGGCCAGAATATTGCATTTAATGTAGATGATGCTGATTCTTATAACATTAAGCTAGTAACAGAGAGAGGAAATTCACAACAGTTTACTTTAAACTCAGTCAGCTCTGCCCTGCTAAACATCCAATTGTTAGCCCTCCCTCCCACTGTTCCTAGCGGGTTTAAAACTCAACTTGTTATGACGGTAACCAATAATGGTTCAGGCACAGTGACCAACATAGTTCCTGTTCTTAATCCAGTTGGGTCTCCAACCGCTACATGTACACCAGACCCTGTCAGCCCATCAAGCTATGATACTTTGGCACCAGGCAGTACTGCAATCTTCTCGTGGGCCGTGAAGGTTACAGGAACCGAAGATGCTCAAACTTGTAAGTATCGGGCAAAACTTCAAAATGGATATCTTAATAATTTTTCTGAGGCAACAATAACTAATACCATAGTAACTCTGGCCGCCACTAATTACGCCGCAAATGCCGGAGTATTGACAATTGACTACACATCTTTTAGTTGGGCTCAGACTAATTCATGGAATTCTGGCTGGCAGTTCCCCAATGGACGTACAGGGTTTTCTATAACATTGGCAAATAACAATCAAACTTCAGGTGGGTATAAATTATGGATTTCAGAAAACTCGCAGATGTTTTTCCAAGCAGCTGGTGGTACTGCAGCTCCCACATCATTCTACATAGTGAACTCCGTCAATCTTAACCCAGGGGGTGCGAATGTAACCAAATATACTCCCGATGGTCACCAAAGTATAGCTAACAAAGGAGGAACAGCCACTGTATACTTTGGTTCAAAGCTTCAAGGAGGTAAGCCTCAAGGAGGCACAATACAAGATATGCCTGCAGGTGAGTATGTCGGGTTCATAGTCTTGTATGGAAAATTTGCCATTAATCAAGGTGACACCGGAACCCAATATGCCCAAACCATACCCTTTGTAGCAGTTATATCCACTTAGCAACAGAACCTTCAT
>JBBDNF010000052.1:60806-73830 GCA_040877685.1 Nitrosopumilaceae archaeon
GGATCGCCACCTTCTTTGGCTAAAAGTGATGGATTGGTAGTCACACCATCAACAAGACCCATATCATTGTACAGCTTAATTGCAGCAATGTTTGCAGTGTCCAGGAATATTTTCATCTGGTTTTGCTCCGAATATCCTTAACTGCATTAGCTATATGAACTGATGTCATACCATGTTTTTGAAGTAAAAGTGGAATTTCATTGTCTCTTGCTGATTCGCCAAATTTGTCCCTAACTCCTATTCGTCTCATTGGAACAGGATACGTTTCAGAAACTACCTCAGATACGGCAGATCCAAAGCCTGCCATTATGTTGTGTTCCTCACATGTTACAATACCTCCTGTCTCACGAGCGGCCTTTTCCAAAAGTGTGGCATCAATTGGCTTTATTGAGAACAAGTCCAAAACTCTACATGAAATGCCTTCCTGTTTTAGAGAGTCAGCAGCATCAAGTGCCATCTGCACAGTGATCCCACAAGCTGCAATAGTACAATCAGAACCATCTCGTAACATTATTCCCTTTCCAATCTCAAAATCCTGAGCTTCTGAATGGATAAGAGGAGTTTTTGATCTTGCCATCCTCATGTAAAATGGTCCATGCGTTTGTGAAATTATCCACGTAAGCTTGGCAACTGCAACTGTATCAGCTGGAATTAAAACATTAACGTTTGGAATAGCTCGCATGATTGCAATATCTTCGATTTGTTGGTGTGAACCTCCATCAGCCCCAACACTCAGTCCACCATGTGATACTACCATTTTTACATTTAATCCAAGTTTTCCATCACGTGATGGATAAGCTATAGCATTTCGTATTTGATCTACACATCGTCCTGGCAAAAATATTGCATAAGTGCTTGCAAATGCCACTTTGCCTTCATTTGCAAGACCTGCGGCGACAGAGACTAAGTTTGCTTCTGCAATTCCAACGTTGAAAAATCTATTTGGAAATTTTTTCCCAAATGGTCTTGTCTTTAACGAATCGGTGGTATCGGCTCCAACAACTACAACGTTTGGGTTTTCTTCGCCAACCTTGATTAGTGTCTCTCCATATACGGTACGCATATCGGTCATTTCAGTCATACAAAATTAGCTTCCTTTGCGATTTGAATAAGCTCTGTTTTTTTCTTGCCCACTTCATGTAGCTCTATCCACTTATTGACAAGCTCTGCACCACCAAGATTGTATGCCTTTTGTATCAGTAGTTTTCTTCGTGCGTGTAAGATTTTTTTTCTAAATTCAACTATGGTGGCTCGTACATCTTTTTGGCCTATGATGGCACTTCCACCAACAAAAACTCGTGCACCATCAAAAAAGCATAATTCCACATTAGAAAGGTCTACTCCTCCATCCGCCTCTATAAAGCCAGTAAACTTCTTTTCTGCAAGAATCTTAGCAAGCTTTTGGGTTTTCTCATGAGTTGATTCGATATACTTTTGGCCTGATTTTCCAGGAACTACTGACATTAAAATAAGCTGATCCAAATCTGGAATAAATTTATCAACCCATTGTGGGAGTTCAGTATCAGGATTTATGGCAAGACCAACACTAACTGCATTTGATCTTAAAATGTCATGAATCTCACCAAAGCTTGATTCATTACAAACTTCGGCATGTACTGTGATTATATCACTTCCTGCTTCGACATAATCTCTGACATGCTTAACAGGTTCGTTTATCATCAGATGTGAATCAAATGGAACTTGTGTGAGTGGTCTTAGCTCTTTTATTTTTGTATGATCAAATGTCCTGTTTGGAACAAATAAACCATCCATTACATCAAGATGAACGAAGTCAGCTCTGCCGTTAACTGCTCTTTTTACTTCATTTTCTAGATTTGTCATATTGCCTGCAATTATGGATGGTGCTATAAGAAATTGACAGTCAAGCTCAAGATCAATTATTGGTGCAATCTTTGGATTTGGTGCAACGCCATGCCATTTTGGATTATCCTCCATATGCTCTACACCTTTTCCTTTTATGGTACGAGACACAATGATGGAGGGAGTTCCTTTTGTCTGCTGGGCTGATCTTATTGCTTTTATTATCTGTTCAATTCTATGACCATCAATTTCCAAAACATTCCAACCAAAAGATCTCCACTTGTCACCTGTCTTCCATCTTGCAGCATTCTTCCACATTTCTGAAATATCATCTCCTACTAACTCCTCATCTAACGGCATCACTCTCTCTGTATAATCATCTTGCTGAATGAAATTTCGATCAAGAAATACTGTGAGACTATCAAGTTTGTATTTGTATGCAGTCATTGCAGCTTCCCAGACCTGCCCCTCATCTGATTCACCATCACCAATTATAGTGTAGATTCGATGGGTCTTTCCATCGATTCGTGCCGCAAGTGCCATGCCAATGGAAAATGAGAGTCCTATTCCTAACGAACCACCACAAAATTCCACACCGGGGCACTTGAAATCAGGATGACCTTGTAATCTACTTTCAAATTTTCTTAATGTCTCAATTTCCGATTTGTCAAAGTATCCAGCAACTGCAAGATTTGAAAAAAGCCCGGGTGAGGCGTGTCCTTTTGATAAAACCATCCTATCACGATCTTCCCAAAGTGGATTCTTTGGATCATATCTTAAGAATTTGAATAAAATGCAACCCATAATTTCTGCCATAGAAAATGAACCGCCTGGATGACCAGAACCAGCTGCCGTAGTTCCTTTAATGACAAGTTTACGAGATTCCCTAACTTTTTTTATAATATGATAGTAGTTGAGGCTCATATCTATTCCAAAGTATAAAATTCGAGAATATTCAAAATCTTATGTGTATTCATGATTTTTAGCGCATTCAGAGCAAATAAAAAGTTATTTCAGAAAATTTTAATTTGAGATAATCCAATGATAAGCGTGGATCTGCAGACCCTTGTGCCATTGGTAATATATGATGACAAATGCTACCTTTGTGCCAAGTTCGCAAAAATTGTTGATTTTTTTGCAAGAGGAAAATTGCTGATTGTTGGACATTATACAGATTTTGGTATGAAGTTAAAATCTGAGATCTTTGACAGTTATGATTCCACAAAGATGTTCTGGTTTGTAGATGGCAAAACAGCGTATGGTGGAAGGGCAGCACTTCTGCCTCTAATATCATCTATTCTTAACTCCAAAACCAAGCCATCTATCCAGTACGAGATACGCGCATCATGTGATGCAAGCTGCAAAACACCCAAGGCAGTCTTTCTTAGGTCAAAAAGTCTCTTTTCAAACAGTGAAAAAATCAAGCTAAAATAGATTCTAATATACCAAAAAACACAGGCGAAATATTATGAAGATAAAATCAGAAAAATTAAGCCCTACCAAAAAAAAGACTGCAGTTTTGTGTACTTTTGTTTATGAAAGATCAAAATCCGTTGCAGGTTTGAATGAAATAGATTCTAAACTTGGTGGACTCTTAAAAAAATCTCTCAAAGAAACTGAGGGCAAGATAGGAACTTTAAATATAATACATACTCAAAGTAAAGTTCCGGCACAAAGGATTCTACTTGCAGGATTGGGAGAGAAGAAAAAAGTAAATCATGATACAATTAGGACGATTTCTGGGAAGATTGCACAAAAAGTACGCGAGCTTGGAATTTCAGAATACTCTATATTCATACCACCAGACTTTGAGTTGGACGTAATCCCTTCGATAAAGGCAATAGTGGAAGGTTCTGAGCTTGCACTTTATTCGTTTGATAAGTACAAAAAAGAAAAAAACAAAAAATCCCCAGATCTTTCCATTTTAATTGAGCATTCTGGCAATATTGAAGCTGTCATAAAAAGAACACGGAAGATTTGCCAAAGCGTCATATTTACAAGAGATATAGCAAATCTTCCTCCAAATGATTGTCCACCAGAACAATTGGCAAAAATTGCAAAATCACTTGCTTCCCAATACAAGCTAAAGTGTACTGTCATGTCAAAAAATGAGATAAGGCGAAAGGGATGTGGTGGAATAGCTGCAGTAGGCAGCGGTAGTAAAAATGAGCCTAAGCTCATTATACTAGAGTACAATGGAAAACAAAGAGAAAGACCAGTAGTTGTGGTAGGAAAGGCTGTTACTTTTGACACGGGTGGCATTTCAATAAAACCTAGTGAGAAAATGGATGAGATGAAATTTGATAAATGTGGAGGCTGTGCCGTTCTTGGTATTATGAGAACAATTTCTGCGTTAAAGCTTCCTGTGAATGTGGTTGGCATCATACCAGCCGTAGAAAATATGCCAGGTGGCGAAGCATACAGACCAGGAGATATAATTAAGCTCTATAACGGAAAAACTGCAGAGATTCTTAACACAGATGCTGAGGGAAGATTGATTTTAGCAGATGCGTTGGCATACGGTAAGAAAAACTATTCTCCAAAATGTATAATTGATTTTGCAACTTTGACTGGGGCATGCATTGTGGCTCTAGGTACAAACGTGGCTGGAATTGTAGGAAATGATGATAAACTTATTTCAAAAATAAAACAGGCCGCTGAAAAAACAGGTGAGCAAGTCTGGCAACTTCCTATAGATGATGATTATATGGAGATGATCAAATCTGAAGTAGCTGACATCAAAAATACTGGGGGTGGCAAAGGTGCAGGTACAATAACTGGTGCGGCATTTTTAGCTCATTCCGTAGACAATGTTCCCTGGGTTCACTTTGACATTGCTGGTACTGCATGGACTCAACAGGGTACAAAAGAAAAAAGCTACAATCCTAAAGGAGCTACTGGATACGGTGTTAGACTATTGACAGAATTTCTTTCTAATAGCTAATAGCCCCTACTGTTTCTGTCAGGTGTAGAGTTATTTGGATTTCTAAAGCCATGCTTTTCCATCATGTGGTTTAAAAATCTGATATCGTCAGAGAATTTTTCACCACAAACTGCGCAGCTATTCATGAGTCTTCTCGCATATCGCCAACTTTTTAGGCTTTCTCTCATATAGAAGATGGTATGCAAAAAAGCTTTAGACTGTCTAAGCTTTCATTTTTAATAACACCAAGTGAAGAAGGATACCTTGTTGCTTGCAACGAAATACCGTACCTTTTTACAGACGTAGCTAAGGTAGAAGAAATCGATGAAAAAACACGCCAGATGATAACAGAATACATTGAGTGTTTTCCATATGATGCCACAAAACGTGGAGTAGACAAAAATATTGCAATGCACGTAGCATGGAAAGCTTCGCCTAACAGCGTTGCTTTAAACTAAAAAGTGCCAGCACTACTGCTTCCCAAGGGCTCTCGCACCTTAGTAACACAGCAGCGACATTGGGTTTGACTTCCGGGTTCGGTATGGGACCGGGTCGGACCCCAACGCTATGGCCGGCTTGAGACCTATTTTCTTGAATGTTCTGTATTAAGCTTACTTGAATAGAGATATAAATTAAAGAAAAAGGCTGTATACACCATGACTCATAGAGTTGCAGTACTAGACAGGGAACTCTGCCAGCCAAAAAAGTGTGGTCTTGAATGCATCAAGTATTGCCCAATAAACAAGTCTGGAGCAGACTGTATAGTACTGAATGAAGAAATTGGAAAAGCGCAAATTGATGAAAATCTGTGTAATGGTTGTGGCATCTGTGTAAAGGTATGTCCATTCGATGCAATAACTATAATAAATCTAGCAGAGGAGCTTGGAACGGAAAAGATCCATCAGTTTGGAATGAATTCTTTCAGGTTGTACAAGATTCCCACGCCAAAAAAAGGTCAGGTAATGGGACTACTTGGCAGAAATGGCATGGGAAAAAGTACAATTATCAGTATTCTGTCTGGCAATCTAAAGCCAAATCTTGGAAATTATACATCACCCCCAGAGTGGAGTGATATTTTAAAATATTTTCATGGAACTGAATTGAAATCACATTTTGAAAAAATTTCAAATGGTCAGATTAAAGCGTCAATAAAACCGCAGCAAGTTTACAACTTGGCAAAGGTCTTTACTGGAACAGCGGGAGAGCTTTTGGAAAAGTATGATGAACGAAATGTTATGCCCGATCTTGTAAGAGAGTTAGGACTGCAAAACTCGATGGAAAATAGGGTTGGAGAGCTCAGTGGAGGAGAGCTACAAAGACTTGCTGTTGCGGTAGCTGCATCAAAGAAGACAGATTTTTATTTTTTTGATGAACCTTCCTCCTACAATGATGTCTTTCAGAGAATAGGAGTTGCAAGAGTGATCCAAGGTCTCGCCAAACTGGAAAAGAGCGTAATGGTAGTTGAGCACGACTTAACAGTACTGGACTATCTAAGTGACTTTATTGAGGTGTTGTATGGTGAGCCTGCTGCTTATGGTATTGTTGCAGGTATCTTGTCAACAAAAGTTGGAATTAATGTGTTTTTGGATGGCTACCTTCCAAATGAAAATGTTAGATTCCGGGATAACGCGTTTAGATTTGATGCATCAACTTCTACAGATGAGTTTGTGATGGCTGAAAATATTATCGAGTATCCAGATTTACAAAAAAGATATCCTGCCTTTTCAGTTTCAATTGATGCGGGCAGAGTACGAAAAAATGAAGTGCTTGGAATTGTTGGAGCAAATGCATTAGGAAAAACAACTATGATGAAGATGATCGCTGGTGTTGAAAGACCTGATTCTGGTATACTTGAAACTAAAGTGAAGATAGCATACAAGCCACAATATCTAACAAACGATTATGATGTAGAAGTTGTTTCAGTTTTAGAAAAGGCAAATGGTACAGCTATTGAAGGCTCTATAGAAGAAGAACAGATAATAGAACCGTTGAAAATAAAAAAGCTCTACAACAAATCTGTCAAAAATTTATCGGGAGGTGAACTACAAAAGGTTGCTATTGTTGCATGTCTTTTACAAAAAGTAGATCTATACGCCCTTGATGAACCCTCGGCATTTTTAGATGTAGAAGACAGAATTACAGTTGCAAAATTGATCCAAAGGTTTGTACGCTCTTATGCAAAGTCTGCAGTCATAATAGACCATGATATTCAGCTTATGGATTTAATCTCTGATTCACTAGTAATTTTTGAAGGAATTCCTGGAAAGGAAGGACATGGTACATCACCTATGCCAAAGGCAGAGGGAATGAATAGATTTCTAAAGTCTCTTGACATCACTTACAGACGTGATGAAACAAGCCTTAGACCCAGGGTAAATAAGACTGGAAGCAGGCTTGACAGGAACCAAAAACAGTCAGGACACTTTTACTATAGAAATTGACGCGGATGCTAAAAGAAGCAGTGGTAGGAGTACTGTCAGAAAAAGAGATTGCAGATCTATATGGAGCATTTGATCAAATTGGCAGTATTATAATTATTAGAATACCAGATTCGCTTGTATCAAAGAAGAAACCAATAGGAGAGATTCTCTTACAAAGAATAAAAACCGCAAAGTCTATCTTTTATCAGTCTTCTCCAGTTGAAGGGAATTTTAGAACACGTGATTTGGAGCTGCTTGCAGGAGAAGATAATACTGAAACTGAATACAAGGAATATGGTTGTAGATTTAAAGTTGATGTAAGGAAGGCATTCTTTTCTCCAAGACTTTCAACTGAAAGAAACAGAATTGCTGATCTTGTTGTAGATGATGAAACTGTCATCAACATGTTTGGTGGAATTGGGATGTTTTCTATCATAGCCGCAAAGAAGAAAAAGTGTACAGTTTACAATATTGATATAAATCCTGATGCGGCAGAGCTTTGCACGCAAAACATAAAGCTCAACAAGCTTAAAGGAAAAGTAGAATCATTGTGCGGTGATGCAGTAAAAATTATTGAAGAAAGGCTTTCAGACAAAGGTGATAGGATTCTAATGCTTCTACCTGAAAGATCTGATGAGTTTCTAGATTCCGCTATAAGGGCTTCAAAAAAAAATGCAATAATACACTACTATTGTCATATACATGCGGAGAAAAAAAATGATGTTGCTAGGCTTACTAAAGAGCATTTTCTGAAAGTAATTAAAGTAAGATCTGAGATTCTTGGTTCTAAGATAGTCAGACCGGTAGGACCAAGATTCTATCAAGCTGTGATAGATTCAAAGATATCAAAATAGCTATTTTTTGTCGTCTGACACCGCAGATGAGGAAGATGGTTTTGATGTGGCCATATTGTATCCAATCCAAGATATTACTCCCAGTATTCCTCCTACCGCCATAAGCACTGAAAGTTGTAAAACAACCGGACTCCATTCAGAAAGCATCAAAAGATATGCGTATACAAAAAATCCAACAATGCATAAAACAAAGATCAAAATTCCTACAACACGTTGTCTAATCATAGCACCAGAGTCTTTTTGAGAGTTATTTATTTGAATCTAGTATGAGAATTCGATTGGCATCAAGTAAGCGTCCTCACCATCTCGATAGTAAGCCTTTAGTCTCTGCTTTATTGTAAATCCAATTTTTTCATAAAGTCTTACTGCATCGTTGTTACTACAACGAACCTCTAGATAGAGTTCATCGGCCTTTTTTATCTTGGCACCAGCAATTGCTTCTTCAACCAATCCTCTACCAATACCCTTTTTCCGGTGTTCCTCTAACACAGCTACAGAAACCACATGACCCTTTTTTACAAAACCAAGCTTTTTAAAATTTGAAAATCCGTATTCTATCTTGCACATTATGTATCCTACAAGCTTTCTGTTAATTTCTGCTACAAGAAATGCCTCTGGCAGCTCTGACAGTAAACTTTCATAAAAGTAATCAGAATAATGTTCAGGAAGTGTCTTCATGTTTATTTCCATCACTGGAATGATGTCACTTGGATCACATCTTCGTATTACACAGTCTCCAATCTCTCTTAGGGCAACCTGCAATTCAAATTATCTGGATATGACAATTATTTAACTTTAAGCGAGTAAAAGAATTAATTTACAGAACCATTGACTCATAGCTGTGAGTGAACCTACACAAGAAGAAATAGTATCTATGATTTCACCTGTCTTTGAGATAAAAAGTGTTAATCAGAATCTTGATGCACTTCAGTTTGAGATAGAGGGGGATGAATTCAAGTCAAAGTTTGCCCAGATTGCACAAAAACTAGAATCCAAAAATCTGGTTGGAAGGCTTGAAAGAATTGATGGAAGGGTGTTTCTTTTAGTAATCAAGTTCCGTCCACCCAAGTTAAGACGATCATGGATACCAAAATTACTTTTTGTGGCAACTATAGCCATGGTAATGGTTGATGGTTATTACAGAACAATTGCTGCGAATTCCATAGTTCAGATAGGTAATCCACTGGAAATAGCCATTCTATATACAATTTCCTTGATTGGAATACTTGGAATACATGAGCTTGGACATATCATAGCCTCAAAGTGGTATAAGGTTAAGACAAGTTGGCCTTATTTTATTCCAGGTATTCCCATCATTGGCCTTCCGACGTTTGGGGCTCTTATCATGTCACGCAGCTTTACCATAAACAGGGACATTTTATTTGATATTGCAATCTCAGGACCCATTGCAGGATTGCTTATAGCTATTGTTGCTTCAACATATGGAGCATATCTTTCTCCACTCATACCAGATGCCCAAGCTAAGGAACTTTTTGCTCAATCAGAACTTTTTGAGATACGTCCGAGTATAATCATGAGCACGACGCTTATCATTGCAGGCAAGGCTATTGAGGGAACCGAGGTTATTATGTCCCCTGTATTGTTTGCAGCATGGCTTGGATTTCTTATAACATTTTTGAATCTTCTTCCAGCATGGCAACTGGATGGTGGACATATGGCTCGTGCAACCTTTGGAAGAAAATGGCACAAAATTGCGACATATGCAAGCATAGGTGTACTTGCAGCTCTTGGATATTGGATCATGGCACTTTTTGTACTAATGTTTAGCTCACGTAGTCTAGACGCAAGGCCATTGGATGACATTTCTCCACTTTCAAATAAGCGAAAAAAAATGTTCGTTTTGGTTATTGGGCTTGCGGTTCTCTGTGCACCGCTTCCGTTTTCAATCTTACCTTAACAACACGTGAGAGCCGTCTGACACAACGGCAACCTTTTGCCTTGCTCCCTGTGTTTTTAAGATATAATCCATCGCGTGTTTTATTCCACTAAACGCAATCATGCCAAGCTTATCTTTTGTGTAAAACTCTGGTAAAATTGAGACAATTCCTATCTGAAATTTTTTTGCAACTTCGGTCAAAAACAAAAGGTCTTCCATTCCATCTACATATCTTGCAGGATTTTTTAGCCTGTCCAGACTCATTCTTCCTTCCATGTATTGTTGGATGGCTTCTGAACCCACTCCATCTTTGCATTCTGCTAGAAGAATTACAAGTCCTTCTTCTTTGATTGCTTCTGCACAATTCCATAGAGAATTGAGAGATTTACCAAGTGTCTCGCCGCTACTTTCTTTACCAGTACTAATTATCATAGTGCGGTGTTTTTCTACCTCGTTTGTAGCTATTGAAAGGAGTGATTTTGATATGGATGATGTGGATGATGGATGACCAGAAGCTAAGTCTACTATCCCTGCAGAGTTTGAGACAATCTCAATTGCTGATATCTCAAATGAGTCAGAGAATTTTTGTGCTATTGCAAAGTTTCCAAGCTCTTCTCCTGGTGCTGGAAGGTTACCTTTTCTTTTTTCATAAGCAGAAAGCATGTGTTCCTTTCCAAATCTTCTAACAAGTTTTGTTGATATAGTATTAAACCCAAAGAGACCATCAAACTCCATTTCTCCCACAAAAACTAGATTTGGATCTGAAAGATTTGCGCTACCAAAGTCTGAAATTTGTAATGTAGGATCTGATAAAGCGTTTTTCATTATATGTATGTGAACCTTATCTACAAGAAGTTTTGGTTTTGGAATTGAATGTTGATTACATTTTTCAAATAAAATAGAAATTACTTTTTGCACGGCTTTGGAATGATCCAAAATAACAAGCTCTGTGGGCTTAGTGAGATCTAGTGGTTCTAGTTTAGCCCTAATTTCAGCATCTGTTAGATTTGTGCCCTTTGGTTCTATTTTTTTGTCAAGATTTTCTGCTAGTATATCTAACACAACATCTGCTGAGCCATAGCTAAGCCAAATTTCTGGCATAAGACTACGAATAGGACAATTAAAATAAATCTTGCATAGTTAATTTTGCTGTGGAGTTTGTTAAAGAATTTGCAACGTTTTTACACCAAAATGGCGCGATAAAGGTTGGGAATTTCAAGCTTTCGAGTGGGAAAGAAAGCTCATACTATATAGACTTGAGGATAGTCCCGAGTTTTCCGCACGAATTTCGAAAGATGATAAAGACTCTTCAAAATTTGATATCAGAAAAGATTGGATTTGATAATTTTGATTGCATTGCTTCTGTGCCCACATCAGGACTTGTTATAGCCTCTGCGCTTGCCATTGAGATTGTCAAACCTCTCATATACATAAGGCAAAAGCCAAAAGAGTACGGAACTGAAAATGTAATAGAAGGTAAGATTGCAAATGGTACAAGAGCCCTACTTGTAGATGATGTTGCAACAACGGGGCTTTCTCTATTAAACGCCGTAAAAGCACTCAGAAGTGCAGGTGTGGTTGTGACAGATGCTTTTACTATAATAAATAGATTTGAAGGTGCGCGTGAGCTTTTAGCAAAAGAAAATGTCAGGCTATATGAAATTACCAATATAACTACGCTTACATCCATACTAAAAGAAACCTGATTTCTGCTCAACCTTTTTAGAATATCAAAAACAAATGGATCTAATCTGAAGCCAAAAAATGGCTTGCAGAGTTAGCTTTCATAGATCATTAGTTCTTTTTCCTCAAGCAGTGTGTGCAAATTATGTACTGCTCTGTATACTTCAGATTCTTTTTTTGCACCGGTGCAAACAAGCTTTCCTGACGCAAAAAGTAAGATTACTGTTTTTGGGTCAAGCATCCTATGTATCAGACCAGGAAATTGCTCTGGTTCATACATACTTCTTGGTAGGGTTCTGGCTGCCTGCTCTAAATGGATTCTCCCTCCAAGACTTGCAGACGCCACTATGTTTTGGATTACTATTACAGCATCCTTTTTTATTTTGATTCCTCCCTTTCGGAGCTTTTGCACAACGCTCCTTACCGCCTTGATGGCTTGTTCCTCAGATTTTGCTCCAGTGCAAACCATCTTGCCAGAACTAAAAATCAATGTTGCAGTCTTTGGCGATTTAAGTCTGAAGACTAATCCTGGAAACTGATCAGGGTGATACTCAACATCTGGAAAAGTTTGTGTGATAACGTTGAGATCGATTTTTTGATCCACAGATGCCGAGGCTACAACATTCTCAATACTAACGATCGGTTTTGTTTGAGGCATGTCTGGTTCCTTATATAGTGGCTTTATATATACTCTGTAACGTTTTGGTGCGATGCTGTTCGTGTCAAATTTCTCAAATCTTTTTACCTCATACGAAAAACTGCATAGGCAGCTCAGACAAATGCCTTTACATCATACTTCAGATATAACTCTGATTCTTCATTGCGGCCCAATGAAAATCAGTAGTTACTTATTTTAAAACTAATGGCACGGAAAGCCAGCTGCATGTCTCATATCATGAGTAAGCTCATGAAGGTAAAGATCACCAAATGCTTCCTGATCTAAAACAATACTAAAAAGATGTCCCTGATCAAAGCCTACTGCAAATACTCCAAAACCAGTTATTGCCAAAAGTATCATAGCTGCAAAAAAAGGAACGCCCATCTTGTGTGTTGTTATAAGATGTGTGTCAGCCATTGGATTTTGTGATAAGAGTTTGCTATATAAGGTTTAGTCACTATCAGATCTGATAAAATCTGGATCGCATTTTTAAGCTAAGATCTCAATCTTGTTTTTCAGATCCGGTAGCTTCACTAACATAACAGCTATAACAATTAATTTTTTATTGAATACAATTTGAATTCTAGAATTAAAAAGGAAGTGGGCCCAAAGGGCTTCGATCCCTTGGCTCACCGGTTATGAGCCGGTTACTCTACCAAGCTGAGTTATGGGCCCCACGAAAAACAGGTTTGTATGCAGTATAAAATGTTATAGAGTTTAGCAGTAGGCCTCGTAACAGCTGTCGAGCAATAGATTTTGTGCAGAAGT
>JBBDNF010000053.1:0-2840 GCA_040877685.1 Nitrosopumilaceae archaeon
CAGGGTGATATTCTGTATCGGGAAATTTTTTTGTGATTTCAATGAGATCAATTCTCTGATCCACAGATGCCGAGGCTACAACATTTACGATATTTATCATTGGCTTAGTTTGAGGCATGTCTGGTTCGATATATGCCCATTATATATACTCAGTAATGCTTTTTGATTAGTCGGAAAAGATTATGAAAACATCAAGCATAAAGAAAAGGAGGTTTGGGTCAGTAAGATATGTCTTATAGCTGGCGTGAAAGGCTCAGAATGCGATTAGAGAAGCTTGGGATTTCACTTGATGAACACAAATGGATAGAGACATACATCGAGCAATATTGCGCAGAGGCAGATAGACGTTGTAAAGAGATTGACCCAAACAAAGCTGTTGACATGATAATTGATGAGATGTCAGATGCAGAGTTTGACCAGTTTACTAAAGGTGTGATTGATGATGTCACAAAAAGACTAAAGGCAAAAAAGAAAAAAAAGAAATCAGAGTCTGAAGAAAAAACTGAGGAATTTGAGAAGGAGATCGTTGCTGAATGACTATTGGAGATATAATATTTTTTCATTAATTTTGGGTGGGCCTCCCGTTTACTTTAGCCATTATTTTCGTATGGGCTACAAAACTCGGCTTGTCTACATCCCCGTTAAATTTTAACTATGGATTTTTAGATTGAATTTTATTTCAACTTAAAAATTCTACTTTCGCATATTGGGCATTCCTCGCCAAACTGTACCTCCCACGATTCTTTCAAATAACGGCGAAGATGCTCGTTGATCTTTATTGGAACAAACCCTTTGAGAGACAAATTCTCACTCCCAATTATCAAGCAACTTGAGGCAATAGTTGCATACTGGGTAACCGTTTTCATCATCAAATTCGGTTTTGCATCTTTTACAGATTTTTTTGAACTTGTTTAATGTAATTGTCTTATCCCTTTCCACTATGTAATACATCGATCTGGGTCTTATCTTTGATCTGTGGCTAATACTAAATTCTTCTAATTAGAAATAGGTTAAGAAGATTAAAAGGAGAAATAACGTGAAGTTTTCAGAAAATCATAATCAAACATGTCCCAATCCCAAAAAACGTACCAGTTAACACCTGACTTGCAAATCTGCAGAATCCTAAACGGCATGTGGCAGGTAGCGGGAGGTCATGGTCAAATCGACCCAGAATCTGCCATTTCTGCGATGTTCTCGTATCATGATTCTGCTTTTACCACATGGGACATGGCAGATATTTATGGACCTGCTGAAGAATACATTGGTGAATTTCGAAGAAGACTTGAAAAGAAAAAGGGCGAAGACGAACTGGCCAAGATGCAGGCTCTTACAAAATTCGTCCCAAATCCTGGCCCAATGACAAGGTCAATTGTGGAATATCACATCGACAACTCTATTCGCAGAATGAATGTAAAAACAATTGATCTGGTCCAGTTTCACTGGTGGGATTATAACGATACGAGCTACCTTGATGCGTTACGTCATCTATCAAAGCTTCGTGACGATGGAAAGATAAGACATGTTGGACTGACAAATTTTGATACAAAAAGAATTGAAATCATGGTAGAAAATGGATTCAAATTAGTATCAAACCAGGTCCAACATTCTATCATTGATCAGAGACCTGAAGTTAAGATGATTCCATTTTGCCAAAAACATGGCATCAAACTACTCACATATGGTACTCTTCTTGGAGGATTCTTGTCTGAAAAATATCTAGGAAAGCCGGAACCGACAAGGTCTCAACTAGATACACTGAGTTTGCAGAAATACAAGAACATGATTGATGCCTGGGGTGGATGGATTCTATTTCAAGAACTACTTGCGGTACTTGATGATATCGCAAAAAAGCACAATGTCAGCATTGCAAATGTTGCTACAAAAATCATCTTAGACAAGCCTGCCGTTGCAGGTGTGATAATTGGTGTAAGACTCGGCATAGCAGAGCACAAGTCAGATAATGCTAGAGTGTTTTCATTGAATTTAGACAGAGAAGACAACGAAAAGATAAGATCAGTTACCTCAAGATCACAGGATTTGTTTTCTACTATCGGTGATTGTGGGGATGAATATAGATGAAGATAGAAAAAGTAGCAAAACACGAACATAAATGGACTGTTGTTTCTGGCTATTGGCAATGTAAAGTATGTGGAAGAATATACGGCTTGAAAAAATAAAAAAGTTAATTAAAAATTCTACTCTCGCTTCCTAATGAGTATGTTGTTGCCTTCGACCTTGACGTCATAACCTAGTACTGATTTTTCTGCAGGAGGAGCTAAAACATTCCCTGTTCTTATACCAAATTTTGCTAGATGCCAAGGACATTCCACCTCATAGCCATCAAGGATGCCCTCATTTAGCGGCCCTCCTTGGTGTGTACAGACGTTGCCCATAGCGTAGAAATTATTGTCTACATTAATGATGCAGACCCCTTCATTTGCTAGATCAACTGCTCTCATCTCACCACGTGGTATATCTTTTGTCTCCGCAACCTTCACAAATTCGCTACTCAATCTACCTCACCATTATTTCATCAATCTATCTTAAAACGTTTTGGAGATTAGAAAATAGTTTTGCCAATAATGATTTCATCCATTGGCGGATCCAGACTTTTTCCTGTCATGATGTTTTTCTATAAGGTCTTGCAGGTACTGCTGATCGGAAAGAGAGAGTGGTTCTTCTTTTCGAAGAACAAGTAGAATCGAATATAGCCGCATTGTATCTCCAACGCCTCCTTGCATCAAGATTATAACTGATTTCATTAAATCGTCTGAAGACAAAGACGCGTCAGGCACCTAACTCTTTCAATTACTAATGCCCATAAGAAACTTTTCGATTGA
>JBBDNF010000054.1:0-2805 GCA_040877685.1 Nitrosopumilaceae archaeon
TGAATTTATCAAAAAATATTCTGCAATTAACGAAGGAGCAAACCCAGGCCTTGTATTTTACCAACAGGAAAAAATCCCAAAACATTTTTCTGAATTTGGAGAGCTTGCGCTGTGTCAGTTGATAAGTAGAAATGCGGCAAGAAAATTTGCTTTACAAAATGGATTAGAATCTGTTTACCTTGGCAATGGTCAAGGTTTGGTAGGGGCTATAGGGGCAATCGGATACTCCTTTGATGATCACACTTTTGAGCTCATCAGCTACAGAAATGAATCTAACCTTGGAAAGAAAAGAGAAATTTTCAAAGACAGTGTAAAGAAAATGCAGGAAGCAACGTTTCCGCGAACGTTTAACAGCTATGATGAAGAAAAAGATAGAATTTTGATTGCGCCACATGGTCCAGATCCAGTATTTTTTGGTGTTCGTGGAGAGAATCTTGATTCTGTGATTAAGGGTGCATCACTTGTGCAAGCCACAGAAAAATTTGATGGCTACATGGTGTTTAGATCAAATCAAGGTACAGGGGCTCATCTAAAAAATGAGCTTGATGTATTCAATTTGAAACCATTTTCGTCAGGAACTGTTACTGGAACGGTTGTTGACGAACCAAAAATCGAGTTGGGTGGTCATGTTATTTTTTCAATATCCAAAGATAGTCAAAAAATCAAATGTGCAGTATACAAGCCTACGGGCATAACCCAAATTGCTTCTAAGCTGATGAGAGGAGATTTGATAAAGGTAGGTGGTGGCGTAAGGAAAGCCTCACAGAATCATCAACGAATCCTGAACGTAGAATTTCTTGAAGTCTTGGAGCTACAAAAAAACCAAAAGACAGTAAATCCAGCTTGCCAACAATGCAAAAAAAGGATGAAGTCAAAGGGCAAAAATCAAGGTTTTGAATGTGTCAAGTGTGGGAAAACATTTTCACACAAAATATTACAGCAAATTCCACGTGAAATTGAAAAACGACTCTATGTGCCAGTGCTTTCTGCGCATAGACACTTGACTAGACCTATACAAAGAATTGGAAAACTAAACAAAAAAATTGAATTTGATGATTCACGAAAATGGTTTCATACATATTCAAACAGAAATAGCGGGGAGTAGATTTGAACTACTGATTTGCGGGTATCTCATCAGCGTTGATTATGAGCCCGCCGGGATGACTTTGCCCAAGTAGTCTGGCTTCCCCACCCCGCTAACTGAAAAGAAGTTTGGGGGTGATATATACGCTTTATCTGATTTTGGAAATAATTAATAAGATTTGAAAAGTTGTCTCAGGTGTGGACAAAAAAATAAGGATAATGGGGATTATAGCTGCGATCGCAGCTTCTATTTTAATTGTAAATTTGCCTTCAAACCCAATTGTGATCCCAGAACCAACTACCAATGCAACAAAAACAAAATCTGTAGAAGTCATTGCAACAAACCTACAGAAACCTTGGGCTATGGATTTTTCAGATACAAGGATTTTTTTCACAGAAAAAGTTGGTAGGATAAGGGTGATTGATTCAGATATTGTACTAGAAGAACCACTCGCAAACTTACGGGTAGCTGATGTGATTGATGGTGGTTTGCTTGGACTCGCCTTGCACCCAGACTTTGCAAACAACCACTATCTCTATGTATTTTATACATATGCTGAAGACAGCAAGCTGTGGAACAAAGTTATTAGAATAACTGAAGCAGGAAACAAGCTTGCAGATGCAGTAGTAATTTTGGATAAAATTCCAGGTGCAGAATTTGATAACGGCGGGGTGATAAAATTTGGTCCTGATGAAAAACTATACATTGCTACTGGGGACGCCACAGATGAGCATTCAGCACAAGATTTGCAATCCCTATCGGGCAAAATTTTGAGATTAAATGATGATGGTACCATACCTTCAGACAATCCATTTCAAGATTCTCCGGTATTTTCATTTGGGCATAGAAACCCACAAGGTATGGCTTGGGATAAATCAGGAGATTTGTATATCACAGAGCATGGCCCTGCAAAAAATGACGAGATCAATCTTGTAAAGGCAGGGCAAAACTTTGGGTGGCCAGAGCAGGAATGTTTAGGTAATGAAGAATTTCTAGCTGCGCTAATATGTTATAATCCAAGTTTAGAGCCAGCCGGAATCGTGTTTTATTCTTCTAATAAACTTGAGCTTGGAAATGATCTAATCATGGCTTCTTTACGCGGAAATAATTTGTATCAATTAACAATAGAAAATGGAACTATAACGTCGGAAAAAAGCATATTGGGTGGGGTTGGAAGGATAAGAGATGTTAATGAAGGACCAGACGGTTATCTTTACATTATTACAGGAAATACTGATGGTAGAGGATTTCCAGACAAGACTGACGATAAACTCATCAGGATAGTAAAATAAATTGGCAAACTCATCCATCCCTAATTTTTATAAAAAGACCAGAAAAGAAAGAATAAACACAGTGGCATCGTTTTGTGGTCTTTCACGGCAAGAAATTAAAATTCTGAAAAGTCAGGGTGGTATCTCATTTGATAAGGCAGACAAAATGGTTGAAAATGCCATAGGAACGGTATCATTTCCACTTGGCATAGCAACAAGCTTTAGGATTAATGGTAAAGACTACCTCGTTCCAATGGTAATTGAGGAACCATCTGTAATTGCAGCTGCCTCAAAAGCTGCAAAGATAGCAAAAAAACATGGTGGCTTTACCATGAAGGCAGATGAATCCTACAGTATCGGCCAGATCCAAGTTGTGGATGTTAATGTAAAATCAGCCATATCAAAAATCAAGAAATCTTCTAAACAAATTCTAAAACTTGCTAACTCAAA
>JBBDNF010000055.1:0-2792 GCA_040877685.1 Nitrosopumilaceae archaeon
TGATTGTAGTAGATCTTACTTTAAGATACAAAGGATATGTTTCTGATGCAACAAGGACCTTTGGTCTCGGTTCTGTTTCAGCTAAAGCAAAAAAGGTTTATGAGATTGTTAAAGAGTCACAAAAAGCTGGTCTGAAAGCCGTAAAGCCTAAAGCTTCTTGTAAATCTGTAGATGATGCCTGTAGAAATATAATAAAAAAGAAGGGATACGGCAAGTACTTTATTCACTCAACTGGTCATGGAATTGGACTTGAGGTTCATGAGTTGCCATGCTTGAGTCATTTGAGTAAGGCAAATCTTGAAAAAAACATGGCAATAACAGTAGAGCCTGGGATTTATCTTCCAAAAAAATTTGGAGTACGAATTGAAGATTCAGTGATTGTAAAAGACAAAGCAGATGTAATGCACAAGTTTACAAAAGACTTGATTATAATTTAGATCGCATTATCTTCTATAGACTGCAAATGAGTTTACTGACAAAGAGTAAAAAGGCAGTCCCCCCCTTTTGTTCCTAAAAAGTTGGTAATGACTAACGGTATGATGTGGTGTGATTTGTTGGAAAGAGTTTAAGAAATTATCTTAAACGATTGTGCCATTCGTTCGAATATCGGTACAAAATCATAGTATGATGGATTATCGCATGTTCCATATTCAAAAATTAGATTGTTTTGTGGTGTATCAAATACGAAGACAGTACCGTCACAATAATTAGGTTTTACCGTTTCAGAAATTTGCATTTTTATTTTGTATTTTAATTCATATGTATCTACGTCATTGATGATCATCTTATTTTCTGAATCAATAGTTACTTTACCAAGTCCTACACCAAATTGATCTAGGGAAGTCTTGTAAGCTCTTGCAGATTCAACATGCGTTGCAAATTCATTATTGTCTTTTTTTACTATAAAATTTGGCATTCCAAATTTTGTTTTATCTTCGTCTTGAAATGTTACAATATCCTCAGGAAAATACAATACTTCTCTTGTATTCCAATGAGCTGGGTAATCAATAGAAAAATTATGCTCTGAGTTTGTGTATGTCTTCATATCTACTTGAGTAGGATTTTTTACTTCTGGCAAATCAGAAGTTTCTGTATATGAGGTAGATTTCTTATTCATGATTTTATCTATTCTAGGATCGTTACAAAAGTCTGGATTTCCGTAAAAATCACATTCATCTAGTTGAAATTTCATATCATCTTTACACCATTGAAGTTCTTTTTCTGACATCTTCTTATCAGGATCACAGTTTTGCAATGACAGACCAAAGCTTTCCTCAAATAATGGGAGGGATTGTTGTTTGTAGACGTCGATTTTACCTTGATTTACTATAAGATTAGAAGTGCTGTAAATCAATAAAGGAATAGCAAAGGCAAGAATAATGACAGGAATTATCCATTTTTTTGCCACATGAAATTATGATTGACAGCATATTCAAGGATTGCTCTAAAGTGATTAAATCAAATTCTTTTCAAAATAATTCATAGAAATAGGCATAGATTCATTCATAATTTTAGAATTAATACTCTCAATCTTACCTAACCAAAATTGCTTTCTGCGTATATCAAATTCTTTTTTCTATTTCTTTACGAATAAATCTAGCAATCTCCAACTTTTTCTTCCATCCTGCTTGAATTATTTTTTTTGCATCCACAACAATCACATTATTGTAATCAAGATTTTCTTTGTATTTCTTTAATCCTATGTCGTTTGCAACTATTAGATCGGCTTTTGATTCTTTTAGCTTTTTTCTAGCTTCGTTGATCAATTTCTCTCTAGAGGTATTAGTTTCTGCCTTGAATCCAACAAGAAAAACATCTTTCTGAATCTTTTTTATCATATCTATAATCTTTGGAGCACGTTTTAGTTTTATCAGAATTTTATTAGGAACACTCTTGATTTTAGATTTACTTGGTTTCTCTGGTGTATAATCAGAGACTGCCGCAGCTAAAATTACAATATCAAATTTTTGTTTCATTTCTTTCTTTACAGCATCATGCATTTCTTTACTAGTTTCAACTCTTACAAGCTTGACACCTTTAGGAGGTGGTTCTTTTCCAGGACCATAAATTAGAGTAACTTTAGCTCCAGCTGAAACAAGCTCAGAAGCAAGCAAGACTCCGGTCTTGCCGGTGCTCTGATTTGTTATGACCCGTACAGGATCGATGTACTCAATTGTTGGTCCCGCAGTGATAAGCACTTTTTTACCATGTAATTTGGAAGAAGAACCAAACTTTTTGAGAACAAAATCTAGTACTTCCTCAGGCTCAGCAGCTTTTGCCTTTCCCTCAATTATATGCGGACCAATAAAATCGACCTTTCTTTTGAGAAACTCAATATTTCTTTTGATAGCTTCGTTCTCATACATTGCTTGGTGCATAGCCAGCGCAATGGCAATGGGTATTTTTGAGCCAAATCCCACACTTAAAACAGTAGCAATTGGCGTATCGTCAATTCCATGTGCCAGCTTTCCAAGTGTGTTTGCAGTACATGGGTAAACCACAATCAAGTCAGAGTTTTTGTAATCTGCAATCTTGATGTGCTCAAGATCACCAGTCAGTTTTGTTATCACTTCATTTCCTGTTGCCCACTTGAAGTAGCTTGGCTTGATAAGATCAGTTGCAGCTTTGCTTGCAACACAAGTAACGTCTGCACCATGTCGCATTAACAATCTAGCTAATTCAATTGACTTGTAGGCAGCAACGCTACCACTGACGCACAAAACAATTTTTTTTCCAGCAAGCTCTGTACCATCAGAGCTGACAATATCAAGTGATGGATGTTTATGCAATTT
>JBBDNF010000056.1:0-2763 GCA_040877685.1 Nitrosopumilaceae archaeon
TTCAATGGTTCTGGGCTGTTTTTGAGAATCTTGATCATGCGTTAACGACACATTTAACATTTAGAACTGTGTTGGTATGATATGGCAAAGGAATCTTTCGAAAAAAGCGAGGTTACTGAAAATCTTTCGCGAGAAAAAATTGCCAAGGCAGTAAAGACCGCAAGGAAAGAATCGAAATCAAAGGCGGACTATGATTCAATATCTGTTTGTGACATGATGAAGAGCAACACATCAGAGGTTATCAGGAAAATGCAGGCTCAGATCCCAATACAGATGCAATTATTCTCAGATCTGTATGTGAAATATCTACATTCACTAGATGACGTTTATGGAACTTGTTACATGGCAGAAAAAGAGTTTTTTGACAAGATACCAATTGACAAAGAGACGCTTAAGATCTGGGACAATTATTGGAAAGCATGGACACAGTTTCTACTCCTACAAATAGATGCATCAACTGAATTTACTAAGGCATATGTTGAGATTCGCAAGTCAACCATTGATACATATGATAAATACATGCATTTGTGGATGGAATCGTACGCAAAATCCTTATCTCAACTTAATGCTTTTATGGATAGATATAACCGCGGAACAAAATAATCACAAGATGGCTCTTGGTCCCTTCCGATACGCTTCTAATTAACAAAATTCCTAAATTGAATTTTATTTTAATTGAAAGATCATAACCATGAAGAAAGAGACTTTTCATAGAATCACCTTTAATATTCTAGGTTACATCCTAAAGCAATGAAACCGCATCATACCATTGAGATATTCTCTGCAAACTGTCCTCTCTGTAGGCATGTAACTGATGATATTCAAATAGGCAAATGTGAAGGCTGTAACCAGATAATTTATGACATTAACAACATGACCGAAGAGACCAAGGCGAAAATGAAAAATTATGGTATCACAGCGGTTCCTACTACTATTATAGACAGCAGAATCAAGGTTGTAGGAATTCCTGAATTTCCTTGGATTTGTAGTGAGGACTTGTATAAAAGACTGGAAAAAGAATACCCGTTGAGAAGAGACTAACATGCAAATGAAATGTGCAATTTGTGGGTGTTCCCCAAAGGATTGTAAGAGAAGTAAATCTAATGAAGAATGTCCAAATTGTACTTTAGATGAATGCTGTTGTATGATACAGGTCAATAGTTAATCATAATTTTAGTTTCAGATCTTAACCATTGCGACAAACAGCATGTTTTGGCTTAGAATCAGGGGTTAACCATTTTACCGTGGCTCAACAGTATAGCTGGTTTAAAGTTTCTATATCTGATTTTTAGAACAAATTGAATCTTATTTCAACTTAGAACAATATTGTTTAGCTTCCCATTGGTTATCTTTCTGCTCGAAGAATTTTATGAAATTATATAGGCGATTAGAATTTTTTGAGCCAAGACCGAATAAGACAATTAAAGTGCCGATAATGCCAAACCAGATTTGGTTGATAATCTATTAAGTGAAACTATGTGTTCTAGATGATTTCAACTAGATATTGCCAAACAATTTTTGATTCTTTGAATTAACATCAGCAATTCTGAGAGGTTCTGGTAGCCACTGATCATCAAGTATCATCTCATCTACTATTTTTACTGCAGATTTTAGACTAATTTTGTGCCCAATGCTCACAAAAATTTTCTTTTTTTCTTTCTTTTGTATTACTGCACCTACTATCGTACCGTCAAGTTTTACAACACTTCCCTTAATACTTCCACAAAGAAGACTCTTTGCTACTCCGATAGTAGGCATGTCCAGTGTGATACCAAGATAACAAGCTAGCCCGCATCTTCGTGGGTGTAGCTGCCCATGGCCATCCACAAGCAAGAGCTGAAAATCAGTCTTTAATTTTTTGACGGTATGCAATATTGGTTCTGATTCCCTTAGCATCAAAAGGCCTGGAATGTATGGCTGTTTCACACTGATTTTTGTGTTGACAAATTCTAGTTGATTTAGGGATTTTCTGTCCATGACTACAGCTGAGCAATATGCCGTGTCTTTTTTGTAAGAGACATCAACGGCACATATGTTTTTGATCTTGGATACTGCATCTTTTATGATTACTCTTTTGGCTAATTTTTCTTGTATCTTTATTGCCTCAGAGTAAAGCGACATTATCATTATTTGATGACTTAATAATCAGACACATCTCATGTCCAGGCATTCATATCTTTTTTCCAGATACGAACTCCATCAACAAATACTTGATCCTCCTCTTCAAAAACAGTATGCCATTTTCCATTATGTGGGAATATTTTGTTCATTTGTTGTACTTTGTTATTTGTAGGATATTTGTTCAGTAAAGCGCCCCACCGCATATTTGGTATCTTTGGCATAATTTTGTTAATATCTTTCATATCTACCTCTTTAATACAAGGGTTTTATTTCTTATTTGTGAAAATAATTTTCCTTTTTTAGACATAATTTATTATCCCCAAGTTGTCTCATCCTGTACCAGTTTGTCGCCTTCCCAATGTAAATGTAAACAATGCTTTTTCTTCTCTTTCATTTTACATTACTTCCCAAGTGCTGGTTTTGCATGCATTTGCTACAAATCGATATCCCGGCAGCCATGATTTGGACAGGGCAATCACACTTGCAATTGCATTTATGCTGTAATAGTTCCATTTTGATTCTTTAATCCAGCGATGTTATCCATATACCTGATACTATAGATTATGGATCTTATAATTGATAATCAATAAAAATAGAACGCCCCCCTCTTGTGCGTGAAAACATGCTGTCTGTCGTAAAACT
>JBBDNF010000057.1:0-70901 GCA_040877685.1 Nitrosopumilaceae archaeon
TGTGAAACACCTAGGGCTCCAGCAAACTTCATCCAAGGTTTGATATGCTCAGCTTCTTCTTTTTGATTTGATGCAATTTCATTTTTAACAGCATCTGGACTTTGTTCCATTATTGTTCCTACAAAAGATGGAATGGCCTTTACTAGCTGAAAGTATTCTTTAGAGTAACCGTTAAGTGAATCAAGAGTTAACTTTCCTTCCGTCCACATCAGATAGAATTGATGTTTTAACAAACTTTGCTTCTCAATTAATTCATCTATTCTTTTGACAAGCGAATTCATGCGATTAATGAAATTCAGCCAATAAAAAAATCTTTTGAATCACTTCAAAAGGATTTTATGGACAAAAAACAGGATGCAGTTCGGGCTCCAGTGGTGTAGACCGGTCAAGCATATCGGCCTTTCAAGCCGGGGATCCCGGGTTCAAATTCTATATGATGAAAATCCCGGCTGGAGCACTACAAAAGCATTAATATTGTAACAGAAAATTAAGCTCTATAGTGCAGGTTTGTGGATAGAAAAAATTTCGAAATAAATCCTCTAATAAAAGACTACAAGCAATATCTTGACAAAATAAACGCTGCACTAAAATCCGAACTCGAGCTTTATTCAGCATCTGAGTTCGTTGAACCCTTACAATATGCACTTGATGGCGGAAAAAGAATCAGACCACTTATCCTGTTATTGTCTGCAGAAAGTGTTGGAACCTGTGATGAAAATGCATATGCTGCAGCATGTGCAGTTGAGTTATTGCATACAGAGTCGGTAATACATGATGACATAATAGATAATGAAACTTTGAGGAGGAGGAAAGATCCATTTCATATCAAATATGGCTATAATACAAGCATTCTAACCGGCGACTTTGTACTTGGTTTAATTCTAAACATATCATCAAGGCTTAACAATCCAAGAATTGCAAACGATCTTGCCACTACTGCTATGATGATGAGTGATGGCGAGATGATTGAAACAAGACTGGAATCAAGTGAGGATGTAACATTTGACGACTATCTTAAAGTGATAGAGTACAAGACTGCTACAGCATTTGAAGCAGCATCAAAAATTGGTGCCATTTTTGGTGGTGGAACTGAAGATCAGATACTGGCACTTGCTGAATATGGAAAGAATGTCGGAATTGCTTATCAGATCCATGATGACCTACAGGACTGGAATAATGAAGATAAATTGTTCAACGTTTTGATAAAAAAGAGTTCAGATCCACGTGACGTTTTTAACCACATGGATTACTTGCTAAAAGACTATTCCCTAAAGTCAAAGTCTGGTCTGCGAAAGATAAAAGAATGTCCAGCCAAGTCTCATCTTGAAAATCTCTTAGATCTTACTATGTTCAAGGTACAGTAGAAAGCATCGTAAGATTTGGAGCAGCATCTTTAGCAAACTGGATTATTGGATCAGGATAAACTCCTATCCCTACCATGAATATTATTGAAAATATCATAACAGCAATTATTGACTTGGGTTCTTTTACTCTCTTCTCAGACTCACCTTCTTCAAAGTACATCTTTCGTATTATCCAACCATAGTAAGCAAGGGAGAGGGCGCTATTTAGAACTCCTGCTATTGCAAGATATGGAGCCCATGATACAACAGAGCCTGCATCAATCGCTGAACCAAACAACATCAATTTGCTCCAAAATCCATTAAGAGGTGGAACTCCAGCGAGTGCAAGAAGCGATACTACTAAACCAATCGATGTAATTGGCATGCGCTTTCCTAGACCACGTATCTTGTCAAGATGCGATACTGCCAAAGTTGTAATGATTCCTGCCGCAGCAATGAAGGCTGCTCCTTTCATCACTGCATGATTTAGTATATGGAAAAGTGAGGCTTGAATCCCAATTTGTGAAAATGGAGCAATGCTTAAACCGATCAGAATGTATCCTGCGTGACCGATGCTTGAATATGCAAGCATTCTAGTAAGGTTCTTTTGCATTATTGCAGCCAAGTTTCCAACAGTCATTGTCATTATAGCAATTAACCCAAGTGCAAATGTCCATTCCATATCAAGTGCTGCAGTTCCCATCACAATTACACGCAAGGCTGCAGCAAAGCCTGCTTTTTTTGTGCCCGCAGCTAATAGTGCTGAGATTGTAGGTGGAGCTCCTTCATAAGCATCTGGAAGCCACATATGAAATGGTACAAGACCCATCTTAAATCCAAAACCAGCAATGAACATACCAACTGCAAGAAGAGCGAGTGGCATCATATCTGGACCAAGCTTTGAGAATCCTGAAATTACTTCTGCAATGTTAGTAGAACCAGTAAGTCCATATGCAATTGAAATGCCATAGATTATAATTGCGGATGACAGAGCACCAAACAAAAAGTATTTGAGTGCAGCCTCATTTGATGATGGATCCTTTTTCATAAATCCTGCAAGGACATAAGTTGGAATGCTCATAAGCTCCCATGCTACCAATAGCATTACCAAATCTGTAGAGTATGCAATAAGCACCATTCCGATAGACGCAAGAAGAATCAAAGAATAGTATACAGCAGGATGTGCCTTATTCCGCATGTAGTTAAACGATCCCACAGTTGTAATTATGGCAACAATAAGCATGGCTATTGCAAAGAATGAGCCAAACATATCGTCAACTAAAACATTTTCTGAAAATATGGCAGCTGGCATAACATTTTTTGATAGGATTTGATATGCAACAAATCCAATAGCTGCAATCAAAGCTCCAAATGCTATTGCACCATAAAATGAGGATGAACCGTGTTCTTTTCGTATAACGTTAATTACAGGAAGTATTACACCGACTGTTCCAAGTATTACAGTTATGATGATTGGTGTTGAAGTAAAGTCTATCATCTTTTTCTCCTAAATTAGCAAAAGTAGCACTACAAAGAGTATGCCTGCTCCAAACACATACAGGTATGATTGTGAGATGCCGGTTTGGGTTCCCTGTATAACTTTAGCACTCCAACTTACTGCTTTTTCTGAACCACGATTCATACCATCTATTACCGTGCTTTCAAAGTATCTCCAGATTCCCCTTGCAAAGTATAATGGTGCAGTTACAAAACCCCAATAGATTATAGAATTCAGGTACCATCTGTTTAGAAAGAATTTGTGTATTGCATAGAAGAATAAATTAGAATTTACGAATTTCACCGGATCTACAAATCTCCCAATATAGAAAATGTATCCAAGCCCAAATCCAACTGCAAATGCTATAAGCGATGCCATGAGTGCAATTGGATTCACACCAGTCAAAAATCCTCCAAGAACTGATTCTGATTCTACAGATACATTTTCATGTCCTGATTGAATTCCAAATGAATTATCTAGATATTCCGTAAAAAGTTCATGTATCCCTTGTTCTGCTGATAAACCAATGACACCAATTCCTATGGTTAGTGTTGCAAGTATTCCGTACGGCACCCACATTGATGCACTCGCTTCGTGAATGTGATGACCTTCCTTTTCCATTTTTTCTATGTGCTTACTCTTATTTCCAAAGAAGACCATGCCAATCATCCTCGTAGCGTAAAATGCGGTTATAATCGCAGTAATGAGTGCCATTGCAAATAGTGGCATTGCCCAAGTGTTTCCAGATTCATAGACAGCTGCAAATATTGCGTCTTTACTCCAGAATCCTGTAGTGATAAATGGAGCGCCCATAAGGCCAAGTCCTGCAGCCCACATGAAGGCGTATGTCTTTCTCATGTGTTTTCTCAATCCTCCCATGTCAGTCATGAATCTAGAACCAACAACGTGCAACAATGATCCTGCTGCCATAAACAACGAAGCCTTAAACATTGCGTGAGATATCAAGTAGAAGAATCCAGCAGTATAGCCATCAACAAATTGTTCTGAAAGTCCAGCTATCCCAAGAGACATCATCATATATCCAATCGATGAGCCTGTTGAATATGCAAGGACTTTTTTGATCTCAGGAGAAACCATTCCCTGTGTTGCAAGCAAAAGGGCTGTAATTGCACCAACCCATGCAATTATCTCAAAGAATTGATCCATCGTAATTCCAACTGCAGCTAGTGCAAAAAATAGTGGACCAAGTCTTGCAACCAAAAAGACTCCGGCTTTTACCATTGTAGCTGCATGGATCAAAGCAGAGACTGCAGTTGGACCTGTCATAGCTTCAAGCAACCACTCGTTTAGTGGAAATTGTGCAGATTTTCCTATTGCTCCGCCAAAAAGCAATACAGCCGCAGGAACTAACAAACCCTGTGCAGACATGGAAGTAGCCCACCCTGTGTTTTCGGTTAACTCTCTAAATCCAAAAGTTCCTGCAAATGCAAAAATCAAAAACATTCCCGCAAGCATCATTATATCGCCTACCTTTGTCATGATGAATGCCTTTATCGCCGCATGTGTTGGTGAATAGTACTGTAATACACCAAGAGCTGTATGACCTTCAGTTCCGACATGATCTTTCTTTTTGTCGCTGTACCAAAAGCCTATCAAAGCGTAAGAAGCAAGTCCAACTCCTTCCCATCCAAAGAAGAGCTGCAGAAAATTGTCTGAGAGAACAATTAGTTGCATAGAACCAACAAAGAACGTCATCCAGAACCAGAATCTTGTAATGTTTGGATCTCCTTTCATGTAGCCTGTGCTGTACACCATGATCAAAAATGAAATCCATCCAACTACATTTGCCATCAAAACTGCAAGTGGGTCGGCTAGGATTCCAGCTTTTAGACCAATTGATGAGATCCATGGTACTTGATCATGAATTTCATGACCTTCAAGTGCAGCTGGCAAAAGCGTTGCTGCAGAGATTGCGCTCATCAATGCAAAACCCACAGCGACCCAATTTGTTCCTCGTTTTGAGAACTTGGCAACACCTGGAATTATCAGTGCTGCAATGAATGGTAGAATCCAGATCGCCCACACATTTAGTCCACCTGCCTCTAAACTAAATCCAAGTACTTCAACTGCCATAACTAAACCCCCATAACTCCGTTCATGAAAGGAATTATCTGGCTAAAGAAAATGTCAGGATAGATTCCAACTACTATGGAAAATCCAGCTAGTACCATCATCGGTGCAGTGATGTACCAGCTTGCTTCTTTTGTGTTTGAAAGATTTTCTGGAAGTTTTCCAAAGAATACTCTTTTTATCATCCATAAAATGTAGGCCATGGTAATAACCGTAGATACAAGTCCTAGACCAAATGTAATCATCCTTATTGTAGAACCTTCTTCCACTGCAGTTTGCAGTGCACCATAAAATAGTGTCCATTCTCCCATGAATCCACTTGTTGGTGGAACACCCATTATGGTAAGAGCTCCAATCATTGCGCACACTGCAGTAATTGGCATCTTTCCTGCAAGTCCACCAAGCTTTGTCATGCTTCTTGTGCCAACTTGCAGTATGATAGCTCCTGCCATCATGAAAAGCAGACCTTTACCAAGACCGTGTGAAACATACATCATTTCAGCTCCAGAAAATCCAAGTGCTGAAGAAGAACCTATTCCAAAAAGTAGATAGCCCATCTGACTTATGCTAGAATATGCAAATAATCTCTTGATATCATCTTGCATTAATGCCATTGCGCCACCATAGAACATTGTAGCTAATCCCCACAAGTTTAGAAAAAGAGCAAAGTGTTCATATTGTCCTGGCATAAGCATAACTAACAATCTGAAAAGCCCGTATGCTCCAATTCCAATCATTGCTGGCGATAAGAGTGCACTAATTGGTGTAGGAGCCTCTGCGTGTGCATAAGGCAACCATATATGGTAGATAAATGCGGCAAGCTTTACCCCAAGACCGATAATTATTGCAACAGCGGCAAATGTAAGAATGTTAGGTGGAATACCTTCTTCTTTTATGTCTGAAAAGTCAAAGCTCCCAACATTAAGTCCAATAGCAAGGAATCCCAAAAGCAGAACAACTGCACCAGCATGAGTCCAAAAAAAGAATAAAAGTGCAATTCTTATTCTTGCGCCATATCCATAAAATGCGATTAAAAAGAAAGCCGGAATGAGCATTACTTCAAAGAAGACATAAAATTCTATTAGATTGGTTGCAAGAACAGTTCCAAGCATTCCCATTGCAAAGACGAGATATAGTGCAAAGTAGACTCCGATCTGATTATTCAGATATCCTTTGAGTGATGAGGATTCTATCATTGCAGTTGATGGACCATTACCGATCAGCTGTTTTTGTTTATGCATCCTTTCCTCAAACTGTTCTGTTATCTTTGCAACCATGTACGGTTTTGAGTACAAGGCAAGCACTGTGGATAGAACATAAATTATGATTGCAAAAGGTGATGCAAGTCCATCAAGTAAGAATCCAAACTCGCCAAACAGTTGAGTCCATGGATAGTGCTCCTCGTATGTTCCTGAAAATACTGGAGCAATCAATATGACAGTACAGTAAAGCAGCAATGCAAACGTAAACCAAGTTGCTGCGTTTGGTCCTAATTTTCTACCAAGGAAATAGGCTACAGGTGACAGTAACAGCGGTAAAAAGACCGCCTGCAATAACACGTATTGCACTACCCTTTCAGACTCCTAAAGTCCGCAATATCGATGTTCTTGTACATCCTATATGCGACTATAATCAATGCAAGTCCCACTGCAACCTCTGCAGCTGCAATTGCTATTGAAAACAGCGCGAGTGTCTGGCCTTGGCTATTTGGTATAAATCTGGCAAAGGCTACCAGATTAAGGTTTGCTGCATTTACTATCATTTCTATTGCAAAAAGCATTCTTATTGCATTTCTTTTTACAGCTAGACCATATATCCCGATGGCCAAAAGTGCCACCGAAATGATTACAAAATCAATCAGCTCGTTGGCCAGCGGTAACATCCTCCCTTCTTGCCAATACCAGCGCACCAATTACTGCAGATGCTAAAATAAGTGCCATTACAACAAGTGCTGGTGAATAATATGTTAGAAAGTCCTCTCCTATTTCCCTAAAATCAACTGGTGGAGCATTGACTTCCATTGTCTTTAGTCCAGAACCTAAAATTATTGTTCCAATTCCAAGCATTGTAATAATCATCAAACCTATGCCAGCGTATCTTCTGCGTGGATCCTCAATTTTGTTGAAGATAAGTTCACGCCTTACTAACATAACAGTAAACAGTATAAGTACTGCAATTGAGCCAACATAGACTGAAATTTGAAACATTGCAACAAATGGTGCATCTAAAAGCAAGAAAAACCCTGCAACACCTGCAAGTGTGATCATCAGAGCTATTGATCCATAAATCATTGAACGAATTTCAAGCGCGGCGATTGCAGAACCAATCGTTAAAACAGAAACCGCTAAAAATGTTGCATCAACCATGTGTTGCACCCCGGTCGTCAATCTTTATTTCTACATCTTGTGCAACGCTTGGTTTTACAGCAAGCTGACCCGGTGTGTAGATCAACGCTTCTTTGGTAAATGAAGAAAGCTCGTAGTCGTTTGTCATGTATAGAGCATAAAACGGGCATGCATCTACACATAATCCGCAGAATACGCACTTACCATAGTCAATCTGTGGCATTATTGCTTTCTTGTTGTGTTTCCAGGTTTCATTTACCTTTACCATAGCTATGGCTTCTGCAATCCCTTCGCACGCGATAGCACAAAGCTGGCAACCGGTGCATTTATCATGGAACAATATGTGTCGCCCCTTTAGGCCAGCAATTCCTACTCCCGTTTGAGGATCGAATTGAAAGCCATCCCCTACAAATTTCAATTTTTGTTCTGGATAACGTAGTGTAAATCGTTTAATTGCAAGATGCTTTACACCTGAATTAAGAGCCCGTATTATTCCACCCACAGTACTCATTGTATCAATCCTCCCGGGCCCAAGACACCTGCATATAGCAAAGCTAGAGCTATAAAGATGTTAACGAATGCAAGCCCTATCAGCTTGTACCAACCTGTGTGCAAAAGAAGATCTATTCTGATCCTTGGGAATACTCCTCTTGGAAGCAGTATCACCATTATGACTCCAACAGTTTTAATTACAAACCACAAAGTAGCGTTTAACATCTCCTGATCAAGCAACGGAAGACCTGGGATCTTTGCTGTTATTGGTCCTAATTTTATTCCCTCTGTGATTATTTCCTGTGGGAATGGAGGCCAAACCATTGGTCCACTCCAACCGCCTAAAAATAAAATTGTGAATAAGGCAGCGAAGGCATATAATTTTACATAGGATCCAAGCTGGACGAGTCCATACATCATACCTGAGAATTCTGTTAACCAGCCAGCAACAATTTCGCTTTCCGCTTCTGGAAGATCAAATGGGATCCTTTCTAGCTCCGCAAGTAACGTGATGAAAAACACAATTGCACCAATTGGCATAAAAATAATCCACCAGTAATGTTGTTGTGACTCAACAATTTCTGTCAGGTTTAAGGTTCCGGTTAAAATGACTATTCCAAGAAGGGACAATATTAATGGAATTTCAAATGAAATCATCTGGTGTAACGCCCGTATTCCTCCAATGAAAGGAAACTTGCTGTTTGATGCCCAAGATGAAAGCACCGTTATTATTGGAAAGAAGCCAATAACTGCAAATACTGCTAGTATTCCTACATCAATGTCTGCAACAACCCAACCCGGTGCTACAGGAATCAATGAGACTAATGCAGCTGCAGTTCCTACAAAGAGTAGAGGCGCTGCCCAGAAAATTGGCTTGTCTGCCTTGGCAGGAATTATTATTTCTTTTGATAACAGTTTCAATCCATCGCTCACCAACTGTAAGATTCCCTCTACTTTACCGCAATAAAGTGGTCCCACTCGAAGCTGCATTTTTGCAAGAAACTTTCTTTCTATGAATATGGTGGCAGAGGCAATAAGTGCCGCAAATCCAAACCCAGGAAATGCAGCTATTCTGAAAAAGTCTGTATGCAAAAGTGATTTTATAATTGGCAGGGTACGTGATGGATCTGCCATCCAAGTTAGTGCAAGATATGGTGTAAGAAGCTCGCCGTTGATTTCTGGAAGCTTGATATAAAAAAGTATTATCATTATAAGTGGTAAACCAACTAGTGTAAACAGAACTAAAATCCAAAGGATAAGGTCTGTAAGAGATGCGATAAACCTGCTTAACCTAAACTCTGGTGCAATAGTAGACACTTATCTATCAGCCTCTACGGGCCAGTAGTTAAGACTCCAGTAAACTGCTGGCATGTTTCCAAGCTTTTCTCCTTTAAGCAAGTATGGCATACAAATCATATTTCTAAAAGAACCTACACTTATCTTCACACGATATGGTTCTGTCTTATTATCAGAAACAACATACATTCCAAGTGAGCCTCGTCCTGATTCCACTCTGCGATATGCTTCATCGTTTCCGCCCTTTGGGTTTGGTTTCAGCTTTGTTCTTATGGAGCCAGACTTTGGCATCTTCTTTAGTGCATCTTTTATTATTCTACAGCTTTCAAGCATGTCAAGATATGGTACTCTCGACCTTGCGTAAGAATCTCCATCCTTGAGCACCTGAGACTGAAAATCTAGGTTCTCATAAACATCGTAAGGCTCTTTCTTTCTTATATCAAAGTCTACGCCAGCCGAACGTAGAACAGAACCTGTAACTCCAAGTCTTATTGCATCCATTCTTGATAATATTCCAGTTCCTTCTGTTCTCTGTTTTAATACGGGGTTCTGGTAGAAAATGTCTTCATATTCTTTTAATCTTTTTTCAAAATAATTTACTCGTCTTAAACACTTTTCCTCAAAGTTTGATGGTATATCATTTCTTACACCGCCAGGAACAAAGTATGCATGTGTAACTCTTGCTCCAGATAAATCTTCTAATAGATCTATAAACAGCTCCCTGTCGCCCATTGGCCACATAAACATAGTAGAATGACCCAAGAAGATTCCATAGATTGCAAGCCAGTACAAAGTGTAAACACAACGGTTCAGCTCAGATGCTATGACACGAATGTATTTTGCCCGCTCTGGTACTTCAATTCCTAAAAGTTCCTCAACTGCAAGGCAATATGGATACAAGATATTACAAGAGTCGTGTATTACAGGCCTTTCAAGATGTGGAATGTTTTGGATGTAATTTCTGTATTCGGTCATCTTTTCTTCTCCACGGTGCACGTATCCAGGATCTGGATCACATGAAACAATGTAATCCCCGTCAACTTTGATAATAAGTCGCATATGACCAGAACCAGGGTGTTGTGGACCAACATTTAGGGTCATGATTCGTTCGTCTACTTTCTCAAGTTGGATTCCTGGTGGTAGTTGTGTTATCATACTATTTTCCCTTTATCCTAAAGTCCTTTCTTAGTGGTGGAATGTCTGCCCAATCCTCTGGCAAAAGTAGTCTTCTGTTGTCTGGATGTCCCTCAAAGTATACGCCAAGCATTTCAAAACACTCTCTTTCATGAAATTCTACACTGTAGAATATGTCTCTTAAAGAAGGCATCCTTGTGCTGTCGTTTCCTGGATTTGGAACGTCCTCTCTTGGTAGTCTAGTCGCCAAAGTCAGTATTTGTTTTTCAAGTTGTGGGTCTGAGTATGAGCCCAAGTGATAGACAACTTCAATTTCTTTTGATGCAGGATAGTCAACTCCACTTACAGACTCGGCATGATCAAAATTTAGTTCATCTCGTATGTAAGACGCAACATCCAAAATATCTTCCTTTTTGGTGTTTATTCTTATCCTATTTGGTTTGATAAAACCGATTACTGTCTTTGCACCAAACTTGGAGATAATCCTGCTTGCAATAGATTTTTCAAAAGTTGGTTCCGGAACTACAGCAGACTCTTCTTTCGTTGAAATATCTGGTTTTGATTCTTCTTTTGCTAAATGTGATTCTTCCTCTACAGTTTCACTGGGTTTAGCATTAGTTTTTTTTTTAGAACTCATTACTACCTAACCTTCATTCTCTTAATTTTTTCTTGCAGTAACATGCATCCTTGTATAAGAGTTTCAGGTCTAGGGGGACAGCCTGGCACATATACATCTACAGGAATTATTCCGTCAATTCCTGGCAGCACATTGTACGAGTCAAAGTATAGCCCTCCAGTGATTGCACATGCACCCATAGCAATAACATATTTTGGATCTGGCATTTGGTCATATACCATTCTGAGTCGAGGTGCCATTTTTCTGGTAATGGTTCCTTGTACTACAACCAAGTCGCACTGTCTAAGAGAACCAAAGGCTTCGATGATTCCAAATCGTTCTACATCCCATCTTGGACCTGATGCAGCTCCAAACTCTAAGCTACAGCATGCAGTCTCTATATGCACTGGCCAAAGTGACCATAGTCTGCTCCAGTTGAGAGCATAACCAAGCGGCTTGTCAATTGCTCTTATGAGAATTTCTCCTAACTTGCCTAAAAATACATTTGCCGAATTTGCTGCCGATTGTGGAGTGATTAGTTCTTTTAGCAATTTCTGTCCCTGACTTCAGTATACTGTAGATTTGATTTAAGAGTTACCAAATGTTTCTCCTCCCTGATTGATACAGTGCAAACGCAAATGAAGCAAACATTATTCCTAAAAATGCGATGATTGGAAGTGTTGCTGATTTTGGCAAGTTTAATAGAGTACTTCCCCATGCATACAGAAAAATTGACATAACATCAAAAACAACAAACATCAAAACATATGCATAATATTGCATCATGAAGTGTGTTCTGCCCTCACCGCTTGGTACTTGACCACATTCCATGGGCAGAAACTTGACAGGGTTACTTCTTCGTCTTGGAGCAATCATTCTAGATAGTATAAGGGCAGGTGCTGTTGCTACAATTGCAAATCCAAACATTAACAGAACAGGGCTAAAACTGCTAGCTACCTCTCCAACCAAAGTAGCTAAAAAGCCAACCGGAGAGTATAAAAAGCTATGCACCTTTCTCGATCATTTTACTTTAAAATCAAGTTTTTCAAGACTTAAAATTTTTCTATATTACTATCGATTGGTTCTAGCAAATATTTGACTAAAATGAATTTAATGGTGTGAATGCCCACAGCCACACGAGTCGTGACTGTGCTCCATTTCATGCGAATCTTTTTCCATACATCGAGAACATTTCTCAGAACCTGTTGGAGAAAAGAATCCAATTCCACATGATGTGCATTTCATGCTTGGCATATACACACTACATAAGACCACTATTTATTGATACGTAGTTGCAGAAAATCTTAATGATTGATATATGACAGCTACAAACCCCCTTACCATGGTAGTAAACGTAGGAGATAAGGCTCCAAGTTTCACCTTGGTAGACATAGATTTGAAGATGCGAAGTCTTGATGAGTTTAAAGGGAAAAAGGTTGTACTGTCATTTTTTGTAGCAGCAAGCTCACCTGTGTGCACAAAAGAAATGTGTACTTTTCGAGACTCTTGGGACCAGATATCAAAACTAGGCGCGCAAGTTATTGGAATAAGTAACGATGGGCCATTTGCAAATAAGGCTTTTGCAGAAGCACATCATCTAAATTTCCCAATACTTGGTGACTACAAAAGTCAAACCATACGTGACTATGATGTATTAATGCCAGATCTCTTGCATGTGAAAGGATATGATGCAGCCAAACGTTCAGTCTTTATTGTTGATGAAAATGGCAAAGTAGCATACAAGTGGATTTCTGACAATCCCTTGATAGAACCAAACTACCAAGAAATAATTGACTTTCTCAAAAAAGGAAATTAATTTCCTTTTTTATTCTATTTCCATAAGAACGTCATTTTTTGCTACTGAGGCACCTTGTTTTATTTTTATAGCTTTTATGACACCATCTTTATGTGATTTGATGTAAACTTGCATCTTCATTGATTCTAATACGCACAGCACATCTCCTTTTGTGACCTTGTCTCCTACTGTTGCATTTATTGATACAACTCTTCCAGGAATCTGGCTTCGCAAGTTTACCTGGGATTCTCCTTTATCTTCAGCCCCAGAATTTTTGTATACTATTTTATCTAAATCTGTGTGCTTGTCAAATGTTATTTGAACGCTGTCTATTACTAATGTCATCTTGGCTGTGTTGTTATCAAGGTATTTTGCAGTGTGGTACGTATTATCAAGCATGAACTCTACCTTATCAGAAGTCATGTTGAGGATCTTGAGGTTTCGTTCTTTTCCTTGAATTTTTATTAAATATTCAGAATTACCAAGATTTTGGACAAGCTCGGCGTCGAACTTTTGTCCAAGATTTTCTATTCGGAATTCCATTTTTTATGCCCCATCCAGCTGGCTCTTCCAACGTATACCGTGGCTAATATGTGGCTTAACCCTGCTTTTGAGAAATTCTGAATGTATCACTGCTGCTGCAAGAGCTGCGTCCGAGTTGTGTAGGATTTCATTTTTTATATCATCATGTAATCTATCCAATATCTTGAATCGATCAAGAAAGTTTGTGGACAGATCTCCTTTGATAAATTCGTTACTAGCAAGAATTGTTTTGTATAATGGGATGGATGTCTCAACACCTTCTATGTAAAAGTCAGAAAGTGCTAATAGCATTCTTTGTCTGGACTCTTCAAAAGTTTCTCCCCACGTGATGAGCTTTGCCATAAGAGAATCGTAGTATGGAGATACGGTACAACCTGGGTAAAGATATGTATCAACTCGTACACCAGGACCAGATGGAATGTTAACGTCTGGTACAGGTCCTGTGGATGGTGCAAAATCAAGAAATGTATCTTCTGCATTTATTCTACATTCTATTGCACATCCTTTTAATTTCAAATCTTTTTGTTTAAATGGAATTTCTTTTCCATTTGCAATATCTATCTGTAATTTTACAAGATCAAGGCCTGTAACAAGCTCTGTTACAGGATGTTCTACTTGAAGTCGTGCGTTAATTTCTATAAAATAAAATGTTCCATCATCTAATCTTAGAAATTCAGCAGTTCCAGCATTAGTGTAATCAACTGCAACAGCTGCATTTACTACAATCTCTCCAACTTCATCACGGGTCTTTTGATCAACTACTGGAGATGGAGACATCTCGATGAGCTTCTGGTGTCTTCTTTGAATAGAGCATTCTCTTTCAAATGTGTGTACAGTATTTCCGTGCTTATCTCTAAAGAATTGATATTCTATGTGCCGTATTTTTGGAAGAAATTTTTCCACCAAGAGTGCAGATTTGCCAAATGCTGCTTTTGATTCACTAGATGCGATTTCAAAAGCCGCTCTTAGCTCCTTTTCATTATTTACTAATCTGATTCCTCTTCCTCCACCACCAAAAACAGATTTGAGTAAAACAGGATATCCTATTTGGCGAGCAATATCAAGTGCTTTTTCCACATCTTCTACTATACCGGGACTTCCTGGTACAGTGGGCACTTTGGCTTTTATCATTGCATCTTTACATAACATTTTGTCACCACAAAGTCTCATCGATTTGCCATTTGGACCAATGAAGTTCAGTTTTTTCTTTTCACAAAGATCTGCAAAATCAGCATTTTCTGAAAGAAATCCATACCCAGGATGAATTGCGTCTGCTCCTGAACTTAGTGCAACTTCAATTATTTTTTCCATGTTAAGATAACTTTGTGATGGTGGAGCTGGTCCGATGTGATATGCTTCTGATGCCAACTTGGTGTGACGTGAATTTACATCTTCATCAGAATATACTGCAACGGATTTTAAGCCATAAGTTTTGCACGCTTTGATTACACGTATAGCAATCTCTCCTCTATTTGCTATCAGAATTTTTTCAATCGTATCAAATCACAGATTGATGTTTCCATGTTTTCGTGGAAGTCTTTTTTCTCGTTTGTTAGCAAGAAATTCTAATGCTTTAATTATCATTGGTCTTGTTTCAGCAGGATCTATTACAGAATCAACTGTTCCATATGATGCTGCGACGTATGGATTGGCAAATTTTTCTGTAAAATTATCTACAAGCTGTTTTTTTAGTGCTTCAGGATCTTTTGCCTGTGCAATTTCCTTTCTGTTCATTATTTTTACTGCGGCCTCAGAACCAAGGACCGCAATCTGAGCAGTTGGCCATGCATAGTTTATATCGGTTCGTAGATTTTTGCTACCCATAGCTATGTAGGCACCACCATAAGCCTTGCCTATGATTACAGTTATCTTTGGAATCGTAGCTTCACAATATGCATACAAAAGCTTACTTCCATGCCTAATTATGCCACCATGTTCTTGTTGGGTTCCCGGCATGTATCCCGGGGTGTCTACAAAAGAAACAATTGGTATGTTGTAGCAGTCACAAAACCTGATGAATCTTGCTGCTTTGTTAGATGAATCAATATCCAAAGCTCCTGCAAGTACCATTGGTTGGTTTGCAACAATACCAACTGTTCTGCCATTCATTCTACCAAATCCAACTATAATATTTGTTGCAAATAGTTCATGTACCTCAAAAAATACATGGTTGTCCAAAACAGAATGAATTATTTCTTTCATGTCGTACGGCTGTAGTAGATTTTCCGGCAGTATGTTTATCAGATTATTATCAAGTCTATTTGGATCGTCATCAGTTGGTACAACAGGAGGTTCTTCTGTATTGTTTTGTGGGATATAAGACAAGAGTGTTTTGACATGGTCCATACATTGGTATTCATTTTTTGCAACAAAGTGTGCGACACCACTATTTTTTCCGTGTGACATTGCACCCCCAAGCTCATCAAATGACACTTCTTCACCGAGGACTGTTTTAACAACTTCAGGTCCTGTAACAAACATTGTAGCTAACTTATCAACCATTATGACAAAGTCCGTCATTGCTGGTGAGTACACTGCGCCACCTGCAGAAGGTCCTATGCTTGCAGTTATCTGTGGCACAACCCCTGACGCAAGCTGATTATGGAAAAATATGTCAGCAAATCCATCAAGGCTTAAAATTCCCTCTTGAATTCTTGCACCGCCAGAGTCAATAATTCCTACAACAGGGCAGCCAACACTCACGGCATGATCCATTATTTTTGTTATTTTTTTTGCGCCCATCTCGCTGAGTGTTCCGCCAAGCACAGTAAAATCATACGCAAAAAGAAATACCTGCCTTCCGTTTATCGTTCCATAGCCTGTGATTACTCCATCACCGAAGAACTTTTTGTCCTGCATATCAAATTCGTGGTAGTGATGAGTTGTAAGGGCATCAACTTCTGTAAAACTTCCCTCATCAAGCAAAAGATCAATTCTCTCTCTAGCGGTGAGCTTTCCTTTTTCATGCTGGGATGCAATTTTATCTTCCCCACCACCCTGATTTGCTAATCTACGCTTTTGCAAAAAATTTTTGATTTTGTCAGAGTGCATGATTGCGACTTAGAAACACTTTACAACCTATATTAATTTAATCGGGTGTTATTCTCTTAAATCATACTAAGCTTTGAGATTTAGAATTGGAAATTTTTTGGCAAGTGCCTTTTGATATGATATAAACGCATCGTTAGTGTCATTACATTTTTTGCATATACATAGCTGTGATACTTTGGTAAGATCGCAATCAGCTCTAAATTCACACTGTTGGCATCCTGCAGATCCGCCGCAGACAAGGCATCTAAGCTCTAATACCTCCGCACATGCTTGATGTTTTACTCCAACCCCTTTTGCCCACAAGCCTATTTCATTTACCTCAACTTTCTTTTTACACACTATACAAGTGCCTGGAAACTTCATAGGCATACTACGCCAGCTCATTTAAGTAATGCCATCTCCTTTTCTAAAATTTCTTTATAGGACTCATCTAGACCCAAGTCAAGACTCTTGTTTTTTGTACAGAATAATAAAAACGGAAAATAATAAGTTGCAAAGTCACTCCTTGAAACATGCATCTTTTTTGCAAGAGATGATGCCAGTCCTTTTATTGCCTTGCCATCCCACCTCAACCTATTAAGAAGAGGCCACGACAGATTGAACTGTGAATATCTTGCAGCTGTGCCTTCTTTATACAAACCAAGCAATATTGAATCCAGATACCTCAAAAGCCGCCATTCTTGATTCCTTATTATTTTTCCATAAATCACATCTGCCTCTGAAATAACTTCCAGCATTTTTTGAAGATCTTCTTTTGCAAGCTCACTTGTTATCACACTGGAGTAAAACGCATCAATCTTTTCTCTTGGATCAATTCTTAGTGAATATAGTATAGCACGTGCTTCGTCAACAGATTTGGCCTTGAAAAAAGCATTTACTGATTCTTCCACATCCATTGTTACAAAGGATTTTTCTGTTTGTGGTTCAAATCCTGTAACAAGGGCTTGTGCAGAATTAAGCATTGATCTTATATCTCCTCTTGATTCTATTACGAGTTTTAGAATTGTGCCTATCCCAAGTGATGCGCCTTCTTTTTTGAGAATCGTTTCAAGGTAAAGTCGTAAAAGTCTAGGCGGGATGGGCTTGAGTTGAATTGTTTTTGTTGCTTTTTTGATGCTTTTCATCTTATCCGTTCTGTCAGAATTTGCAGCTAAAACTATTGGCACTGTTGGTTCTTTTAGGATATCAACAAGTGTTTCTACTCCCCCATAGTCAGACCTTCCATGAATGCCATCTACTTCATCCACAAAGATCATCGATTTGCCAAGAAGACTTGCGTTGCCAAGTACAGGACCAAGTACATCTTGAATTCTTTGTTTGCTTCTTACATCACTTGCATTAAGTCCTATTAGATCATATCCAAACTGTCTTGCACAAAGTGTTGCAAGCGTAGTCTTTCCTATTCCTGGAGGACCCACAAGTAAAATGGGCTTGCTTCCTTTCATCCATTTTCCAAGCCACTCTACAAACGATTCTCTTGCTTCCTCGTTTCCGACCATGTCAAGCAAATTTTTTGGTCTGTATTTTTCTGACCACATCATGTATATCACTTTGGAAGATTGGCAGAAAATTCTGCCCACGTGTTTTTCTTTTCTAATTGATTAAACCAAAATATGTTATAGTGTTCTACAGTAAGAAATAAAAATTCAAGAAAATTTCTGTGCGAAAAATTTTCTGGTAATAATTCAAGTGCAAGTCTGGCCTCACTTAAATAAAGATCACTTTTTTGCATGGTAAGCTCAAATCCCTTTTTCACGTCATTTGTAAGTAAGCTATAGTAAAGTGGCCATGAAGGAATCTTGACAATTTTGTTTTTTATCGAGTCTTCTATCTCATTTCCGCACCCAACTGATTCAGCAGCTTTTGCCATGCCAAGATAGAATATTTCACCAAGTGGTTTTCTGGCAAGTGCCATATTTCGCCCCGCAGTGCCCATGACTGCCCTGTATTTCTTATAACACTGCATCATGTCTTCTTCTGATATGTTAGTAGGCATCGTTTTTAGTTTGAAATCAAGATACTGACCAACTCTCGCATCTTTGAATCCATGTTCAAACTCTTCAAGAATAGTCTGACCACCCTTTGCTATTTTGTTTCTAGCAAGTTTTAGTAAATATGGATTCATCAGTTTATAATCGTCCAGATATTCTACGTCTTCGTCTTTATCCATTATTCTGTCCATTGGTTCACTCAAATCTATGGCAATGATGTGTCCATCAATTATGTTTGTTCGTAGTTGTGGATCTTCCTTGTCACCATAATATTTTGATGATGCGTCATAAAGTGCACTAAACACTGGAAATGTCATCTTGACAAAGTTTGAGTTTAAAATCCGTGATACTCTGTCTTTAAGTGTATCATGATTTTCAAGTCGTGATTTTATCTTATCTATCTGCGATTGCTCCAATATTATATCATGTGAACCAATTTCTTCTGCAAATTTTTGTTGCGTTGAATTTGGGGATGGATCTGATTTTATTTCCCTTAGTAAATCTTCAGTGAATCTTTTCACAAAGTTTGGGAATTCTTCCTCCGTTTCTTTTTTATACTTATCAAATTGTTGGTAGCCCTTGCTTTTGAAAAGTGCTTGCTTCATGATTTCTTTTCCAGGTTTTGTGCTCAAGAGTGCTTCCTTGCTAAAAATTGACTCGTCTTTACTACTCACATAATGGCAAACCTTGCCTTGCTATTTATGCATTAAGATGGTTTTGAAATTATTTGAAATAAATTAGGACAGAAATCAGGAAAGCCGTGAAAGTAATTGAGATATTGCAAGAGGCATCGAGACGAGTATACAATAACGTAAAGGATCTTGCAGGTACAAAAGAATCAGGTGGAAATTTTGGCACAGGTGCAGGTGGAGACATATCAAGAAGAATAGATATTGTTGCAGAAAAAACAGTTCTTAATTATCTAAGAGAAATAAAGTTTGATTGCATAGTCCTTGGTGAAGAATGCGGTCGTGTTGAACTATCAAAAAAACCTAAGGGGTTTATTATCATGGATGCAATAGATGGGTCTACAAATGCAGTAAGAGGAATTCCCTTTTTTTGTTGTTCGCTAGCCTTTGCTACCGAAAACAAACTTAGTTCTGTGACCGATGGTGTAGTTGTAGATCTCTCTAAAGGAGATATGTACTATGCAACTAAAGGTAGAGGTGCTTTTCTTAATGGAAAGAGAATTTACGTCAATAAGGATAAGAAGCCTATGTATGTAGTTGTCGGCCTTGACATATCTGGAATTTCATCCAAGATGCTTGAAAAAATATCCCCAATAATATCAGCATCAAACCACATTAGACATTTGGGAGCAAACGCACTAGAGCTTGCAATATTTGCTCGTGGTTTGGTAGACGTTTTTATTGATTTAAGGGAGAAGCTCAGAGTCACAGATATTGCGGCAGGACGGTTAATTGCTTTAGAAGCTGGGGGATATGTTGTTGATAAAAATGGAAAGTCCTTGGATTCATCACTTAGTTATAATAAAAAGATCTCCTTTATTGCTGCAGCAAATAAAAAAATTCTTACCGATGTAAAAAAGAAATTAAAAATAGATAACTGAGAAGTAGCTATTGAAATCACAAATAATTACATTTTTTCATGACAAAATTGTGTCACATGTTCAATCGTTTTTGAATTAAAATAATGGCGCCCTTGGCGGGATTTGAACACGCGTCGAGGCCGTGACAGGGCCCCATTCTAGACCGGGTTTTACGAGGAATGGATTTGTCTCCATGCCCCACTATACTACAAGGGCGTTGGAGAAATTGCGCGAAAATCCGAGTTTAAAGGTTTCTATTAAATCAAAAAATTTTGTAAAAGACTAAATTATACGCAACTGTCAAACTTCGCTGTGGGTTCGTAGCTCAGCCAGGTAGAGTACCGGACTTTTAATCCGGCTGTCCGGGGTCCGAATCCCCGCGAACCCGTTAAACATTTTATTGGCGATAAAAGAAGATCTGAAATGAATCAATTTTTTGTTCTTATGTTCTTGATTATAGGATCTTTAATAACACAAATAGCATCAGCGCAGACTGAACCTACGCCAGAATTGGTTGGGCCACAGCCTTTTGATTTTGAGATCCATACAGAGCAGCCTGTCTATCATTATGCTTACTATCAAGGCGGACATGAAAAGATTAGGATACTTGCTAAGATCCCTCAAGTGATACCTAATGAAAAAATTGAGATAAAATCAGTTTATTCTAGAGGGCCGCACAGCTTTGCAGACATCTATTCCGTTTGTTCTGATTCTACCGTAATCAATTGTTTTTCCAAATTAGAAGGGGACATTTACTTCTTAGACAGTGACAGACAGTATGGAAATCTATTTGGTAAATGGGTACTTGATGCCATGTATACAGGTCAAAGATCCGTAACCGTTTTTGAACTAACCACATTAAACACATTCGAAATAGATGCTGTAAGACAAAAATACACAATCAAAGATCTAAAGAACATAGGACTTGAGCTTGTCTTTTTAGGATCAGAAATTTCAAACCAAACAACACTGAAGTTAGAAATTTTCAAAATGAATGAAAATGGTCAGGATCTTGTCTTTGAACATAATGTTGATGTAGAAATCTCAGCAGAACCCCCGTACTTTAATAGATTGCCAATCACTTTTCCAGATAAGGTTCCGTTTGTTATAGGAAAATATAACATAACAGCTAGCTGGGGAGATCTCTTTGATTCAGACACATTTGAAATTGTGGAACTTCCTCCGGTTGTAACTGAACCTCAACAAGATAATAATGATGGTTGTCTGATTGCAACAGCTGCGTTTGGATCGGAACTTGCGCCTCCAGTGCAGATGTTAAGAGAGTTTAGAGAAACAAGGATCTTATCAACAACTTCTGGTACAAGCTTCTTGAAAGTTTTTAATGCTTGGTACTATTCCTTTAGCCCAACTATAGCTGACGTAGAAAGAGAGAGCCTACTCTTACAGACAATAATTAAAAACAGCCTCTATCCACTTATTGGAATTCTACAAGTATCTCAAGCAGCCGCAGTTATTGAAGGTGAGACAGGCATTATTTTAACTGGTTTTGTTGCGAGTACATTAATTGGAACCGTATACATGTGGCCATTGTCCCTAAGGTTAGATTTTACTAGGATCTATAAACAAATCATTCTTGCGATTCTAGCTAGTCTAGGACTTGTAGCTTATGGTATAACTTTTGGTAATGTTACGATCCTAATGGGTTCCACTACCATTTTTGTTCTTACGTCGGTTACCTTGGGTGCTACATTGTCTGGTAAGATTCTAAATCTGATCAGAACCAAAAATAAAAAGAGGACTAACTAACTTAGGTCTAGTGTTGGGAATTCAGCTTGCTTTACTCCCAAATCATGCTGGAGGGTTCTAATTTTTTTAGCATATTCAGTCATTTTCGAGGAATCAGACTGTACTTTTGCAATCTTGTAACCTCTCCATGCTTTCTTTAGTGCTCCCCAGGTCTGACCTACAGTGTAGTTAGGTTTTTCCGATTGTTGGTGTATGAATTGAAACATACTGTACACCTCGTTACAAGAATTTTTTATCTACAGCCATGTGAATCAAAATCAATGTAAAAGTCAAGATTACTACATTAAAATCTGGTTTTTATGTTCATAAATTTGGCAAAAAATTCAGATTGGGAGATTATTCACAGATTATTTTGTTAATGTTTTTACCTTCTTAGCAAGATTTTCAAAAGCAGTCTTGACTTCATTTGTTCTTTTTGTAGTACCAATCTTGTAGGCTTGAATCTTTTTTTTCCTGTCTAAAATCATCCGTTTTTGTTCTGACTTACCGGAGGAACCATGAGAGGTCCTCGCATTAAGTGACGAATGAGCTGTCATATCTTGTATGATTTTGTATAGTTCCTTTGCCTCAACTCCACTATCACTTAGAGATTTTCTTATTTCTGAAATAGAGAGTGCAGAGAGGGATTTTTTTGATTTTGAGGCAGTTTGTACAAGCCTCCCAACTATAGCATGAGCAATCCTAAATGGGATTTTATCCTTTACTAGTTGCTCTGCTATATCGAGTGAAACCGAATATCCCGAATCTATTGCTTTTTTCATTTTCGGCTTATTTACCTTCAGAGTCTTGAGCATTGCATTTATCACTACAAGTGCAGATATTGCGATCTTGGAAGCAGGCCAGATCGAGCTTTTGATCTGCTGTAGATCCCTGCTGTATCCCGAAGGAAGTCCCTTTATGTTGGAAAGTATGGCCATTTGATATCCTATTACCTGTGCAGTCTTTCCACGTGTAAGTTCAAGTATGTCTGGGTTCTTTTTTTGTGGCATAACACTTGATGTAGATGCAAACTTGTCAGAGAGTTCTATGAAAGAAAACTCTGAAGTGGACCAAAGTATAAAGTCTTCTGCAAGCCTGCTTAAGTTTGTCATAAGAATTGCAGCTTGTCCTACGTATTCTGCAACAAAGTCACGAGCGCCAGTTGCATCGATAGAATTTTCAACCAAACCCTTGAATCCAAGCATTTTTGCAGTGCTTTGCCTGTCAATTGGCAAGCTTGTTCCACCTATTGGTCCTGCACCAAGTGGAGATTCGTTTACCCTTCCATATGTAACATAAAACCTGTCCAGATCCCTAAATAGTGCATCGGCGTATGCCAGTAAATAATGCGAAAAAACTCCAATTTGAGCCTGTTGAAGATGTGTATAAAGTGGCATTATTGCATCTTGGTTTTTTTCAGCCACTGATACAAGTGTCTCTATGATATCCAAGAGACAAGAACATAGCATGTTTATGTCATCGCGTATTTTCATTCGTATATCAAGTGAGATCTGGTCGTTTCGTGAACGTGCGGTATGCATCTTTCCACCTGCATGTTTTCCAGCTTTTTTTATGACAAGAGATTCTATTAGCTCATGAATATCTTCAGATTCTGATTTAATTGAAAGATTTTCTTTTTTCAATTTTTCTAGAGCAGATAAAATTTTTGTTGCTTCTTTTTTAGTTATGATTTTATTTTCAAAAAGCATAATGGTGTGAGCTTGACTACCCACAATATCATAAATTGCAATTTGTTCATCATCTGAAATTGATGAAAGAAAATCTAGTGTGTATTCATCCAACTTTCCGTCGAGTCGAGATCTATACATTCAATTTAGAAGTTAGAATGGTTATATATAGCATCGACGGTGTTTTTAATTATGGCGCAGGAAACACAAGAACTAAAAAGAAAGATTTTTGATGAACTTACAAAAATTGTAGATCCTGAAATAAATGTCTCTATAATGGAGCTTGAACTTGTGGACAACGTAGACATAAACGATTCAACAGTTAAAATAGACATTCATTTGACAAGTCCTTTCTGTCCAGCTATTTTTGGTTTTAAAATAGCACAAGACGTACACGACAACTTGCTTAAGATTGATGGAATAAACGATGTTAAGTTGAATGTCGCAAACCACTTCATGGCTGAAGCCATAAATAATCAAGTAAACGCAAGCCCTAATCCAAAAAAACCTTAAACTTATTTTCTAAATCCCAACAGGTATCCTCTTAATAGCTGGATTCCCATAGCAGGATCGACTCCTTTTGGGCAAACTTGACTGCAGGAACCAGCGAAGTGACATCTCCAAATACCGTGAGAGTCATCAATTATTTTTAGTCGTTCCTTTTTACCTTTATCTCTGTTATCAGCAATATAGCGATAAGCCTGTGCAAGGGCTTGAGGTCCCATAAATGACGAATCAGTAGCCATTGTTGGGCATGCCGAATTACATAGTCCACATTTTATACAGTAAGAAAATTGCAAGTAGTCTTCCACTTCCTTTGGAGTTTGTAAAAATTCTTTTGTGTCGTTTGTCACTTCTGAATCTTCTCTAATAATGTATGGTTTTAGTTTTTTATGAGTTGAAAAAAACTGTGTAAAGTCTACTGCCAAATCTCTGAGGATTGGAAAATTATTCATTGGTTCCACAGTTACTATATTTGAGTTCAGTTCGGAAATTTTTGTATAACATGCAAGAGCGGGTTTCCCATTTATCTTCATTCCACATGACCCACAAGAAGCCTGTCTACAAGAATATCGTACTGCAATAGAGGGATCAAAATGTTGCTTTACAGTCAAGATTGTGTCTAAAACGGTTGTCCATTTTTGAACAGGAACCTTAAACTCAACAAATTTGGAAGATGGATCATTTTTTGGATTGAATTTTGAGATCCTAAGTGTTATCGAATTAGATGCCGAAATGGCAGTTGAAGAGACCTCTTCTGAAATTTTTGAAACTATTGCAGCCATCTTATGTCATTCCCATTCCTGCCATCAATATAGTTCTAGATCCATAGACAACCAGTGCTGCCATTGCACCAAGACAACCGTAGTTTACCGCTCTTTCATACCCCATACCTTGCTTTAGCTCCAAAAGTATTACTCGAAGTCCATTAAAACCGTGAACCGAGAGCAAAATCAATACCACTTCTAACATAAGAGCATAAGGTAAAAAGTGATAATTTGCAATAACACTTTCATATTGTAAAGAAGCTGAAAAGTCTTGGGTCATTCTAAAGAGAATGTGGATTGCTACAAGTGCAACTGCGCCAAGAGCTGTCCCATAATGTATTTTCATTATTAGACTTTCGCGCATACTACTCACCAAACAAAACTCCTGAGCCATACATCATGGCAAGTGCCGCAAGGGCTATTGAAACCCAGATGCAAAGCCTTTGTTTGTAGTTTAGCGATGCGGCTCGGTATGGATAGACAGGGCTTCCTGGTTTACCTACTCCTACTCCACCATGTGCTAACATTACCCTGATCCCGTTTGCGGTGTGAAAAACAGACATGCCTATTACCAAAAGGAGTATGATGTGACCCTCTGTAGTCTGTGTCAATTCTAACATCTTATCCCATGCAGCTTTACCCTCTACTATTGCACTTGTTTCAATAACATGTCCTATCAAATAAAAAAGAAGTCCAAGTCCAGTTAATCTTTGCAACCAGTAAGCAACACGTTCTATTCCGTAGCGTGTAGGGTTCATCATTCCCTTTATACCCTCACGATTTGATTGTCTTTCCATTAATACTTCCTTTCCACCGGCTTGTATTTAGTAATAGTGACAGGATGTTTTTTGGTTATTGGTTCTTTGGTATCATAGTATACAAGAGTGTGATGCAAAAAGTTCTTGTCATCTCTTAGTGGATAATCAATTCGTGCATGTGCACCTCTTGATTCTTTTCTTTGTATTGCACCAACCAAAACAACTTCTGCAACACGAAACATTGAATCAAGCTCCATTACGTTGGTAAAGTTTGTGTTGTATTCTTTTGCTTGATCATCTATATGCTTCCATGTTTTTTCTTTTAACTCACGTAATTTTTTTAGTCCGGCAACCAAGTCTTTCTCATTTCTGAATACATATGCTTTTTCATTCATCATATCACTTAGCTCTTGTTTTACTTCATATGGATTGACGTCACCACGTCCACGAAATATTCCATCGTAGATTCTTTTTTCTTCGGTAGCAACAAGATGCAATGGAAATGGTGGTGTACTATTATTATCCAAAACATATCTTGCCGCAAGTTCACCAGTTATTTTTCCCCATACCAGACATTCACTTGTAGAGTTTGCACCCAATCTATTTGCACCATGAACACTATTACATGCAGCTTCGCCAGCTGCCCAAATTCCTTGTATTTCCGTAGCACCATCTATGTCAGTATGGATTCCTCCCATCATATAGTGACATACCGGTCTTACATCAATGGGTTCGTTACTAGGATTGATCCCAGAAAACTTCATTGAGATCTCTCTAATCGCGGGGAGTTTTTTTGTTATTACATTATCACCCAAATGCCTAAGGTCAAGTTTCAGACAGTCTACCCCTGTTTCGTGCTTAAAACCACGGCCCTCGTTAATCTCTGTAATCATAGAACGCGATACCAAGTCTCTTGGAGCCAGTTCCATCTTTCCTGGGGCGTAATTTTTCATGAACCTCTCTCCATCCTTATTGATTAAGTAGCCACCTTCTCCCCGTGCACCCTCAGTAATCAATATCCCTGATGGCAGAATGCCTGTAGGGTGGAATTGGACGAACTCCATGTCTTTTAGGGCCATTCCTGCCCTGTACGCCATATCAAGACCATCTGGTGTTGAAGTAAGCGCATAGGTAGAATAGCTATAAATCCTTCCAGCACCACCTGTAGCAATGATAAGTGCCTTTCCTTTTATTGTGTAAAAGGTTCCACTTGACAACTCAATCGCAGTAATGCCACAAAACTTTTCTCCATCATGTATTATTGATGTGGTAAACCATTCATTGTAAAACTCTATGTTATCGAATTTTTGACATGTATCATACAAAGTCTGCATTTCATAGAATCCAACTTTGTCTTGTGCATATGTTGCTCGTGCAAAGCTATAACCACCAAAATTTCTCTGACCTATTCTACCATCTTCTTTCCTTGACCATGGCATCCCCCAATGTTCAAGCTGATAAATCTCAGAAGGCATTTCATGGACTAATCTTTCTACCACATCTTGGTCTGCAAGAAAATCACTACCCTTTACTGTATCATATACATGTAATTCAAAGCTATCTCCTTCTTCTGGGAAAAGAACGGCAGCAGTTCCGCCTTCTGCTGAAACAGAATGTGAACGCATAACCTGTAGTTTTGAAATTACTGCAATTTTGATCTTTGAACTTGTCTTTGCAGCTTGAATCGCCGCCCTTAGACCAGCAAGACCAGAGCCGACTATTAGTAGATCGTGTTCTATCGTGTCGGTCATTCAGACATCTTCCTTTTCAAATTAGATAAATATGTCTTATGAAGGACCAGCACCCAAATTCAATCCGAATCATTAATATATATCGCTAGCGATATCACTAGTGATGATCTCACAGTGGATCCAAAGGGTTGGAAGCGCAGTTCCAAGAGGATTTTCAAGATATTTCATACTAGAGGCATTAAAAAAGAAACCAAGTACCGGTAAAGAAATAATCAACGCTGCAACAGCACAAAGTGGAGGCAAGTGGAAGCCTTCGCCTGGATTGATTTATCCTCTTCTTGGGAGACTTTTGGATGAAAATCTTATTGAGGAAACAAAAGATGGTAAGTATGAGATAACAAGGAGGGGAAGAGCGATGACTGATGATCTTGAGACCCTAAATAAAATAGTAAAAAACCAACTTGATGTGATGTTCAGGATCGGTAGTATAGGAAAGTTCGTTGCTATGGATCTTATAGAACGGGTAACGAGTATCGGAAACTCGCTTAGCTCAAATGTGTCAAATATGACCAAAGAAGAGACCCAAAAATACAAAAGATTTCTTGAGTCTGAACTTCAGAAGCTAGAGTCTGCAGAAAAAAAATCCCGTGGAAAGGAAATCAAAATCGACTAAACCATAAATAATTGCCCATAACAATATCAGCAGTTGCCTAGCCTCAGAAAATTATTGTATAATGACTCCAAACCATTTGTTGTTCCTGGTGTTTATGATGCCATTGGGGCAAGAATAGCACAAAAAGTAGGTTTTGAAGCCATGTTTCAGACGGGTTATGGCACGTCTGCAACCCTACTTGGAATGCCAGATTATGGTTTTATTGGATCTACGGAAACTGTAGAAAACGCCCGTAGAATTTGCCAAGCCGTTTCTGTTCCTGTAATTGTTGATGCAGACACCGGGTATGGCAATCCTCTTAGTGTCTGGAAGATTGTAAGAGAATTAGAAGCCGCAGGAGCATCTGGAATTTTTCTTGAAGATCAGAAATGGCCAAAAAGATGTGGGCATATGAAAGGAAAAGAGGTGATAACAAAGGAAGAATATGCAGAAAAGTTGCGTGCTGCGTTGGATGCAAGGAAAAACAAAGACTTCATAATAGTTGCGAGAACTGACGCGAGAGCAACAGAAGGACTAGATTCTGCAATAGAACGCGGTCTTGAATATAAAAAAATTGGAGCAGATGCAATCTTTGTTGAAGCACCAAAATCTATTGCTGAAATGAAAAAGATTGGACAGTCTATCAATGCACCTCTTGTTGCAAACATGATAGAAGGTGGTGCAACACCTCTTCTTTCTGCAACCAAACTTCATGAAATGGGATTCAAGCTCATTTTGTATCCTCTTTCTATTCTTTTTGCAAATGCGTTTGCCTCTTTACAAATTCTGCGAGAGCTTAGAAAATCTGGAACAACAGCCAAATTCAAAAAAAATCTTGTTCTATTCGAACAGTTCAACGATATTGTAGATCTTACAAAATTCAGAAAAATGGAAAATAAGTACATGCACAAAAGATAAAATAATAAAAAGAAGGAAAAAATCCTTCAGGTCAAGGGTTTCTTACGATGTATTTCTCACTACTTCGATTTCTATGGTAGAAACATTCCTCGTTCGTCCATCTTGTGATTGTAGGGGTTCTGATCCGATCTTGATGTTCCCGATAGAATAACCAGCATTTTCTGTCTTTCGTGCTACAATCTGCGCAACGTCTACTGCACGTCCAATGGTGAGTCCTCTTGCCTTAATAGATATTTTTGGTTGGTTTGCCAGCTGAATTAGCGTAGATGTAACATACGCCATCAGTGGTTTTTTGCCTATGTAGATTGTCTCTCTTGACTCTGACATATCAGTTGCTAACGCCTTGGGATAATTTAAATCTAAGATTGCAAAAGGGGGTTCGATGAATTTTGCGATCTATTTTTCCTTAATTTGTCTTACTATTGGTTTTAGTTATGCGTATGGATATGGTGAAATTTCTGTATCAGAATTTAAAATAGTCAATACATTGGGAGATGAGATAAATTCGCCACTTGTTGAGCAGCAGCTTAATCTACAAAGTTCCCTTACAAATATCAGTGACCAAAACATTGACTGGGTATATATTGCTCAAATAATAGATGCCAGTGGATCTATTGTGGACCTTAGTTTTTCAACTGGTTCACTTGTAAAAAATCAAACACTAACAGCAGCACTTTTTTGGTCTCCACACAAAGATGGAATTTTTAAAATCGAGACTTTTGTATGGAATAACCTACGCGATATGGATCCTCTAGCACCAAAATCTACTTTTACTATAACTGTCACATAGAAAAATTATTTTCAAAAAGTAGTTCACACCAACAATTGTTCGTAATCACGGCACGGCCTTCACCATCGTTTCACTCGGGAAAAATTGTGATTCTCGATAACAGTAAAGATGGACCGGGTGGGATTTGAACCCACGATCTCACCCATGCCAAGGGCGTATCCTACTAGGCTAGACTACCGGCCCAAATTTTATAATCAGAGTGGCATTCTGATTTGCATTAACTTTTTTCGAGAGGTTATTAACGTTTAGCTGTAATTCGTAAAATTATCTGATCAAACAACATAAGATATTTAACTATCGTGTTGCGCACTCTTCGCGTGGTTGTTGATAACAAAGCGACCTTAACATATGTTCACATACTAAAAGAAGATCTTGCAATTTTCAGACTTGTGCCACAAGATGGGCCAGTTCCTGAATACAAAGCAGGTCAGTTCATAACAATAGGAGTGCATGTTCCAAGTGAAAACAAGATTGTAAGAAGAGCGTATTCAATTGCATCCCATCCGGAAAACAGAAAATTCGTAGAGCTGTACATAAGATGGGTCAGAAAACCTCTCCCAGGTCGTCTTACCACTCAACTCTTCAGTGCAAAAGAAGGTGATGAGATAGCCTGGATCAAGCCAGTTGGTGCCTTTACACTTGACGATAAAGATCACAATGGTGAAAAGGATGAGAGAAGAATAGTCTGTCTTGCTGGAGGTACTGGTCTTGCACCTTTTGTAAGCTGTGCCCAGCACTTGCATACCATAGGGAGTAAAAGAGAGATTGTGGTCTTGCATGGAGCAAGTTATGTAGATGAGCTTGGTTACAAGGAGCTTCTGACTGATTTGGAACACGAAAGCATTGACAAGGGTAAGGATAAATGGAATTTCAAGTACAGAGCAACAATAAGTAGACCACAAGAATGGTTTAACAGATCATGGAGTGGGCAGACTGGTCGAGTAGAAACATTCCTAAGAGAAAAAGATGGTGAAAAGTCTCCTCTTGAGAAACTTGTAGGAGAAAAAATAACAAGGGAAAATACGGTTTTTTTCATTTGTGGTTGGCAAGGAACAATAGATGGTTGCCTGGATTTTCTTACCCCAAAGGGCTTTGTAACTGAAAGAAACAAAAGACCAGACAAGAGCTTTGAGATAAAGTACGAGTCATACGGGTAACTCAGATTTTCTATTTGAAAAGATAATATTGAATTGTCAGAGGCTGAACTACGGGGACGTAGGTCAGCTTGGTAGACTGCCAGCCTCGGGCGCTGGATGTCGTGGGTTCAAGTCCCATCGTCCCCAGTTTTGTAAAAAATTTACTTTGTTATTGAAATTGTATTTGTTTCTACACATGCATCACGTGGAGATGGTGTACCTACATAAGAACCGTATACACAGAGCATGCCTTCTGCTGCATTTGCAGATATCCATATTTGATGACCTCCACGTTTAACTGATTCTCGCATGGAGTTTTCCCCTCTATATTTCCCAAGTAGTTTATTAGTTGCAGTCATGCCGATAAAATGTACTTTAGAGTCATCAGAATCATCACCATATGGGTTACCACTACCACTAGCTAGGTGAACTGCTTTCCAGTTTCCATTTATTACTCTGCTCCCCATGTTGATAGAATATGTTCCCAACCAACAATTGTACCTGCATCTGGATTATATGCCCCGTGACCAGATATTGTTACTGTCCCTCGTTTCATCGTTATAGTTGTGTCATCAATTTGGAAAAAGTATGGGTTTGCCATATTGTCCTGACCCATGTGTCGCATTTTTTCTATGTTTGGATCCACGGGTATGTTTTTTTTCATAGATACATTGTCTTTCATAGACATTTGTTCATTGCCGGAAACAGCATAGCTCGATGCTACAGGCATTACAAGTAACGAAACCATTGCTAACAGTGCAAGAATCTTGAAGTTCATTCTCAGCGAATACTCGAGCAAAGCATAATTTATTAGTGTTATGCATAAATTATACGAAATAAAATTAGGTACGATTGACGGTTGCCATCTATCTAGCTCATTTAAACCCTGTTACCAAGGCTCATCTTGAGATTATACACGAACTGAAAAAAGAAAATCAGGTATGTGTTATGCCTGTGATATTTATGAATAAAGGAAACGAAATCAACAGCAGAAGTTTTCCTTTTAATTTTGAGCTACGAAAGAAAATGCTGCATGCCATATTTGCTGATTCCATTTCTGTTCTATCAAATTATACGTTTTATGCTCCTTTTGTCAAGTATATGCCACCACTTTTCTCACCACGTTCATGGCTCATCAAAAAACAGATCCTATCTGGCATTTCAGAAGAATATTTCACCTACACCGGTGATAAGGTAGAAGGATTTGTGTTAAGACTTTATGGACTCAATCCTAAAATAGGAACAAGAAAAGCAATCTCTGCCTCTTTAGTGAAGGAAAAGATGTTTGATGCAGCTAGTGGAAAAGATACAGATTGGGAAAAGGATGTTCCCCCCGAGGTAGTCAAGATAATACATGAAAACTGGGATGTGGTGAAAAAATACTCAACTGCAAAGGACTTCACATATAGAATTCTTGGAATGAAATTTCCAAGTGATGGTTTCTGGTAGAAATAGATTAATTACAGACGTATTCGTTGTTTTATATGAAATCTTTTAGTGCAAAATTTGCTTGGTTTGACGGCAAGTTTGTAGGAGCTCAAGAGGCAAAGGTTCCTGTTATGACGCATGCAATTCATTATGGAACTTCTGTCTTTGAAGGTTTACGTGGTTACTGGAATTCAAAAAATCTTTACATCTTCAGGCTTAACGATCACATCAGAAGGTTTAGAAATTCTGGAAAAGTTTACTCCATTTCCTTGAAATTTACAGACAAACAAATTTCAAATGCAATAATTCAACTTTGCAAGAAAAATAATGTAAAACAATCATGCTACATTAGACCATTTTATTTCGTAGGAGAATACGGAATTAACTTGAATGTAACAGAAAAGGCTCCTACTCATGTTGTAATAGTTATGCTACAGTTTGGAGATTTATTTAACAAAAACGGAATAAGAGCAGCAGTATCATCATGGAGACGAATTCATGACACTTCAACACCCACTCTTGCAAAGATGGGTGGAAATTATCTCAATTCAATCCTGGCTACACAAGAAATCAAACGTAATGGATATGATGAAGCAATAATGCTTGATCACTTGGGAAATGTCAGCGAAGCACCTGGAGAAAATATCTTTCTTGCAAGAAATGGTAAGATGATAACTCCTCCCGCTAGCTCGTCCGCACTTGAGGGGATAACAAGGGAATCTGTTATCAAGCTAGCTGGTGATATGGGATATGAAGTAATAGAAAGAGAAATCATTCGTACTGAACTTTACCTTTCAGAAGAGATTTTCCTTACAGGTACAGCGGCTGAGATTACTCCAATTATATCAGTAGATGGTAAAAAGGTTGGAACGGGAAGGATTGGGATAATAACAAATCAGATACGCTCTGCCTATTCTAATATAGTAATGGGCAAGAATAAAAAATACTCCCACTGGATAACTGCGGTGTATTAACGTGAAGGTTGTTCAGATAGGAGTGGGTGGATGGGGTAAAAACCACACAAGGATTCTTTCTCAGACTGGTGCCTTAAGTGCAGTGTGTGATGTAGACCCGGCAAAGGCAACTGAATTTGGAAAAAAGTATTCTGTAAACCATTACTCTTCAATTGAATCACTTTTGCACTCTGAACAGTTTGATGCTGCCTTTGTTTGTACGCCGACCTCAACTCACTTTTCCATAGCAGCAAAACTCTTACAACAAAAGAAAAATGTTTTTGTGGAAAAACCTATGACATATTTATCTAATGAAGGTGAAGAGTTGCTTAACCTTGCTAAGAAAAACAAGGTACTTCTTACATGCGGTTATGTAGAAAGATTCAACCCCGCAGTTGCATTGGTAAAAGAATATGTGAAATCAAAAAAATATGGTGATCTTATAATGCTTGAATTTCATCGAGAGAATAGAATGCCACTACACATAAAGGATGTTGGCATAATTTACGACACATCAGTGCATGATATTGACACAGCAATATGGTTTTTTGATGATACCCCTGAGGTAGTATTTGCAAGATCAGGGAAAATAAAACATGAACATGAAGACTTTGCAACCATAATGCTTGGTTTCAAAGATAACAAAGTAGCTGTTATTGCATCAAATTGGATAACTCCTACAAGGGTTAGAAAGTTTAGCGCTGTATGTGGCGATGCAATAATTTCCTCAGATTTTATTTCACAAGAAATAAAGATCGAGACAAACCATGGAACAGAGATTCCAAGAAAAGAAGTAGAAGAACCTCTACTTTTAGAAATAAAAAACTTCCTTGCTGCATTGGAGGGTAAAGAAGAATTAATAGTGAAACCAGAACAGGCAGTAAATACAACAAAGATTGCAGAGGCAGCACTTTTATCTAGTAAGAAAGGAACTCCAATCTATCTAGATCTGAAATGAATAAAAAAATGATGGAAATGCTTGCTTGTCCGATAGACAAACATTTTCCTCTTGAAATTTTCGAAGCAAGTTCAAAAGAGGAAAATGTGTTAGAAGGCGCCATTTATTGCACAAAGTGTTCTAGATTCTATCCGATAATAGAGGAAATTCCAATAATGTTACCAGATGAGTTAAGAGACAAGAATCAAGATATAGAGTTTTTAAAAAGAAATCATTCTACATTGCCAGAAAAAATAACAAAACAAGCATTACCGTGGCACTTGTGATATCCTTGGTAACAAATTTTATTTCAGAAAAGGCAAAAATCGGAAAGAATGTTAGAATATGGCATTTTGCCTATGTAGGTGATAACACGGAAATAGGCGATAATGTAAAAATCGGTTCCCTCTCCCATGTTGATTATAATGTAAAGATAGGCGAAAATACCATGATCGAAGGACTGGTTTACATTCCACCCCTTTCTCGAATAGGAAAAAATGTCTTTATTGGCCCTGCAGCTGCTTTGACAAACGACCCATATCCTACAAGTAAAAAGCTTATTGGAGTTACGATAGAAGATGGTGCGATAATAGGTTCTGGGGCAGTAATTAAAGCCGGAGTAACGGTTGGCAGAAATAGTGTCGTAGCCATGGGAGCTGTAGTCACAAAAGATGTTCCTGAAAATACTGTTGTAGCTGGAGTACCAGCAAAGATCAAATATTCTAGAGAGGAATACGATAAAAAGAAGAAGGGATGGGAAAATAGTTAATGTTTAATCTGTTTGTGAAATATCCAATTTTTAATCTTTGAAAGAATGTAAATCCAGATAGTAACAAGTATTATTGCAATTACTGCTTTAACTCCTGATGTAAGAAAAGAATCAAGCGCACCATATTCAGTTATGGATATTGGTGCAGTAAATAAAATCAACAATCCTCCTCCAACTATGATCAAAACCCACATTACAAAGATAAATGAAAAAACGTGTGCGCCTTTCATATTTTTATTTCCATCATAAAAGCAGTAATAATTGCAAGAGCTGCGGAAAAAAGACCAAGCCTAAATATTACAAACCCTATTTGTTTTTCTGTCATTGGCTCTCCTGCAAGAATTAATCTCACAAGTGTAACAGGCGCATCTCTATCAGTTGTGGCCATAAGCCTAAAGTCGTCTGTATGAGTAACTGGATTTGATTTTATCTGTCTATGTTCAATTATACGTTTAACACTTGATAGAAATAAAAATGAGTTTATTACGGCTGGTAAAAGTGCTACAGCTGCTATTATCTCCACATGACCAACAATGGCTATTACCCCATACATTGCTCCAAGAGTTAAGGCACCAGAATCACCTGGGAATATTCTGCTAGGAAATTTGTGGTATTTGTAAAAGGCTAATGATGCAAATCCAAGAGGTAGACTTGCAATGGCAATCTCATAATTTTGTATTATAAAAAGGGACATAGTTAATGCAAAGCTTGCAATAGTCATGAATCCACTTGCTACACCGTTTAAGACATCAATTGAATTTATTGTGTTCCCGGTTATTGGGATCATGAATATTATTATTACAAGATACAATGCAGGAATCTTTACTGCACCAAAAAGTGGAAATGCAAGGTTTGAATCATGAGCGCCAAGTAAAATAATTGGGATTGCACACACAGCAAGAGCTATTGGTTTGAACCATCCTCCTAAAGTCTTTCTGTCGTCTATTATTCCCACCACAAATGCAAGTGAAGTTGTAACAATAATGGCAACTATCTCTTTTGCAGGAAAAAATGCATACAGTGTAATCTCTGCTGCGACAATTCCAATTAAGAGAGATGGACCGCCTGGTCTTGGCACCATCGCTCCTTCCACTCGATTATAGTCTTTTACGGTAAGATTTCTTTTTTCTAATGCCTTTATCAGAAAAGGGGTAATTATGTAAACTAAAAAAAATGCAATCGCTGAAACTAGTACGGCAGGAATGATTTGATCCAACATCATCTTACCTTTTGTAGTTGTGTCTTTATGTTTTCTGCACGGGACATGCCTATCTTGTCTATTTTTGCCAGTTCCCCTATCGAAATCTCAGACAAGTCGTGAAGACTTTTGATGCCATTTTTGTATAGCATTCGCGATCGAATTCTGCCTATACCACGTATCTTTACAAGCTCAATGAGTTCTTCTTTTATTCCATATGATATTCTCTGTCGTAAAACATTTAACTCATCTAAAAGATCATCGCGTGCCTCCAGCTTTGCAAGCTCATATAGTGAATAAGCAAGCCAATCACTGTTTTCTGCCATTCTGTGCATATCTCCTGATTCTATTCCCAAGTTATCTGAAAGAAAAATCTCACTTGATTCATTTATCCAAGCATGCATAGCAAGAAGACTTCTTGAACAATCATATTCTGAGATGCTCTCGATTAGCTCTGAGGCGCGGTTCTCAAGTAGTGTTCCTATGGTTTCGTAGTCTTTGTTTCTAAGAGTAAATTTAGGGAAAAAATCCTCGCAATTTGTAATAAGGTGTAAAAATCCTAGCGTGTGGTTTTTTCGCTTTGAAGTTTTTTGTAATGCTTTTCTAAAAGAAACAGCTGTTAAGGGATCAATGTAAAGCATAGATGTTTTTTTACCAAACTCTGTTGCCACAAACCTCTCTCCCTTTTCCTTTATCAATTCTTCTAGTTCAAGATAATCCAGTGTGATTTGTATCTTGAATTTTATTGTAGGTTCTCTTATCTGAGAACCTGCAAGAGTTTCAGAAAAAAAATTTACTATTTGATCTTTTTTAATACCGGGGGTTGTAGATATCAGGCTCAAAACATGTGTTCGTAGTGCCCTATCGTCTGTAAGCTTTGATACAATTGGTTCTGGTGTGCCATTTACATAATAATCAATAAGTTCAGTGCCATTTGAATTTCCAACAATTATAGCTTCCCCAAATTTGTCGTATTGTGGTCTACCAGCTCTGCCACAAAGCTGTTTGTATTCAAGAATGCTTATGGGTTTGTTTGCACCAAATTTCGCGTCATATCTGTTTATGTTAGATATTACAACACGCCTTGCCGGAAGATTTACACCAGCTGCAAGTGTTGGTGTTGAGGCAAGCAGCTTTATCTTTCCATTTCGAAACTCCGACTCAATTATTTCACGGCAGTTTTGGTTGAGACCCGCATGATGAAACGCAACTCCTTTTTTCACAAGTGTAGCTAGATTTTTGATAAGATCGGTATGTTCATTGTCATTAAGAATTTTCTTAGATATTTTATCAAGATCTTTTTTTTCTTCTTCTGCAAGACTTTTTCCTACAACATCAGCTGCTTTTGCCGCCAGTGAAGTAGATCTTGCACGTGTTTCAGCAAACAAGATAGCCTGACCGCCATTTTTTAATGAATCTAAACCAAGATCTACTGGGGGGCCTCGCATACTTGTTGCAATTTCAAAGTTTTTTCCGTTTTGCATAGTTACAGTACCACCATCGTATACTCCTTCCCAGAGTGGCACTGGTCTCCAATCACTTTCCACTAAATTGCATTCAAGCCAAGAAGAAATTTCATCTGCATTTGTCACCGTTGCGCTCAATGCAAGTATCTGAGGCTTTTGTTGTAACATCTTCAGTTTTGTAAGTACTATTTCAAGTGTGGGACCCCTTTCTATATCCCCAAGAAGATGTACTTCATCAGCTATGACTAGCGTGATATCATCTATCCATTCTGCACCATGGCGAATAACTGAATCCATTTTTTCATTTGTGACAACAATGATATCACTTTTCTCTAGATTGTTGTCGTTTAGATCAAAATCTCCTGTTGATATTTGAACTCTTATCTTTCTTCCAAAATCTAATGATTCCAATTTTTTAAATTCAGAAAATTTTTCTGAAGCAAGAGCCTTGAGAGGACTCAAGTAAACTATTTTCCTCTTTTTTTGAAAAAGATGGTTTAATACAGCAAATATTGCAATCAGTGTCTTTCCGCTTGCTGTAGGCGTAGAAACAAGGATATTTTTTCCTTCCAGCAGACCTGTCTTTATACTATCTTCTTGCGGTGGGTAAAGTGTCTCATAGCCAAGAAGGTGTAGAAATTCAATTGCAGGTTTTGGGAGGTTAAGCTGCGATACTTTCATACTCGGTTATAATGACCGGGTTTTGATTCATAAATAGCTGACTCACGCTGTAGCTTTTTGATATATTTGCGAGCTTCTTCCTCTGTAAATTTGCCTGTCTTGACAAGTTCTTTGACAAACATCTTTTCCTCAACTGGCCTTTTTTCATCGCCTTCAAGGGATTTCATGACATCCATGAACAGCTGCATCTTCGAAACCTCGCTGTGTGGTCTTCCCTGAAGAACACCAAGGTCAACTTGTCCTGTGTTAACATCTACCCCAGCGTCTTCCAGCATACTTTGGATCAAAAAGATAGCTCTTTCCGCGTCTTCTGCATCTACCTGATTTTTCATCAATAGTCTTGCCCTAGCTGTAGCTAGTCTTACTAATCCTTCAAGCTGTCTTGGAGTTACTGTTATCATTCCTTCCGATTCGACATTCCTCATTTTCATATAATATTCAAGTATCTTATCTTCAGCCTCTTGTGTTAACACTGGCTCTATTCTTTTGGCATATGAAAGATACTTTGTAAGAATATCTACATCGATAAGCGATTTTGTATCTACGCTAGAGCTTCGATGAAGACTGAGTATATGTTTGGCTATTCTAGCATCTTTTTCTTTTGATGGAACATCTCTTACGACAAAAATCAAATCAAATCTTGTAAGAAGTGGAATTGGAAGGTTTACATTTTCTGTTATATTTTTGAATGGGTCATATTTTCCATACATTGGGTTTGCTGCAGCTAAAATCGAAGTTCTGGCGTTTAGAGTCGCAACAATTCCACCCTTTGCAATGCTAGCAGATTGTTGTTCCATTACCTCATGTAATGCACTTCTATCCTCTGGTCTCATTTTGTCAAATTCATCAATGCAAACCAGACCTTGATCACCAAGAACAACAGCACCAGCCTCTAACATCATTATGCCAAGCTTATCCCTCACAACTGCTGCAGTAAGTCCAGCGGCAGTAGAACCCCTACCAGAAGTATACAACCCTCTAGGCGCAATTCTTGCACAAAATTTTAACATTTCACTTTTAGCAGTACCAGGATCTCCAACAAGGAAGATGTTAATGTCACCACGAATCTTGGCACCATCTGCAAGGACTCTTTGTTTTGAACCAACAATCAAAAGCAAGATTGCTTCTTTTATCAAATCGTGCCCGTGAATATGCGGTGCAAATGATGTCACTAGTCTATCATAAATATCTGGGTTTGTTGCAAGTGATTTGATTATCTTTTCTTCATCTGGTGAAATTTCTTCTCTTTCTGTACTTCGAGAAGTTTTGGTTCCTCTTCCTCCAAGAAACTCAATATTGTTTCCTTGTATTCGTAATCTGTAGATACCACTTTTACCACGCAGAGATGGTATGTGTTCTTGTTCAATTCTTACCATTCCTGTAAGTATCACACGGTCTCCAGGTCTTGCATTATCAACTAAATCTTGTAATACTGTAACGTCTACATAATGTGGTAGCTGACCTGGTGGCAAGTCTTCTGGTAATTCCTGTAGCCTTACCATCTGAAAGTCAATAAATCGACTCTTTTCAGGACTAAGTTCTAGATCCTTGTGTGTGCACTTACCATCACTGCATTTCACTGGTTCACTTAATTCAAGTCCTTTTTCGTGAATTACCTTAGTTGTATGACCTTCTGGACAAAGATAAACGAGTTCCTTTGCAAGTGGTTTAATCTCAGACGACCTGACAACCATTCCTGAAACACTTGTCATCTTTCCAATTATTTCGGCATTTATCTCACGTAAGCTACGTTGCAGCGGATAATTTGATATTCTTACTCTAACATCGTGCTGTATTTTTTCAGCATACTGGGGGAATCTTTCTTTTAGAATATCTTTTATTGCTTTAGCAAAAGCATTCAGTATGTCGTCGGGCTCATTATTAAAAACTGATTCTATTTCTGGATTCGATACTAGATCATTATAATCAACTACAAGATACTGGATTTTCTTTGCCAACATCTGATCTATTTCTTCTACATATTTGTACGCACCAGTCTTGTCTTTGAATTGGGTTAGAAATTCTTTTACTTGATCTACACGCCTTTCTTTTGTTGGTATCGGTTCGGAAAGTGCTGTCATTTCTTGTCACCTAAAAATTGTTTTTTAAAATTAGTGCTCTGTGAATGTATTGAATCAAAAAGAGCACGCTCTTCTATTGATAATTTTTTTGCAAGCTCTGAAGTCATCTTTGAAGAATCTGCTAATCTAATTATTTTCCCTTGTCTTTTTCGTATAAGAGTGTTCAACATACTTTCTACTTTATCACTATCTTGTGGTGGGAGTTTTTGCATATATGATCGTACTTTTATATAAAAATCAGAGTCAAGTGTAGAAAGATCAAAATCACCTTGTACATTTTCCTTTACAAGAGCTTGCTTGAGCGCTACAACCATGTCAGTATCCTGAATATCTACCAATTTTTCTGATTCCAATACATTGGCTACCCAACGTGGTATACTAAGCATTTCACCATGCTTTGCATCTATAGATACCTCAGATGCATTAACTTTGATATCGTGGTTAAAGGTAACTTTGACATCCTGTAGACGATATCCAATGGTATGAACTTGCGTTAGATCGGAAATTTCCAATGTGCATGAAACTCCGTTCAGGGATTTAATGGGATCGATCGATCAATTCCGTTAACAATTAGCTTTGATCATTTGATCTTAGAGGTAATTTATTAGGTGAGATGGCTGGTATCAGCTTATGACCGAGTCTACCATGTGGGTGGAAAAGTACCGCCCCATGAAGCTTTCTTCCATAGTGAATCAGAAGGAGGTCATAGGCAGTCTGAAGTCACTTTTGAAGAACGTATCAGAGATACCGCATCTAATGTTTTCAGGGTCTGCAGGAGTTGGAAAGACGACTGCAGCTCTATGTTTGGCTAGGGAGATTCTTGGCGAATATTGGAAAGATCATACACTTGAGCTTAATGCATCTGATGAACGTGGCATAAACATGGTAAGAGATAGGGTAAAAAAATTTGCGCGTTTTTCAGGACTTGATACAAAAATTCCATTCAAACTCATAATATTGGATGAGGCAGATGAAATGACTTCTGATGCACAGACGGCTTTGCGTAGAATTATAGAAGATACTGCCAGATTTTGCAGATTTATATTAATTGCAAACAACATATCCAAAATCATAGAACCGCTTCAGAGCAGATGTGCTGTATTCAAGTTTACAAGAATTTCTGAAAAGGAAGTTGTGTCATATCTAGAGGAAATTTGTAAAAAAGAAAAAATGAAATTTGATGAAAAAGGGCTCAAGACAATCTACAGTTATTCTGAAGGCGACATGCGTCATGCCATCAACATATTACAAGCAACAGCAAGTCTTGGAATTATAAACGAATCAAATGTAAAGACATCAGCAGGTCTTACAAAGACAAGTGACGTAGGCGAGATTCTAAAGCTCGCAATGACAGGTAAATTGTCTGATGCTAGAAATAAGATGATAGAGTTGATTAAAGTCTATGGTATGTCTGAATCAGATTTTTTAAAATATTTAAACTACGAGTCATACAAAATCAAAACTACTAAGCTTTCTGAGATTTTGGAAATGATCGCAAAATATGATTACAGGCTAATAGTTGGATCAAATCCAGAGATTCAGCTTTCTGCCCTTTTGGCAGAACTTGGTAAGATAGGAAAATAATAGCGCAGAGAGAGGGATTTGAACCCCCGCGTGCTTGCGCACATAGGCTCTCAAGGCCCACGCCATGCCGGGCTAGGCGACCTCTGCGGATTTCGTTCATAAAAACTAGTTAAAATTTGTTTAAGATTTTATGACATTTCTGGCTGGTATCGAATCAAATCAATGCGCATGACTTACAATCAGATCTGAATTATGCCTACTTTGACTAGATATTGGATTCCAGCTGCAAAGTCCTTGTCACCTATAGAACCTTCTGACCACCACTTGGCGGTATTTTTGACCCACAGTGGTATTTCTATCTGGGTTTTCTCTGAAGAGCTTTCTTCTATAGGTATTTGGATTATTCCTTCTTTGATCATAAATTGAATTCCAGATGCGAAGTCCTTGTCTGTAATTTGATCAGATGACCACCAACCAGCACTATCTTTAATCCAACCTGGAATGTTAATTGTATTCGTACTAATCGATGAATGTTTACCTATGTGAATTTCTTTAGTGAATGTTATTTGTGGTTCAATGAATGATCGTGGGTTATCTATTGATACCACTGTAGCTTCTAATCTATAAAGTCCGTCTTCAGAAAATATGTTTTGTAGTACTTTGATATGGCTACCATATTCTCCCATAAAACCTCCAAGATAAGCCTCTTGTGGAGCTTGAACTATTACTCTTGGTTTATCAAATAATTGATGTTTAAAATCAATTATAATCTCCCCATTTTTATCATAAAACAGTATATTCATGAGAGGTTTTTCATTTCCTTCCTTGTATATAGCAAGTTGTGTAGACAGATGTGCAAATTTTATATTGGTTGCTTGATCATAGAGGATCATTGATAGTGTAAAATCTTGTTTAGGATCTATTTTTTCTGGAGCTATAAAATCCATTACAGCTATCCTGTTGCCAAGTTTTGCTGGTGGTGCTGGATCGTGATGTTGTGCAAAAGCTGGTGTAACAAAACCTAAAATTGTCAAAATACTCAACAAAAAAACAAGTTTTCTCATGCAAGAAATTGGCATATATGCCATCTATTTATTGTTTTTCAGCAAATCAATGTTTATATTTCAAAATGCGATTTGTATTATGTGTCTGAAAAAAAACTAAAATCTATTTCTGTTTTTGTGCCAGAAGAAATTGTATATGGTAGTTTAGAAAAAATTGGTTTTGTTGTGCAGGAAACCGTAACAACATCAAGTGATGGCAAATTCTGGAAAAAAACGCTTTACATAAAAGGAGATGAAACCATTTCTGTATCCGAAGAGCTTGGCGACTATTGGCCAAAGGATCCAATAGTGTCAATCTATGGCTTACCAAATACTATTCAACAAATCCTAGGAGACTTGGATGCCTTCCTTTGAATGTAATGAGACGCAGTTTATAGAAAATATCAGTCGTCTTTTAGAGTCTGAAAATAGATTCATTGTCAACAGAAGAATGCAGATTTATGATGACAGAAGGTATGGTCCTGCCAGTCTACCCGATGATGTATTTACTCAATTTTCCCCTATTCTTACTAGAAAGGGTCCTAGATCGTCTGTATATGCAAAAATACACTTTCTTGATGATTTCCATCAGAAGGTGTATTTTTTACAAGATCTTCTTCACTCTTCGTCAAAAATGAAATATCCTGTTTTACACATACCATACTACAAGGTAGAATATTCTTTTAAAATTTGGGGAAACCTGTATCACTTTAGTTTTGATGTTCTATTTAAGCCCAAAATTTCTATAGAGCAAAAAAAGATAACGCGGAAGATGAATCCAAAAATTGAGGAGAATTCTACTATGCTAATTCATGTTTTGCAATTTGAACCTCCCCCTGAGAGGATGCTTGCAATAAACCTGCCAAAGAAAGTACTTGTATTGGATTTCAAAAAAGCAAATAATCCTTTAGAGAATTAATCAAAAATAAAGAAAAAGAGAAATGGTTCTAGTGGTGGGCGTGTGGATTTGCAGAGCCAGTTTCCATTTTTGTGTAGGTTCCGGCAGCCTTTTCGTGAGCTTCCAGATTTGACTGGTCAACTTTGACTGCTAGTGGAGGACAGACAGAGACACATGCCATGCACCAAATGCAATCATGTTCTCTTATAGGATCAGCCTTGTCTGTGTAATCCTTACGTTCCTCTTTTACATAACTTCCAGTTCCAGCGAATGTTTCATTTATCGCTTTTTTTGCTGGAATGTCTTTTTCTGTTCTATACCATTGAAAGACTTGTACAGGACAAGATTCAATGCATGCACCATCAGCGATGCATGAATCCCAATCTACTGCGACCATTGTACCACTGACACCCAATGGCTCTAATTTTTCACCATGTTCCTTGTAGGCAGCTTTGACTTTTTCATCTGCAGCTGCTTCTGCTACCTTACCTGGGCCCCACACAAAGTGAAAATGTTCACCATCTGGGAGCGATATTTTTCCAATTGGTTTTAGTCCTTTTGGAAAATCTTCAGCTATCGGCATGAAAATTTGTGGGATAGTATGTTATTTAAACCTAGATAAAATTAGTTTAAACTAACTTTGCGATCTCTCTGTTATGAACTTCAACATTGGCCTGATCAACTTTGACGGCCTTTGTTGGACAAACCTCAACACATGCCATGCACCAAATGCAGTCTGCTTCCTTTACGGGGTTTGCCTTATCCGTATAGTCAAGCTTATCCCTTCTTAGTATTTTTCCTGGATTTTTATACCACTCAAAAACCTTAACGGGACAGCTCATAAGACAGGCGCCATCAGCGATGCATGAATCCCAATCCACAGCTACATATGTACCATGTATTCCCAATGGTTTGATCTCTTCTTCTTTTGCAGCGTAATCTGCCCTGACTTTTTCATTAGAAGCAGCTTCAGCTAGTCTTCCAGGTCCCCAAACAAGATGATAGTTATCACTTAATGGATCTTTAAATTTCCCACTCACAGTATGATTTTTTGGAAAGCTTTCGTCTATCGGCATTTTAGATTAAAGTCTTAATTGGTTAATTAAAGGCTATTCAAGATAAATTCATATCTTTACTGTCTTTGTTTTGACTCATTGGGAATTTTCAAGTATGATGTCTATAGGAGTCCTAATGTAGGGATATACACAAAGGTTAATGACAAATTTGTCTTTGTACCAAACGGATTTGCGGTAACAAAAGCAAGAAATCTTGCAGAATTTCTAAAAACTGATTATCTTTTCACTTCAGTAGCAAACACTAGGCTACTTGGACCTCTTATGGTAGTCAACAATAATGGCATAATACTACCTCGTACTTCATTAGAAGAAGAGCTTAAGCACCTAAAAAAGTCAACAGGTCTTAATGTCGCTATATTGGATACAAAGTATACAGCTGTTGGAAACTTGATTTGTGCAAATGATAAGGGTGGAATAATGTCACCAATGATTCCAAATGAGTATGTAAAAAAGGTCCAAGATGTATTAGGAATAGAGGTTTTACAGAAAAGGATAGCGCGATATCATCAGGCTGGCGCAATGGCTGTTGCTACCTCGCATGGTGGCATTGTTCATCCAGATACAGAAGAAGAAGATATTAAAATAATGTCTGAAGTCTTAGGAGTAAAACTTGAAGCTGCCACTATTAATGGAGGCATACCTTTTGTTGCATCTGGAATTTTGGCAAACAACAAATCCCTTGTGGTTGGAACCCTGACAAATGGACCGGAGCTCGTAATGTTAACAAGGGCTTTTAGAGTTGAAGACTAGATTTTGGATCAGATAATATTGATTCAAGAACAACTAGCTTTTCTGTTCCATCCTTCATGTTTCGTAATACAACAGATTTTGAAGAGTATTCTTTTGGTGCCACAATGATTGTGAATTTTGAGTTTGAGGCCAGCTCCATTTGTTTTTTAAGTGATTTTCCTGTTAGATCTGCTTCTGCACGTATTCCTTTTTCTCTGAGTTTAGAAACTACATTTAGTGCTACTTTTTGCATTTCATCGTTAACAAATGCCACCCAAATCTGCGGCGTTTTTATGGCATCAACAATTCCTTGTGTTTCTAATGAAGATATTATACGTTCAACACCACCAGCAACCCCAGTTGCACCAAGATCATCACGTCCAAATGCTTTTGTTAAGGTATCATATCTTCCACCACCTACAAGAGCTCCAAGATCAGATTTGCTGTCAAAAGCCTCAAATACTATTCCAGAATAGTAATCAAGACCTCTTACAATTCCAAAGTTTATTCTAATGTTATCAACCTGTCTGTTTTTTAGTGAATTAAAGAGATTACACAGTTTATCCCAGTTTTTAAGTTCTTTAATGTTAAATTTTACTTCAATTTCCTCTGGGGTACCTCTCATTTGGGAAAACTCTAGTATTTTTTCAAGGTTTGAAATATCATAGCCTTTTTCTACATATTCTTTTATGATTTCTTGCTTTCTCTTTTTTTGAACCTTATCTACAGCTCTGAGTATATCAGATATCAGATCCTGAGAGTTTGATTTGAAAACTTGACTCACATACGACTCTATAAGTTCACGGTCACAGATGTCTATGATGATATTTTTTAATTTTAGATTAGAAAGAAATTTGGATGTAAATTCTATTACTTCAGCGTCAGATTCCAGATTTGTCTGGCCGTAAATTTCAACATCCCATTGATGAAAGAATCTATATCTTCCTTTTTGTGGTTCATCGTATCGCCATACTCCACCGAATGCTGAAAGCTTTGCAGGAAGTTTAATCGACTTTTGCGAAACTGCATATCTAGTAAGTCCAATAGTAAAGTCAAATCTTAAAGCAACTTCGCGTTCTCCCTTATCTTTAAAATAATAGATTTCATCTTTGATTAATGGACCGCTTTTTGTTTCAATTACTGAAAGAAGCTCTATTGGGGAGGGTTCCATAAATTGGAACCCAAAAAGATTTGAGGTTTCGATGAATTTCCGTCTAACATATTCGATTTTTGAAACTTCATCAGGTTCTAAATCTCTCATTCCACGTGGTAGATCCAAATTCAAAAATCATTCTTTCTCTAATGCATTTAGACCTTACTGATCACTGCAATTAACTATTCCAAGAAAGTATGTTTAATGTTACAATGAATTAATAGTAGAAATACTCAACAACACCCCTATGGGATATCGCTATCTAGAACACATGACAGATGTCTTTATCGAAGTCACGGGTAGTACACTTGAGGAGGCTTTTGCAAATGCTGGTGTTTCAGTTGTTGATACAATGGTAGATGTCAACTTAGTTGATGAAAAGACAGAGAAAAAAATTCAGATTAATGTAAAAGATCTCAATCATTTGCTTTATAATTGGCTTGAAGAGATAATCATACTTACTATAACGGAAGGTTTTGTGCCAAAGAGGTTTTCAGTGAAGATTACAAAGAAAGATGGTTACGATCTTATAGCAACATTATATGGTGAAGAGCTTGATTTTAAGAAACATCATTTCAAGGTAGAGATAAAGTCGCCAACCTTCCATCTTATGGAAATAAAACAAGAAAAAGAAGTGGTAATGCGTTTTCTTCTTGATTTATAAACTAAATTATTAAATAGTTATTATCTCTATTTTTATTTCCAAATGGTTGACACTGAGATTGATGAAATAATGAAAAAAAAATTAGCCGAGATGACAGGCCATAAAGAACAGGAGATACTTGAGCTAACAGATGCGAATTTTGATGATGTAATTGCCGGCGATGCGCCAGTTTTGGTAGATTTTTGGGCAACGTGGTGTGGCCCATGTCAATTTATGCTTCCAATATTTACTAGGCTTTCAAAGAAATACAAGACAATCAAGTTTGCTCGTGTAAATGTGGATGATGCACAAAGTGTTGCAGCAAGATGTGGAGTATATGCAATTCCAACCTTTATCGTGTTCAAAAACGGTCAAGCTGTTGACAAGGCTGTTGGTGCTGTTGGCGAACCTGGTCTTCATATGCTTGCACAAAAATATTCTTAGTAACCATACATTGGATTTTGTTTTCGTTGTATTTCGACTATTTCCTGCAATACCTGAAATTCCTCTGGGCTTAATTTATGCGAGAACCGCTTAAGCAAGAGCTTTGCTTCAGGTGCGGGCGGAAATGAATACAAGACTTCTTCTTCAGACATCTGTCGACCTATGGTTATATTCTGAATTGAAACTGCTATCTCTTGATCTTTTTTTGCAACTTCGATGTTCTTTCCACTGTCTTGAAGTTGATGTATTATTCCAATTTTTTTACCAAACGCATTCATTATTGCAACCTTTTGTCTGAGGCTGCCAACATTAATGCGAACACCAAAAACAGCAGGATTACTCTTTCTGAACACATATCCTTTCAGAAATGTGAACTTGCACACTGGAGTGAGTTCATCAAGAATTGCATTTTCTTCGTTTGCAGTGTCTTCTTCAACCCAATGTGTGTAATTATCAATTAAACTGTAGATTACCTGATCTTGGAAAATTCTGATGTGATTTTCATCTGCAGCGTCTTGAGCATCCTGAAGTATTTTAACATTAAATGCAAGTACAACACCAAGATGTCTATCCTTTTCTTTTATTGCGAGTGCTTCCACTACGTCACGATGTGTTACAGGTCCAATATCAGCCATAGATATAGGCACATTTTGGCGTTTTAACATGTCAATTAGTGCTTCAAGAGAACCTATTGTATCACATTTTAGAATAACTCCCTTTGCGTCTGTTTTGACAAATACTGACTTCATCTCAGATTCGATTAATTTTTTGAACTCTTCAATCTGAGAGTCATCATTAGTAGCATATACTGGACTTCCAGGTAGAACTCCCTCAAGGTCAGGGGATGCAATTTTTATTCCTGCTGCAGCTCTTGCCTCCTTAACAGGTTTGAACTTGTCACGTGGATCACGCATCTCATCAAGCGGTTTTGGTAAAAGAATCGCTTTTGCCTTAGTGGTAATTACTGAGTCTCGTTTTGCGAGAACTATTGAATCTCCTTTTTTTAGAAGTCCATTAATCAGAATAATATTTGCAGTTACTCCTAACCCAACCTCATCTTTTACCTCAAGTACTATGCCCCTAGTGGATTTTTCTGTCTGTTCTAGTTTTTTTTGCATGTACTGCTGAGTAAGACCCACTAATACTGCAAGTAGTTCTGGTATTCCCTCTCCTGTTCTGGCACTTACTGGTACTATTGATACTTCTTTTTTAAAGTCCTTTATCCTGTAAAATGCCTCCGAGTTGTAACCAAGAATAGACAGCGTTCCTACTACGTTGTATAGCAATTCATCAAGTGATGTTTGCACAGTTGGATCCTGTTCTTTTATTGATGTAGAGATAAAGGTCGTGCTAGTTTTTTTCCAGCCAGAGATCATATCTATTTTGTTTAATGCTATGACAAATGGGACTTTTCTGCTTTGTAATATTTTCAAGCTCTCGTTTGTTTGTGGTTGAAATCCTCTGTTTACATCAATAACCAAAATTGCAATATCTGCAGCAGAACCACCACGTGCTCTTAGGTTTGTAAATACTTCATGACCCGGTGTGTCAATTACCAAAAGACCTGGGATCTCATCTTTTCCACCACTTAATTTTGTAAAAAGTGGACCGCAAACACTTTTGATTGTATCAGATGGAAGAAAACTTGCTCCTATATGTTGTGTGATTCCGCCAGCTTCTCTAGCTTGAACGCCAGTTCCACGAATTTTATCAAGTAGCGAGGTCTTTCCAGAATCTACATGACCTAGAACTACTACAATTGGTTGTCGTATTTGCAACCCTTTTCACTTGAATACTACCGCTACTTCCTTTTCAAAACTTTCCTTAGAGTCTGAGGCATGAATTATGTTATCTGTTATACCAAGACCAAAGTCGCCCCGTATTGAGCCTGGAGATGCCTCAAAGGATTTTGTAGAACCGACCATAAGCCTTGTCGTAGCAATGGCATTATTGCCCTCAATTATGGCAGCCACCACTCTGTCGGATGTGATAAAAGATACAAGCTCACCAAAAAATGGCTTGGATTTATGTGCGGAGTAAAAGTCTTCTGCCATTTCTCTTGTGAATGTAAACATCTTCATCTTTACTATCTTGAAACCCTTGTTTTCAAATCGTGTAAGAATCTGACCGACTATTTTTCTCTCTACACCATCTGGCTTTACTATAAAAAGCGATTGCTCTGTCATTTACTTTTTGACCTTTATTCCGCCCTTTACGTATTTATTCGTCCACTTGAGCCTTCTTGGGTCACGTTTCAGTACAAGCATGTTTTTTTTGCACTTTGACGAACAAAACCAGAAAACAGTCCCGTCATTTTTTACCAGCATGGTTCCAGAACCTTTGGCTACTGGACGGTTACAAAAACTGCATGGCTTTACTAGTACACTCAATGTACAATCACTTTATCTTTCTTGCTTCGCGCTCTGTTTCACGCAGCATCAAAATGTCAGACATCCTTACAGACCCTTTGACATTTCTTGTTAAGATTCTTCCCTTGTCTTTTCCTTCCATTATTTTTACTCTAACTTGTATAACCTCGCCTGCAATGCCAGTTCTACCAACAATCTGGATTACTTCCGCTGGAGTTACTGTTTCGCTACTCATTTGCTAGCTTGTCCACCTTTAATCTGTGAAAGTGATGCTACAATCTGATCAACGATATGTTGTGCATCGCCTGCATCCAAGATTGCAGCCGCTGCAGAAGTCACATCTATTCCAAGCGCTTTACCTAGTTCTTGTTTGCTGGGAACAAATGCATATGCCGCACCGCGCTCCTCACAAAGTATTGGAAGGTGTGCCACTACTTCTGGAGGTTCGACGTCTTCAGCTATTACTACAAGTTTGCTTATTCCACGTTCAATTGCTTTTGTAACCTCGTTGGTACCTTTCTTTACCTTTCCACTCTGATGAGCGACTCTTAGCGCCTCATAGATTGGACTAACCAAATCCTGTGGTACCTGAAACTTGACATAATAGGCTTTAGCCAGATGTATCACCCAAAGGGATCATTTCCATCCCTAGAGTGCTTTCAATTGGTTTTAAAAGTGTTATCTGCCAAGAATTGATTTTATTTTTTTCATGTATTTTGTAAATAGTTCGTCAAGATTTTCCTGTGAATTTGATTCTGCATAGATTCTAACTATTGGTTCAGTTCCACTTGGTCGCACCATTACCCACTTTGATTTGCCAAAGATGATTTTGATACCATCAGTTATGTCCTTTTTTCCTTCCTCATTATTTAGAGTTTGAATAATTTTTGTTGCTTCATCTTTTGAACATTCTATTTTGCTTTTTGTTGTAAATGATGGTGGCAAAAGTTTTATTTCCTCCGACATACTTTTTTTAGAATTTGCAAGTAAATTCAATGCTATGGTCATTGTCATAGCACCATCTCTTACGCGGTTATGTTTTCCATACATGAATCCTCCATTTTCTTCAAATCCAATTATTGCTTTTTTAGACACCATTTCACGAGAAACTTCAACGCTTCCCACTTTAGTTCTAATCACTTTTGAGTTTGTTCTGTTTACAATTTCTTCAATCTTAGATGTAGAGTTTACTGTTGTTACTATTGTGGATTTTGGATTTTTTTCTAAAATGAATTTAGAAAGAAGAAGGGCAGATCTGTCGCCAGTTACAATTTTTCCTTCATTATCACAAAAAATGCTTCTGTCTCCATCACCATCAAAGGCAACACCAAAATCCGCTTTGGAGGCGATTACTTGCTTTGAAAGATCGTGTAGATTTTCTGGGGTTGGCTCTGAGCCTCTTCCTGGAAAAGATCCATCGATTTTTTCGTTAATTGTTATTATATCACACCCAAGCTCTTTGCATAACCTAGGAGCGGTCACTGCTTGGGCACCGTTACCTAAATCTAGTACTATTTTGAATTGCCTAGACTTAATTTTTTGTATGTCAATTTGCAACTTGATACCGTCTAAGTAGGTTCTAATTGTTCTTTCTTCTTTTAGTGTTATACCTAGTTTATGTGGAGTTATTTCCCAATTTTTTTTAAAAAAAAATTCTTCTACCTTTAGTTCATCTTTCCTAGAGATTTCTACTCCATCTTGTGCTGTAGATTTTATGCCGTTATACTCTGGCGGATTGTGAGAGGCAGTTATCATTATTCCTCCCTTATAATCCAGACTTTTAGTAGCAAATTGCAAACAGGGTGTTGGAACTAATCCTGCAATTCCACAATCAATTCCAACAGCATTCAAAGAAGAGCACACTATTTTTGAAATTATCGTGCTTGAATCTCTACCATCATATCCCACAAGAATTGGTCCTTTTTTGAAAAAAGCTGCAAGAGACAGTGTAATTTCGGATACAAAATCTAGAGTGAGGGTTTCTCCAAACACTCCTCTAATTCCGTTAGTTCCAAATAGCTTTGCCATTTGCCTAGCCTATCAACAATAGATAAATTTGTCTTAAAAGGCATGGTGCATGCGGGAGTTGCCAAGCCCGGTCAAAGGCGCAGGGCTTAGGACCCTGTCTTTTAGGAGTTCGTGGGTTCAAATCCCACCTCCCGCACTTATTTTACTAAACAGAGCTGCAGCTCTTTGTGGGTTGTAAAGTGAACGCTGCAAAAATCTTTTGAACATTCATAGCAGTGCCAATCTCCAATCGTAGAACAAACAGAACAAATCTTTATTGGATTATTGTGATCATAGCTTTTGCCTCTGCTGCGATTTTTGTTTGAACCTTTGGATCTATCCATTATTTTTCCTCAGTTGTGTGTAAAATTAAAAAACTCACGAAACTCTCCATTCACTCACGCATTATAGGATTGGTCGTTTATGGCATCCACGCATTATATCACTACGAGATATCTCAAATGGATATTTAAGCATTAATAAAGTGCGATCTACACCAAATTCAGAATGAGCAAAACAACTGTTGAGATTGTTGTAGTTGGAAAGGACCACGAAGGGGTAGTAGCTGGCTTTACGAATTTTATATTTCAGAGAGGTGGAAACATTGAAAAAATAAATCAAAATGTGATCAAGAACTTATTTGGGATGTATCTTGAAGCTTCATTTACTCAAAAAATTAACATAAAAAAATTTGAACATGAAATCCAAGTTTTAGCAAAAAATCTGAAGATGGAGGTGAACACTCATCATGAAGCTACATTCAGAAAAAGAGTTGCAGTACTAGTTACAAAAGAACCTCATTGCCTAGGAGCTCTTTTAGAAGCAAGGAAAAAAAATCAACTAAAAGGAGATATCGGCATCATAATAGGCACAGAAAACACACTTTCTTCCCTTGCAAGAAAGTCAAAGATTCCTTTTGTACTTGTAAATGATGTAGATCAGTCAAAAGCAGAAGAAAAGATACTTTCCGTTATAAAACGATATAATGTAGACTTAATAGTTTTGGCAAGATACATGCGAATTTTATCACCAAATTTCGTTTGGAGATATCCAAACAGAATAATCAACATCCATCCATCGCTCTTGCCAGCTTTTCCAGGTGCCTTTGCATATGTACAGGCATATGAACGGGGTGCAAAGATAGTTGGCTGTACTGCACATTATGTAACAGAGGATCTAGACCAAGGACCAATAATCTTTCAGGATGCATTTGCAATAGATTCAAACGAAACTATAGAATCATTAAAAAAGAAAGGTCAGCATATAGAGGCAAAAACCCTTCTAGAAGCTGTAAAGATGCACCTTGAAAGGAGACTTGAAGTTTATTGGGGAAAAGTTCATGTCAAGCTCTAAGAGATCTAGATGACTGAAGCAAAAGACCTCACAGATCCTTATCTCAGGAGATTGATCAAGGTTAAAAAACAAACTGCTCTCATTCCAGTTGGTGCTATTGAACAACATGGACCACACCTACCTATCTCAACAGATTCTGATATAGTATCTACTATTGCAAAAAGGGTTTCAGAAAAAGCAGGTTTTCTGCTTTTGCCTACTATACACTACGGAGTCTCGTTTGAACATTCTCCTCTCTTTAATCTCAGCATCACAAAATCAACATTACAAAAGATTCTAGTTGAGTTATGTATCTCTTTATCGAAAAATAAAATTAACACTGTGATAATTCTTAATGGACATCATGGAAATCAATCTGCATTAAAGTATATTCCTAAAAAAGTATGGAAATTATCAAAAAGAAAAGTGAAAGTTTTCGTATTTTCTTACTGGCATTTTATGAAAAGAGAATTTGACCATGCGGGATTTGTTGAGACGTCACTTATGCTTGCAATATCAAAAAAAGTAAACATGAAAAAAGCTCATAAAGGATTCGTTACTGATGGTTTTTCTAAAAAACAAAAGAGGCGATTTGAAAAGCTTGCTATAAAATCATTTGTGTCTGTAACAAAAAATGGGGTATGGGGCAATCCAACAAATGCAAATGTGCGTGATGGTAAAAAGATCTTGTCAGAAATTTACAAAGCTCTTCTAAAAGAGTCAAACTTGCCTTACTGACAAAACCCCAAAATTACACCAATGAAATTTTAATATATACCCTCGATAGAGAGGGTAATAAGTGAAATAAATGTCAGTAGACATGGCAGTAAAAGTACTGGATGAGAGCCTCAACAAAGTTGTCCTTATCAAACTGAAAGGCGGTAAGGTAATCAGAGGCAATCTACACGGTTTTGATCAACATATGAACCTGCTACTCGACTCTTCAGAAGAGATCCCTTCTGAAGGCGAATCAAAGAGTCTTGGAACCATAGTTGTACGCGGAGATAATGTGGTAATTATATCTCCGCCACCCAAGTGATTGCAGAATGACAAAAGGCACAACCTCAATGGGGGGCTACACAAAAAAGCACCCACATATTAGATGTAGGAGATGTGGCAAAAACTCATTCCATGCACGTCACAAGCGATGTGCTAGCTGTGGTTATCCGGATTCTAGAATTAGAAAATATAGTTGGATCAAGTGGTATACCTAGATGCAAGAGTTAGTGCTAGTTTTGGGTTCTGTTGCAGGAGCCTGCACTGCAGTAGCTATGGATAGAATTCCAAAGCGAAAAAACAACAAGTTAATTTTTAGAGCAAACCCTGCAATCAAAAGTCAGATTCAATCATTAAAAATAGAAAGAGAGATTCTTGCAAAAACCATATCAAGATTATATCAACAGGATTCTGGGCTGACAAAGATTCAATGTGATAAGCTGTTACTTAGATACCAACATCAGCTTGGACTCATAATAGCTAAAATTGAAAAGCTTGAAGCTGCAAGTAAGCATCCGGATCTTGGTCCACTAGGTGATGGATTGATCACACTAATGGACCAGAAACTTTCACAGCTTGACCAGAAACTTTTTGAGATTTCATCCAAGATCACTACACCCACACAACAGATAAAGCAATCAGGATCAGTCAAGGAGATTGTTCATGAAAAATCAGTGATGAAAAAGATTGAGGCAAAGACCGAGATTCAAAAAGCTGACGAATCTTATACTCCATCAATCGAAGTTTTGGCTGAACCGCATAAATCAGTAGAACTTATCACACTTACAGAGATTCCAAATAAAATGCCAGAATTTCCCGCTGAATTAGTAAGATCAAATATTACTACTCAAAAGCAAACTGAGCAAGTAGTTGTAAATACAACAGCGCAGGCAGAAAAACCAAAGAATGGTGAAGTTCAGCCCGTTATAGAGATTTCAAGAGCTGAGCCGTTACAACCTCCTATTGAAAAGAAAATTCAGATCCCTGTTGCAGTCAAAATTCCAGAAGATGAGAAACTGGATGATGATGACAAGGATATAGATAAGATAAAAAGCGAAATAATGAAAGCCCTCTCAAAACTGGAACAAGTAGAGGTAGAATAATTGACAGTAGATGATGCCATCAAGGCATTGTCAAATGATACATTAAAGCTAATAAAAGATGGTTATGTATTAGGACTTGGCAGTGGGAGAGCTGTTACAGCTCTTGTGAGATCACTTTCGTCATATTTGAAAGAAAATAACGTCAAAGTAAAAGCAGTTCCAACATCATTACAAATCAAGATGGAAGCAGAAAAAGGAGGAATACCGATAATAGAAGCAGATCAAATTGAACATATTGATATTGTGTTTGATGGTGCAGACCAGATAGACGAAGAAAAAAATATGATAAAAGGTGGTGGAGGGGCGTTATTGCGTGAAAAAATTCTCATAAATGTAGCAAAAAAGGTGGTCATTATAGCAGACGAGTCCAAATTTGTAAAAAAACTAAACCGAAGTGTCCCAATTGAAGTACATACATTTGCTCGAAACACAGCCGCAAAGCACATCCAAGACTATGGTGGCAAACCTGTCCTCCGTACCATAGAGCGCGGATACCCGTTTGTAACGGAAAATGGCAATATAATTTTAGATTGTGATTTTGGAGAAATATCAAAACCAAAGGAGCTAGCTGAAAAAATAATTCAGATTCCAGGCGTTATAGAAGTTGGAATTTTTACAAGAAAACCTGATATTATATACAAAGCAAAAGAGAATGGCAAGTTTGATGTTTTAACCTAAACAGGCCTTACAACGAATTTTCCATAGCCTTGTTTGCCTATTATCTTAAAATCTTCTGCTATGATCTCACCCCTCACAAGTGTTTTTACTGGCCACCCCTTTAGGTTCCATCCCTCATAGACGGTATAATCTGAAAAACCATCAAGAAGATGACTTGTGACTTTGTTTTCTTTTTTCGTATCTATAACGACAATGTCAGCATCAGATCCTTTTTGGATGACTCCTTTTTTTGGAAACATGCCAAATATCTTGGCAGCCCTTAAACTTGTTATCTCCGCAAACTGTTGCAGTGTTATTCTTCCCTTGTTTACACCTTCGCTCATCAGTATCGGTAACATAGTTCCTATGCCTGGAAAGCCAGCTAGTGCTTCCCATACATTATTTCCTGCAAGTTTTAGCTTGAGTTGATTAGCTACATGATCTGTTCCTATTGAATCAATTGTGCCTGTCTGTAATTCTTTCCAGATACCTTCTATGTCTTTTAAGCTCCTTATTGGCGGCATTACTTTTGCAAGATATCCTTTCTGTGATTCAAATGAGAGTGTGAGGTAATGTGGACAGGTCTCAACATAGATTTTTGTACCATTCTTTTTTTCATTCTTTATTGCATTAATAGCCCCCTGTGATCCAATATGAACGAAGTATAGTGTACAGCCAGCTTTTTTTGCAATTTTAGAGACAGTTTTTATTGATTTGATCTCAGATTCTACCGATCTGCTTTCTGACCATGCCCCAAGTCCATCTTTCTTTTTTTCCCTTGCCTCTTGTATCCCACAGGAACACATCTGGTAATCCTCTGCGTGAACCAGAACTGGGCAGCCGAGAGTTGCAGCAGTTGTAATTATCTGTTCAATCATTTCTAAATTTATTTCAATTTTTTCTTCATGTAGATGGTTTGTTCCAGGTTCCATGTCCATGTAGGCATTACCAATATCCTCTCCTAGATTCATGTAAAGCTTGAATGATGTGATTCCTTTTTTTGTGCAAAACTCCATTTCATCAATTTGGTTTTTCTGAAGTATCGATGCGTGTATTGCATAATCAATGTAATGATGGTTTGAGCTTTTTGAAAGGTGAGAGTCTAGAAGCTTTTTGTATGAACCACCTAATCTTAACATCCTCATCATTGTTGTAACTCCACCAATTGCTGCAACTCGTGATTCTGTAACTGCGGCCTTTTCAATTGGAGAATACACTCCGTAGTGTACGTGAGGATCTATTGCACCAGGCATTGAAACCAATCCCCTTGCATTGATTTTGACATCACATTGTGGAATCTCGCTTGTCAAATCAACAATTTTGCCATCATCAATTACAATGTTTTTCTCAACTATGCCACTCGGCAGAACAACGTGCGACTCAGTGATTACAGCATCAAAAGTCATCTGTACTTTTACTTAGAATCCCAGTATTATTCTTTGAGAGTAAATGAATAAAAACGGAAGACATTCTTGATAACAAAAGGGCCGGTAGTCTAGTGGTAGTGATGCCGCGTTCGCAACGCGGATGTCGGGGGTTCGAATCCCCCTCGGTCCACCATCCAGAAAACAATATACAGCTATTTACAATAACGAATCACATGAAGGTGTTTAATGGAAAGGCCGCTGCTGAAGATTATATGTCAAGTCATACGTTGGCGTTTTCCACACCTGAGCTTACCCTAACAAGGTTTGCATTCTGGCTTGGAGATATAATACCAGATCCGAAAAACCCTGGTCAAACAATGCCTAGACTAATGACATTTGTTGAAGAGAGAGATTTTGCACCGGTGCCAATTATTGATGATGAAAAATTTGTGCCAACTGGTGCTATTAGATCAACTGGTGGCATTTATGGAAGCCTTCAAACTGAGGCTGGAACTGCTACAAAATTCTGTTCAGAGTGTGGTGTTAAGCTTTCATCAAGTGTAAGATTCTGTACAGAATGTGGCACAAACCAGAACTAATCTTTAACACTAAAATTTTATAAATTGATTTTAGACTGTGCTGGTTCGTGGAGTTATATCATTGAAGTTTATTTCCACATGTAGTGCAAAACTTTGCGTTTGATCTTATAGGAGATCCGCAAGAAGAACATGTTGGACCTGTAGTTTTAGATGGGGGCGTTAGTGATTGATCTCGAGTTGGTAGAGTTCCAGGATTGGTGAATGCAGAAGCTGCAGAAACAATAGATGGTGGATGACCTGGTCCTGGCATCGTTGCCGCAGCTATGTGACTTGGTGGAGTCATTCCAAATCCAGGCATTCCCATAGGCACCGAGCCAGTTACTGATGTAGTACCAGGTGCAGAACCACCAGCAATTTTATTAAGTGATTTTTTTAGCTCAAAGATTACCTTTACAGCGAGAAATTCTAATGATGAATAAGCGACAACATAATCACCTAGCTTTTCAAAAAATTCTTTATCAGGTATTTTTCCTTGCTTGTAAAGAGTTACTGTGTCAAGAAGTGATTCATAATATCCTTGTGATTCATTTAATAGATTTTGAAGCTTGTCAAACAAAAGATTAAGGGTATCTACATCTCCAAATGACATGTAAAAAGTTGCTTTGCCCGTTATTAATTATTTTAGATTCAAAAAATTGAAGATTTGGTTTTCTATGTCTAGGTTTTCTTAAGTGCGTTTTCGATCATGTTTTTGTACGAAGCTTTTGAGGCAGCTCCTACTTGCTGTGCAATAATCTCGCCCTTGTTGAATACAGCAAGCGTGGGTATGCTAAAGACATTGTATTTTGATGCAAGTTCACCACTTTCATCCACGTTTACTTTAACAAATTTTACTTTGCCTGGATATTCGCTAGCAAGCTCTTCAACTACTGGGCTAACCATTCTACATGGACCACACCATTCTGCCCAAAAGTCTACAAAGACAGGCATCTGTGAATCCATTACTTCAGTCTGCCAACTTTTTGTATTTACTGGTTTTGCGTTTTCCATTTTTATCAGAAATAGTAAATTATAACATCCCTAAATATGTTAACCTGTTTTATAGAGAACAAACTTTACCAGCGGCTTTTTAAGCCGTAATAATTTTTGCCATAATTAGATCTTCCGCCATATCTACGTCCACCACCATCTCTACGTCCGCTTCCATATCTACGTCCACTGTCATATCCTCTTCTACGTTGTCCGGTTTCTCTTTTTAATGGATCAGGAATTTTAACTTCAATTCCAAGCTGCTTGTTTAGATCTGTCATCTTTACTTTGGTCTGTCCCGCAATTGTTTGAAAATCTCCGATCGAGGAATACGAAACTAGCGTGATTGCTCTTCCCTTTCCACCTGCACGTGCAGTTCTTCCAATCCTGTGAAAGTATACCAGATCTTGGTTTGGAACGTCATAATTTATGACAAGTGCAACTTCTGGTACATCTATTCCCCTTGCCGCGACATCGGTTGCAACAAGTATGTCTGCCTTACCCTTTTTGAACAGGTACATAGATTTATCTCGTCTGAATTGGGACAGGTCACCCTGGATTGAAACAACATTAAAGTTTGCCTTTGCTAGTTCGTGCGCAACACGTCTAGTTCTATCTTTTGTTGAACAAAAGACTATAGTCTGGCCGTTCTTGTTTTCTTTGATAAATTTGAACAGAAAATCTGTCTTTTCCCTATCACGTATCACAAGGAAAGCCTGATCTATTCCCTCACCACTAAGGTCATCTGCATCTACGAGGATCTGTTGAGGGTTACGCATGTATTTTTCTGCCAATCTGAGAACTTCAGCAGGTATTGTTGCAGAAAAGAGCGAAGTTACTCTTTCTTCAGGAACTAGATCTAAGATGAATTTTATGTCATCTATAAATCCCATATCAAGCATTGTATCTGCCTCGTCAAGTACCACATACTTCACATCATTTAGCTCTATTGATCCGCGTTTTAGGTGATCAATAAGTCTACCTGGAGTCGCAACAACAATTTCTACACCTCTTTCAAGATCTCTGAATTGGACATTTATGCTCTGTCCACCATAGATGGTTACATTTCTTATTCCAGTATATTTGGCAAACTTGTTCATTTCACCTGAGATCTGGATTGCTAGCTCCCTTGTTGGTGCTAATATCAGTGCCTGGATTCCACCTTTCGGTATAATATTCTGTAATATAGGTAGGGAGAATGCAGCCGTCTTGCCAGTGCCGGTATGTGCTTGGCCTATGACGTCTTGACCTGAAAGCAAAACTGGTATTGCTGCAGCTTGTATTGGGAATGTTTCTTGGAAGTTTATATCCCTTAGTCCATCTAGTATGAATTTTTTAATTCCTAATTCTTCAAATCTTGTCAATCTATTTCATCTTTCTTAAGCAATGACAGAGAAAGCTCGTTGCTTATTCCGTCATTATTTTCGATGTTTCAGCTTAGTTTTTTGCCTCTAATAACCCTTTCCAAAATATTGAAGAAAATCACGTAGTTGTTGGAATTTGTATAATGTGATTCTAGGTTGTCGACTCTTTTTAGAAAATTTACCATGTGGTATATACTTAAATGACTTTTTTCATACACCTAAACTATGAGTGAAGAGCTGCGACTGAAAAAGCTACGAGGCTCGGGAGGCTATGTTATGGCGTCAGTAACAGATGATCAACAAAGAAAAGGAAACCTAGGTGGACCAGACCTCTTTTTAGCTCCTGTAGGCAGGATTGATGTTGATAAGATTTCAAAATACTTTTGCAATGCTTGTGAAAAGGACTATGAAGGAAGTCCTAAGATAGATTACGAAAATCCAAACGAATTAGTGGCTGATAATCTGATGCTTTTGGAAAAGGGGCAGTACATCTGTACCGTGTGTAGCTCTGTGCTAGCAGAATATAGAAACTTTAGCAAGCCAAACGAAGCTATAGACGTAGGTCTAGCAAAACCACAACCAGCTTATTCTCCACAACCTCATTCTCCACAACCTCATTCTCCACCACCTCCTCCTGCAGAAGCTCCACGTGTTACGCAAGTTCATTCTCCACCACCTCCTCCTGCAGAAGCTCCACGTGTTACACCATCTTATTCCCCATCAGAAATTTCACCATCCGAAGTTACAACTTTTAGTTCCATAATTGGGATATCAGTATACGATTTTGATGCACAAAAGATTGGTATTGTAAAGCAAGTTGGAATTCGACTGGGTCAGCCAGGAGTAGTTCTCGTAGTCACAAAAAAAGATGGAAAAGACATGACCGTAAAGTGGGATGAAATAAAAAAAATTAACGAAATAGTTCTTGTTGGTGAACAAGGAATCAAAGCTAGCTCAAAATGCAGTGGATGTGGTTTTGAGAACAAGCCTGACTCAAAATTCTGTGAAAATTGCGGCAAAAAATTAAAGTAGAGTTTAATATGGTAAGCAAGGTTTATCTTACGAACCTAAAGGACAGGTTGTAGTTTGAAGAAGCGTTCTGGCGTTTCTGCCATAGCAAAAGATATCATAATAGTTGTTGTTGGTGTTGCGGTCATTTGGATTGGTTTGCGAGTTGCTTTTGGAACGGATAATCCGTTTTATGTAGTTTCAAGCGGCAGTATGGAACCTTACCTAAATGTGTTTGATGTACTTGTAGTACAAGGCAATGAACCCTTTGATAATATCAAAAAAGGTGACATTATAGTTTTTGACAGGCCATCTGGTCATGATAGAGTAATAGTACATAGAGTAAATGAGATTCTTAATGACGAACCAAGAATTTTGAGAACAAAGGGTGATGCCAATCCAGCATCAATTCCAGGAACAGATTTTCCAATAACTGAACAGGAATATATTGGCAAGGTAGTCTACATAGTTCCTCAGATAGGATATGTTACAAGAATTCTAACTCCGCCTATAAACTACATTATAATTGCCGTAATAGTTGGAATTATGATCATTAAACAGTTTGGAAAAAGCAGATCAAAGCCTGAACCGGTTGTTTTTTCAGGTGAGTCCCCACCCAACGACTATACTGCAAGCTCGTCTATAATATCTAATGAGACGAATCGAGTTAGTGATAGTGAATATGTAAAAACTGAGAGTATGGAAAGTTTGGACTCGAAAAAACCAGATCAAGAAGACAGCTAATTATTTTTATGTTAACAGACTTTTATGCAGAATTCTTGTTAGATTTACTTATCTTGAATACTCTCTCAAAGTAGTCAGACTGTTCTGGTGTAAGATCTGGTTCTTCCTTTACGTTTGCTAAGTTTTTCGCAAGTTTCTTTTTATATCCAAGCTGCATCTGGCGTGCGATCTGAATTCTTTGTGCTTGTGGAGAACCAGCTCCATGCATTGACTCTGTAAGATAGCCTACTGCATTTCTTCCCATTGTCATATTTTCAATCAATCGCAAAATTCTAAGTCTATTTTCAACATCTACACCTTTACGTCCTTTTAGATATTTTCTAAGGATTGGTCCTGTTTCCGGGTTTCTAAAGTCTTTTTCAGACGGGAGTGTCACCATAAGTCCGCCTGCAATATCTTGAGCTAATCTGCCAATTTCGTATGGAAACCTAGTGACGTTGTGCTTGCAAACGTTTGCAAGCATATCATCATTTATCCAGACTCCGGATTTTGTTGGATGTGATTGATATGAAGAGGCAATGCCTGCAGCGTATATACTCTCGTTGAGATGAGTCATTTCCACAAGCTTGTCTTTGATATGAGATACGTTTGGTATTCCGTTGTAGTCTGCAATTGTAGCTGCAGCACCAATCAATACGTCTCCAAGACCGGTCTTACAAACATAGCTTCTCCTGTGATAGCAAGTAAACCTTTCAACAAGCATAGAGGCAAACTCATACTCTCCATTCATGAAGATGTGTTCCCATGGGATGAAGACGTTGTCAAAAATAATCATGGCCTCTTGTCCTGAAAATTTTGCATTTCCAGCATCAAGATCTCCTTCTTCCATGCTTCTTGTATCACATGACTGGCGTCCATAGATGTATGTGATTCCTGGTGCGTCGGCTCGAACAGCTCCAACTACAGCATAGTCAGCATCTCCTTCCTGCAATCGCATTGTAGGCATCACTATAATCCAGTGTGAATTTATGCAGCCAGTCTGGTGAGCCTTGGCTCCCTTTATTGTAATTCCCTTGTCATTTTTTTCTACCACACGTACAAACATGTCAGGGTCTTCCTGTTCATGGGGAGCTTTGCTTCTGTCTCCTTTAGGATCAGTCATTGCACCACCTATTACAACATTTTCAGTCTGAACCATTTTGATAAAATCGACTAGCCTTTTGTGATAATTTGTTTTGTATTTTTCATCTATCTCGTAAGTAACAGAATAAAGTGAGTTTAGTGTATCCATACCAACACATCGCTGGAAGCATGTGCCAGTATTTTGTCCCAATTTTCTTTGCATCTTATTTTGGTTGACAAGGTCTTCTGCATTTTCCACAATATGCAGAAATCTGTTAACTCGTTGTCCTGTTATAGAAGACTTGACAGTAGCAAGATCTTCTTCTCTTACTGCAAGATCATAGGTCTCAGCAACCGCATTAATAGAAGGGCGTATCATTGGATGGTCGACGGGTTCTTTGACAAGTTCACCGAAGAGGTAGACCTTGAGATTTCTTCCTCTAAGACTCTCTATGTACTCAGCACCAGTTCTAATAGGCATGCATCTATTATTTGTCAACGTGATATAAATATCATCTAGGCATTTTTTGTTTGATATTAAAGGTAAAAAGTAAGATCAGGCAAGACCAATTCTTATATCCACTACCTTACAACCTTTTTCAAAAACTAATACAGGGTTCATGTCAAGTTCTTTTATTTCTTTAAAATCAGTAACAAGTTGTGAAAGACGTTGAATACACTCTGACAACTTTTTAGTATCAGATGGTTTTTCACCACGTACTCCTTGCAACAACTTGCTTGTCTTAATAGAAGAGATCATTTCATCCACTTCTGTATCAGTGACTGGAGCTAGTCTGAATGTAACATCCTTTAAGACTTCTACATAAATTCCACCCATACCAAACATCACAACAGGTCCAAATCCTGGCTCTAATTTTGATCCAATTATTGTTTCCTTTCCCCCTTTGACCATCTCTTGCACCAAGACTCCTTTGATCATGGCTTTTTTATCGTATTTTTTAGCATTCTTTATTATTTCCTTGAATGCGACTCTTACTTCCTTAGGGTTTTTGAGTCCAACTTTAACTCCACCCGCATCTGACTTGTGTATGATCTGAGGCGATGCTATCTTCATCACTACAGGAAAGCCAATTTTTTTTGCAGCTTGTATAGCTTCTTTGTCTTTTTTAGCTAGAATACTTTTTGGGACCGGAAAACCATAAGCACGTAACACGTCTTGTCCCTCTTCCTCAAGAAGGTTTTTTCTACCGTCAGCTTTGACTTGCTCAAATATCTTTTCAACCTTTTTTTTGTTTATAGTAAACTGATGAATTTTACCTTCGGGAGTTTTAGACCATTCCACAAATCGTAGCATCGCCTTAAGAGACCGTATAGCGGTTTCTGCATAAGTGTAGTATGGTATTCCACCTTGAGCAAGTATTTCTTTATTCTTTACGCCTTCATCCAAGCCCATTAGGCTTGCAAGTATTGTCTTGTTGTATTTTTTTGATACATTAACTATAACCTCAGCAAGTTTGTTATAGTCTAGTGTTGCGGAGGGCGTGCACATTGCAATAACTGAGCCAACGTTTGGATGTGCGAGAACTTCGTTTAACACATTGTCAAATCTGTTAAAATCTGCATCTCCTACTATATCTACTGGGTTTCTTGAAGATCCCCAAGGTGGAATAACTGCATTTATCTTCGGTCTAATTTCTTCGATTTTTGCCATTTTGATTCCAAGCTTGGAACAGGCATCGGTTGATATGATTGCGGGTCCTCCTGCATTTGAAACTATAACCAAATCTCCTTGTGTGGGAAGAGGCTGCTTTGAAAATGCCGTGGCATAATCAAATAGTTCTTCCATTGTATCTACTCTGATTGCGCCAGATTGTTTTAGTAACGCATCATAAATTTCATCAGAACCCATTAGTGCACCAGTATGTGACATGGCTGCTTTTGCTCCCTCTGGACTTCTACCAGCTTTTAAAACCAAAATTGGTTTTTTTACAACATTAAGACGTGTGATTTGCTTGCATATTTTCAAAAACTCTGGCCCATTTCCCAAGTCTTCAAGGTACATCACGATGACTTTTGTTTGCCCGTGTTCTGCAAGTATCTTTAGTATGTCTACTTCGTTCATGTCTACTTTGTTTCCCATGCTGATCACTGCTGAAAACCCAATTCCCTGAGCGCTTGCATCCTCTACTAATGCGGCACATATGGCACCACTCTGTGAGACCAGTGCAATTCCTCCTGATTTTGGCGTAACCTTGAGGAAAGTAGAATTCATCATGGTTTGTGGTGCAAGGTTCATCACGCCAAGACAGTTTGGACCTATGATCCTGAGGTTGTGTTGTTTTGCAATTTCTCCCAGTTTTCGTTCAAGCGCTGCACCTTCTTCATTTACTTCCTTAAAGCCAGCTGTAATTACAATAACACCTTTCAGTTTTTTCTTGCCACACTCTTCAAGTACAGATGGTACAACATCATTTTTTGTAATAACTACTGCTAGATCAATTTCTTCTGGAACATCTAAAACACTTTTGTATGCTTTTTTGTCAAAGACGGTTTCTCTTGTAGGGCTAATTGGGAAAATTTTTCCAGTGTATCCCTTCATTATATTTGAAGTGATTGCCCGCCCTACGCTACCTTCCTTATCAGATGCGCCAATTATTGCAATAGATTTTGGAGAAAGAAAAACAGATTCGTTCATTTTGAATGAATTGGGATCAAATTGATTTGTATAATAAGGTTATCCGTAAAGTTTGAGATCCAAATTTACGTGAACATAATCAGTCATTTTAGCTTCCAAGCATCTTTCCAGCAAGGTTTTCGCTTCTTGGAATCCACTTTATCTTTAGGTTTGAATACTTGCTTATCAGATTCCATGCCTCCATCGCCAAAGTCCTAAGCTCAGAATTGTTAATTGCATATTCATGGTTTAGCTGGGATACAGTGTTTTTGGAATCGCTGTATATGTTTATCTCATCTTTAGAGTCTGTAAATTTTTTTAAGACAGTAATTACTGCCGTGTATTCTGCTTGATTATTTGTAATGTTTGGTTCTTTTTTATAAAATGATTCACCAGTCTCTTTGACAAAGAACCCGAATCCAGAATCTGGGCCACCGGAGCCATCCACATAGATGTTAAGTACCATGTTTGTATAGTCCTGTTAGTTTTACGCCTAGATTTACAACTATTAGAAAAATAACAAAAGAAATAGACTGTGCTATGATGGATGCAAGATACGGCTCATAAACTTCCGTGAGCAAATAATATTGCAAAACCCACCTTGCTATTATGTATATAATCTCGCCAACACCCAGTGATGATATGAGCTTGGTGAGGTCTCTTTTGAGTACATGCCAGTCTGTTTCTCCTGATTTGAGCTTGTACTTTTTGCGATTGTCCATATAGTACAACCCACCAAATACAGAAAGATACACAGAATAATCTACCATAAGTGTAAAGGTAGTATTGAGGTAATTTTCTTGTTCAGAAAGTAATTGTGCTGCTATAGCTGAAATAACAACAGAAGCTGCATATCCAAACAGTATATTCTTGTTCAGTTTTAGGAAATCTTTGTATTCTTGTTTCACAGAATTACTTCATATGACTTACAAATAAACCAAATCTACTGTAGAGTTATCTTCAGCAATATCAAAACACCAGCAAGCTCCGCACTATGAACTGCAAGAAGATATGGCAAAAGTTCTGTTGCATATAGTTGCATCATGGAAAAATAAGCGTATACACCTATCACGTTGTGTAAGAATAAGAGCCCGGCAAAGAATATCATGCCTAATGGAAGCTGTGCTTTTGTTCTGAAATACATTTTAGCAAAGACTCCAGCCAGTACTCCGAGCACAATCATGTTTGCGCCAGAGACTATGGTGCTTGTAGTCATTATTGGTTCCATGTAAGAAAAATCGCCCTCCTTAAGCTTATTTACTTTTTTCCAATTTCGTTACAATTTCGTCAAATGTCTCTATATTGACTTCCAAGAATGTAGAAACAAAATAAGTTGCTCCATATTTATCGCCTACCTTTGTTATGAGGTTATTTTTATCAAGAACGTTCAGGTGGTGCTGGATTGCCTTGTAGTCTAATCCAAGCTCTTTTGCAAGTTGGTTTGTATTAAGTGGCGTCTTTCTTATTGCAGATATTAGTCTAATTCTATTCAAACCACCTCTAGACCCAGCAAAAACAAACCATAAGAGACGCTTTGCATAAGGATCACCTGCCATCTTTTTGTACCAGCTTCGTGTAACGACAGACAATTAAAAGGTGTTGTGGGAAACCATCTAATCATAATTTTATGATATTTTCAATTTTTCATTGTGTTTCTTTGTCCAGATTCTAAAGAATCACTTTTTCCAAATCATGTCCAGATTGCGGGAATTTCTAATTTGACAAAGACTGGATTCTGCCTTTGTATTTTTCTTTATACAAGGTTCTACATGAAGTACAACAGAAAAATCTCTCCAAGTTTCCAAATTTGAGAATACTTGGTTTTTCATGTACAGGTCCTTCACAATAATCACAGCCCATCTTTACCAACACACCTTTGTCAAGTTTTACTCCATGACCTTTATGCGCTTTGTAACGAATTTTGTCAAGTCGTGCACTTGTTTTGTTTTCTAACATACCGACGTCTAACACAGGAGAAACTGCTTTTATCAGACCCATGTTGACAAGTCTTTCATATCTTGCTTTGACAGTAGGTGTGGTCACCTTGATTTCACGTGAAATCTGCCTAAAGGACTTTCTCCCATCTTTGATGAGCGATTCAAGTAATGCGATATCTACTTCGTCTAGTCTAAAGGGCATATCTTGCTCTCATGCTTTCACGTTTATCTATGTTTGTACACTTTACAATTGTAAAGGACTGATATTAAGTAGACCAAGATACAATATCTAAATTAATGGATGTGAATTTGATATAGAAGCAGAACAAACGCAAACAAAACGAACTGCAATAAAGATAGGTGGAATGCACTGTGCAGGTTGTGTAAACTCTATCCAAAAATATGTCTCGAAACTTAATGGTGTTAAAAAATGTGAAGTCAATTTAGCAGCTGAAAAAGCTGTACTGGAATATGATCCAAAATCAGTAGATCTACCAACAATAGAAAAGGCGATAGAAGAAGCTGGTTACAAGGTAGTATACGAGAAACTAACCCTCAAGGTAGGTGGTATGACTGATTCCAGTGATGCTGATAGCTTGGAAAAACGATTAAGAGAACTTGAAGGTGTCAGATATGCTTCAGCAAATTACGGAAACAGCCAAGTTCTAGTTGAATACAATCAAGCTTTGCTTTCACTTTCAGACATTAGGCAGGTTCTGAACAAAAGTGGCTATCAAATATTAAGTGAAGATCTCTCAGCGTCTGCAGAAGAAGTAGAAGCAAAAAAACTGAAGAAGTTGTTCACTATCGGAATAATCTTTACTATTCCAGTTATGATCTTTGGTTACCCTGAGTACCTTTCATTCGTTCCTTTAGCAGGATCAGCAACAGCAGCTTACATTATTTTTCTATCTGCTACTGTAGTACAGTTTGTAACAGGAAGCAGGTTCTATGTAGGTGCGTACAGAATTGCCAAGATGAAATCAGCAAATATGGATACTTTGGTTGTTACAGGAACAACTGCGGCATATTTGTTTAGTGTGTTTAATACATTTCCTGCCCCTGCATGGCACAATATCTATTATGATGCAGCGGCGGTTGTTATAACTTTCATAATTTTAGGAAAATATCTTGAAAACAAAACTAAGGGCAAAGCATCATCAATAATTAGAAAGATGCTTGAGCTTCAACCAAAGACTGCCAGAATAAAAAAAGATGGAGAGGAAGTTGAAGTTCCAATCGAACTCATTAAACCAGGAGATGTTATCATTGTTAGACCAGGAGAAAAAATCCCAGTTGATAGTATAGTTCTAGAAGGCTATTCAGCAGTTGACGAATCCATGGTGACTGGTGAATCTATGGCCGTTGAAAAAAAGCCAAACGATATTGTCATTGGTGGTGTAGTCAACAAAGAAGGAGCCCTTGTAATCAAAGCTGCTAAAGTGGGAAGTGATACCATGCTTGCACAGATAGTCAAGCTTGTTGAAGACGCAATGGGTAGAAAACCTCCAATGCAAAGAATAGTCGACAAGATTGCTGGATACTTTGCTTTTATTGTGATCGTAGTTGCGTTTGCCACATTCCTGGGGTGGTACCTTGGAACCGCTGACGGGGAACATCATTTTGCAGCTTCACTCATACCTGCAGTAGCAATACTTGTTGTTGCTTGTCCTTGTGCGTTGGGATTAGCTACGCCAACTGCAGTTATGGTTGGAATGAGCAAAAGTGCTCAAAATGGGGTGATATTCAAAGGTGGTGATGCATTGGAAATGCTAGGAAAGATCAAAGTTGCTGTCTTTGATAAAACAGGAACACTGACAGAAGGCAAGCCGCAAGTCACAGATCTGATAACTATAAAGCAGATAGCACTTGCTGTAGAAAGTAGTCCCAATAATGTAAATGACATGTTGCTTGAAATTGCTGCAACAGCTGAGAAAAATTCTGAGCATCCGCTTGCAAAGTCAATAGTACAAAAAGCAAAAGAATTGAATCTAAATCTAGGCGAATCATCAGAATTTTATGCAATTCCTGGTAAAGGTGTTAACGTAGTTTACAATGGTAATAACATAATTGTAGGAAGCCCAAGCTTGATAGAAAAAGAAGGGATTGATACCAAACCCGCACAAGAGTTTATTTCAAAATTTCAACAAGAAGGCAAGACTGCTATATTGATTGCAGTAGACAAAAATCTCATTGGTGTCATTGCACTACTTGATACACCAAAACCTAGTGCAAAAGAAGCTTTGAAGTCGTTAAGAAAGTTGGGAATAGAGATTGTCATGCTTACAGGTGATAATGAAAGAACAGCTGCAACTATTGCAAAGGATCTGGCAATAGACAGAGTAATTGCAAATGTCATGCCATCTGAAAAAGTTGACGTGATAAAGAAATTACAACAAGAAGGAAAGAAAGTTGCTATGATAGGAGATGGAATAAACGATGCAGCTGCTTTGACTCAGGCAGACGTAGGAATTGCTATAGGCTCTGGTACTGATATTGCATTAGAGGCTGGAAAAGTTGTTCTGGTAAGAGATGACTTGACAGATGTTGTTGCAGCCCTTGAGATAAGCAAAAAAACTGTTAGTAAGATAAGACAAAACCTCTTTTACGCATTCGTATACAATACAGCACTAATTCCAGTAGCAGGATTGGGATTACTTTATCCAGCTCTTGCAGGCTTGGCCATGGCAGCAAGCTCTGTTTCCGTTACAAGCAGCTCATTGCTACTTAAGAGATGGAACCCACCTAGCAAGAAGCTAAAAATTTCCTAACTAAATACTGGTGCAAGACATGAAAATCAAATTGGAAACATCAAAAAATATCTTATTTTGGGATTTTTGCCTATTCTATTGGTAGCTCTTAAGCACTTTGCTTACCCCTATTAAACACTCGGGGAATGAACATTGGTACTTTCTCAATGTATTGCAAATATCTGTCGCCAAATCTTTCCTTCATCTCTTTCTCTTCCTTCTTAGCAAGTCTGTAATACATAACAACAAGTATGGGCCACATTGCTGCTGTAGGTATTGTAGGCCAATGAATTAACCAGCCTAATGTTACGAGAAAAAATCCTAGATACTGAGGATGTCGAAGATAGCTGTATACTCCTTCGGTAACAAGATCTTCTTTTGCTTCATGTATTGGTCTCCATCCAACAATCACTAACAATAACCCAATGCCAGTTATAATAAACCCAATAGGCATGCCTGTTGAATTCATATAATTAAGGAACTCATTTTGAAAGCCAATACGACCAAAATAAGAGGAGATAAAAAATATTGTAAGTGGAAATCCAAACATTTCTGCAAACAGAGCTATGATAAAAGCAGTATACGCAC
>JBBDNF010000058.1:0-11864 GCA_040877685.1 Nitrosopumilaceae archaeon
TGTTGAAGATATTGAGTTGCTGAAATTCCAAGACTCATATTAAATCATCTTTGGTGCCTTGACAAAGTTTTCTTTTGTGTGTTTTAATTTTTCAACAAGCTTTTCGTCATATGGAATATACCTGTCTTCCCTGAGCTTGTCAAGTGTTAATTCCTGAGCCAGTATTTTGTCAGAACTGACCTCTAGTTTGTCCAAGCTTTCAAAATAATTGATAATTTGTTCTACTTGCTTTACGTATTTTTCTGGATTCTTTAGCTCGATTTTTATTAAATCTCCAAGACGCTCTATTTCTTGCCTTTTTACCATTTTTTTCCCTACGGTGTGAGTCTATCTACGTCTCTTGGATAAAATGTTACATCTCTAATATTTTCAGTTCCAGTCAGGGCCATCATTAGCCTTTCAACACCTATTCCACAGCCAGCGTGTGGTGGGACTCCGTAATCAAAGACTCTAAGATGGTAGTCAAAAGCGTCAAGCTTGAACCCTTTGTTCTTCATTCTTTCTTCAAGTTCTGACTTTTTTTCAATTCTTGTACTTCCCGATGAGAGCTCCAAGTCATCAAACATCAAGTCAAATGACTCCGACATTTTGGGATCGTCTTTTTTGGCCTTGACGTAAAATGGCTTTGGGCCTAAAGGCCAATCCTTTATGAAATAAAATCCTGACAAGTTTATCTTCTTTAGGTTTGCCGGATACAGGTCATCACCCCATTCTGTCTTTGCTCCCGCTTTTTGCATTTTTTCTACAAGCTCAGAATACGTATATTGTGGAATTGAGCTTGGAACATCGGGAATTTTTATTTCCAAATCAGGATTTGATTTTGAGTGAAATTCTTTTACTGTCTGAACGGATCTTTTTACAATGTTTTCTATGTGTTTCATTATGTCATGGTAATCTGAAAATGCTTCTTCCAGATCTATTGATATTGCTTCAGAAAGGTGCCTGTTGGTTCGTGAAGGCTCTGCCCTAAAAATTGGGGCAATTTCAAACACTTTTTCAAAACTCATCGTGAGTTGTTCTTTGTAAAGTTGTGGGCTTTGTGCAAGAAACGCTTCTTTGTTGTAATAAAATATAGGAAACAGTGCCGCACCGCCTTCTGTTGCAGTTGCAATCATCTTTGGCGTGTTTACTTCGATAAACTCTTTTTCATACAGATATTCTCGTATTGATTTTAAAACTAAACTTCGCATCTTGAATATGTGCTGTAAAATGTTTCTCCGCAAGTCGACTGCACGTATCTCAAGCCTGGTGTCAATGTTTGCTACCGTCTTTGTCTGTGATGTAAAGGGGGCAACTTTCTCAACGCTAGAAAAAACTTTCATCTCAGAAGGTATAATCTCTGCACCATGTGGTGCTTTAGCGGAAGGCTGAACTTTGCCTTTAACAGCAACACTAGATTGTTCTTTTAATTTCACAATACTTTGCATGATTTCATCAGGACATGAACCAGCCTTGGCAGTAATCTGAATCTCGCCTTCTTTGTCATTTAGCATCATAAATACAAGATTTCCATGGTCACGGACGCTTGCAACCCATCCCATTACGACTACTTCTTTTCCGTCCATAGATGGGCTGAGTTGATTTGAGTAAATCGTTCTGCGCCAAGTACCAAGCTCTGTATCTACCATAATCTGACCTTTTCATCAAATCTGTTCTAGTTAGTGTTAATTTGTGTTTGTGTTTGTCTGTTCCTTGTTGGCACTTCCGCCTTCTTATACTAAAAAATAATGTCATCCATGCTAATTTGAGTAACACTATCTTACAGCATCATTACGCCAGTCTATTTTCCGGAGTTGTTTTATGTATTGCAGGATTGGCAATTTTTGTATATCTTTCTCCAAGTGATCTTTTAACACCTGGTTTTGTACGAGACGGGATGGCAATGCAATCTCAACAAATTTTGCCTAACGAGCCTCTTAGTGGATCGATTTACGTAACTGATCTAGAGCACGACATATCTATTTTTGTAAATAAACCTTCAGCTGATATTCCATTAAAAGCTGAGATCAAAGATCCAAACGGAATGACAGTACGTGATGTGGATATTTCTAAATCATTACAAGCTACATTCAGACCAGAGATGCTTGGCAAATATACAATTACAATTACAAATTTGGATTCAAAAGCAACAATGATCAGTGCATATTATGGACATCACTTGCCAGAGACTAACGCAAACACAGAAACAATGCTTGGTTATTTGTGGATCCCATTGATAATAGGTGGAAGTTATCTGATAGTTCATACTAACTTCAAAATCATATTAAAGTCAGGAAAAAATTTGAATTAGAATTCAGGCAGTAAATTTCATGCAACTTTCATAAAGAGCCGGTTCTAAGTAAAATTGGGCAGACAATGACATCAATAGCTACTCTAGGTTCTCACTGTGCATTACAGGTTCTAAAGGGTGCAAAAGATGAAGGTTTTAAGACAATTTTAGTCTGTGAAAAAAAACGCGAAAAACTTTATCGCAGGTTTGGATTTATAGACGAGTTTGTTCTGGTTGACTCTTTTCTTGAAGTTGTAGACCAGAAATGTGCATCCAAGCTAAAAGATGAAGATGCTATACTGATTCCACATGGAACTTTGATTTCTCAGATGGACTCTTTGCAGATAGAATCCATAAAGACGCCTATTTTTGGCAATAAATTGATTCTAAGATGGGAATCGGACAGAAAAATGAAGGAAAAACTAATGCTTGAATCAAAGCTTAACATTCCAAAAACCATACCAAGTCCAAAAGACATCAAAAATCTTGTGATAGCAAAGCGACATGGCGCAGCTGGAGGCAAGGGGTACTTTTTGACCACAAGCGAAAAAGATTACAAGAAAAAACGTGATAGGTTGGTTTCGCAGGGACTAATCAATGGCGACGGTGATCTCTATTTACAAGAGTACTCGTTTGGTGTACCAACATATTTACAATATTTTTATTCTCCTTTAAAAGGAGAATTAGAATTCTTTGGTGCAGACAGAAGATATGAATCAGACATTGATGGTCTTGGAAGGATTCCAGCTCCTCAACAAATTGAAATTGACCTGATTCCATCATTTAATGTGATGGGAAACATTCCTATCGTTTTAAGAGAATCTCTTCTTGATGAGGTCTATTCTATGGGAGAAAGATTTGTTGAAGCTTCAAAAAGACTTGTTTCTCCAGGAATGAATGGACCTTTCTGTCTTGAGGGAGTTTATGATGAGAATGGCAAGTTTACTGCATTTGAGTTCTCTGCAAGAATTGTTGCAGGTACAAATCTGTACATAGATGGCTCACCATACTCGACATTTCTATACAACGAACCCATGAGCATGGGTAGAAGAATAGCAAGAGAGATTAAAGAAGCAATGAAGAATAACGAACTAGGAAAAATTGTTACTTGAGTAACAACAAATGGAGTAATTATACATCAAAGAATACAAAAGAGGCCCCACTGGCTGGAGTCAAAATCAATTCATGCCAATTGCAATCCCGCATTCTTTGGTGGAATTTGAATGTGGACTAACATTCCAGCAGGATTTGTGCCAGTGGTCCCCAAGTGACAGATGTGCATCTGAACATGCAAAGAAATTCTGCGTTTATGCACATACATTACATCCAAAAGAGTCCTATTAAGAATAACGAACGTTTTATGTAATTATTCTAAAAATCTAAAATCTAAGACCGTATTTCATTAAAATTTATTTTACAATAATTTAGTATATATTAATAGAATCAGAAAATGGAAACATGATCATTTTTAATTAAAACAAATTCTTTTACAACATTATGTCACAAACAGCAGTAACATTTTCTGAAAAACAAACATGGGTTCTTGTCAGCTCACTAAAGCAAAACACAAAAGAAGAGGACTTGAAAAGAATTGCACCGTCAATAATTGATCTTATTGATGAGTGGCACGCTGTAGGAAAATTCATCTGGTCTGGACCATTTAATGATAACAAGACTGGGATGGCAATCTTTGAAGGCACCGAAGATGAAGCAAAGGGGTTCTATGACAAATATGATAAGATATGCAGTGGTGTACTGGACTACTACCTATACAAATGGGATGCACTTCCGTTTCTTTCTATACTCTAAAACCTGGTAATTTAGTAAAACACCAAATATACAAAATGATAAACTCAGAGTTTTGGAATAACTCTAGTTTTTGCGGATATAGCTATAATGCTTAGTATGCTTATTGTGAGTACTAGTAACGCTACAGTACCAAATTCTGGAACAATTACCGCAACCTCATTCATTTTTAGAAGTATTTCATCAATGTGGGCACTCACTTCAGACGCGGGGGCACCATTCTTTATCATATCACGAAGCTCTTCGCGCATCATCTGCTCTACCTCTTCATTTAATTCTGAATTCTGTGCACCTACTGCGGATTCTAAAAATTCATAGTTATCAAGATACGCTTTAGTGGCAAGACTTAGTGCTTCTGCTGTTTCTCCTTTTGCATATTCTTCTTTTGCTTCAGTCAGAAGATTTCGTACGTTTGTAACATAATCTGTCAGTTCGGTTACTTCCATTTCCATACCTGCAACCTCTTCTAGTTCATGAATTATTCCGCCAGCCAAAGTCTCGATTTCTGAAGGATCGGCACTTATAGAATACGCATTCCACAGTTCCTCATAAAACTCAGCAATCTCTTCTGCTTCCTGTTCTGGTACTTCAGACACTATGGTGTCATAGATCTCTTGTGATCTCCAAACAAAAGCCGAACCATCTTGAAATTCTGCCATTTCCTTTATCTGACCATCTGATACGGCCTCGTCATATTCTACAATCGAGGTTTCAAGCAAACCTTTGATCAATTTGATCTTAAAATCCATCTTGTTGCCTTCATCACCAACAACAGCGGAACGTGCAAGCTCAATAGCTATTTTTGCCTCATCAATTGCTTGCTGCGCTTGTTCACGTGTTACGCCTGAAGTAGTTTTATCTTTAAGCTCAAACAAGATTTGTCGTAGTTGCAAATCAAGTGCAGCATCATGTTCTTGAAGCTCTGGAGACATCAAATCATACAGCTCTGCAATCGGATGTGTTGCATGAACCATAGCTAGCTGAGTGTTATTTTCATCTAGATTTTGCTCAATTGCCCAAAAATGTCCTAGAGTCTCTTCTAAATAACTAGCAAAGGCTAGTTTTTCATCTTCTTCTGCAAAAACCGGTACAAATACTACAGACATTAAAAACGTCAGCGCAAAAAAACCCAATAACCGTTTAATCATACGAAATTAGGAGCGCCTAATAGATTATTTATATCACATGTACATTTCAAATATGTAGAATCATAATTTAGAATTATTTCTTACTCACATAAATTAAAATTAATTATGATTCATAGTTTGATAATCAACTCTTATTTTAAAAAAGTGGTAGAAAAGTGTGTTTTAATTTTTTATCACAAAGAGACCAATTAAATATTATTTGGAACTAACTCATACCGTGAACAAACCAAAAAACATTCTAAGAATTGCCGTATTACCATTAATTGCAACAATTCTTTTGATACCAGCTAGTCAACAGACACAGACTTTTGCAGAGGAGAAAAAAAGCACTAGTGTAAATGATGTCGAGCTCCGTGCCATCTTTTATTTCAGAGAACGCAATGAGGTGGTGGACACTTTCAAACTTTTTGATACACTATCAACGGGGTTTGATCGTACAAAACCAGTCAACTTCAAGCTAGAAGGTATAGTAGGCGGTGACAAACCAATGCTTTACAGAGCTGTAGATACTACATTCAATCATGGCAGAAATTCAAACCACGATTATAGCGAGTTTGATGTAGACGTAATATTTCAACATGAAGGACAGCCATATAGACAATTGACATATAGCGACTGTCAAGTAAAGAACTACAATATTTTTACCGAATTTGATAAAGACAAAAACTACAATGGAAATTCAAAGTGGGCCTATGTCGACAAATTTGAATTCGAGTGCAGAGGATTTACCCCAGTAAACCCCGCATACGAATACATGTTAAAGATGGAAACGAAACAAAAAACTGAAAATGCCCTAAAGATCATAGAAGAGAAGAAAAACGGAAAGCAATAATTCTTCCGTACATTCATTTTTTATTTAAAGCCAAATTTTCAGTTTAATTCTACTATGATTGCGCCTTTTGTGGAACCCTCTAATTCTTGCATTATAGCCTTTACAATGTTAGAAGTTGATGTTAGACCAGAAAAATCAATCAGCTTTAGGTCATTTAGAAGGTGTACTTGTGGAGCTACTCCATCACGTCTTGATTCCAAAAATTCTTCGAATTCTTCAATAATAGACAGTGTCCCACCTTGAAATAGCCTGCCATTTTTAATGGATAATTTCATCTTTCCATATCTATCTAAGATCAAAATATGATGATGCTTTTTCTTCCCAAATAGCTTTTTCTGTTCAATATGACCTGTAAAAATAAAGTAGCTATCGGTTTCAAAACTAAGTTCAACAAGGTTTTGTGGAATTTGCATTATTTCATTTGCTCTTATTAGAGCATCACTAAGCGTGAAGATATTTTTTGAAGACTCGTTTTCATATTCAACATTTCCAATAGCAGTTACACGTAAGACTGATTTTTCAGGAATATATTCACTATTAATTACAACAGATTCTGGAACAGCTCCTTTTTCTACAATAATTGCATGAATTTTTTTGTGAATGTTAGAAATTTGTTCCACAGTTGGATTGTTTATGGTATGTTCTAATTCTTCTTGAATCATAGATAATGCTACACCTATTGATGAAATTACTTCTGCGTGTTCTGCTTTTTTGTATGATATGCCAAGCTGTTTTGCAATAAAAGGCACAAGAACAGATGCGCCACCACCACCGCCTATAATGGTCGTATTTGCTTTATCCATCTTGAATTCTTTTAGAATGTGACTTATGATTTTTGTAATATCAAATGATGAAGTCTGAATTATTGAAAGCGCTATCTCACTTACAGATACTCCTATCTTTTCAGCCAGTATTCCAAGTGCAATCTTCGCCGCAGTTTTGTTTGCAAAAGCGTAATCTCCCTCATCAATCATACCAAGAGCATTTGCTGCACATGTGTTAGTAATGGCGTATGTTCCTTCTTTACATTTTATCGCTACATAATCTTCTTGATCATTTGACCTTGGCCTTATGAGAATCAGCTCACCAGTCTTCAAATCTTCCGGATCTGCAAAGCACGAATACTTTAGACCCGCAATATGTGCACTACGTGGCCCTATCTTCCACACTCTGTCGTCTTTTAATCTCACCATACTACCTCCGGCAACTCCCGCAACTCGAACATCCATTGAGCGTATGCATGTAGGATGATCTTTTATGGTAACATATCGGATCTCAGGTTTGCCATTTTGTATTATACAGATGTTAGTACTGGTTCCACCAACTTCAACAAATATTCCATTTGTTACTTTTAGGTATAATAATGCACCAGCTACACTTGCAGCAGGACCTGAAAGTATAGTGAGAATTGGTTTTGTTCTGAAAGTGTTCATGTCAGTGACACCACCATCTCCTTTCATAATCATAAGCGGAGCCTTGACCCCAGTTCCACGTATTGCTTTTTCTACAAAATTTGCAACTTTAAATGTTTTTGGAAGAACACTGGCATTTATTGCAGCAGTAAGTGTTCTGATTTCAAGGCCATAGATGCCAGAAATTTCATGCGAAGCTGTTGCAGGCATATTTTGTGCCATTGCAGTTTTCATTACAAATAGCTCATTTGATGGATCGTCAACAGAAAATGCCTCTGAAGCTACAATTACCTCAGCCCCTTCTTTTTTTAATTCTTCCACAGTTGCTCTAACTTCAGATTCTGTGATCAAGTGCGATGTGTCCAAAAATTGATATGACGTTTTTAGATCTTCTCTTGAGTTAACGCTATAATCTTGAAGGTTTGTTCTTTTGATGATGTTTTGTTTTTCAGGTCCAACTCCCATGCCTATTATACCAACTTTTGCAGTATCTGATTCTAACAATGCGTTTATTGCTTGTGTTGTACTGTGTGCAATTAATTCTATTTCATCTAAACTGATGCTGGAGTCTGATAACAATTTTGTAAATACGTCTACAATTCCTCCTGACACGCCAGTTTTATTGTTGTGTGTTGTTAGAACAGTTGATTTTGCCAGTATATTTCCAGTAGTGATATCTATGCCAACTGCCTTTGTAAAAGTACCACCTACGTCTATTCCTATTCTGACTCGTCTAGACTTCCTCAAGCTGAGCCCTCGATTTTCTCATCTTTGCAATCTGTTCTTCTTTTCTTGGTCGCATTACCAATACATAGGATGCAGCTACCAGGTAAATTCCAAGTAAGATGATTTGTGCAATCGTAGTTTCAAGTGTTGGATGAATTCCCGTCATTGTGGATAAATTGATGTCCAGTCTTGGTATGATGCCAATCATGTTAGTGACTGGAATAATATCCAAGGTTTGTAGTTCTCTTACTGCATTCCCAATAAATGCAATTGAAAGATATGCTCCAACTCCCATTGTAAGACCAAAGAGTGCCTTTAGTGGCAATCTCTTTCCAATTCTTCTCATTCCATAATATACAGCAAATAATACAGCGATTCCTAACACAAAACCCAATCCTACGTATGCTTCCATGTATTTTGCAAATCCAAACATTGCTTGATAGAACAAGATCGTTTCAAAGCCTTCCCGATATACAGTGAAAAATGAAAGCATGACAAATACTGCAAAGCCTCCCGTTGCTGATGCCTGCCAAACTTTAGCTTTTATAAACTCCATCCATCTCTTTGTTTCAATTTTATTTAGAATCCAGAAGCTGACATAGAATAGTACTGCGGTGGCAGAAAGTGCAGCTATTGCTTCAATTAACTCACGGTTTACACCTGAAATTTCAATCACATATGATGCGATAAACCAAGTTATTGCAGTAGCAACAATTGCAGCTATGACGCCATAGTAAACATATGGTTTGAATTTCGTGTTTCTTGATGCTTCAAGATAAGTAAGAATTGCTCCAAGAATCAAAACAGATTCTAGTCCTTCCCTGAAGATCAGTGCGAATGATGATGAAAAGGCGATTGCGGGTGCAAGTGTTCCTGTCCCTGAAACAAGTCTTTCAGATTCATCAAGGCTTCGCTTAATTGCAATGGTAGCCTCTTGTACTTTTTCATAATCTGCTCTATTGTTGATAAGATTGCGTAACTCTGCAAATTGAATTTCTGCTTCTAGAGTGAAATTTGGATCAATTACCCTAAGCGGAATCTCTACATGCTCATAGCTATCAAGATATGCAGTTCTTGCAGTAGCATATGCTGCCTGATACTCACCAGCTTTGTATTGTACAAGTAATGCCTGCAGGCTCTGTCGGATAAAGTCAATGTGGCCTTTGACACCAGATTTTTGTTCATCGGTTGCAGAACCCATTGGAGCAAGCTCTCTTCCAAGCACATCTGCAGTCACAAGTTCTGTTGGGGCAAGATTTGCTTTTGGAAGCTGTGATACTAGACTTTCTGCCTTATCAAGATCTACCAGAATTGCTTCTATTTTTTGTTTAATCACATCTGGTGATGACCGTAGTTTTATGGTGTCTCTAAGGTCTTCTCGCATGGCAATCTCAAGTTTATGCAAAAGTGATGCATCGACTTTCTCAATATCAGGTTCTAGATACTCAAAGTTCTCAAGGTATGCTTCTATTGCAATCTGCTCTGCCCTTGCGTAGTTTCCTGTACCTACCTCATTTAGTAACTGCTTGTACAACTCTCGAATTGTATTATACAGATTATTCTGGTTTACAGCTGTTTGGGTACCAAGCATGTCACGCTGTATTGCAGTAATTAATGTTCCAACCTTAACAAAACTTTCTCTGCCAGATACCATCAGATCAAGCTCAGAAAAAAATGATTGTAATTCAGTGTGTTGTCGTTCATTAAATACGGTTGTAGACGCAAAAATTTGTTCGACCTTTTTTATTATGGAATATGAAATCTGGTATGAAGTTTCGTCATTATTTGAAATTGCTTCTTGGTATGTTTCATCTGCAACAGCAAGCATCTGTGTTAAAACATTGGGAATCAAAGAAGATTCTAATTTTATTTTATTGAGAAGAGATTTTGCAGTAGAAATTTTTTGTAAGATAAGATCGCTTGATGCGTGTGAGCTTGTGTCAGCTTGGATTTCTACCAAAGTTATGTGAATCTCGTCTGCAAGTTGGCTGTCACTAGACCTTAGTGTTTGTAATGATCTTGCAAAAACGTCTGATGCAAACTTGGAGTATGTACTTGCAGCGTCGTAATTTCCTTTTGTGATGCTTTGCTCTGTCAAATCAAGGCCTATCACTGTGATTTCCTTGTTACTGTAAAGAACGATGTGTTCCTCGGATTGTGCAAAGACGCTGTACAATGGAAATGCTGACAAGATAATTATTATAAATACACTGAGGTGTGCACTAAATCCTGCCATGAAATATCTAGTAATTAGGGTAAGCTAACTTTATTTAAATTAGAAAGTCATTCTAAGATTTTAGAATGATAGCCGCATGTTTTAAATAGTTAGGCTGACCTAATTGAAAAAACGTATGACAAAAAGGATCAGCCTTTCTCAGCTCAAAAAGTACGACGTAAACCAGAAGGTGCTTGAAGCCTTGGCAGATGCCCAAGCACGAGCAATCGTATTTTCTGTAATAAAGGAAGGAAAGACTGCTGCTGATCTTGCCGAAGAACACAAGATTCCACTAAGTTCAGTATACAAGAAGATTTCTGAGCTTGAAGAGCTTTCTTTAATCAAAGTAGAAAAATGGATTCTATCAGATAACGGGAAAAAATTCAAGCTTTATAGAAGCAGGATAAGCAAAGCAGATGTAAGTATAAGAAAACCCGAACCAGTAATTACTTTATCTCCAAACTTATTGAGCAGAGTTGGTTAGCATCATACAAATTGATCTACCAATTTTATCTTATTACTATCAGTAGAATCAGTTAATCTCTTGGTGTCTTTCAAGATGGGGCTGGAACTTTTGCCACAACAAGCCAAGTATTATCGCATTTACAATCCAGTACGTCATTACCGTGCTTGCAGATACAATTCTAAATCCATTTAACAGATCAGCAGGAGCAATGACTTCATCTGGACTTGCCGGCATCAATATGAAAACCGCAGTTATGTAAATGGCATATACAAATGGTATGATAAATCGTTGACTTTTTTGAATCCTTTTTGAAATTTTGTAAAAACCAATAGCGCCAATGCCAGACAATGCTACAAATCCAACATATAGTAATGTTCTAAGGACGATTGTTTCTGGATCTCCTACTGTTGGCGGATTTGCAGGATACTTGAGAAATGGGATAAAATATAGTGTAAACCACATTATTCCTGCAAGAACAAGTGCTTTTTTGATGTGATTTTGGCCAGGAAGAACATGTCTTGAATAGGCAAATACCAACCCAAACAATGCGCCAATTGAAAGTCCTAATATTCCACCTGCAAGAATTTGACCACCTTTTTGCCACATTCTGTATGTATTAAATTCCTGCCAAAACTGAGGTGTGTCTTGTGCCTCACCTGAGGCAAAGAGGTTTTGGTTTTCAATTCCAATAGCTTGGTCAAGAAATGGTTCCACTACAACCAAATTCACAAGACCGTGAATTACTCCTGCAGAAAAACCAGAAACCAGTACAATAACAAGAAAAAGAACAGTTTTCATATCATACCACTAGTGGCATGGATAACCTGCTGCATGTCGCATGTCATGGTATAATTCATGTAAATATAGATCTTCAAATGCTTGATCACCTATAACAATACTGAACATGTGTCCCTGATCGAATCCAACAATAAAGATTCCAAATGCAAATATGGCAAAAAGCAAGCCAGCTGCAATCTTTGGAATTTTTTG
>JBBDNF010000058.1:11964-14924 GCA_040877685.1 Nitrosopumilaceae archaeon
TTCCAAATGCAAATATGGCAAAAAGCAAGCCAGCTGCAATCTTTGGAATTTTTTGCGATGCGATTGTGATCTGTTTTCCTGTTGACATCTTCTACAGTTATTTTTTACGCGTATTTAAATAGTTGGATGGTTTATCCAACCTATATCAATAATTAATATAATACACAAATCATTTTCATATCAACAATGCATCAAGTACTAAACACTCTCTCTAAAGTAGCACAGAGATATGCTCCTAGCAGAACCCTTACTTTTGAAATAGTTCACGTTTTCAAAACCATGCAACTGTTGGAGGAGAATACTAGAATAAGCAGAACGTTGCTAATAAAAGAACTCGGACTTGGAGAAGGCTCTGTTAAAACACTTGTCAAACATCTTAAAATGCATGGTTTTATTGCAAACTCAAATGCTGGAATGTGGTTAACAAACAAAGGAAGAGTCATATTTTCAAAATTGCAGTCATCAATTCCTATTGAGATGAGCATGCAAAGATGCTCTATAACTCTTGGAAAATTTAACCATGCCATCTTGGTAAAAGGACTCGCAAAGAGTATAATTTCAGGGATAGAACAAAGAGATGCAGCAATAAAAATAGGAGCGGTTGGAGCAACTACTCTAATATTTCAAGATGGTAAGTTTATGATGCCAGACAAGAAGCAGGATTTGTTAAGAAGAGATAAAAAACTATACTCTTCTATGATGGAAAAATTGAGACCGGAAGACAATGATGTTATAATCATAGGGAGTGCAGAAGACAAAAATACTGCTGAAATGGCTGCAAAAAGTGCAGCGCTACAGACTGTAGCAGATCATGAAAAGCATTTCTAGAAAGCCATTACCTCCTTATTCAGCTCTATTGTCTAGACAATTTTAGAACTAAAGATCTTCTTTTACTAGAAAGATTATCTTTCACAAATAACTTCAGATTTTTTATTACCATCATACAGCGATTTTATTGTATCGATGTCACATTGGGATATGTACGGATATTCTGTCTGAATTACGGGATGCATCAAGTCTTCTGTTGCAGAAGAATGGGCAAGACCAAAAGCATGACCAAGCTCGTGTCGTAATATTGTCTTAAACTGTTCATCGCTAAGTTTGTCAACCTCATAGATTGTAATGTAAGATTTGAGGATCTGGTTTTGAGATGGATCAGCAATGGATTTTGTATATCCAGAATAACCATCACCACTTTGTTCGTTAACCAACATAATCGTGATATCTCCTGCGCCTTTTGTAGATTCAATCACATCAAGTTTGTAAGGGATGTAAAATTCGACTGGATCCTCTGAAGCTTTAGCAAGAGCCCCTGCCCATCCCACATAGTAAGTTGATGTTAAGCCTTTAGGTCCTTTATGTAACAGAGAATCATCAATCTGAATAGATTGTTCTGACAGAACAACTTCTTTAATCAAATCAAGTTTCCCAAGATGTTTGCTCGCATCAATTACATTGATATGTAATATGGTTCCGTCAACAAGTCTCCATGATAACCAAGTATCAATTGTGTCTCCCTTTAAATTTTGTATGACATAACTGGATTTTATCTCAGCTGTATTTGGAACCCTGTATTCTTGCCCAACTAGTTCAACCACGAATAAAGAATAGGCAGTAATTATAATCCCAATGGCTACAATAAATCCAGCTATGGTCAATACATGCTTTCTGGAAAGTTGTATATTCTTTTTTTCTTCATTTTGAACCATCTTATTGAGAAGCATTTTTTCCTGCTCTAGTTCTTTGATCTTTTGTGGAGCATCTATCTGATTTTCTTTCTTGCTTCCGATTACATCATATTTTTCTTCATTTAGAAGATTGGTAACAGCCTCTTCAAGGCGCTTTATGTTAGAGTTTACTACTCTGAGTCTTTTTATTTGGTCATCTGATAATTTTCCAAATTTTTCAGACAACAACATATCTGTATATGCACGGATAGGAACAAGGGGAGTTCGCAGTTCATGGTTCAATTTAGTTAAGAGTTCGCGTTCAACTGTTATAGTTGACAAAGTCTTTGTTACGTTCGTTGTGAAATTACCAAGCTGATCTAAATCACCTATTATCTCATGTATGTGGTCAAGGTTTTCCACATTCTGTGGATCTTCTAACTTTTGATTCAGTTTTTTTTCTATTAATATAATTTGTTGCAGTTCACGAAGAAAGTGCTCATCCATGGTTTTTGATCTTTCACCTGGTGATTGTTTTATGATTGAATTGACTCAGAAAGTCCAAAAGTTCGTCAGGGTCTATTGGCTTCTTTAGGACAGCACGGACTCCCATTTTCTTTAAATGTTCTTCTTTCTCCGCTGATGTCGAAGAAGCTGTCAAGGCAACCATGTTCAATTTTGCAATTTTACCGCTTTTGAACAATTCCTCAACTATATCTGTGCCTGAAAATTCTGGCATGGCCAAGTCTAGCAAGACTACGTCATATGGTTTTGCTGTTATCATATTAAGACCATTATGACCACTATTAGAAACAGAGCAGGAATGTCCTTTCTGAGTAAAGTACTTGGATAGCATTGTTGTAATGTCTTTATTATCATCAATTAACAGGATTTGCATGTAGTTATTTATTGCCAAGATTGTTTATAAGATGCAGTACTACTTTCCATGTGACATTTTAATATTTTACATTTTTTTTAAAAATTTATTCAAATTTATATAAAATCTTATAATAGCATCTTAGGCTAAGATGGTTAGGAGCACCGCTTATTTTACTCCTCTAATGGCAATTTCAAGTAAAATGCAGTTCCTGTTTTTCCATCGCTTTCAACCCATATTGTTCCCCCTAGATTCTCCATGATTCCTTTAGATATTGCCAGCCCTAATCCAGTGCCACCTGCTTTTCTTCGTTCTGAAGTATCAATTTGATAAAATTTTTTGAATAGATCATTTTGTTTCGCTTTTGGAATGCCAATTCCATTGTCTTTGACATAGAGAATTAAACTATCTTTTTC
>JBBDNF010000059.1:0-2680 GCA_040877685.1 Nitrosopumilaceae archaeon
CATGATAAATAATGCCAATACCACTATTTGCATACTTAGCCAACCATGTACAACACCACTTACCTTCTCAATGGATTGTTTTTGGGCATTCTCATGGTTTTCATATGCTGTAGTCATTTTACTTTTTAGATAATTTAGTACATTGCCACCACTTTGAATAGATGAGACATAACCAGTAAGAAATTCTCCAAGGGCCTTAGAAGATGGTTTGTCTTTTGCCTGATTCATTGCAGTAAGCGGATCCAAGCCTAGCAGATCTATTCTTTTTAATATTTTTTCAGATTCTATTTTGATTGTAGGCAACAGATTGATTTCTTTTAATTTTTTGAAAATAAAATATGGGCCAAGTCCGCTTGTTGCAAGTAAAGTTACGATTGTAATAAAGTATGGTAGCTCGCGCTCTATCTTTTTTTTCTGTTTTTTCTCATAATCCATCTGATCTAATTTTTTTAAAGATAGCATCATGACTTATACGCCAAGTTCAATCTTCTGCAAAAGTGCTTGAGGGTCTATGTAATATTTGCCGATTGTTTCGGTTACTTTTTTATAATCTCTGATGTCGTGCTCAAGCATCCATTTTAAAATGCCGGTTCTTTTGGTATGCTCTTCTAAAACCTCATTTAGATCACTACCTGTAGACTCAGCTATCTGTTGAAGCAACTTACTATCTTGAAGATGGCTTTTGAAGTAATCTTCTCTTGGATCCCAGGAAAATGCAGTATGTGACGAATTAGCATTAATAATTTCAGATACGGCTATTGCTCTTCTACCGCTATGTCCTGCGCCTTCCTTTACTCTTTTTATTACTATGGCACAGTTCATTAGAGAAATATATCCTGGTGGAATATCCATCGGTTTTTGTTCAAGTCTCTTTATTGCTGATTCTAAGCTGTCTGCATGCATAGTACATAGTCCACCATGTCCTGTAGCCATAGCCTGAAACATTACATACGCTTCTGAGCCTCTGATTTCTCCAACCACTACATAATCTGGTCTGTGCCTTAATCCGGCTTTAATCAAATCATGCAATCCTATTTCGCCTTCTCCTCCAAGACCAAAACCGCTTCTAGAAACTAAGGTAAACCAGTTTTCATGATTGATGTTTATCTCAGCAACGTCTTCAACTGAGAAAATTTTGTAGTTTGGATTGACAAGTCCAGTAATTGCATTAAGGATAGTTGTCTTGCCGCTGCCTGTAGGACCTATAATAATAAATGACATCTTTGCCTCCACAAGCATCCACAGATAAGCAGCAGTTTGCAAGTCGATTGTCCCAAATCCTATGAGGTCAATTATGGTATAGGGATCCTCTCTGAATTTTCGTATTGTAAAGCTTGTACCTTTTGGGGTAACCTCTTTTTGGTATAACACAGAGAGTCTGTGGTTTCCTTGAAGTGCTAGGTCGGTGATTGGAAATGCGCTGCTTATGTGTTTTCCAGCTCTGAAAACAATTCGTGAAATGAATGAGTTTAATTTTTCTTCAGATAGAAATTGTACACTTGTTGGAACGCTATCATATTTTCTGTGCCATACGTAAATTGGTTTATCTGTTCCACTGCAGCTAATGTCTTCTATGTTCACATCATGCATGAGAGGATCGATTAAGCCAAACCCATTGATGTCTCTTTGTAGATAGTATTTTACTTTCTCTATGCTTGCAGTTGAGTTGGCAAAAAACATCTTTTCATGTTTTTCCAATATAGAATTCAGGTGTGATTCAAAATTGGTGCTATCAATATTATCAGGTGATTCTAGACTTGCTTCTATAAGATCACGTAGGTTTTCGAAAATTCTTTCCTCTTCTTGTGTTAACCTAAGCTCATCAACAAAATATAGATAATTTGCTTTCTCTCGATTATACAGAATGTCTGCATAACTGAAAGGTGGATAGAGTGGATACTTTTCAATTGTTTCATATCCTTGTGGTATGGTTTGAGTTTGACTTTCCTCAAACAGCTGACTTTGTAGAAAACTTTCTAGCTCCTGTTTTTTTAGTAATTCTTTATCAACCAAGTATTATTTCACCATGATTATCTATGTAATTATGCTGGGCGTACATTGGGTTCTTCGACCACACTCTCTTGTTGTTCCTGTGTTTTCTCTAGATCAGTTGTTTGCTCAGAATACGCAGGTGGTTCTACACTAGCTTTGTTCTCAGCTGATTGTGGTGATATCGTATCAGCAACTTGTGCAGATTGTGTGCTAGCTTCGCTTTGTGATGGTGCAGAGATATGAGAAAGCTTGAATGCAGGACAAGGTATTTGCATGCTTTTTGAAATTACGTAAAAAAGTGGAAAAAGTTCTTGATATATTGTACTTGCGATACGAGGGATATTATTTTCATCCTGACTAAGATAATGTGCTATCTCAGATTGACCTCCAGTTATAGAAGATGACCCTTCTACGCTTATGCGTGTGTGTTTGGGGTTTGACAGAAGTATGAATGTGTACTTTACCTTGGTTTCTGTATCAGTACTACCGACTTCTTCAAGAGCTGCCTCAATATCATACTTATTAAATACAGTCTGCTCACTCTTTGATTTAGCAATAGATAGAGAGTGTATCTCTACTTTTGGGTTCATTTATGCTTAATTAACAAGCCCGTTACGATTTAACCACCTGTCTGTAGTGCTATGATACATCTCCTATGATTAAGTAAGATATGAGATAGTATTTGTGA
>JBBDNF010000060.1:0-18716 GCA_040877685.1 Nitrosopumilaceae archaeon
GTAGTGCTATGATACATCTCCTATGATTAAGTAAGATATGAGATAGTATTTGTGAGCAAAAATATGACTGAGCGTACAGAGCAATTTAGCATGAGCAAGCAAAATGGGGGCATAGGCGTATCCAAGATTAACCAAGACAATTTTAGCCTAAAAGTGACAATGTCAAAAATACAACGACAGGAACACAAACTTCTAAAATATTATGATATCAAAAAGTACCTCGATCCGAAAAAGTTTATCTTCGCTCCTGAATTACAGGAATTAATCCCACAGGATACTCCACCATATTTGGACAATGGACAAAGATATGTTGAAAGAATTGCAAGAGCACTTTCTTTTTTTAAGCAATGTGCACTTATAGGTCCAAGTGGTACAGGAAAAACTCACATTGTATATCTTGTATCAGAGCTTTCAGGCCTTCCCATGTGGGAAATAAACTGTGGTCTGCAAACATCTGTTTTTGATCTCTTTGGTAGATACATAGGTCTTGGAAAGGAGAATTGGATAGATGGTTTGATAGTTTCATGGTGTAGACATGGTGGAATACTCTACTTAGATGAAGCGAACATGATGAAACAAGATGTTGCTACAAGACTTAACCCGATCTTGGATCAAAGAGGTCACATGGTACTAACAGAAAAGGATAATGAGATAATACCACGACACAAAGATGCTTATCTAATAATTAGTATGAACCCAGTCGCTGCAGAATTTGCAGGAACAAAACCGATAAACGCTGCAATGCGAAGGAGAATGAGCGTTTGGCTGAACTTTGACTACATGAGCGTAGGTGATAGAATTGATGAAAAAGAAATTAATTTGATTATGGAAAAAAGTGGGCTAAACAGAGATATTTCAGAAAAGATAGTCAAGGTTGGTGCAGAATTAAGAAAGCAATACAAAAGTGGAGAACTACCATACGGGCCATCGATAGGGGATCTAGTAAATTGGGCAAAACTAATCGCAGATGGTTCATCAATAAAGGAAGCAAGCGATGAGACTGTGATTGCCACTACAAGTGATGACCCAGAAATCCAAGCAATGGTTAGGAAAATAGTTCACAGAATATTTGAAATTGTTTCCTGAAAGAAATGGAACGAAGTTTTCTTGATTTTACGTCTCATATTTTTTATGAGATATCAAAGAAAAACCCTGAAGAAGAAATTTTTCTTGTCTCCACAAAGACAGTTTATCCACTGCTTAGCTTTACACCACAGCCTCAAGCGATAATTCCTTTACCTAGAGTACAAAATGAAAAGTATGCTTTTGAAGGAATGGCATTTGAGAATACTGAAAATGGAAGGCGTGATATGTGGAGTCTTTTCTTGGCTTCCATTTATCACCTAGCAGCACACATAACTGTATCACAACATTCCATCTATGACAAATGGCGTAAAAATAAAACTCAAGAGATTTGCTGGCAAGTAATTGATTTTATAGAAGACGTGGCAGCGGAAAAATACCTATCAATTACTAACTCCGATGCATTTGACAATATTAAAAATATTAATTCCATCTTGATAAATAAATATAAAAATAATATCATAAAATCAAATAACAACACAAAAAATAATTTTACCACATTATATCTAAAAGAAAACAAAAAAAACTATGACATAAAGGATAAAATTCTAGCAAAAAGAGGTGGATCTGAACATATACAAAATATGTTATCATGCGCAGATTTGCTATACAATAATAGAAAATTACTTTCATCTCATATATTCCCATATTGCGAACATCACAACGTAGAAGAAACAATAAAACTTGAAAAATACAGTGTTGATTTCAAACCATATGGATTATTTGCAGAAAACGTCATTATGCTTGAAGATTTATGGAATGCAGAAGAGGAAAATAAAGCTAGATTGCTTAGGAGATACAAAAAACACCTACGTGGTTTGAATTTTGATGAAGTTATTATTCCATCTGGGGATATTAATGCATACTTACAAATAAAATCACAAAATAATGTTTTATTAAGAAAAATTCGTGATGGCATACGAATGGTAACCAACATACAAGATGATCCGCGAGTTCAAGAGATGGGAATCATAAATATGCAATATGCAATTCAAGCAATAGCAGCTGAGAGTAACACGGTAGAAATTTTTGAACAAGATGAGGTTAGAAGAAGTGAAGAGGCGTGGGTAATTTTAATAGATTGCAGTGCAAGCATGAAATTAAAATTTAACAAAATGAAAGAGTTTGCTTTGTGTGTTGCCGAAACTGCAAACGAGCTTACTGGTCGCAGTGACGCGTGGTCATTATACGGTTTTGACAGTAAATTTACAATCGTCAAAGATTTTAAAGAAAAATATTCACAAGAAGTAAAAGCAAGAATAGGTGCATTAAAAAGTGGTGGACTATCATTTGTCCCAGATGCTATAGAGCTTGGAAACAGGTTGCTTACAGAAGATACCAGAGAACGGAAATATCTTTTTGTCATCACAGACGGACAGTCATCAGGGGATGATACAGTTGAGAAAAGACTACAAAAACTTGTAAAAAATATAGGAATGTCAGAAATTGGCATAATTGGAGTGGGGATCAAAGACGACCTTAGACAATTCTTTAGCAATAGTTGTGATAGTTCTAATTTACGTGACATGGTAACCAAATTCATCAAGACGTACCGAGACGCTGCGGCCAATATGTAAGTCAAAAAAAATACACCCTAGTTAAGATAACCCACGTTACCACTACTCTTGTTTAAGAAAAAATGTTCCCAAGAACAAACAAAAGAAAAGCAATCAGCACTGTACTGACAACCATGATTATCTTGGTCGCTTCTGTCGTTCTTGGAACAGGCGTTGTCATATATGGTACAAGCCTTTTCCAGACAGGAGCACAACAGGAAGCAATTGCGACTCAGGGAGTCAGATTGTGGGTAGAGACTGATGAAAGTATTGCGTGGGGTGCAGCAGGTATAAGAAACACTGGAGACAAACTTCTTTCTGTAGATACAATTCAGGTCAGAGGTACATCAATACCATTTACCAATTGGTATGTTGATGCAGACCAAGTACGTGTCAATACAGATAACTTCCAAGCACAATTCAATCATACTGGAACAAATGATCTTGGTGGTTACTCAGATGGACTCATGCTGAATGATACGTCTGGAGGCATTACAACTGCAGTGTGTACTGCAGTATACGCCGCTGGCGGTTTCATACAGCAAGACTTTGATGATGGTAGTGCAAAACCAACGGTTTGTCTCAAAAAATCTACAGGTCCACAAGCACTAAGCCCAGGTGAAAGAATGATTGTCTACTTCCGTGTGCCCGATGGAGTATTCTCTCCAGTAGACTCTGGTTCATCAACTAGCGTCAGCATATTTGCTGGCAAAACAGGTGCACCAACAAGCGTAACAGTCGGTAACCCATAAGCAACCAACTACCTCTTTTTTTATTTTTATAATCAATTACTCCCATTTCTGGAAATATTTGTTACAGTAATCAACCTCAAACAGAAAGTATGTCTTTCTCTAATACACCAATGATAATAATCCTCAGGTAAACGTCTATAATTCAGGTCCATATTCAAGCTTCATAACATATTTGACAAGAGCTGTTTTCAATGATATAAGCTCCACAAATGCATATGCCGGTCATATAAAAGAAGCATGTGGGTCCACAATGGATAATAACGCACATATAAGAAAAGATAGTCCACTTGTCCTCGTGGGTTCTACTTGTACACTCAAGTTCGAACAGCCAAGAAATCCCCCTGATGCACAAGCAGCTGGAAGTACAAATCTTATCCCCCCAGGTCAGTACAGACTGAATATATTTATTAGCGGATATGATGAGAACGGAAGCTTGTTTCTTAAAACCTCATACATAGGACTTGTTCGAGTTGTCGATTAAGGTTGTAATTTCAGCAACTTACATACACATATTCTTTATGTAAAAAAAGCCAGTTTTTATAGCAATGGTACAAGAAAATCCTGAAAAACCAGACGGATTAGCGGACGCTTTAAAGTATATGGAGACTCTAGTAGATGAGGCTGTACAGATATATGAATTAGATCAAGAGAAGACTAACGTAATAGATGAGTTATACAACTCTTTAAAAATAATCACAAACTTTCTTGGGTTTTCAGTCGATGTCCATCCTGCGCTACTAAATTATCCGCCAGATACAAGAGTTGTACTTACTCCATCACTTGATATTCTTGTCATAAAACCAAATTATAAATCTGAACAAAAAAGACTAGATGAGTTTTCATTAGACGAGATATCTAACATTATAAGATATTTCATTCCAACCCTTACAAGTATGGCAAAATCAGACAGAAGCTATACTAACAAGAAGCTTTCATTTTTGCGTAATGCGTCAAAGACGCTAAAACAATTACGTAATGCAAACATTGAAGAAGGTAGTCATGATACATCCGTGTCTGTAGAAGAGGTAAAACAATAACATGAAAACAGGAGACGTAATGCATTTTCGTACAATTGAAGAATTACAATCATCAATAGATAAGCAACTTGAAGAACTAAAGAAAAAGGCAGATGAGTATTCCAAGACAGTTGGTGATAAGATCAGAACAAATGAAGGTAATCAAAGCGAGGATCTGGCAGAACTAAAAGAAAAACTGCAAGGCCCTACTGATCCAAAAAAGAAACAACCTTCAAAGAAAAAAGACCAGAAGAAAAACTGGTATGACATGGGGGCCATCTCTGTTTATGACGGTATAGGAGTAAAAGGAGAGCTTGAATTGTATTTCCAAGCCCTAGATGAGATAAAATCAAACATGGAGAGTCTGCAAAAGACAAAGGAAGCAATTAGTGGTCTTGTCTCAAGAGGCCTGCGAAAAGACCTTGGATATGCAGCTCTGATGAGACACAACTTGCCATTTGAGGTGACTCTTTTAAAATCAGATAAAGCTAGGGACAAGTTCTCATACAAAGCGATCTTCTCAGTTGAGACAGAACCGGTAAATAATACAATTGCATAGGAGAATGAGATGAAAAATTTAGAAAATACAAACAAATATGATATAAAAGATAAGATGCCTAGATCACATAAGCGATCAGTCCGATCAAAAGTAGTAGACTTTCGCACAATATATTCAAGCAAAAGATCAGGAGATTCCGAAATGAGCAGAGTGCAAGGTGAACAAGTACAAGAACTGTCTATATTTGATATATCGCCGGATTCAAAGATGTACGATTATAGATTATCGCTTGATCAAGTAAAGGAAGCACTATACAAGTATGGTTTAACTGCCAACCAGGCTAAAGTTTACATATTTTTGGGCAAGTATGGTTCCAAAACCGCACCAGAAGTATGTAAGGCATTAAGATTGCCTAGAACCGAAACATACCACTTGTTAACTACTTTACAAAACAAGGGAATCGTTTCTGCCACGTTCCAACACCCAATCAAATTCTCGGCTTTGCCACTAAACAAGGCAGTCTGGGTATTGGTCAATACAGAAAAGGAGCGTGTCAAGGCTCTAGAAAATCAAGAAACCGAACTTGTAAAACTGTGGGATAATATTCCAGACTTTCAAACAGAAGGAGAAGAGAAAATCGTAGAGAACAAGTTCCAGATGTTACAAGGAACAAACCAAATTCATAGTAAGATAAATGAAATGATAAATACCGCAAAAAAGGAATTTTATGTGTTAGGATCTGAAAAAGACTTTTTGAAGTTTTACCACTCTGATTTCCTTGCACCGCTAGATAATTCAGAAGTTGATCTAAAACTGCTAACGTCTTCATCTGATAGAACGATGTACATATTTGATGAAGTAGACAGAGCGAAAGTAAAAAGAGTTCCAGATGTCATACATGACAATTTGTGTTTTATAGTAAAAGATGACGATGAGCTAGTATTCTTTATGAAAAATGCTAACCAGTCGGAACCACTGCCAGTTGCAATGTGGACTGACTCTAATTCAATGATTCACTCCATGAAGCTGTTATTTAGCTGCATGTGGGAAAAATCTAAAAACGTACACCTATAGTCTTTAGGGAATTACCCTTGGGTGCATTAACTGCAATCCAGATTCACCTAGTTTTATAGGGTAAATCTGCTCGCTATGCCGCAGTCCACGCATCTTGATTACCTGTATCGTTCTTTCCATAGTGTCTTCTCTTCTAACGTGATTAAGCAGGATAAGCCCTGAAGCTACATACCATTCTGCAGGAGTCTTGCCAGCATCAGGACTCTCAGAAGTTAAAATCGATGTACAGTGTTGATCTTCTAGAGCATGAATCATTCCTTGTAATCCCTGTCTTGCATAGAATTTGTTTGTATACTGCATGCCAAGCACTGTAAGTGAATCAACAACAAGACGTTTTGCTTCTATTCTCTTAATGCTGCTTAAAATTAATTGTGTTAAATGCATAAACGGAAGCGTTTCTCCACGGTAAAGAGATTCATCCAGTGCAATAAAACCCTCTTCCATCTTAAATGGTCGTGCGTCAATTATTAGCATCTTTCCTTGATCAATTAATTTTTGAATATCCCAGCCAAACATTTTAAAATCATTTTTGATTTCACGTGGACTTTCTGAAAGAGTGACAAATACGCCAGGTTCATCAAAATCTTTTGCGCCAGAATGTAGAAACTGCATTCCAAATGTTGTCTTTCCGCTGCCTGTCGGACCTGATAAAACAATCGTTCTTCCTTCTCTGAATCCACCAGACATTATAGAATCAAGACCAGGAATTCCAGTTCTTACTTTAACTTGTGATGAATCCATCATACAACAGAGTGAAAATGAAAAGTCTATTTAAAGACTAGTTATATTATTCCAATCATTTCCATTTTTGGAAATGATAATTATTATTGAAACAATAACTTCCATTTTTGGAAGTGTTTTTCTATTATTTGCATTGGAAATCAGGATTTACAAGTAAAGTTAATCACCGTTAACTATTTTTAAAAGATGAAAGAGGCATATGACTAGTGGCTAAAGTTCTAGGAATTATAGGTGGAGGTCAGCTTGGCATGATGCTCACCGAAGCGGCAAAGAAGATGCCTGAACATATTTCAGAGATAATAGTGCTAGATCCTACCAGAAACTGCCCTGCTACAAAGGTCGGCGCAAGACAGATTGTTGCTGATTTTAAGGACAAAAATGCTATCGTAGAATTATCGCTACAGTCAGACATAATAACATATGAGATAGAATCTGGCAATAGCGAAGTCCTGGAATCATTAAATGGCAATGTTGCTGTAAATCCTTCCCCCGTCACATTACGAGTTATACAAGACAAGTACGTGCAAAAAAAATTCCTACGTGAAAATGGCCTTCCAGTTGCAGACTTTGTACAAGTTGAATCAGTTTCAGACTTAAAAGAGAAAGTTTCATCCTTTGGGTATCCTGTCATGCTAAAGACAAGACGGGATGCTTATGATGGGAGAGGAAATTTTAGAATAGAAAAATCGGATCAACTAGAACAAGCATATGAACAATTTTCCGGAAGGCCAACAATGCTTGAAGAGGTGATCAATTTTCAAATGGAAGTATCTGTGATAGCTGCAAGAAATACTAAAGGACAGATTGCCACATATCCGCTTGTAGAAAACATTCATGCTGAAAACATACTCGAAATGACTATAGCTCCAGCTAGAGTAAGCAAGCAAGTTTCAGAAGAAGCAGAAAGAATTGCCACAAAAACAATGGAGGTGTTGCATGGAGCTGGAGTCTTTGGCATTGAAATGTTTGTAACCAAAGATGAAAAGGTTCTCATAAATGAAATAGCTCCGAGAGTACACAACTCCGGTCACCATACTTTGCAGTCAAGTACTACTTCACAATTTGAACAACACCTACGAGCAATACTTGGACTTGATCTTGGCAAAACCGACCTATTGCACTATACTGTGATGTGCAACATCTTAGGACCAAAGAACTCTCACGGAAGATACCAGCCAATAGAAATTCAACAAAAAGAAGGAGTGTATTTAAAAATGTACCAAAAAGACGAAGTAAAACCACAAAGAAAGATGGGCCATTTCAATGTAGTAGACATAAGAGATACAAAAGATATTAAAAGTCTCATTAGAAAAGCCAATGAAATTAAAGGTTTAATAAAATTCAATCCCGTTTGATCTTGTGAGCTATTCAAAAAAACCACTAATTGGAATTATCATGGGTTCAAGCTCCGATAGTAAGGTCATGCATGGAGCAGCGGCTGTTTTAGATGAGTTTGGAGTAAAACATGAAGATCAGATTGTATCAGCACATAGAACACCTACCAGATTATCAGACTATGCAAAACATGCAGAAAAAAGTGGATTCAAAGTGATAATTGCTGGAGCTGGAGGATCGGCACATCTTCCAGGCATGATTGCTTCTCATACTATTATACCAGTAATTGGGGTGCCAATAATGGTTTATAATGACAAATCAGGGAATTCAGAACGTTTCAAATTCTCTGCCTTTGGTGGACTAGATTCGCTTCTTTCCATATCTGAAATGCCAACAGGTTCATCAGTAGTCACCGTTGGGGTAAACAAGGCAGCAAATGCAGGCCTTTATGCAATGAAAATACTTGCTAACGAATTTACTGATTTACAAAAAAAACTCAGGAGACACAAAGAGAAACAACATCACTCCGTAGTCAAAGAATCTGATGAGATGAAAAAACTTGGCCTAGCCAAATTTGCAAAGAAAAAATACAAGTCATAATATCATTACTTTACATGGATGTAAAAGAGATACTATACAACGCAATTAACAACTACAAAGAATACAGAATAATATCAGATATTGCGCAAGGCAACAGCTCAGAGACCTTAAATGCAATATGTAATGAGTGCATGCCTTTGCTTGAGAAACTGGAAGGCAGCAAATCTGAGAGTTTGATTTCATTTGCAGAGAGTTTTATCCATTACTTATTGACTGTTGCATTAATTCCAAGCCAAAGAAAAACAGTTCATGCGGGCATTGAAATAGATGTGGTCATACCAAATGTTACAATTCTCGCTTCTTCCCCACATGATGCTATCATTATAACATTCCCAAAAACTAACGATCATAAATTCATACAAAAACGAGTTGCGGAGCTTGCAAAAATCCAACCACACAAAGACAACATCTGGTTTGTTCTAGAAAACGTTCTTCCTTTAGAAGCAAAAGTATACATCATTAATCAGAATGAAAAAACACAGTTTACGAATATAATCAATGACATCATTGGCTTTCTCTCAAGCAAAAAGCAATCAAAGTTGAAGCTTTTTAGGATATGAGTGATTTTACATCTATCTTTTTGCTAACCATTTCAATCATCTTGTCAGTCTGATTAAGATCTTTTATGAAAGGTATTATTCCTATGATGTTGATTCCGGTGAGCTCATATAGTGTTGTCGGGGCGCTTTTTTCTGCTGGAGTACCTTTTTCATCAAAATTGTTTATGACAAGCCCTTTGACTTTGATATCGTAATCTTTGCACATCTTACATGTCATAACAGTGTGATTCAATGTTCCGAGTGTTGCTCTTGTTACTATGATAGTTTCAATTGCCATTGCTTTGATCATATCTGCAACAAAGAAATTTTTTGTAATTGGTGTCATTATGCCACCTATGCCCTCAATCAATATCACATCATGCAAAGAGAGCAGCTTTTTGAATTTTGTAAGAATTAATGGCATGTCAATTGGCACTGACAAAAGTTTTGATGCATCGTAAGGTGACGTTGGAATTGGTAAAAAAACTGGGTTTATCAGATCTTCAGGATCCTTTATTCCTGCTGCTTCTGCTAGAATTGTAACGTCTGATGATTTGTAGCCTGCTTTTTGTTGATAGCCAGTAGCAATTGGTTTCATGACCCCAACATTAACTCCAAGCTTACGCAATGAACCTGCAATGCCCGCTGTAATGGCAGTTTTTCCTACGCCAGTATCAGTGCCAGTAACAAAATATGCTCTCATAGGTATTATTTGCTCTTGTTACTTATGAGTTCAGCGTATCGTTATTAATGCCAAAACCAGATTTGCATTAATTGAACTCTAAGAATTTTGTCTGGCATCCATACACACAGATGAGAGAATGGAAAACGTTTGATGTCATAACAAAAGGCGAGGGGATGTGGCTTATTGATTCTAAAGGAAACAAACTACTTGATGGTGTTGCAAGTATGTGGTGCAATGTCTGGGGACACTCTAAAAAAGAGCTTGTGAATGCGATGATAAGCCAAACCAAAAAGCTACAACACTCATCACTGTTTAATCTTACAAACGACAAAGCAGAGATTCTAGCAGAAAAACTCGTTAGCGTTTCACCTGGAATGAAAAAGGTGTTTTATTCTGATGACGGTTCTACTGCGATGGAAATTACTGCGAAGATGGCTATTCAGTATTGGCAAAACACTGGAATCAAAAACAAAACTAAGTTTGTTTCACTAGAAAATGGATATCATGGTGATACAATTGGTGCAATGTCGTTAGGTTACGTCCCATTTTTCTTTTCAAAATTCAAAAAATTACTTTTCCCCATAATTAGAACTCCAACACCGGACAGGTATAGAATGCCAACTGGATTTACTTTCAAAGAATATCAGAATTATTGCCTTGAAAAAATAGAAAATATATTTTCAAAAAGAGATGATGTTGCAGCTTTTGTTATGGAAAGCGGGGCTCAGGTTACAGGTGGCGTTATAATTTATCCACCGCAATTTCAGAAAAAAGTGAGTCAGCTATGTAAGAAGTACAATGTGTTGTTTATTGTAGATGAGATTGCCACTGGATTTGGCCGTTTAGGCTCGTTTATAGAATACGTGTCACAAAACAGCATGCCTGACATTGTTTCGTATGGAAAAATGCTCACAGGCGGGTATTTGCCTCTGGCAGCAACTCTTACAAACAAAAAAATCTACGATGCATTTCTTGGTAGCTATAAGGAAATGAGACATTTCTTTCATGGTCATACCTTTACAGGAAATCCACTTGCTGCTGCTACCGCCATTGTAAATCTTGAATTGTATAAGAAAAACAAGCTAATTTCAAAGATCAAACAAAATTCAAAACGCTTTGAAAAAAGAATTGATGAGATCAAAAATTTGTCATTGGTAGGAGATGTAAGACACAAAGGAATGCTTATGGGAATCGAGCTTGTAAGTGACAAGAAGAAAAAAACTCCAATCAAACCAGAAAAATCTATACCCAAGAAAATTTTTGTCGAAGCGAAAAGACACAAAATATACTTACGAACACTTGGAAACATAGTTATGCTTGTACCACCACTTGCAATTTCTGCAAGTGAACTTGATTTTTTACTCGACGGTACTATTGATACAATAAAAAAAGTCACGAAGGAAGTTTAAACTAAACTATCGTCTTCGTGCTCTTCTAAGTTTTATTGCAAGCTCTCTAATCTGTCGGTTTCTTACCGCGATGGAAGCTTTCAGTCGCGTTCCTTCCCTTCTCGCTATGTCGCGTTCTCGCTTAGCTTTGTTAGCAGCTGCATGAGCGGTAATCAGTTGCTTGCGTGTTGGAGCGGGCTTAGCTCGCCTCTTTGATCTTTTTGATCGTCTTTTAGACGCCATGCACAGCCTGCAGAAAAGTGATAATTAAGTATAGTGTATAAATCGTTTTCAACTCATCAAGCTTAACATTACACCTCATCTCATATCACATAGAAGGAAAACTCATGCCACAGATTCGCATTTGCCCAAATTGTAAGAAAATTCTGCAAGTGGATGAAGTTCACACATGCCCAAGGACAACTGCATCATCAGAGTTTGTTGTATGCAACAAGTGTGGACACAAATACAGAGCTGGACAAGGACACATTTGTCCAACTATGATAAAGTAATACAAACTATGATTGAGTGTTAGACAAAAAAAGCGTAAACTTGATGAATTTTTGTGGTTTACAATTACAATAATCTTAATTAATGGATTCAAAAAACAAACACTGTGAATCTAGAGCAGACTTTTATTATGCAATGCAAGAAAAAAGTTCTGTCTGGACAAAAGATCACTGCAGACGAAGCGGTTTCACTTATCAATATCCCAGATGAAACATTACAATTTCTTTCTGATGCCGCAAATGAAATAACTCGAGCATTTAATGGCAATATAGTTGACGTAGAAACTCTGATCAACGCAAAAAAAGGCACCTGCCCAGAAGATTGTACGTTTTGTTCCCAATCAGGATTTTACAAAACAGGTATTGGCACTTACAAACTTTTACCAGCTGAAATTATAGTAGATAATGCAAGAAAAGCAAAAGATAGTGGAGCAAAAAGCTTCTGCCTTGTTTGCGCGTGGCGTGGACCCTCAGAACGTGACTTTGAGGAAATCTGCAAAATTATTGAAAAAGTAAACTCTGAGGTTGGCATTGAGGTGAATTGTTCTCTTGGATTTATCACCAATAACATGGCCAAACATCTCAAAAAGCTTGATGTAAAACGATACAACCATAATTTGGAGACGGCTCAAAGCTTCTTTACAAAAATATGCACTACACATACCTACCAAGATAGAATTGATACTGCACAGATAGTTAAAAAAAATGGCCTAGAGCTTTGCTGCGGAGGAATTCTTGGCATGGGAGAGTCCAGAATGCAAAGACTCGAGTTTGGTCTTGATCTTGCAAAACTAGATCCGGAAGAATGTCCAATCAACCTACTAGTTCCACAAAAAGGAACACCACTTGAGCTCCAACCAAAACTTTCCATAGGCGAAATACTACGTACGGTAGCGATGTTTAGATTTTTGATGCCAAAAACTATTCTTAAGATAGCTGGAGGTCGTGAGGTTCATCTTGCAAATGATCAAGAAAAAGTTCTTCTTGGAGGAGCAAATGGAATTATAACTGGAGGCTATCTTACTATTGGTGGTAACACACCACAAGAAGACTTTCAGATGATCTCAAAAATAGGTCTTGAAGCATAAATTTAATTTTGTATCATCTAACCTTGAAAAAATAAAATCAAGGAACCTTTACAGAAAACTGCATGACAACAAAATAGATGGCCCATATATTACATTCAAAAGAAAAAAACTGATCAATCTTTGTTCAAATGATTATCTTGGGCTCCATACAAATCACATTTCAAAAAGACAGATGCAGTCAAGCTCAAGACTTGTTGCGGGAAATGATCTTTCCTTTAGAGTTTTAGAAGAAAAGCTGGCAAGACACAAATCACAAGAGTCTGCGCTGATATTTCCCACAGGCTATATGGCAAACTTGGGTTCCATAGCTACACTTGCTCACAAGGGCGATCTGATTCTCAGTGATGAGTTAAACCATGCAAGCATAATCGAGGCGTGCAGGCTTTCAGGTGCAAAGATCGCGGTCTACAGGCACAACAATATGAAAGACCTTGAGAGGAAGCTCAAACAGCAAGCAAACCACAGGTTCATAATCACAGAAGGCATCTTTAGCATGGATGGGGATTTTTCAAATCTTAAGGAGATCTCAGACATTGCCACCAGAAAAGGGGCAATAGTTGTACTTGATGATGCACATGGAGACTTTGTGGCAGGTAAGGATGGCAAGGGAACTGCTGAATACTTTGGAGTTGCAAAAAAAATTGATGTATATGTGAGTAGTCTAAGCAAAGGGCTTGGTGCATTTGGTGGCTATGTTGCATCAAAAAAAGATGTAATTGAACTTATGATAAATACCTCAAGGCCTTTTATCTACACATCAGCTCTGCCAAGATTCATTGTTGAATTTGCATTGAAAAGATTTCTTTCAAAAAGAGAAAAACAGAGGAAAAAACTATGGAAAAATGTCAAATTGTTGCACCTCGGTCTAAAATCTCTTGGATATGAGATCAATTCGTCAAACCAGATAATTCCGATCATAATAGGAAATGAAAAAACAGCAATGCAGTTTGGAAGATATCTTTTTGAAAAAGGAATATTTGCGCAACCAATAAGATATCCCACTGTTCCACTTGGTAGCGCAAGAATAAGAGTTTCAGTTACTGCTTGGTTATCAAAAGATCACCTTGACAAGTCTATTAATGCATTTGAATCTGCGGGCAAAAAATTTGGTATTTTGTAGCCGATAACGTAATCGATCTGCAAAAAATTAGAGAAAACTAACCCATGCGAAAAAGGAAATTTGCATAGATTGCGCCTACCAGAAGACCGCCCAATATTATTCCGATTATTATGAATCTCTTGTTCACATGATGCCCTCAATATTAGGGAGATAAAAATTGATCTGGCCGCGATCTGGAACAGATTTGGAACAAGCTATTAATAAAAAAATACCATATTCATACAGATGCAAGAAGTTACTATTGCTATAGCAGCCATAGCAGGGTTGGGTTCATTCCTAGCACCATGCATTTTACCTATGATACCTGCCTTTTTGGCATATATCTCTGGAACCACCATAACCGAACTTCAACGAAATAATGGAACTATCAACCTAGTTGCAAATAGGCTTAATATTGTACTAAATACGGTCTTTTTTGTACTTGGGTTTTCAGTTGTCTTTTCTGTTTTTGGCGTGATTCTAAATAGTGTATTATCTAGCTCAGCAGCAAATTTGATTTCTGGATTTAATCAGATAGGCGGAGTTATTATTATTGGCTTTGGTGGATTCATGTTACTATCTACTAAATTCAAAAATCTTAATTTTGAAAAAAGATTCTTTCCCAATCGCACAAAAGCTAGTTATCCACTTTCATTTCTTTTTGGATTAGCCTTTGCAGCTGGTTGGACTCCATGTATTGGACCAATCTTGGGAAGCATTCTAACTTTAGCTGCAACATCACCAGGACAATCATTTACTTTACTTCTAACCTATTCGTTAGGACTTGGAATTCCGTTTATCTTAATGGGAATTTTCTTTTCTAGGTTTACAAGGTTAATCAAATCGTTAAGCAAACATTTGAAATACTATTCCATAATCATGGGCTCTTTTATCATAGTGCTAGGAGTTTTAGTATACACAAACCAGCTTGCAACAATTGCAAGCTTTCCATTGCTGAATAATCTGTTATTGCCAGGATGAGAAGATGAAAGCTGAAATAAAAACTGCAATCATTATGGCAATAGTTCTAGTGGCAGGTATTGGAGGAGCAAGTGCCTACTTTTCCTCTCTAGAAGAATCCAAGATGGTGGATACACAAGATCAACCAGATACCCAAAAGCAAGCAGCTAATAACATACCAATCGTCTCAACTATTGACAAAAGCGGGTTCAAAAAGGCGCCCGACTTGGTAGGAATAGCAGGATACATCAATACTAGCCCAGAAGAGCTCAAGGCAGCCATGAAGGACAAGGTAGTTCTTTATGACATTTGGACCTATAGTTGCATAAATTGTATCAGAACTCTACCGTACATTACTGCATGGGACGAGAAATATGCAGACAAGGGACTACTTATCATAGGAATACATTCTCCAGAGTTTGAATTTGAAAAAGATATCAATAATGTAAAAACGGCAGTGGAAAATTATGGAATCAAATATCCAGTTGTTCTTGATAACGATATGAAAACTTGGAAAGCATTTGAAAACAGATATTGGCCAAGAAAATACATTGCAGACTCTGAAGGGTACATAAGATATGATCACATAGGAGAAGGTGGATATGCAGAAACTGAAAAAGTAATACAACAACTTTTGGAAGAGCGAAACCAGCTCCTTGGATTGAATGTTGCTGCCGCGCAACCGCTTGTTAATTTAGAAGAACACAAATTTTCATCATCACAAACTCCGGAGCTTTACTTTGGATACAAATTTGCATTTGGAAGAAACCAACTTGGAAATTCTGAAGGTTTTAAACCAGATCAAGCAGTGACTTATTCTATTCCTAACAATCTACAAGAAGATTATTTTTATCTTGAAGGCCAATGGCAAAACTTGGAAGATAGAATGAAACTTGTTTCAGAAAATGGAAAGATAGTACTTCCGTACTTTGCAAAATCAGTTAACATTGTAGCTGCAGGCCAAGCTAAATTGCAGATTCTACTTGATGGCAATCCAATAAAACCAGAAGATGCTGGAACCGATGTGCAAGACGGATTGGTACACGTATTTGATGAAAGACTATACAACATCATTTCAACTAAAGAAGCTGCGTCACACACACTTACTATTATTGCAAAACCTGGTTTTGAAATCTACACGTTTACCTTTGGTTGAACATATTTCAATAATAATATTTCAAAATTCGAATTTAGAAACATATTATTTCCAAGTAGAAAAACACGCTTGTGTAACCACTGACTCTTGTCACTGCAGTTACACCAAGAGGTGGAACATGCCTGCTTAAAACCTAGATTCTGATCTTTCGCAGGTGCAAAAGTAAACGACCATCCTTAGTAAATGGAATGTGCATAAGGAGAGTATATCACAAAAGGTAATTGACAAAGTAAGGCCAGATGCACCACTAAAACCAAAAATTGATGAGGCACAGAAAAAGCTGCAGCTGCAGATAGTAAAGCTGGATGACATTACACGAAAATTAAAAGAAAAAGACGAGTATATTTTCAAAAAAGTTGTTGAGGCAGTAAGAACTCAAAACAAACAATACTCTCAAGCATATGCTGCGGAACTTCATGAAATTAGAAAGATGAACAAGATGGTTACAAACGCAAAGCTTGCAATGGAACAAATTCAAATTAGATTAAACACAATTTCGGAGTTAGGAGATGTGGTAGTAACACTAAGTCCATGTATGTCAATAATCAAAGGACTTGGAGCAGGACTTGGTGGTCTCATGCCAGAGGCAAATGCATCCATGCAGGATCTCTCAGCTATATTAGGAGATATAATGGCTGGTTCATCAGTAAATGCAAACCACACTCTTGCTGTAGATACTGGAAGCGCAGACACATCAGCTATACTAGAAGAAGCACAATCCATACTAGAAGGACACATACGCCAAACGATTCCAGAGGTACCAACCGATCTTCCTGCTGCGAAACGTACAGAGGCAACTACTTAGATTTTTTACTTATTTCTAAAAAAATTTTTTTAATCCTGGATATTGTTGGGTAACTGTAGCCTCGCTTTCTATAATTTGCAATCATCATCTTCCAGTTTTTTAATCTCCATTGAGCCTGTTCTGAAGTTACAGAATGAACTTCACGCTGAATGATGCTTTTTCGTCCAACTTTGAGCACGCCAGCGTCCTTTGCTGTCCATCTGTTTTTTGCAAAGTGAAGACCTGCTAAGATTTCCTCTATTGGCGTTTCATTAAAGTATTCTTGAAGTTTTTTTATTTGCAGATCAGTTGGTTTTTGGTCAGTCTTTAACGATAGGTCAAACTTTTCCACGGTGATAATTATAGTGCTGAGTATTTAATGTGAATTATTGAATTAACTTTTACAGTTAGAGTACAAAATTTTTTAGGTTTTTTCTGAGCTTGTCTTTCCCCAGAAGAATTCTTTTCTAATAAAAGAGTCAAGTTGATCAAAGGCATCCATCGAAATTTGTTGGTTTTTAAACATTTGAGATATTAACAGAATGAACCTTTGCTGGAATTCTATATCGTGTTGATGATATTTGTCTAATTTTTCTACAAGTTCGGTTAGCTTGTCAAGTAATGGTCTTACTTCATCAGATACTATTTTCTTTACTTCATTTGTAGTTGGAGCCGAGTCTTCAAACTGCTTTGGCATGTTTCCACGAAATCTCATTGACTATTTAAAGCAAGAAAATCATGTTTTATCAATTAGTGTATAGAACTTTACATTACATACATGAGACAGATTGGTTTTCTATTCAGCTTATTAGATGAGACTAGTCTATGAATAGTGTTTTAGCTTTCTCATAACGCCTTCTAAAGTGTTCATAGGCACTATCTTTACGGTATTAAAAGACGCAATTCCTGTTTCCAAGCATAAGTTTTCTATATCATGTGCACTTTCCGCTTCGAAAATTATTACCCATAAATGCTCAAGTGCTGACATGTAAAAACCAAGTATTTTTTTTATTTTGTATTTTTTCATGTTTATTTTTATCTTGTTTTCAAATTGCATGAAGATTTTCTTGTTTGATTTGTTATTTAACGGACAAGATTCTGGATTGTGGGTTACAAATGCACCAAACATCATAGAATTATTCCGTTATGTTTTCTAGGTTAAAAACTATCTTTTTTACACATACTCTTTCATTTTTTATTTTGTATTATTCTTGTCTAGCAAGAATTCTGAGTTACATAAGCCACACTAATGGAAGTAAAAGCTATTCCTATACCTTCCTTTTCATAGACTGCCGAAAGAATATTTTCCCTATGAGCATCGCTGAACATCCAATTATTCATGGCATGCCCTGCTAGCTGTTCCTTGTAAAGCCAAGCATAAATGATCGTTATGTTTTCTCCGAGAGCACAAGAATAGTTTGCTAAATTTGTCCTATCTATTGGTCCAAGTCCGTCAGGAGATTTATGTGAAAAATAGCCTTTTTCGGCCATATCTTTACTATGTGCTACTGCAATTTCTGCAAGTTTAATATCATATTGCAACGGTTGTAACCCAGCTTTTATCCGTTCATTGTTGATACGTTCATGGATAAGCAATCCTATTTCTTCTGGTTTTGATGTAATCATTGCAATATACTGACCAACAAAAACTAGGATTAGTAGACCAATACCAATTATGAATAGTGTTGTTGCAATATTCAATATCCTTTTTTAACAAAAATTAACACATAAACATTAACAAGAAACTAATTTTGAATCTCATGGGATAGAATTCTATTTTAGTAAGCAATTCATGGAAACCTGTATGGAGGTTGTAAAAAGCAACTGGGGAAACAGATTCATAATTGCTGCC
>JBBDNF010000060.1:18816-35334 GCA_040877685.1 Nitrosopumilaceae archaeon
AACCTGTATGGAGGTTGTAAAAAGCAACTGGGGAAACAGATTCATAATTGCTGCCATAGTACAGGGCGGAATCATAACTTTCATGGCACTAAGCATGGTAGGCATGCAGGTAGTTTTTACCAAAGTGAACATGATCCAATTCTTGTCGTTATCCTTTGAAGGACCCGCCAAGTGGTTTTTTATTGGACTTCTGTTTTATTTGGTTCTCATTGTTGCCATAGCAGTAACTGCAGTATTTTACAGTCATTTGGAAATTAATATGAGAAAAAAGTTTTCTGGCGTATCAAACGTTCTTGCATGGATACACCTGATAGGCATGAATGTTGGTGGGGCAGGTGCGACTATTCTTATGATATTTGCAGGACTATCTGGTTCTGGAGCACTTTCATTATTTACTGAAGGGGAGTTAGGTGCACAAAACATTGCAATAATGGACTCTTTTATCCCACCAATAGCGTCATTTATTGGTGTTCTCGCGATAGGAGTCTTATGTGGTGGTCTGGCTTATACAATTGCATATCTAAAAAAACCATCTTTAGAAAAATCCTAGGTGGAAGTATCAAAAAGACACCAGCTCCTGATAAGAAAACATTGGAACACATGGCTACTCTAAGCTGGAATGACCTTATGTTATTCATGCATAAAAAATATGGTAAGAAATTCACACAGGAGTTTCTAAGAAATTACACATACAGACTACAAAAACTAAAGTGGCGCAAAAATCAAAAATGGAAATAGCTATTAAGAAAACACCCGCTAGTTAACACGAAGAACAAACTTCCCTCAAAATTAACAGAGGTATTTTACAATAGATTTAAGTATGAAATGATGAAATTGTTGGGGTTTAGCTTTTATTCGTACCAAAAAAAGATCGTCTATCTTTTGGTGGGTAATGGGGGTGTTTTGACCCTTGGCTCGCATATACACACACAAATGTTAAACCCCCCGTCAAAAATTGATTTTTTGAAAAAATCACTTTATGAGTAAATTTTAGAAAATTAGACGGGGTTTAGCTTTTACGAAGGAATCTTTTCGCGAGTCTGAACTATCTCTATTTCTACAGTTTCTAGCGGTTCATCTACTACGTTTCGTCTAATGGAAAACATCTTGGGTTTGTTAAAGTCCTTCGTGCAATCAGGACATGCATACACAAGAACCCTATATTCATTGGGAGCTTTTGGATTGGAAAGCCGGGGGTAATAGACTAATCTTCCCCCACAATCGACGCAATATCTATTAGCGCGTCGTGTTCTGGCCAATGCGAACCTCCTGCACGTATCCTAATGTTGCGATCAGTATTTGATCTAGCCTGTCTAATAGAATAAACACAGATGTGATCTTGTATAATGTTTCAAATCTCGAGTTATGAAATATTAAAAACAAATACCTGTAGCTCCCTTGACATGATGCACGGGATCAAAATAATATGTTTCTAAATTCGAATTTAGAAATATTAGGCGCCGCCCGTCAGACTTGAACTGACGACCAGCTGATTAACAGTCAGCTGCTCTACCACGCTGAGCTAGGGCGGCAACACGTTTTGTCCTAGGAGATGCGGATTTAATCTTTACTAAGATTATTTTTGGATTCCAGGGGATTTTTCAAAAAGATAGATGCCGTCAAGAAAAACACGGTGATCTTTATTTTTGACCTTGGTGTTTTGCTGCAAGCTTCCTGCAGTTTGTGCAACATCTGTTAAGACAGACCCAGTTAAGATAACATCGTCGCCTTTTGTAACAACTTTGGTATCACCGCGTATTTTTGAAACCCTTGGAGCACGTTCACCTTGAAAATTCTCGACTAAGATATTTCCATCCTTTACTTTTACTGTGATTGGAAAGTGTGCATAGACAATTTTCATTTTAAAGGTATAGCCCTTTTGGACTCCCTCAATGAGTGTCTTAATTATTGATTTAACAGTGTTGAATATAGCATAGTCTTTCTTTCGTGTACCAAGTGATTTTATTATGACATTTTTACCTTTTACTTCAAGGTCTACTGGTATTTTTTTGAAATCCTTTCTTGTCTTGCCAAGAGGCCCCTCAACGCTTAACATTTTCTTTGTTAATGAGACTTTGACGTTTTCTGGCACCGGTAGCGAGAATTCGTGCTGTTCTATCTGTTTAGTAGACATATCCTATCAATAATCCTCCTAATCCTTTCTTTAGTGCCTCGTGATGAGACATTACTCCTTGGTTTGTAGTTACTAGTAACATACCTTGTGAATATGATGGCAGGTATTGGCGTTCCCATTTTCCATAATCAGCTTTTCTAACCTTGAATCTTGGTGTAATTGCACCGCACTTTGTAATTTTGGCCAAAAGTTGGATCTTGAACTTTCCACCTTTCTTATCATCAATGTTCTCAAATTCCCCAATGTAATAGTGGTTTTGAAGAGTCTTTAGCACTTCCCTAGCAAGTTTTGAGGCGGGTAGTACGACGCATTCACTTTTACGCCTAGCTTCTGTATTAAACAATGTCACAAACAAATTTGCAATTATATTATTTGATGGCATTTTCTCACCTAAATTTCCTAAATCCCAATGATACAGCAACCTCTCTGAAGCAGCGTCTGCACAATGCCAAGTCATATTTTTGTATGACTGCATTATAGTCTCCACAGCGTTTACACCAACGCGAGCCTTTGCCAAATTTATGTACGGTTCTTCCCGTTACTTTGTAGTCTCGATTCTTTACCATTATACTACCTCTATACCAAATTCTCTAGTTAGAAATTCCCTTGCTTCTTGGCTTGAAATTTTGTGTCTTTTTCCAACACTTGCTTTATGCTTGCTTCTAAATCTGATATTAAATCCGGGTCGTTGTAATGAAATGGATACGTCTAATCCTAAAATGCCAACTTGTGGGTCATATTTTACGCCTGGAATATCAATGTGTTCTTTTATGCCAAATGAAAGATTGCCAAATTCGTCAAATGAGGAACCTTTGATCTGATTACCCTTTGCTGCAAAAAGTCTTTTGATGAGCTCAAGAGCTGGTTTTCTTCTAAGTGTTACCGCAACACCTATTGGTTCTCCTTTATGTACACCCCAATCTCTTTGTGTTGCTTTTGCATGTCGCGGGCTTGGCTTTTGTCCAGTAATTTGTAATAATGCAAGTTTTGCTTGCTCAATTGGCTCTCCAGACTTGCCAACTCCCATGTTTAACACTACTTTTGCAATTGAAATTTTTCTCATTTGACTTTCTGTTATTTGCGACATGATCTCACTCTATTTGTATTACAGGCTTGTCCTTTCCTACAACCATAACAAGGTCTACTGGAATTTCGATTTCTCTTTCGCCTATGTTTACTAGTGCACGCCTTGGAAGCACGAAAGTCCCTTCTTTGATTTCAACAACCTTGCCTATATGACCAGCATTAATTCCACTTGTCACAATGACTTGACATCCCTTTTCCAATTTAATTGCATCAAGAATTTTTCCTTCTGGGATTTGCATAATGCATGTATCTCCTACATTTACTTTGGTGTCTGAAATAATTGAATGCCCATCATGGAAACCAAGTTGGGTTTTTGAACCTCTAGTTGTTGTTTTTCTTGTTACTTTGACAAGTTTCTTTGTTTTTTCTGATTCATTTATCTTGATTGGTTGAAGAACCATTGAGTCTTTTGGTACCAGCCTATAAACATCTGGAATACCTTCAAGCTCAACCACATCCATTAGTCCTATTCCATGGTGTAATGATCTACGGGTTATGCCATCCACTTTTATTTTTCCACCATAAATTACAGATTTTGCTTCTCTTAGTGTGGTAACAAGCTTTAATGTATCACGCACAAATACTGCGGTTGGAATTGCAAGATGTTTTGGATGACCACCGGGTCTTACGGTTACAACGAACCGCGAATCCTTTCTTGTGATCCCCCAGAAAAGTGGTGCCATCTGTCTTTTTAGTTTCTTACTTCCAGCTATGCTTACCATTATTTAGTCTCCTTTTTCGCTTGATTAGCCGCTTTTGTTTGTTTTGTTTTTTTAGTGGCCGGTTTTGATGCCTTTTCCTTTGGTTCTGGCGTTCCCTTGGCTGTTTCTTTTGGTTTTTCTTTCGATTTTTCTTTTAGTTTTTCTTTTGGTTTTGGAGATTCTTTTAATTTTAGAGATTCTTCTTTCTTTGGTGCTTCTTTTGCGATTTCTTTTGGTGTTTCTTTTGGAGCTTCTGTGGTAACTTTTACTGCTTCTCCTTCTAATCTATTTTGTCGCCACTTGTCATCTAGGTTCAAACCGGTAATCATAACGTTAGATGTGTGAATGTAGATGTCTACGTTCCCACCCTTGAGTTTTTCACGTTTTATTCCCTCTACGGCTACGCCATTTTTTTCAGTCGAAATTTGAGTGACTTTGCCATCAATTCCCTTGAATTCTCCACGCATTACTCGTATAGTATCACCTTCTACCACGCGCGCACTACGTTTTCCATATTTTTCTCTAAGATCTTTTGATAGTGTAGCTCCAAGCTGCTTACTTCTTACGTGATTGGACGCCTGGAAGAATTGTCTATTTCTTATTATTGTCGGCTTCATTTTATACCACCATTGATGCAAGGTTTGCTATTCTTGGCCATTTCTCTGATGCCTCTACAGCAACAGGACCTTTGATCTCTGTTCCTTTGATCTCTCCTTCTGGAGTAACAAGTACAGCTGCGTTATCCTCAAACATGACTCTAACTCCATTGAGTCTTTTAATTGGATATTTTTGTCGTACAATGACAGCACCGTAGATCTGTTTTCTAAGTTCACCAGGTCCCTTTTTTACAACTACATTAACAAAATCTCCAACTGCCGCAGAAGGATACCGTGAAACTCTAGTTTTTGTTTTTTGTACCATTATAATTTCTAATATCTTTGCACCGGTATTATCTGCACAAACAACTCGAGCACCAAGTGGCAATGCTCTTGTAATATATGGCCTGAATTCTTGAACTCCCTTTGCAGATACTGCACGGCTCTTTGTTGTTGTCATTATGACAAAACCTCCACAACTACGAATGAAACGCTCTTTGATATTGGCCTACACTCTGCAGTTAAAACTATATCTCCCTCTTTTACATCAATACAAGACGGTTTGTAGGCATGAATCTTACTTTGACTACGTGCATATCTTTTGAATTTAGTGATCATTTTTGGAAATTCTTGTTGAATCACAACCATCTTTGGGGCCTTTGAGCTGACCACTTTGCCTTCAATTAATTTGCCCCTTACGCTAAGTGTCCCATGGAATGGACACATGAGATCTGTACATTCTGTTTTTGGAGCCTGAACAGAAATTCCAATATTTCTTGTCATGCTTTTGTCCCTACTCTTTCCTGAGGTCTTTTTGCTAAGAGATTTCCATCTATCAGAGTTTCCTTTTTGTCAAAAGAAAACTTCCATTGGGCGTTTGCCTTTGGAATTTTCTTAATTCCTTTTGCGGTATTAAGAATTAGCATTGATTTTGTTTCGTCGATAATCTTTCCATAGAGCCCAACAGTTTGTGCATTATTACACTTGACAACCTCAGCATCAAGTCCTATTAGTTCATGCAGTGTGATATTTTCCTGAGTAATCATTGTTTTTTCATCTCGTTTAGTCTTGTCAGTATTCTTGCAATGTCTCTTCTTAACGGTCGTACTTTCCCATTTTCTTTTCTAAGGGTTCCTTTAGATGCCTCCACACGTAGTTTTGTAAGCTCGGACCGAAGTTGTCCAAGTCTATCTTTTAGATCTGTTTCATTAAACTCTCGTATAGTCTTCATCTTTAGTCGTGTCATTACTTTAGCTCCTCCTCTGCTTCCTCATATGTTTCTACAGATTTGACAAGTTCTTCTTCCTGTGCTATTAATTCACTTTCTGTTCGCGGTTTGGTAGGATCTTCGGGCATTTCTTCTATGACTGCAATTTCTTTCTCTTCCTCTTCTTCTGCTACTTTTTTCTTGACAGGTTCTTCCTTTTTAGTCGTCTTGAATTCAAATTCTGGAATATAGTTTTCTTTTCTTGCAATTCTGATTCGCACACCGATAAGTCCCATTTTGGTATTAACGTGAACTATGTCTTCTGATACCACTACATCTGCATGATGACCAGCTCGTGGTAAAATTCCCTTATGATGTTTTTCGAAAGAAGAACGTTCTCCTCTAAGTTTGCCAGAAATTGTAATTTGTACACCCATTGCGCCTGCATTCATTATTGTCTGCATGGTCCACATCACAGCTCGCCTGAATGCGGTTCCCCTTGCCAAGTGTTGTGACATCCTGTTACACATTACACTTGGGTGCAGTTCAGGTTTGTCTATCTCGATTACAGAGATTTGTGGGCTCTTAAGCCCAAAGTCTTTTTCAAGTGTTTTAGTCAAGTCGCGTATGCCTGCACCTTTTCTACCTATTACTATTCCAGGTCGTGTTACGTGAAGTGTAACCCTAGTTCCCGTTGGTGTTTTTTGTATATCTACATCTGAAAATCCAGCTTCTTTGATTGCTTCTCTTAGATAGTCTTTAAGCAACATTATCTTGTAACTATCATTGATCACGTTTTTTACAGATGACATTTTAGATCTCCTGCGCTACAAGCTCCACATGTGTAAGTATGTCTATCTTTGGTGTTGCTCTTCCCATTGCACGTGGAATAAATCGCTCAATTTTCCTTCCTTTGTGAACAGTTGCGTTTACTATTCTTAGTCTATCTAAATCCATGCCACGATATTCTGCATTTGATTCTAAATTGTCAAGCAGTTTGATAAATTCATTAGCAGCTTTTTGCGGGTAACGTCCTGACATTACGCCGGTGTCTGATTTGTGTCCAACCTCGTTGTGATATCTTCTAAAGGCAACAGCTCGTTTTAACTTTACAACATCTTGCAAATAGTCTCTTGCCTTTTCAATTTTCATACCTTTTATTGCAACTGCTATTTCACGTGCATGCTTGTGTGAAATCGTTTTTTCTCTTAGGGCAGAGCGTACATGTTTTGTTTTATCGTAGTTTTGAAAAGCGTACTTGAAGTTTGGCATCTCGATCACTTTAATGGCACATACAAACTAGACCTTGATGCTCCCACACCAGGCGCTCCATGAATTACTCTTTTGTTTGTTCTCACATATTCTCCAGTATAATGACCAATCATTTCCGGCTTTATGACAACAGGCACAAACTCTTTCCCAGAAAAAATGTGTATTGTAAGCCCTGTCATGTAAGGCATAATAATCAAATCCCTAAGGTGCGTTTTGATTGGAATCGCGAGTTTGCCTGCTTTTGTCAGTTTTATTTCGTCTAACAACTTTCTTTTGCCATCAGTTATTCCTCTGGTTAAAGATCTTCTAGATCTGGCTGGTAAAAGCGCAAATAGCTTTTCTAGTGACAGGTTCTGAAGCTCCTCCGTTCCAATTCCTCGATATTTAAATTCTTTAACCATTCAAACTCACCATTATGCGACTGGATTCAAGGCAGACCATATTATAGCATTCCTATCTTTGTTGCAAGATCCCTTGCCTTTTCTGTGGTCTGGAATTTTACAAAGGCCTTTTTCCCGTAAACTGTCTTGCACACATTTACGGCAGTAGGCTCTTCGTTGTATAGAATTTTAACCGCCTCCATGATTTTTGGTTTGGTGGCATTATGCTTTACTATAAAGCATATCCTGTTTTCTTTTTCAACCAACGCAAAGGTCTTTTCTGTAATGTATGGCTTAAGAACTATCTGAATAGCTTCGTCGGCATTCATCTTGTCGTCACCATAAGCTCCAAGTGCGGAGATTTTATTTTTGCAAGTTCTTCAATTGCACTTTTTGAAAATACTGTTAATCTGATTGGATGTGCGCCCGGAACCAAATCTAATACACTTAGGCTGTCTACAGACTTTACGTCTACGCCCAAGAATGTTCCACAGGCCTTAACCAGATTCTTTGAGTCCTTTACTACAATTAGTACACTTTTACCCACCTTGGTTTTCCTACCACGTAAAAGCGGCTTACCAGAACGACGCTTTAGCCTTGATCTTAATCTGTCTACATCTTGTGTCAAATTCAACGCGTCAAAGAATTTTGCCAAGTCTTTTGATTTTGATATTGATTCAATTTCATCAGAGACAACAATTGGAAATGATTCTAGCTTGTCGATTTTGTGACCTCGTGATTTTATTAATGATACAGATGCGGTAGCGGCAATTGCGGAACAAAGTGCAAGTTTGTTTTCTTTTTTGTTTAACATTTTGTAAACTATTTTTTCTGTGGTGGGCGGGTGTGCTTGCCTTCCTCCTCTTACCATAGCCACTCCACCGCCTTGGCCTTGCCTTCCACCGCCTCCACCACGCAGTCTTGCGACTCTTGCCTGATGATGACCCGTTGGAGGACTGTTTGATTCTGCTACTACATCCATACCAGCATTGGCGTATCGTCCTTGAACCTGAAAGTGATGTGATTCAAGATTCACATACGCTTTGTGTAAGAGATCAGTTCTAAGTGGAGTAGAAAATACAAGTGGTAATTCCATCTCGCCCGCGTTTGAACCATTTATTGAAAAAACCGGTGCTTTCATATCATTATCTCCAAAACATTGGGTGGCGTTATTTTTGAAACTCTATGTCGCATTGGAGATCGTAGCTTGACTAACCGCCGGTATGTTCCAGGAATTGATCCTCGTATCACAACATAGTCTCCATCTACCAGCCCAAAATGCTTGAATCCTCCTAAAGGATTGATTTTGAACTCATTAGTTTTTGTATTGCTAATTATCATAATTCTATTATTGTATTGTGTTCTTTGGTGGAATCCACGTTGACCTGCCCTTGGAACTGTATACATTATTGTAGCAGGACTGATTGGACCCAATGTGCCAAGGGCCCTTACACTCTTTCTTGATTTGTGCTGTTTCTTTTTTACACCCCATCTTGTGATTGGGCCTTCAATTCCTTTTCCTTTTGTTATGGCAGCGACATCAACATCAGCGCCTTTTTGAAAAACTTGCTCAACTTTAACTTCCTTACCCAAAAGATCTTTGACAAAGGCAAATTGTTTGGCAATATCGCCACCTTTTACAGCCACTTCAAAAACGTATGGTTTTTTTTGCTCCCTACCAGCTTGCTGTGGAAGGACAGCTACGATGGCAAAAAGATCAGAAACCCTTCCAAGTGACTTTTCAGCTCTTTCAAGGCTTTTTTCATCCGACTTTGCAGTAAACAGTCTTGATAGCTCCTTTGGCAGATCTTTTGCATAAACATCAAAAATTGAATCTAGTCCGTATCTGTCTTTTGAATAGCCACGAATGCCAATTACTGTAAGAGGTGGTGTTACAACTACAGTCCCAAGGCTTACAAGCTGCTTACCAAAGTTTGGAGTCTTCTCTCTATCATCTATGCTAGCAATACGTATGCACCCAGCTTTGAATCCTGCATGCGCCATAAGTTTTGGCTGATCTCCATCCTGATCGGGCCAACTGCGAATTCTTGCTTCCATGCTTTTAGCTCGCGCTCTTGGAAGATATGCAAGGCTTCCCCGCCTTGGTTGGCTATGTTTTCTATGACCCATGGATAAACGCTAAATGTCGTAAACCCCATTATAAGTCTACTATTAAAAATAATAATTTGAACTAATTTTTATGTAAATTTCGAAATTATAGATTTAAGAAATCTGTTACTGTCATTACGATAATTATTCCGCCCATTATAATTCCTGCAATGCCAGCTGCAATTGCAAAAAGCAAGAATCGTTTTTGTTTTGACAACATAATTATGTAAATTTAAAAATAATATTAAACTTAATTGCGTGTAAAGACGTTTAAGATTGCCAAAGTACCAAGTATAGCTTCTTCCAGACGCACTGTTTCGGTGGCCTGCTCTGGGAAGAAATTTAGAATCTGTGATCGTGGGATCTCATTTATTGCCTTTCCTAGAATTTCATGCAATCCCCTTTCAGGCGAACCAAAAACAACAAGCAATTGATTGTCTGAAATTTTATCAAAGTACTTTTGCATTTTGTGTATGGTTTTGCCTTTTTTTGAAGTTAGTATTATGTCCGAGCCCCAGTTAGTTAGAAGTGTGCGTAAATTTGCACTCTCTCTTATCTCATAGCCCCAATATTGCATTATCTCATTCCTAGAAATCTGCTTTGCTGAAAGTTCTGGAAAATCAGTTTTAAATTGCATGCTAACTCTTCTCCCTACTTTGTCTTCTCCAAAATATTGTACAAGTCGATCAAGTCCAACGTCAACATATTTTTTTCCTTTTGCAAAAACTATCATGCCTTCTCTTATATCGCCAGCTTTGATTTTTCTTGAATCTGAGGTATAGGAATGATGTGGAATCTTTAATGGACTAAGACTCCCAGCAAACCTTAGTTCAGAAATTTTTTGAAAAAGCCCTCGCCGTAAATATTGCGGTGTCTCAAGATACTTTAGTATAATACGTAAGAGTGATCTGTCTTGTTCGCTTCCAGAGCTTTCATGATAAATGTAAATGGTTTGTATACGAAATATTGCACATGCTCTTGCAATTAATGATATTTTCATTGATTTGCCAAGCTGTGTTGATTCGTCTTTAATTGACGAATCAGGAATTGCAATTGAAATTTTCAATAACCAGAGTACTTATTTGCGTTATAAAACGGTAGAGATTAGCTCTGTCTTTTTGTGGCGTGTTCTTTTGCTTTTGTTGCGTATCTTTCAATGTCTTTTTCTGGCACTTTAGAAAGAAGCTTCGTATCGTTTTGGATTTGTGACATCTTGATGTGTTTTACACCTTCCTTATCCTCGCTGACAAGATATATTGATTCTATTGCAAGTGCAGCCGCGTCTTCTGTTGTCATATCTTTTTTGTAGAATTTTTCCAGATATTCAGTTACTTGATCAGCACCTGAACCAATTGCGACCGCATCATATGAGATGTATGTTCCACTTGGATCTGTAAGATATATTGTACTTCCACTTCTGTCTACGCCGGCAATTATTAATGCAACACCAAATGGTCTAACTCCAGCGTACTGAGTAAACTGCTGGCACTGATCTGCAAGATGCTTTGCAACTGACTCTACCTCGACTGGTTCATCATAGATCATTCTGTTACTTTGTGCGAAAAATCGTGCGTTATCTACTTGACTTCGTGCATCTGGAATGTATCCAGCTGCAGCAACCCCAATGTGATCATCAACTTGAAATATCTTCTGGGTTACCTCTGCATTTTGTAGTTTGCGTGGTTTTTCTTCTACAGCAAGAATAATGCCGTCTTCACTTTTAATTCCAATTGCAAGTGTTCCTCTTCGAACAGTTTCAATTGCGTATTCTACTTGGTATAATCTACCGTCAGGAGAAAATACTGTGATTGCTCTATCATATCCTGCAGCTGCTGGTAACAATTCAATTTTCATACCTTTGAAGGTTTAATTTAAGTCTAGTGCTATCACGATCGTGCATTTCGAGATCCCATTTTACGGTCACGAAAATATTCGATCACTACATCAGAAAACTATCGAGATAACAACAGAATCAGAACTCACACTACAAGGAAATTGCATAATAGGAGTGCGTGCAAGTTGTGGTTGTAATGACATTCCAGAAAAAATGAAAAATCTTTTGCGTGCTTCAAAATCAGATGTGTTATTTACAATTACAGTAAAAGATCTTTCCTTTAAAGTAAAAGGCAGAGGTCACAAGGATCTGATTTTGACTAACCCCCACGATATAGTAATTAGAAAAAGCTCCTTTATCTGTCCACGGACTTTGGCTACGTATTGTGACAAAGCATCAGATTCCATTCCACGCAACATAATCAGACTCTTACAAAACCAAGATTCCTTTGGAGTCTTTGCGATAGATGTCAGCTAGTTATTTTTTAGATATAAAGTTTCTCTTTCTTGTAGACAATGCGTTATGACTAAATCCATTGTTTTCAAATACATTTGTCACAGCACGATTTACTATTTCTAATAAGACATATTTATCATAGTCTTGTTCAGAATTTTCGCCGTTTCCAAGATTTTTCTTTTTTATTTTTGATGTACTTTTTTGAGCAAGATTTTTGATTATTTTTTCCATTTTGACAGAAGTGTCAGTTATTGTTTTTAAAAACTCTGAATCAAAGTTTGGTGGAATTGTATATCCCAATAGATTTATTGATGTACCATAAAATTTCATTACAGCTCCACGGATCTCTTCCATCCTAACAATTTCCACAAGACCTGCATTTTTTAGTACGTCCAGATGATACCTGATTGTTGTAGTAGCTTTGTTGTATCCTGCCTTATGTAATTCATCAGCTATTTGTTCTGCAGAAAGCTGTCTACGATACAAAGTTTGAAGGATTTTTATCCTTGCTTTGTCATCTAGCGCTTTGGCTTGTTCAACGTTTGTTGTGACTATTCGGTTCACTTTGAGGTCTTTTTGTAATAGCGTAGACATTTCGTCATTGAATTAAGATTTGGCCTAAAAGATCACGATATCATAATTTTTTGCTTAACGTGTTATTTTTTTTATGCTAGAAAAGTTGTAAGAATACAAGACCTGTCCTTATTCTACAATATAACATATCTTAAAATCATTTACATGGTACCATAACTATGTAACTAGTACCATTACAATAAAATACAAAAATTTTTTAAAAAAAGCATTTTTTGAGAATTCTAGGAATTTTGCTATCAGTCAAAGCCTAAAATGGGCAAAAGATCCTTTTACAATCAATATTAAATTAGAGTGAATGGCCAGTTATCCGTTCGTATGCTGTAATGTATCTTTCAGACATTTGCTGGCACAGCTCTGGTGGTAGTTCTGGGGCAACAGGATTCTTGCCTGTACTTCTTTCCATTTCAAATCTCTGTTGATAGCCACGTTCAGCTAACCAATCACGAAGAAGCTGTTTGTCATAGCTTTCTTGAACTTTACCTACCTTGTAGGTATCTTTTGGCCACATCCTATATTCATCAGGACCAATTGAATCTCCAATTAGTATTTGTTCTCTTGATTTTCCAAATTCTAATTTCAAGTCAGCCAGTATGAATCCGCCATCTTCTGCTATTTTTGTCATGTTTTTGTAAACGCCAATAGAGGTCTCTTCTAGCCAATCGTACTCTTTTGAACTAACAAGGTTCCTTGCAACTGCGTCTTTTTTAGTTATTGGCACATCATGTGTTTCTGATTTTGTTGTGGGATCAAACACGGGTTGTGGCAGCTTGGTAGCCATTGTAGTATCTGTATTTTTTGATAAAGTGATCTCACCATTTTTCCATCTCGTTACAAAACTGCCATAAAAATATCCTCTAACAACGCATTCTATTGGCATCATGTTTAGTTTTTTTACTACCAATCTGTCGTTTGCTTCTGTTCTAACATAGTGATTAGGATATGGAAGTTGTTTAAACCAGAACTCAGCAAACTTGCAAAGCACCTCACCTTTTCTAGGAATTGGGGTTGGAAATTTTACATCAAATGCAGACACCCTGTCACTAAAATGAAAGAGTAAATTCACATCATCAAGCTCGTAAATGTCTTTTACCTTACCTGAACGAAGAAATCTCAATCATCCGTCATTTGACTACGTCTGATTTAAACTGATATTGGTACGTATCGAATCAAGAACCCATCATCCCCGGCATTTTTATTGGAGTTCGGTATGGAACTGTTAAATTAATGCCTTCATCAGCCGTTACAGTCACCTCTTTTAATACACTACCACTAGGAGGAGACATGATAAGTTTTTCCCCTGGCCTTAGTAAAGAGATTTTGTCTGCATATCCTCCGTAATCTATCATTACATTAGTGAGTGGAGCCTTGCCTGTATTCTGTATGGTAACGCGTGCTGTTACAAACAAGTCTTGTGGATCTTTGAATGGGTCTACATAAATCGCGTACTGCTCAGATGGTCCCTGGATTATAATAATTATTGTGATAGCTATTGCCACGGCAGCACCACCAGCACCTGCTGCAATAAAATTGAACTTCAATATACCAAAACCAGTTTTTACTAACTATAAAGTCTAACTTAACTATATTGTGCAAATAGCCATATTGCTTAAATCCAACACAGGCGGTTTGAGGCGACATGAGTCTTAAAACTCAAGGAAAAACACCCGAACAGGCACTAGAAGATTACCTGGATTCAATACACATTCAGTCTCATAGTCAAGCATCCGTTAATTCATATCGTACTGCAATTATCGGAGTAAAAAACGGGTTTAGGATATTTTTAAAAGAAAAATACAATTGTGATGAAATACAGCTTAGAGCAAGGATACAAAACCAGGAGCTAGACGTTTACAACATTCTAAACGAGTATGCTATTTTTCTGGATAAAAAAGGACTCAAACCAAAGACCATAAGGCTATGGTTTACAGTCGTTAAAGGCTATCTTACGCACTTGCAGGTAGAGGTTTTTTCAGAAAAATGCAAGCAAAGGATCAAGCTTCCAAAGGTCAGACGATTAAAAAAAGAGGCTTTAACAAAAGAAATTCTAGTCAAATTACTTCGTAACCTAGACGCTAAACTACAAACTGCCGTGCTTGTGGCCACATCAAGCGGTATGAGAGTTGGTGAAATAGCTGGCCTGACTCTAGCCGATATTGAGTTTAATCATGAACCTGTTAAAATTAACGTAAGAGCTGAAACCTCAAAATCAAGAGAGGACAGGGAGACTTTTCTAACAAACGAGGCCTCAGAAGCGTTAAAGGATTATCTCAAGCGTTATTTTGGTTGGAAGGATGACAACTCAAATTCACAATTACAGGGCCTTAGAGTCTTTGGGCGAACAAGTAAAATCAGAACGGGTAGCTTGAAAGGTCGATTGCCAAAGCTAGAAGAACAGCTATCAGACGCTATTTTACTCCAAAAAACTCTAGCTGGAAGAATTGCAAAGGTTCCAGAATTAAATCGGCTAGGCCGCAATGGTAGGAAAGTAATACATTTTCACGCCTTTAGAGAGTTTTTCTATACTGTTGTCAGTAACGTGTCAGGATCTAATTTTGCTCATGCCTTAATGGGCCATCATGAATACCTGGATACATACTATGCATTATCGGAGACGCAACAAATCAAGCTGTATCAGAAAGCTATGCCTTATCTGACGGTATCAGATTATAGCAGGATAGAGCGAGATTTGGAGAAAATTCAAAACACTCAAGATGGATTACTTGAAAAATATGCCGAGTTTGAGCGATACCTAAGAGCTAAAGACCCCTCATTTTTGGAATTTCTAAAAAAGAATAAATAAAATGTATGGATCTGTTTTTATCGATCTTTAGTAGATAGATTACATGCCATACTGCTCTGGTTGTGGGAATGAAGTTAAATTAGATGCAAAATTCTGTTCTGAGTGCGGAAAAAAGGTAAAAGTTGAACAAGAAGAACCAGAAGTTTTAGAAACTGACGAACCTGTGGTTGAGATGAAACCTATTACAGAACCTGAACAAATTGAGTCGGATGGTTCACGAATAGGTGGCAGAGATGGTGGAGAATGGCTAGAAAAAACTGTAGAAAGCATATTCAAAAATGCAAACTTCCAAACTAAAACACAAGAAAACGTTCCTATCATGGGTGAGGACTCAAAATCATTCAAGATAGATGTCTTAGCAGATGACGGCAAACATGTGGTGTTTGTTGAATGTAAAGACTACGTCGAACCTCAACAGAAATCATTGTGGGAATTTATTGGCCAGTTAAAGACGTTCAGAGAGAGACAGAACAGACGGGTAATAGGCGTACTTGCAGTATCAAAAAGAAATGATGATAGGTTCAAAGATTGGAGAAAAAAACTAGAACAGGATGACTCGGTTCTTTTTGATGGCAGTATAATTGAGAGTTTTCAGACAAAAAGAGCTGAGCTCGGCAATAATGCCGATTTTTACAATTATCTTGCTAATTTCCTCAATATTGAAGTCAAAAAATCGAATCAGGAAGACAATGCAGTAAAGTACAGAGTCAGATTCAACTTTCGTACAATAGAACCAAGAGAATACATAGGAGGAAAATATGATCCTCTGATTATTCTGTCAGATATTGAAAAAAAGTTACCTTCTCATATCAAAAGAGCACACTATCAACAAGATAAAAACTCACCACAGATCTTTGCAGATTATTTCTTTAATTACGATGACCCTAATATTGCAAAACAAGAAAAGAAGGGGTTTTTAGCAAGACTATTGAGTAATGACTCATACGACAAGTTACTTGAAAAGGACTTGGAGCGAGTAAAAGAGATTATAAAAAAAACATATGGCATAAGCAAAGATAAACAGAACAAAATTGAACATACTGTGGCACGGGAAGGCCGTGATTAACTCTATCACTTAATCAAAACTCTAACTACCTTTGCTTTTGGAATTTTTGAAAAGAAATAAAGAAAATTAAAACCTAGGCATTTAATTCCCATAATCTTTCTACCGTTGAACCCTTGTTGAACCCTTGTTGTTGTTGGTTTTTGGTTATGTTTGGTTCTGTTTTGGTTGATTCTTGCTAATTTTTGGTTGATTTTTGTTCAGTTCAGCTCTGATCTGTTCTGTAGATTTGCAAGGGTATACCCCACACTAGTACACCTAGGTATTCCATATGTCTGGCATATGT
>JBBDNF010000060.1:35434-38761 GCA_040877685.1 Nitrosopumilaceae archaeon
CATATGTCTGGCATATGTATGGCATATGATGGCATATGTATGGCATATGTATACCTAGAGTGGAAATATAGGTTTGAGTAATGTTTTTAGTGTGAGCATACGATATATGATTATCAGAACTCGAATCTCCTTGGCTAACGGAAACCGATAAGGAATTACGGTGGCACAAGGAGCTCATGTGGGTTCTGACTTTATTATTTTAACAAATCATATTGCATTTGTTCGTAAATAGTATCTTTCAGATCCATTTCCTGACATCCTTTTAGCTTTTTCCTATGTTCATTACACCAAGCAACAGCGTCTGAAAATTCGTAAGCATTTCCTTTACGCGAATACTTCATTTTCCAATTTTCTATGGTTAACTTCATATCGCCTTCACCTTGAACCACTAAATCAGCAAGTCCTATGCCGGCATTATATGTTAAATCTTCAAGTTTGTCTTTAAAATAATGAAGTAGATGATAATCAAAAGCCTGATGGATTTTGTCCTTTCTCTTATTTTTAGGAAGTAGTTTTTGGTGATTATAAATTGCATCAATCGTACGTTGCCTACCTACATGAAAACACCAAGCTCTGATATTGTATTTTTTAAAATCTAATGTCTTTATAACATGCTTTTTCTCTTTTTCGTCTAATCTTACCATATGAATTTCGTTAATTCCAATATCATTGTGTAATGAGTTAATATCTTCTTCATTGCCTATAACAAATGCGATATACCTAGTCTGACCATTATCTTCATCGCCAGAAACATCAGAACCAGCTATAAGCACAAACGATCACTCAGGTTTATGTTTTTAAAGTTACGCAATTAGCAATGTTATCTGAGCATTATTTTATCTAGGTCAAACTTAAAAACTCAAGCCTTTAGTTTTTCCGATTAGCGTCCAAATATTTCTTACATCCAATGTGCATTTTTCAGCTTTTTTCATTATACTACGCATTTGTTTTTCTGTCAATCTTCTTTGTTTGATGATTTCTTTATGCCCAAAAACCAATCTAGCATTTTGTTCATTTGAGTCTCTTTCATATGCAATAGGATTATGTGCAATCTCATTTCTCCATTTTTTCACATTTTCAAGCTCAGCAAAAAAATTAGAGTAGTTTTTAAGAATTTTAGGATGATTGTTTTTTAAAATAATTTTAGCCAAGTCAATTTTGTTTGAAAATCTCAGCTTTTCAAAATAATCAACGAAATCTAACGATTTAGACCAATCCTTAGCTATTTCTACACATATAATTTGTGTAAGTATTTGTTCAATAATATTAGAATTTATCAAAACAACGAATTGAAATTGTGGCGTTAAATCTTTGATTTTTTGAACTTCTGACAACAAATACTAAACTAAAATTATTCCTTAAATTCTTGCTGTTTTTATATTTCTAAAATCACTTTATTTTTGTGGAATTTGTTATCTCATTTCCACTTGCATCGTATTCTTTACCATTAGCAAAAATCCTGACATTTGTGGCTTTTGGTAACGGGTCGCATTTTTTGAAGTATTGGCCATTTACTGTAACATAACTACTTTCAGTTTTTACATTGTGTTTTAGTTCTGGAATTATGTTCAACTTAGCTATTGGTGGCTTTTCTGTAATAGGACTTGGCGTAGCTTCTTGCTTAGGATCCTGGCTCTTTAAATCAGTGCTATTTTCCTCAGAAAGTGCTAGCTCTAAGACAGATTTGAAATAGTCGTTGCGTGAACATCCTATCTCTTCACATTTCTGATCAACTTCTTCTAGTAGGTCTGGTGGCAATCTCACGCTTGTTGGTTTTTCTTTTCTACTTTTCATAACTGTTTGTAGTCAGGATAGTTGTTTGTAGTCAATGTAGTTATGAATGCCATACAATTTTCGTGCCTATTTTTACTATTATTAACTAATGTAGTTATGGTAGTCATGATAGCTCTTTGTAGTTACAAGAATTAAAAAAGATTGAGGCTATTTCTTATCGTGGCATCGTGGTATGTCAATCTCTTAAAATTATGCTTGTTTTGATCAGTTCCCTAAAAAGATGGCACGATTGATCTAATCGTGGCATAATTGTACTTTTTAGCCAAAAACAAGATCAAATTACGCTTTTTGCTATGACACGACGACACTATCAGAGGGATCTAGTACTTCAAGTCGGCCCGAGTGCTTGCATATCTGTATTTGAATTAATTTGTCCAGCTCTTCTTTTGTAAACTCTATATCATCTGTTTTTATTTCTTCAAACTTTTTTTCTGTAGGGAAATAGATATATTCTCTAGAACTAGTTTTTTCCCTACTTAAAAACCCAGAATTTAATAACTGATTCAATAATTCCCTAGTTCTATTATCACTTAGTCTAAGTTCTTTTGCCATTTGTTTGATCTTTACACCATCAAGATTTTCATTGTATACTTTAACAAAGGAGTTGTAAATTTCCATAGAGGATTCATTAAGCTTATTCAAAGTCTGTTTAATTGTAGTTCCTGCAATTTCAAAGGCCTCTTTGAAGTCAGAGAGCTCAGCAACCAATGCATAGGTATAGAGATTTTCAGTATTACCAAACTGGTCTTTTATGAAATTTTTACCATCATTATCCTTTATTCTCATTCTATTTGAGGCGTGGATAAAGGTAATTACAGCGGTAAGATTCAATATTTTTTGCAAGTCTCGTCTTATTGTTACATCGGCAGTTGGTATTCTATCAAATAATTTATCTCCAAAAGGAATTATGATGTCAGTTATTCTATGCGCTAATTCCTTGTAAATTTTAGCTAATTTTTTGAGTTCGCTTAATTCTTCTGTCCAGGTATCATTAATTCTAAGGGTACTGTATTTTTGGAAAATATGTGATACTATCTTTTTTGTTTGCGTTTCTGTCTCATCAACCTGCATTAGAAAAGTTCTGTTTAATGTTTCAGGATCTATGTTATAGTTTGTTGAGGTTGATATGAATACAGGAATGCCATTGACTTGTAATGTTTTTGATTCATTTTTACCCTTCTCGTTTCTATCCACAAGTCCAATTTTTAAGATACCTTCAGATAGTAAAAATTTCAAACTAGACATAGTGATTTGTTTTTTGTCGTTTTTTCTTTCCATTTGTTCCATTTTGAAGATTTTACCATCCATGTTGACTTCCTGTCTTTGTAAGAAAGCTGGTGTGTAGTCAGTGAAATCATAAACATCATCTTTGAATGGTTCTAGAATACTATTAACTAGATTTGATTTTCCTGCACTGCTTTGACTTGTAATTATTACAGATGATCTGTAATCTCTAGGCAAGTCTTTAGATATGCAAGCACAGAAAAGAAATTTGATATTATTTTCTTCGCCCACGATCTTAGAACTAAATCC
>JBBDNF010000060.1:38861-68470 GCA_040877685.1 Nitrosopumilaceae archaeon
CACAGAAAAGAAATTTGATATTATTTTCTTCGCCCACGATCTTAGAACTAAATCCCTGAGCTATCTTTGATAAAATATCGGGGTCTTTTACATCGTATTTTGTATCAATCATGAGTTTTCAAGCTCCTAACTTGGCATTGTTCTGTAATTTTGTTAATTACAAAAGACAAAGGCGGACAGTGATAGGGGTCTGCAATTATTCCTTTTCTATACGCAAAATGTATCAAGTCATCAAAGCTATGATTTAACGCAAGATGTTTTTTGAAAAATGATTTTTCGGCATATACGACCTTATCATAAACGGGGCAATCCTCAAATTCGCATCTATAGAAGCTACCCATCTTCTAACCTCTTTTTATTGTGGCAATCACATTCGCAACCCTTTAGGCCCTTGCATCTATTGTGGTGGTAACGGTAACAGGCAGACTGTAGGAACAAAACTAACCCCAAACCCCCGAATTTCCAAGACAAGTATGATTTTCTATGTGGCTATTGCAGAATTTTTTCCCACAACTTAAACACGTTCTGGTGTTCTTGCTAGTCCAACAATACACGCAGGAACAAAGATTTTTCATATCTTTGCGAGGAATTGCCACAAGATCTATTAGGGTAGGGGAATTATTGCTCAATAACAACAGCCTCTCCAGGTTGATTGTGTGGTTCAATCGGGTCTTTGGTTGAAACTTTAGGCCCGATTAACACATATTTTCCGTCTCGGATAACAGCTTTAAAAATAGGTTCTTTTGAATTAAAAAAATCCAACCAGCGCGAATCGATGGCTACGATAACTTTGTTATTAAAAATATGGGTTTTGATATCGCCTAGAACTTCATTCATTTTCCTCTTCCTCTTGAATGAATTCTTTGTTAGAAGCTTTTTTAGAATAAAAGAAGTGTTTAGTAAAAAATATGGGTAGAGAAACCTTGAGAATCATTCCTTAGTTGGTTCCTCTTGTTTTGGTTCTTCAGACTCATTTAGATCTGAATTGAATTTGTCAACAGTTTTTTTGAGGCTTTTCGCAAAGCTTACTTTTTGGTCCTGATCTAGTGAGGATATGTCAAAACAAAGACTATCTTTTTTCTTAGCCATTTGTTAGTTCCTCCATTCTGTCACAGCTCATGACCTGTGGCTTTTCGTTTTTCTTGAATTTCTCAAGGTCATCAAGACATTCGTTTAAGGCAGAGTCAAATCCATGCGTTATCGGCCTTTCTAAGTGCTCTTGCATGCGCAGTAGAGTCCCTGGTTTGACATTTGGTTTAAGAACGTCCGACTTGCTGCTAGTGTCTGACATACTATCAAACAGTAGCAACCTACTTATAGTAAGTATCCTTATATTTTGCATGGAGTTATCAAGAAATCCCTTATCAAAACAGCAAAAAGCCTTCCTTGAATCAAAAAATCCCTTAGGATTCAATAAATCACAGTATCAGGGTGATATTCTGAACCATGTTGATAATTCCATTAGATACCTACATCACATCCTAAAACATCCATACAACTTAAAAAAATGTGATATTTACGATAGACTAAACGCACTAACTTTAGTTGAGGTAATCAAAAATTCTCTTACTGATCTAGAACAAAAGAGTCTCTATAGAAGTGAAAAATATGATTTTCGAACCGTAGAGCTAGCAAGGATGCTATTCGAAATTTCGACTATCTACTTGATCAAAAGTCCACTCTGGAATAATAAACAGTTTGTACAGACCGATATTGATAGACTATCGTATTATTTTGAAGCACTTGCAGACTATGCTTTAGATAAAGAATCACGTGAGTCATTCAAAGAAGAAAAAGAACGTAAGCTCAAAGAAGAGTTAGAAGAGATTAGACAAAAAGAAAAATTTATCAAGTATAATCCAGAAGGAGAATGGTGCATTTTCAACAAGCAATATGAAAAATGCCTAAAAAAACAAAACGATTACAATACTAGATTAGAGTTTTTAGATTCACAAAAGAAAGACTTGAAGGTAAAAAAAGAAATCAAAATATTAAAGGATCTTTCAGAAGGCCTAAAAAAGGCAATCTATGATATTCAGAATCACAGAGAAAAAAGCCTGAAGGATATTACAAAAGAGAGAGATCAAATCAGCAAGGAATTATCGCAAAAATTTGAACATTTTGAACCCTTCTATTGTCCTTATGATAGACTAGCCCCTTTTGAATACAAAAACAATATTCACCTACGAATGCGCCCTAAAAAGAACTAAAATTCATACCAAAATTACCCGTGTTATTTGTACAATAAGGTTTATTTAGTAAAGTCTATTTGCCACCTTGGCTAGGAATTACAGAAAGCGTAGTTGTAGAAAGTACATTATTCACCTTACGAATTTTGTTAATAATCACTTTCTCGATTTCGTTCCTTGTTGGAACCTGAACCTTTACAAAAATGTCGTATACGCCATAGGTTCCCATAACTTCCTTTACACCATCTATTTTTAGAATATCATTCATAACGTCTACTTCGTGTCCTATCTTGCTTTTTACTAATACGTAAGCAATTTCCAAAATCTATTCGCCTTTTACTTCTGCTCTACTCCTAAAGACTGGCTTTATGCCAAGTGGAGCATAATTTCCTGTAGAACAAGTAAAACACATAGAATCAACTGTCATTCCTATAGCATCTGCAAGATTCTTTGCGTCATTATATCCAAGAAAATCTGCTCCAATGAGTTGCCTTACTTTTTCCGTCATTTCTTCTTCGGTACGTTCCTTGCCATCATCAAAAAATGTAACAAGCTCTTCTTGTGATGGGAAGTCTATTCCTGCATAACATGGAAATCTAATTGGTGGATATGTAATCACCATGCTAATTTTTTTGGCACCGGCACGACGAAGCGCCTTAATTATGGCTTTTGAGCTTGTACCTCTTACCAAACTGTCATCTACCACAACAACATGTTTTCCATCAATTACTTCAGTTATTGGAATTATCCAACGATTAATTTCTACTCTGTCACTTTGATGTGGTTCGATAAAACTTCGTAACGGACCCTTTCTGCTATATCTATCTTTTAACAATCCCTCTTCAAATTGAACTCCAAGCTCTTGTGCGTACCCAAGGGCTGCAGGTCTTGCAGAGTCAGGTACCGGGATTACTATATCTGCATCTTTAATTGGGAATTTTTTTGCAAGATACTGACCTATTTTTTTTCTTGCCACGTAAATGTTCGATCCTTCCATTATACTTGACGGGTGAGCAAAATAAGTAAATTCAAACGAGCAATGTGCGTGTGTTTTTTCATCAGAAAACATTTCGTACTCCAAACCTGCATTACTAATTTTTAATAGCTCACCTGGTTTCACATCTCTCATTAATTGTGCACCAACTGCAGCAAGTGCTGCTGATTCAGAGGCAACAATGTACGTGTTTGTATCTTTTCTAAAACCGACGACCATTGGTCTGAATCCTCTTGGATCACGTGCTGCATAGACTGCATTATCATCAGATACAAAAGTAAAGCAAAAAGAGCCAACAATCTCGTTTTTTAAAATGGAGAGTGCATTTCCAAGTTTTCCGTTTTCTGCCATAAGAGAGACAAGTCGTTGTGCCGCAACAAGGGTATCACTTGCATTTTGCGGTGTGAAGGTGCAACCGCCAACCATCCCAGCTAATTCTGCTACATTTGCTATTGTACCATTATGCGCAATACAAAGATCCTTTACTTTTAATGGTTGAGCATTGTCCAAATTGCTTCTTCCCACGGTGGAATATCTCACGTGCCCAATTGCGGCATGGGATGCATATTCTCTGGTTATTCGATCAAATTCAGATGCGGCTGCAGACACTAGGCCAAGTTGTTTATACGGTTGTTTTTTTGGAACTGCGAGTCCCCAAGCTTCTTGACCTCGGTGTTGTAATGCCCTCAATGAATCAATAATCATCGGAATTACATTTGCGCCATCAAGGCTGAAGATTCCTACTACACCGCAGTTTTCTTTAACCATGTGCCACCAGCAATCCCAATGAGTTTAACCATTTTTTTTGTGCTTTATCAACCCTTAGATTGACGATCGTTTTTGTCATTTTTTTAAACAATATATTAGAACCAGAAAATTTACCAATTACCCCATATGACACACCTTTTTGTTCTAGTAGATCTTTTGTTTTTTTGATGTTTTTTGGATTTACAGATATTAGATATCTAGAGTGAGATTCAGAAAAGAGTGTTTCATCAGGTTTTAGCTTTTGTGCAGGTATTTTATCAGTAGCGATAACACATCCAATCTGATTTGTAATGCACATCTCTGATACTGCAACAGCAAGGCCACCTTTTGAACAGTCATGAGTGCAGTTTACCAATCCGTTATCTATTAGCTCCAATATGGCTTGCATATTTGCCTTTGAGGAGTTTAGGTCAACTGTTGGGCATGTTCCACCAATCAAATGATGTACATATTCATAATATTCAGAGCCGCCAAGCTCATCTTTTGTCTCTCCTACAATAACAAGTAGATCTCCAGTGGCAATTTTTTGTGGATAAAGTGGTTTTTTCTCTATTAATCCTAGAACACCGATCAGTGGGGTTGGTTTAATTGGACCATTATCTGTTTCATTGTAAAAGCTAACTTTACCTCCAACACACGGGATTTCAAAATATTTTGCAAACTCCGTTATACCCTCAAGCGATTCTTTAAAGGTCCAAAAGATTTCAGGATCTTCTGGATTTCCAAACTGTAAATGATCAACCATACCTATTGGGCGTGCTCCTGTACAAACAACATTTCTACAAGCTTCTTCAAAGCATCCGATAGCGCCCTGACGTGGATTGACGTAACAATGCTTTGAGTTGCCATCTATTTTTACTGACAGGAATTTTCCGTTATCAAGACGAAGGACAGACGCGTCCTGTCCGGGTTTTACTACAGTCCTTATTCCAACCTCATGATCATATTGACCATAAACCCAAATCTTGCTTGCTATGTTTGGGTTTGCAAGCATCCTAAGAAGAACTTCTGACAGCTCTTTTGGAGTATTTGGTTTTTTTATCATCTCTAGCCTCTTCAGATACTTTGGTTTTGATGCAGGTCTATCAAGAAGTGGTGCATTTGCCACCACATTACTTGGAAGATTTGCAATTGTGTTTGTCTCAACCCTTACCTGCATTATTCTATCTTCTCTCACTTTTCCTATGACGGAATATGGAACTCTATATTTTTCACAAATTTGTTTCAATATTGGAAGCTTGTATCTGTCTGTTATCACAAGCATTCTTTCTTGTGATTCTGATACCATAAGCTCAGATGGAGACATTCCAGGTTCTCTTGTGTGTATTCGTGCAACGTCAAGCTCTATACCTACAGAAAGTGCGTCGGCGGTTTCTGAAATGGCGCATGAAAGACCACCTCCACCTAAATCTTTCATTGCCTTTATGCAATTTTGATTTCGTGCCTCTAGGATTGCCTCAATTACTAATTTTTCAATAAAAGGGTCTGGAATTTGAACTGCAGAACGGTTCTCTGATTCAAGGGTATCTGATGCAAATTGAGAGCCGCCAATACCATCTCTACCAGTAGAACCTCCAACTAAAACAACAAAGTCGTCTTCATCTGCCCTGTTTTTAATGAGCTTATCTTTTTTGCCAAATCCAATAGCTGCAACATCAACAAGTGCATAATTTGTAAAACATTCATCAAACTCTATCTCTCCACCAACTGTTGGAATTCCAAGACAGTTGCCATAATCCGCAATTCCCCTGACTGCATTTTTGAAAAGCCATCTTGCGTGAGAATCTTTTTCCACATTTCCAAATCTTAAACCATCAAGTATTGCAATCGGCCTTGTTCCAGCAGACAAAATGTCTCTTATGACACCGCCCACACCAGTTGCCGCACCGCCATATGGTTCAACCGCAGAAGGATGGTTGTGACTTTCGATGTGTACAGTAACAACATACCCATCACCGACATCAAGCACCCCCGAGTCATAGCCTTGCCCAGAAATAACACGATTACCCTCTCTCGGTAAGATCTTTAGATGCTTTTTTGATGATTTGTATGAACAGTGTTCAGACCACTCGGCAGCAACTATTTGTAGCTCAGCTGGAGTTGGTTTGCGCCCAATCTTTTTTTCAAGAAATGTGTATTCTTGCGTGGTTAGACTCATTGTGCTAGACCTAATTTATTTAAAAGAGACTCAAAAATCATAGAAGCGGGTTTTGAATTTTTTGGATTTATGATTGGTTCTGCAGCTCTTTCCGGGTGTGGCATCATTCCTACTACGTTGCCTGCTTTATTACATATGCCAGCGATGTTATTTGAAGAGCCGTTTATTTCTTCACAATAAGTAAAAACTATCTGATTATTTTTTCTAAGTAATTTTAAAGTCTCCTTATCAGCATAGTATCTGCCTTCACCATTTGCAATTGGAATTGGGATTCTCTGATTAAGCTTAAACTTATTGGTAAAGGGAGTTTTGTTGTTTTTCACAATGAGCTCTGTCCACTTACACATAAAATTAAGTGATGTATTTTTAAGAAGTGCACCTGGCAAAAGCCCCGCTTCTACAAGAATTTGAAATCCATTACAGACCCCAAGTATTGGCATTCCTTTTTCTGCCATTTTTTTTATATCAGAAATCACTGGACTGTGTGCAGCTATAACTCCTGCGCGTAAGCGATCTCCGTATGAAAACCCACCTGGAAGAACTACTGCATCAAGGTTTTTTGGAAGTTCCTGAGTATGCCACACAAGTTCTGTATTTAATTTAAAAACGTCAGAAAGCACGTGTTGCATATCCCGATCACAGTTGCTTCCAGGAAAAACGATGACAGCTACTTTCACAGCTTTCATAGCTTACCAGCGTTATTAAATTGAATCGAATGAAATCATTTTTATTCGAATTCTTTTTTGTACTAGCTATGGGTGATGTACGTGACATCATGATACGTAATGTAATCACTATAGATTATAACAGAACAGCAAAAGATGTAGCACTTTTATTTGCAGAAAAGGAGATCAGCTCTCTTGTAGTCATCAAAGATGGAATTCCAATAGGCCTAGTAACTGAGCGTGATCTTGCACGTAAAGTTTCAGTCACTGACAGGAAAACTTCTGATGTGCCACTCTCTGAGATAATGTCTCAAAAATTTAGGTGGGTTGAACCTATGACTCCAATAGAAGATGCTGTCCAAAAGATGTTAAACAATAACATACGCAGACTTCTTGTTTTAGAAAATGGAAAGCTTGTTGGAATTATCACAGAAACTGACTTGGCAAAACACCTACGAAGCAAACTTCTAATTGACGGAGCGTTGGAAGACGTAACTGCACTGAAACGTAAGGTAATAAAAACCGGTTAAGACTCGAAACTCTCAACTAAGACGCTGCTTACTAGTGGGTTGTATATTCTGAATTCATTACACAAATCTATGACTGTTTTTTCTGCAAGTTTTTTGTTTTTTGCCTCAATTTGAAACTTTAGCATTTTAGCAGAGCGAATTTTTTTTACAGCGACATTATTTCCTTTCAAAACTAGATCATGCAATATAGTATCCCCTTCTGGGTCACTTATTTCTGGTTTATTTTCTATAGTCACATTAACTTTGAAAGATGGCACGTGGTTTGTTTGATTGTAATTAATTTAAGCTTTGGTTTATGTGATAACATTTTAAACTATCCAAACTTTCCCATTACCTAATGCCAATGTAGCTCAGCCTGGCTAGAGCATCTGCCTTGTAAGCAGAAGGTCGAGGGTCCAAATCCCTCCATTGGCTTTCAAAATTATAGACAAAGTTAAGTAACAAATCTTTGGAAGGAAAAAGTATGCATCTGGGGTACATCTTGCTTAACTGTGATCTTGGGACAGAAGACTATATCATTGAAGAGCTAAAGCGTATTCCACAGGTAAAAAAGGCGTATGTAACCTTTGGCGCATATGACATAATAGCAGAAGTACAAGCTGACACTCAAGAAGATTTTGATAAAGCAGTTTCGCTCCGAATAAGGAGCCTAGCCAGAGTCATAAGTACAATGACACTCAAAGTGGTAAACCCCGAAGGATAATTATAGAAGAAAATAACTTTATTTGAAATTGGAAAAGATAGAATATGCTGGAACCGTATGGGCAATAAACCATGGATTACCAGAACCTTTGCTTAATCATTGCATAAAAAAGCTGATAGACCATGGCATTAAAAAAGAAGATATCAAGATCACAGATGCACCTGAAAATGTGAAAATTGGGACAGTAGTAGTCGACATATGGCCATATCATCTTGAAGTGGGGCGTGTTCGCACCGTTAGAAATGACTCGTTTATCAGTGGCAGTGTAATGATAATAGAGCTAAAGGCAGATGCAGAAGGAAATTACATAGGCTAAAAATCATAAAAAAATTTCTAAAATAGAGTTTCGAATAGATTTATTTCTGCTACAAAAAAACCTATTGCGTGAAGAAAAAACCTACTACGTCTAAGAAAGGCACGTACGTTGCAATTGTTGCAGGTGCAATAATAATTGGATTAGTTGTAGCCGTTAATTACTATCTTGATCAGGCAAAGATCTCAGGAGAAAGATTTGGAAATAGCCTTCAACAAATACAGGAGGATCTTAAAAATCAGGTCTTAGATTATGAATCAAAAATAACAATGTGGCAGGAAGGAGACCTTACAAAGCAAGAAATACTGCAAATTTCTGAAAATCATCTTTCGGAGCTTGAAAACATACTCTCAAGGTATGACACATTACTGCCACCGCAGACATTTGCCCCTTCACTTAAACTCTTCAAACTGTCTTCACAATCCCAGCTTGAAAGTGATAGGCTTCTAGAAGAATGGATTGAAACTGGAGATAGCTCTACTAAGATTAGATCTGATGAGCTTTTACAACAGTCATTTGAATATGAAACAAGCGCCCTTGCATCCTATAATATGGCAAAAAGTGGCAATTCACCATAAGTTCTTTAACTATCTAAGTCGAAGATGTTTTGTTTGATAAAAAAGTGGTTTGTTGTAATTTTTGTGCCTTTGTTTTTGGTACTACCAAATGCCTGGGCTCAGGTTTCCATAATAAATGATCAAAAATACATTGGAGAAGATAGCGTATTTCACATAGTAGGAGAGATTCAAAATGACTCTTCTGTTCCATTAAACCAGATAGTTATTACAGCCACATTCTATTCTGCAGATGGTCAGACTCTTGGCATTATGAGCACGGATTCAATTCTTGAAACGATACTGCCTGCAAAAAAAGGGCCGTTTGATTTAATTTTCTTTGACAAAGACGCGTCGCTAATTGATCATTATTCGCTTGACATCAAATACAAGCCCACTGACTACAAAACAGAATCACTTGAGATAACATCCGCACAGGATAGGAGAGACATTGTTGACAATTTTATAATAAGTGGCAAAGTAGCAAACCACGACTACAGAACAGCTAATACCGTTGTTGTGATAGCAACACTTTACGATAATGATGGTAAAGTAGTTGCTACAGCCCGAGCATACACTGAACCGCAATATTTGAGAGGCGGAGAGGAAGCTCCATTTCTTGTCTCTGTTACTGATAAATCACAATCAAGAAAGGCAACAGATTATTCGCTTACTGTTGAATCAGAAGAATATACCGTAGTTCCAGAATTTCCGCTTGGTTCCGGACTAATACTTGCATTCTCTGTCTTTTCATACCTCTTGTTTACAAAAACACCTACAGTTATTACAGCAAACCTAGCTCATGTAATGAATCTAAAATAGTTTTAAGCTCGTCAAGAATGAGTTTTTTATCCAGTGGAGCTGGTGTGGGAAAAGAAACTGGAAAGGTTATGCTTAACATGTGTTGATCAGTATGAGATACTCTTATTCTATGGTTTAGTTGTTGGCCGGAAATAAATTTCTGCCACCGTATAATTCTCTCTTTTGCTGCATCTAGTCTTTTACTAAGAAGATTCATGTCCATTTCCTGATCAGTATCAAACATCTCAAATTTTACCATTGGGACCATAAGATATCCACCTGGAATTTTATCGTGATTTTTGTGCATCTGTTCTATGATTTCGTTGATTTTGTGTTCTGGGAAAATTTCACCGTATTCTGGATCAAAATAGCCTGCAATGTTTTTGTTCTCATCATAAATCTTGAAATAACCTTCTTCACGTTCAAGCTTCCACATTATATTGGATATGTAAAAGTATGAGTTAATAATTTAAGATGCTTTTGGAATAGTGCTTAGGCATTTACCGCAGAAGAAGTCTTTGCCTGTATTAAATATGGTCGTGCTTTTACATTGTGGGCATGGTTTGTTGATTCGGTTTATCTCTATTGGCATGACACAGAGTTTGCGATCAAGCTAAAAAGAAACTAGGTCAACATTATGTTAGCATTTTCTCTAAAATCAACCATTATAAATGATAACTCTAATCGTATCCTATGCCAATTCCTCAAACAACTAGAGACTATATTGAAACTCTAGTTGATTATTATGTCAGCGTAGCCTCATCATACAAACAGATTGCCCAGTTATTTGCCCCCGACATCGTTGACATAAATGATACCACCCTTGGAATTATTGTGGGTGCTGTTTATTCAGGATTTTTGCAGACATATACAAACCAAAAACAAAAGGTAAGCCTCGAAGACATTAATGAGTTCAACGAGATTATAAAACGTCGAGCGCCGGGCATAAAAAAAGCAGTAATTGATGCCAAGACATAGTGCATTTGCACGTTAGAGATAAATTCCAAGCGTCTTTAACGGGAGTTAATGTCAGAAATTGTACAATACAAAATACAGCAGCTTGTAGATAATGGTCATACTGTACAGATCACCCTTGTTGAAGACGTTCAGCTTGAACCAATATCACAAAAGCAGCTTATGCTTGATGCTATCAATAAAAAACTAGATCCCGAACTAAAAGAGCAGATTGCTCCAGTAATTGAAGCAATACTACATGCCCAACCCACAATTATGGTCAAAAGTTATGCTCAGACTGCAATAACAATTACAATGCCAAAACGTCGATATGAAAAGATGGGAAGTCCATCCGTGGGAGAAAAATTAGAAATAAACATGAAGAAGGTTTCTTAAACAAGTTTTTCTATTTCTGATATCGAATGAAGCGGCATTGAGCATGTAAAATCTTTGCATACAAAAACAGTCGTCTTTGTGTTGTTGTATTCCTTTCCTGAAAAGAATGGATATTTGACGAGGCTGCTTAAAGATTCTTTATTATCAATGGTTACAAGTATAGATTCTGGTAGAAATTTTTTAGTAAGATAGTTATAAATTTCTAAATCTTTTCTGTTTAACAACGTGATTTCTAACGGTTTTTGCAAATACAGGTACATCACATTAAGAAGCTGCCCAAATCCAAATGGATTCTCAGCGGCCATGACAGAGAGAGATTCCGTTATCCTAACTGAGATATCAAGAAATTTTTTTTCTTGTATAAGATGATAAAGCCGCAGAAACGCACCCGCCGCGACTGAATTTCCAGAAGGCAATGAAAGGTCATAGATATTCTTTGTACGAATGATTAGTTGTTCATGGTTATCGGCCGTGAAAAAGAAATTATTTTCATGTGAATCCCAAAAGTGTTCTACTAAATAGTTTGCATAAGATAATGCAAGTTCAAGGTATTTTTTATCTGAGTTTACTTCAAAAAGATCCAAAAGTGCATTAACAAAATACGCATAATCATCAAGATAGGCCTTCAATTTTGCCTGCCCGTCTTTGTATGTTCTCAAAAGTTCGCCATTTTTTGTAAGCTTTTCTTCTATGAACTTTACACAATTTTGTGCTGCTTGTAAGAACATAGGTTGACCGCCCACTCTATATCCCTTTACGAATGCAGAAATCATTAATGAATTCCAGCTTGTAAGAACTTTATCATCTCTTCCTGGGGCAACTCGTTTTGAGCGAATCGAATATAGTTTTTCAGAACCGCGCCTGACAATCTCTTTTACTTCATCTTCTGTCTTGCCAAAATGAAATGCCACAGTAGATGCATTGATATTGTTGTTAAGTATGGTATGACCTTCAAAATTTCCGCCATCGGTTACATCAAAATAAATGCAAAAGACATCCGTATCTTTTCCTAGAATTTCTTGAATTTCATTTTTTTTCCACACGTAATATTTTCCTTCTTCCCCTTCAGAATCCGCATCCTGAGCAGAATAAAATCCCCCTTCAGAAGAGGTCATCTCACGTAACACATACTGTAGAGTTTGATTTACGACGTCAAGATACTTTGGATCCTTTGTTATCTGGTAAGCTTCGGCATAAACTATTGGCAATAACGCGTTATCGTATAACATCTTCTCAAAATGTGGTACAAGCCATTGCGAATCTGTAGAGTATCTATGAAATCCGCCTCCAAGTTGGTCATAAATTCCACCATTTGCCATTTTTGTAAGAGTCTTTAAAACAAATTCTTGGAATTTTGATATCCCTGAAAGTTTTGAGTATCGTAGCATAAAGGAGAGGTTCGCTGCGTTTGGAAACTTGGGCGCGTGACCAAATCCACCATTTATTGGATCACTCATCTGTAACAGATTCATCGCAGCTTCATCTAGTATAGATTTGTCGAGTTTTGATGGCGAAGAAATTGATTCTGTTTTTACAAGTGCGTTCATAAAGTTGGTTGCAGCAGCTTCAATGTCTTCAGGTTTTTCTTTGTAAGCTTGTGAAAGCTGTCTAAGCAGGCTGCCAAAGCCTGGTCTTCCGTAGATATCTAGAACTGGGAAATAAGTTCCAACATAGAATGGTTTTTGATCAGGTGTTAGAAATACACTCAAAGGCCACCCACCACTACCAGTAGTAAGCTGACAAACCTTCTGGTATATATCATCAAGATCCGGCCGTTCTTCTCGATCAACTTTGATATTGATGAAATTCTCATTCATGGTTTTTGCAATTTCTTCGTTTTCAAATGATTCGTGAGCCATAACGTGACACCAATGACATGCGCTATACCCTATACTCAAAAAGATTGGTTTGTTCTCTTCTTTTGCCTTTTTTAGTGCCTCTTCTCCCCATGCATACCATTTTACTGGGTTGTATGCATGCTGCAAAAGGTATGGACTGGTTTCTTTTATGAGATTGTTAGCTTGCATGTATTTCAAAGATCAGTTTGGTTATTTGTATGTAATTCAAATGTTAAATAAAAGAGAGATTTTCTTTCAGACATGAATTGTAGGAGATGCCACCACACAGACCAAGCTCATGAGACTTCTGAAAGCAGCCCATCACTTGCAAAGGCTGGAAAGTGTCTCATTCCTCAGTGTACTTGCAAACAATACCTTGATACCATAGAAGAAATTGACGAAGATTTACTCTAAGTATGTAGCCAAAATAAACATCCCACTTTGTGAGGCATTAAGCTGTAATTTTTCATCCAGTTCAATAGATTGATTTGTTAGCTTCGATTCCATCTCTTTCATTTCTTTAAATTCAGCTTGCTTCTGCTTTAATATCTTGTCTGAAAAGTATGGATCCTGCCCTATTGCCAAAACAAGCAGACCAATTACAGCAAGGGAAGCAGCTACTACCACCATGGACCATCCTACCGTCCTATAATTGTGAGGATCTTTCATTTGCTTCAAAGCAACGCCAACCAAGATTTAATCTTTTATTCATCAGATCTCAATATACTAACATGCAGTGCCCGTGTTGCGGTGCCAAAATGGAAAAAGTGCAAGAGTTTGAAAATAGCTACCTTATGAAATGCACACAGTGCGGCTTAAGTGATACTAGATTGAAGTGATGAATTTACTTTTTGTTTTCTATCTTGAATAGCTGCAGCATAAGCAGATCTAGCGCTTTTTTAAGATGGTCAAATTCGTTTAAAGAGTGTGTCTGTGTTTCAACAAGCGTCCGTAGCACTTGAACAAGTGATTTTTGAAAGTTGTCTGTTGCAGAAACCTCAAGTGCATTTAATCTTAAAAGCATTATGTCTAGGTCTTTTCTTGCTTTTTGATCTTTAGACTCGGAATCTGACACAGTAAGTATTTTTTGCCATAATATATGAAGATAAAGTTAAAGCATGTGCGGTAAAAGCAGATTTTGTGATCGATGAAAGACTTGAGGCTTTAAACATCCTGCTCCCAAGCCCTCCAAAACCTGTTGGTTCCTATGTGCCCGTAGTAATAACTGGCAAGCTTGCATTTGTGTCTGGGCAAATCCCAATAAGAGATGGTAAAGTAATCTATGCCGGCAAAGTATCGAAGGACCTTTCAGTTGAAGACGCACATAAAGCTGCAAGACTTTGCATCATAAACGCACTTGCTCAGCTTAAAACCGAACTTGGAAGTTTAGACAGAATTTCTAAAATTGTTCGAGTATCAGGCTTTGTAAACTCACCTCCTGAATTTACAGACCAACCAAAAGTGATCAATGGTGCATCAGACTTGCTTTTTGAAATTTTTGGACAAAAAGGTCAGCATACAAGAATTGCAGTTGGTGTTTCAAGTCTTCCACTAAATTCTGCCGTTGAAATTGATCTAATAGCGGAAATCAATTAAGTTTTGAATTAAATTTCTTTAGAAAGATAGTTATCTTATCTTTTGGAATCACTGCACCACACGCCTTGTCATGCCCTCCGCCGGAACCTCCAAGTTCGGTGGCAAGTACATTGATAATTTTTCCTAGATGAATCTTGCATTTCCTAGAACCACGTATTGAGACTGCATAGATTCCGTTATCTTCTCTGAATTTGTATGATACGCCAACGTCTTTACCTGACATTCCTAAGACAAAGTTAACAACCATGCTTGCACCAGAGTCAGTGACTTCCATGTATGCAAGGTTTTTCATTGTCTTCATGTTTTCTTTTACTTTTTGAATTACGTTAGAGATTCTTTCCGCTTGTATACGCGCAAACTCAAAGGCGTTTGGTATATCATGTGGATATTTTGACTCACTTAGCTCGTCTACGAGGTAAAGAAGGTATTCATTGTCTTTTTGATGACTCACTATAGTAAATGTAAGGACCGTAGCTTCAAGCAAGGCAAACTGCCTATCAAATTTTTGTAGCATTTTTGAGCCAAGTGGCCTGTCTTCCATATAGTCAGTTATAGCAGCACAGGCAGCTATGAAGGCACTGTGGTCGTTAAGTTTTGATTTAAAGGCATCGTATACCTGAACTGTAGTACATTCATCAATGGTATGGATTAGCTTGACTTTTAGTTTTCGTATCTGTTTTTTTATTTTTTCATCCAAATCATGATGGTCAATATATGTTATTGAAACATGTTTTTTTCTAAGGTCTGTTAATAGGTTCACAAATTGTTCTTGATTTGTCTTGCTTAGTCCCAAATCACAGATGTAAAGAGTTTTTAGTGCTTCATTATTTCTGAGATGTTCAAGCTCATTCATTAAACCTGGGTAATCTACTAGTTTTGTTTCTCCACCAAATGCTTGTCGTACAAGTGATGCGGCACTTATACCGTCGGCATCTTCTTTATGAGATACACACACAACTTTAGTTCGTGCCATTGAATAACCAATGGCGTTGCCACCCTCATTTAAACTAAAAAACAGTCAGACAGATTTCTTGGTCTTCATGTAAAGCCTAAACCTAGAAACAAGATTCTGGTGTCCTGCCACATCTTGCAAAACAACGCAATACATATCATAAAATGATATTCCTAGCAATCCTGCTTCTTTGTCAAGTTGACCTATCTCATCGAGGATCTCTGGATCTGTTGATTGTACCACAAAATCATCTACAAGTTTTATGAAATCTCGTTCTAATTCGACCATTTTCAATTTAACCTGGAAATTTATGCTATATGGGACAAAGTTGCCAGATTAGACAAACTGCTTAATTTTTTAATTAATTTCAGCTTCTGAGTGATTTTTGTTGCGCATAATTTTAATATCCACTTTTTGAAGTTATAGTATAGTGGAAACAAAAAACATTGGCCTCCGAAACATCGAAGTAGCTGATACAAAGATTTCTGCAATTGATGGCATAAATGGTAAACTGATCTACAGAGGATACGACGTTTTGGACTTGGTTAAAAAGTCGACTTTTGAGGAAACTGCATGCATGCTTCTTAACGATGATCTTCCGTCACAAAGTATGCTTTCGGACTTTTTTGACAATCTTGTGGCAGCCCGCGAAATCCCCTCTACTATAGAGAAAAATCTAAAAAACCTACCTAAAACTGCAAATCCCATGGATGTATTACAGTCCTGTGTTGCTGAACTTGCATTATATGACGACGAAAAATCTGATGATAGAACTGCAAACTACCATAGAGCAGTAAACCTCATTGCCAAGATACCTACAATTGTAGCATATTGGGACAGAATTCGTAATAATAAAGAGCCTGTAAGGCCATCAAAGAAACTAAATCATGCAGGCAACTTTCTTTACATGTTAACTGGAAAAGAGCCGGATAAGGAATTTGCAAGGATTTTTGATATTTGCTTGATTTTGCATGCAGAGCACAGCTTTAACGCATCGACTTTTGCAGCAAGGGAAGTAGCTTCAACTAGAGCTCATATGTACGCTGCAGTAAGTGCTGCAATTGGAGCTCTAAGCGGCGAGTTACACGGCGGTGCGAATTTTAAGGTAATGCAGATGCTTTTAGATATTAAGACAGAAGATAGAGTAGAGCCTTGGATCAAAGAGAGACTTTCTCAAGGTAAAAAAATAATGGGCATGGGCCACGCGGTGTATAAAACCTTTGATCCACGGGCCGAAGTATTAAGGGAATTGTCAAAGAGAGTATCTGAAATAACAGGCGAGCCTTGGTACAAGATTACAAAAAGAGTCGAGGATGTAACAGCTGAGGAAATGAAGAAGATAAAGGGATCTGACATTTTTCCAAACGTCGACCTTTACAGTGCATCAGCTTACTATATGCTAAAAATCCCACCTGATTTGAATACACCAATTTTTGCAATTTCAAGAGTTGCCGGTTGGACAGCTCATATTATAGAAGAAAAGTTTGCAGAAGCCGCACCAAAGCCAATGCTTTACAGGCCAAAGGCAGTGTATGTTGGAAAGTATTGTGGTCCCTCTGGTTGTGAATACATACCACTTGAAAAAAGACAGTAAAGATTAGTTTCTTGTTTCTAGCCACTCTTTAGCTTTGATATCAACATCGTATTTGTGCAAAACTAGAAAGACCATTTCATAGAAGGTAATTCCACGCTTTTGGGCCTCGCTATCTATCCATTTGAGACCATCGGCTAGCTCTTGATCATATTCAGAAAACTCAACCAGCTCATCCACCATGTTGGTAAAGAAGGAGTGTGGCTCCAGCATTAGTACCAGGTTTTGATTTTGCTTATTCAGTCCGGCATTCAAAATATATAGACAATCGACTCCTTTTTGGTTGACATATGGAACATGTCTATTTTTGCGATGGAGATCAGAAACGAATCTCGTGGGTAATTCAAAATGATAACTCCAAAGTAGAGCAATTCAGAGATCAAGCAGAGATCTATCTTGACAAAGTTTCAAACATGCAATCTAAATACATTGCGCTTCATGCTGGGATCTTTTGGTGTATTGGAAGATTCATAATTAAAAATTGCGACACAGTTAAAGTCATGCTTGATACAAAACCAATGTTTGAGTATTTGACCGGCGATAATACTAACGCTGACTCGTTTATTGAAACAAGAACCAATTTTCTAAATCAGCTGATCAACCAAAGAAAGCTGGTTGTACGTTACGAGTTAATTGAACCGCAGCAAAATATTGCCACTAGACTTCTATTGTCTTAGCATGATACCAATATCCATTAGGTTTGTATGAGTATGTCCGGTAAACACCAAGCCATTATGTTTTTTCAAAAAACTGTATGAGTTGTTGTTTTGCAAAAACTTCTGAACGCCTTTGAGATTAGATTCATAATTACTCATAATTGCACCACATGCATCTGTATTTCCATCTATACCGTCAGTGCCCAAAGATGCAATTGTAATTTTCTGTGGCATTTTTTGAATTTCTTTTAATGTATAAAGAACTAGTTCTTGGTTTCGGCCGCCTTTACCCGTACCAGTTACCTTTACTGTTGCCTCCCCACCAAAAATAAGACATGATTTGTATTGCTTTGGCATGGCTTTTACCAATTTTTTTGCAACATGTTTTACATCACCACTTATATGATAGACAAGTTTTGTTTTCAAACCAAAACTCTTGGCTTTTTTTACCATTGCGTTTAGACAGTTTTTGTTTGTAGCAATTATGTAATTTTTTATTTTAGGGGGTTTTGTTGTTTCTACTGTTTCTTTAGTTATTCCAAGATTGATTCTTTGTAGGACATTTCTAGGAGTGATTTTTGTCAGATTATATTTTTTTAGTATGTTTTTTGCATCAGAAAAAGTTGTTTCATCATAGTATGTCAAACCAGATGCGATAGATGAGAGATCATCACCGACAACATCTGACATTACAAAAGAGATTGCATCGCAGGTAAGGTGTTCAAGTATTTTCCCACCTTTTATTTTAGATAGATGTTTTCTAACGCAATTAATTTCATGTATGTTAGCACCAGATTTGAGTAAAAGATTCGTAATTAGTTTTTTGCCATTAAGAGTTATTCCATCTGGCAATGCAACAAGCGATGAACTACCACCAGATATTAGAAAAATTACAAAATCTGTTCTATCCCTTTCTTTTAAAAATTTTATAACTTTTTTTGCGGCATGAATACTTTGTTTGTTTGGAAGTGGGTGTCCGCCATGAAGAGTTTTAAATTTTTTATTCTTTAATATAGAACACGTGTCTTGAGGCATAACGATGATACCACCATCCAGATCAGTTAGTGAATTTATGGCACTTGCCATAGAATCGGCTGCCTTTCCAAGTCCAATTACAAAAATTCGTTCGTATTTTGACAAACATATGGTATTTTTACCTATGACGAGTCTGTTTTTTTGTACAATTTTCTTTAGTTCTACGTAAGGCATTGCAGCTGCAAGTCCTGCCTCTAGTATTTGCAGTGTGACTGTTTTTTTATGGTTTAATGCAAGACCTTTGTAGTTTTTAATTATCATTTATCAGACAACACACAACCTGACTTAAGTTTGTTGTATTTTGTAAAGTATAATAATAATCACAGATCTAATTTTGGCATGTATACTATAAGAATACCAAAGATAATAAAATACGGAAAAAACGCGCTCTCTGAAACCGAATACCCAAAAAACGCTCTTGTTGTAACAACGGCACCTCCTGAAGTTTCAGGAAAATGGCTTGCTAGGATGGGCATCAAGGATTATTTACTCTTTGACAAAGTAGAACCCGAACCATCAATTGAAACAGTACAAAAAGTAATTTCTGAATACAAATCAAAGAACTTATCAGCAATAATTGGTCTTGGCGGAGGAAGCTCCCAAGATGTAACAAAATATGCAGCAACCGAATTAAAAATCCCAAAGATCCTTATTCCGACTACATTTGGAACTGGAAGCGAAATGACTACATATTGTGTTTTAAAATTTGATGGAAAAAAGAAACTTCTACAAGATGAAAGATTTCTTGCCGATATGGCAGTTGTAGATTCATACTTTTTGGAAGGAACGCCTGAAGCAATTATCAAAAATTCAGTCTGTGACGCGTGTGCACAGGCAACCGAAGGCTATGACAGTAAGAGGGGAAATGATTTTACCAAAACAATGTGCAAAGCAGCGTTTGATGTATTGTATAATGCCATAATGAACGACAAGTCAGAAAACTATCCATACGGTTCCATGCTTTCTGGCATAGGCTTTGGAAATGCATCAACTACTTTGGGGCATGCTCTTTCGTATGTGTTTTCAAATGAAGGTGTGCCTCATGGATATTCACTTTCATCATGTACCACCGTTGCTCATAGATTCAACAAATCCATATTTTATGAGCAATTCAAAGAAGTGGTTGAAAAACTAAAGTTTGACAGATTAGCTCTAAAAGCTCCGTTAGATCAAGCGGCAGATATTGTGATGACAGACAAAGGACATCTAGACCCCAATCCAATTCCTGTTACAAAAGAAGATGTAATACATCTGCTGCAAGATATCAAAGATGGCAGACTATAGTAATATACAGTTTTGCCAAATTTTTCTCAAATAAAAAATTCGTATTTCGTACAATTTACTAGACTTAAATACCTGATCCAGATCAACATCATGTTATAGGATTATAGTGGAAATGATCAAGTTTGGGCTTCAATATGGACTAAACGTTGCTCGACTAGGATTGACCGAGGATCAAATTCTTACTGCCTCTATTTTGGCAGACAAAACAGGCTATAACTCAATTTGGTATATGGACCATACAAACGTACCACAATGGAATCATGCAATTGTAAATGACCCATGGGTGATGCTTTCTGCAATTGCTTCTGTTACAAATAATGTAGAACTTGGAACGTGTGTAACAGATGCTGTAAGACGACATCCATCCAACATTGCACTTGCAGCGATTACTTTGGATAGGGTATCTCATGGAAGAGGAACATTAGGAATTGGTGCTGGCGAAGCACAAAATATCAAAGAATTCAAAATACAATGGGACAAACCTGTTGGAAGGTTTGCCGAACAGCTCCAAGTCATAAAATTACTTTTTGAATCATCACCAGAACATCGAGTTAGCTTTAATGGCGAATTTTATCAGTTGGAGGAAGCATGTTTGCAAGCAAAAAGCGTTCGTCAACCTCATCCACCTATTTACATGGCAGCAGGCGCACCAAGAACACTTGATCTGTGTGGAAAGTACGGTGATGGATGGATCCCAATTGGCTATACTCCTGAGCTTTATGAAGCACATGTCACAGTGATAAAAGATTCAATGAAAAAGTATGGTAGAGATGGAAAAGATTTCCAATTTGGAGTCGATATAGATGTTTACTTTTCTGATGATGCGGAGGAAGCATGGGCCAAGATGAAAAATGCAGTAAAGGTAAGCCTCTTTAAACCAGAAGTTCTTAAAGTTCACAACATAGAAGATATCGAAGGTTTTGATTTTAAAAAATACTTTACAGAATATTCCATGTCAAACCAAGAATGGATAGTCAAGATGCGAGAGGCTGCACAGACAATTCCTGACAAAGTAGCACGTTCTTCAATAGGAATTGGAACTCCAGATGACATTATTCCTGTGTTTGAGAGGTTCCTTAAGGCAGGGGTGAATCATTTTATCATCAGATTTTGGGGTTCTGGATATTTCAGTTCGATAGACAAGTTTGGTTCTACAGTGTTACCGTATTTTAGGGAAACGCATAACCATAAAAAATAATTCAGACGATTAAAGTTGGGGTTTGTGCCTAAATCCGTGAATTATTTCTGTCTCGTTTTTATTTCAATAATCTTTTTTGTACCAACGTACGCCACTCAAAACAGCATCACTGATGCCAATATAGAAGTGATCGTAAATTATCCTGAAGTGGTCACACATGAAAATGAATTTGTTTTTTCTTCTCTTGTAAAGGCGAAAGTAGATCATATATCTAACGTCACAGTAACTGTTGCGTCTCCAGAAATAGAGATCTCACAAAATCAGTTTCATATAGAAAATTTGCCAAAGGATTCGACCTTAGGAAATAACTTTAACATAAAAGTTAGAGAAAAAGCACCACAGGGTACCTTTCTTGTAAACGTTTCAGTTGAGTATTTTATCAAAGGTTTTTTTGATGAAAAGCCTGTTAAGAATACACTCACAAAAGCGGTTGAGCTAAATGTGCAATCAATTCCCATACTTGTGCTTGATGCAGACGCTCCTGATTCAATTTTTACTGGAGAATCATTTTCTATAAAGGGTACAATAAAAAACCAAGGTTATGATGCACAAAATATTCAGATTGTAGTAGACTCGGCACAAGTAGAACTTGAAGGAAAAAAGTTCTATTCTTTTACAAACCTAGATGCAGGCAAGAGCGAGAATTTTGAGTTTGTACTAAAAACACCAAAGGGTCTTCCAATTCCAACTGACACGACAATTAGCATATCTACATCATATTTTGATAAGTCTGGAAAAGAGTACAATCTAGAAGATTCTCTCAATGTATTTGTAAGACAAAGAGGAATACTTGAGATTGGTGGTGCTGAGGGGATTTGGGTGGGGGATTTCTTCATAGCACCTGTTGTTGGCATTGGAACAATCGTTTCATCGGTAATAGGCTTTCTAATATTTTTATGGCACATAAAAAGCAAGAAAAAACAAAAACGAGCGAAAAAGTAGTCTATTTTAAAATAGGTTTAAAGATATTTGAAGATGGTCTTTTTTTCTGAGTTTGGAAGGTCTGAGACAAGTGCAAAGTTATAGAGTGGATAAGACTTTTTGTAATTCTTCATAAAGCTCCATGCCACATCATGTGTCTTAAATTCAGTTCTTAAGCCGTCTATTTCAGATTCGTTACCAAAAACGTCATAAGTTATAATAGAATACTGTTTTGGTCTTCTGTATGGTTTTGCCCTAAGCAGCCATGCTATTGCAAAGATAAAGACTGACATCATTATCACAGCAGCCCCAAATTCCTTGAAAAATTCGGTTACTATTCCAGGTATGGTGTATCCAAACAGGGTATAGACAAAGTGTGAAAATGCAATTACAGCACTGCCAGCAAGTAAGAATACCTTAAAATCAGTAAACTTCTCTTTTATGCTCACATAGTATACTAAACAAGACCCGTTTATCATCTTTTAGATTTATAATCTTCAATCCAATCATCATTGTTATGCAACTGCTGGGCAGACTCGAGATAAAATCTAAAGAGAGAATAATTCAGTTTCTAAACCAACAACCAACCGGCAGGATCTGTAGCATAGACAAAGATGGATATCCACAGATAATTCCAATGAATTTTGTTTATGTAAATGACACAATCTACATGCATTCTCATACAAAAGGTGAAAAGCTTGAAAATATTGCAAGAAACAAAAAGGTAGGTTTTGAAGTAGACCAATATCTAGAGTTTCTTCCTTCATATTTTACAGATCCTACAGATGCCTCGCAAGCAGACACGCTATACATTAGTGTTGTAATAAAAGGACATGGCATCATAGTCTCTGATAGAAATGAAAAGACCCTTGCTCTTAATGCTCTCATGAAAAAGTACCAGCCTGAAGGAAGGTATGAGAGCATAAGGCCAGAAATGGAGGTTGTAGATGAAGTAGCAATAATAAAAGTAGTTCCAACAACAATGCGTGGAAAGTACAAAGTTGGTCAGCATCTTGACAAAAAATCTCGGCTAGATCTTGCAAACAAGATCTTAGAAAGAAATTCCCCTACTGCTCAAAACACGCTCAAAATAATGGGCATCATACAAACAAAAGAGGGCTTGGCAATATTAGAAGACCCAAACTGGTAGTTATTGTAAGACTGTGAGGCAAGCCGATTTGGAGTAGCTTATAACGGATCATTATAGAAGTTTCAGTTTTTCAATATTAGAGAAAATCGTCAAGTGATTCTTCACGTAAAGGTTGAGCATCAAATCCAATTTTGACAAGATCTTTTGCAAATTCATCTACAAATCCGTGAACCGTGTAAACTTTTTCGGGGTTAGATCTTTTTACAAGATCGATAAGCTCGTTATAATCACAATGATCACTTAGGGCAATAGAATAATCATGTTGTCGAGCAAAAACAAATCTGCTAGACTGAGCCCAACCACTAAAACCAATTGTTATAGCATCATATTTTGACTTCATATAGTTAACAAAAGTACTTTTCCCACTCATATTTGGTGCAACCATAACCCACGGTTTTTTATCAAGCAAGCCAGTGCTTTCAGCTTCTGTGTGTCCAATGGCGTCTTTTAGGTTAATTCCAAAGCTTCTGTGCAAATCGTTCATTTTTTTGATAGAATCGTGGTAATAAAGTGGCTCCCAGTGTGCAAATAAATAAGATAATACCTGTGCTTTGCCAAGCTCATACCCAAGCAAAATGACAGGTTTGCCCTTTGCATACATTTCAGATATTATGCCATTGACTTTTTTTATGGTCTCATCCACACTCGGAAAGACAAATTCAGGCAGGCCAAATGTACACTCTGTGATGAGCGTTTTGCATTTTGGCACTCTCGCTCCTGCTAAAAAGCCTCTTTGTCGTGTACAAATGTCACTGGTATAGAATACATCCTCACCAAACAAAAGACCACGCGCCCCTAGAATATGACCTGAATCTATCATAGAAAAATTCTCAAATTCTTCAACGAAGTTATTTATATAATAGCCACGAAGTTTCGCAATCTCGCTTGTTTGTTTTGTGGTTAGAACCAGGCCGCCATTTTGGTTATGCAGGTGATCTATATGTGCGTGTGAAACAAAAGAAATGCCATTATTTGCCCCATGTTTCGGATCAAGATAAATTTTGTTTCCATTTTCTGAAAAAACTATGCCATTTGTTGTCATTCTTATCTTTTCTAACAAATCCAAATTCAGATGGATTGGATTGAATATAAATTGGTGGATTGATCGATTCTTTACTAAGAGAAAAATAATATCTAATTAGTTACAAATGATATCATCGTAAAAGGGTTTTTTGGTGTGACATGGGCAATCACATGGAATAGTTATACAATCATCATGATTATGAGATTTACACTCTAGGGCAACAAACAATTATCTCCTCTCCTTTGATAAGATCTTCAGATTGTCATAAGGTAATAGATAGCACCCTAAACTGAATTCATGGCATGCCAATACTGCTTGAGGGACATGAGAGCTAATTTCTTCAGACAAACTAATGTTCAATAATCATAGTTTTTATTATAACAAGACTGAGTACTAGAAAAGAACAGACATAACAGATATTATTTTTAGTGAAATCCTATACTACACCTAAATTACAAAAATTAAACAATATTTTGGTGTGTGATGCATAGGTAATGATCATCATTAAAATGGATATTGTCTAATTCGTATACGATAAAGGGGGTTAAACGCATAAACGACGCGTATTATTTCCAATTTTGGCAGACCATCTTTTTATAACTAAATAATATAAAAAAATGTCAGAAAATGTCACAGTTGGGAAAAATGCTTGAAGGCAATCTGAATTTACCTCAGAATATAAGTAATATAAAAAATTCGAATAAAAAACTGACACCTAAACAGATATTTGCGCTAACTTATAGATTGCAAACCAGTCATGTAAAATCTGAAGCAAAGAATCTTACTGAAAATTCTAATTTTTTTGAATGCGGCCTATAGCTATTGTCGTGTCGGAATTGACAATTCTTTTAAGCAAGAACTACATTACATATCAAACGTAAAATTCAACGTATAAAACATAGATACGCCCTGATGTATATCCTATCATAATTACTAGTACTAGCTAGAATTGATAATATTGATAGGATGCCATGAGATTCAAAGGGAGTTACGTAAATGCAAAAAATATGGACCCTGTGTTAGAGTATTTTGTATGGTTTGTACTCACTTTCAGTATTTTCTAATCTGGCAAATCTTTTTAGAACAAATGCAGCAGTTAGACTCACATCTGGGTTTGGATCTGTTAAAGCTTTAGCTATTAGTTCTTTAGCTTCGAACGCTCGCATTAACCCTAAAGATTCTAACGACTCATGTTTTACTAATGCACTTTTATCATTTAAAGCGCAATCAACCAGATTAGAAATTTTTTTCCTCATGTTTCTGGCTGCGATTTGAAATGCTGCTTCATGTTTTACCACGCCATTATCATCATTTTCCAAAACCCAACACATCAGATCCGCTACTTCATCAAATATTGGATCTTTAGGATCAGCCATTTCTGCAATCTCCCCTGCAAGCCATACTGCATCCCAACGCATGGATTCATCATTAGAATTTTTTAGAATTGAAATACATCTATCAAGACGTTCTCTTGGGGGAAGTTTTCGTATATTACCTTCATCCATCACATGACGACTCATTTCCAATTTTGGAAATAAGAAATTTCATATTAAATGTTTATCTGTAGTAGATTTGACTTATATCAAATTCTCCATGTAATTTTATTTGTCTCATTAAGCTCAAAAAATTTAGACCATAAGATAGTGCTATTTAATGGTAATTTTTTGATGATTTGAATCACACAGAATATTCAAATTTTTACTGATATGATTTTACATTAGATTGATAGGTATTCAATGATTGGTCATTAAAAAATGTGAACGTGAACGTAATAAACAATTTATTTTCATACGTACCGGAAAAAATGATCAGATAATTGGATTTCAAGCTAAGATGTAATTAGCTGTAATTTTGTATTAATGGAATCAATAAACTTTTGCTCATTGATTCTTTGTTCAACTGTACACTAATAGTAACTTTGTTTTTTACAATATTGATCTTTATATTTTCAAATACTGGCATGTGCTTATTGACTCTTTTCCCATCATTGGTAGTGATAAAGCCATGTGTAATTAACAAACCATTATCTATTAACCAATTGATTTTTCTGTAGCCAGAGGTTTGTGGTATATTGCAAATACTTAAAACCTCAGAAATAATGCGTGGTTCTTCTAGTAATGCTGTTAGAATTCGTTTTTTGTCTTCATCACCAAATGCTTCTAAAATGACGCTGCTAAGAAATTGATCCTCAACAGTCATCCACTCTTCCTCCTTGGTTTTGGATTTTTCCAGCGTACATACGTTTTCGAAAATCTTTTTTTCTAAACCCTCAGCTCCTACACCAAAAAACTCTCTTAACACACTATCAAGTTTCTGAAAATCTAAGATGGCTTGATTTATTGTAATACCATATTTTTCAAAAAGGCGATTATCTATTTTGTGTAAAGTTTGCTCACCTAAGTTATCTTCAATCGCTGCGCCTAGAGATTTCGCTAACAGACTGTCTAATCCTGCCATAAATGTGGTATCTTATAGAGTGGTATAAGCACACAGACTGTCTCAAAAGTTACAGACATGAAATTATATGTATAGATCGCTAAAAAGCACAAGTGGAAAACCCCGCACGACCTACAAGTGTGCCAGAGAGGCTTACTAGCATAATAAATTACAAAGTTTTACTGCTCATTTTAGGTTTGGTCGCTGGGTTTCAATTATATCTTTATTCACTTCCAGATCCAGAAGAAGCTGATACTACAATTTCAGTTATTTCAACCTTAAATCCATTAGCCGCTGCAGTGGTTGGGTTTTTTGTAGCTAAAAGATATCAAGGCTCAAAGGTCTTTGGAAAATCCTATTTCGCATTGGCTCTTGGTTTGTCTATGATGGTTCTAGGTGAAATTACTTATGGCATCCAAGACTTATTGGGAATAGACCCGTATCCATCTGTAGCTGATGTTTTCTTCATTTCATTTTATCCACTGGCATTTTATCATGTGGTAACAAATGTCAGATTTTTTAAGCCCAAACTTGATATAGCAACAAAAATTTTCATAGTAATTATTCCAATTTCAATAGTTGCTACCTATTCTTTTCTTTCATTACAGGAAATTGGTGAAGCTAACTTTGATTATTACTTTGGATTAGTTTTTATTATTGCATCAGCAGTTGTGCTTTCTGCAGGAATTTTAGGTGCTAGAGTTTTTCGACAGGGTGTTTTAGGAGTAGCATGGCTTGTTCTAGTTATTGGAATTTTACTTACAACATTTGGTGATGTATGGTATTATTATCTAGAAACCTTTGGGCAGTATGATTTGGTTCATCCTGTGAATCTGTTTTGGTATGCTAGTTACATGGTTATTACCTATGCATTATATAAACACCAAAATATTGTTTAATTTGTTCTAAATACCGGCTATAGCTGAAAGAAAGTATAAGGGAAAACTTTAGCCCGGAAGAATATTAGGTAAATTATGTCTATTATCTTTATTTTAAATGAGATGAGAGAAATTATGGCAAAGTTTGGATCCTAAGTCAAATAAAACATAATTCAAGGTTTTATTAATGACGATAAGTTATTTCCACTTGTGGAAATAGCGTGGAATTACCTAGAATAACTTTTATACAAAAAATTAAACAATTTTCATCTTATCGCATAGGATATGTACTAGTAATTGCAGCCGCAGCATTAGCGGGTCTTATTCATTCAATATCAAAACCATTGTTGGAGTATTCTAACATAAATACAGTTGCAATAAGTCCTGTAACTTTAGCTGCGGTAATTTTCATTGTTAATGGATTGTTTTTCACACCACTTCAAAAAAATACTGACTCAATTAGCAAGATTGGAAGAAAAAACTTGCTTTTGTTAGCATTAATAGGAATTGCAGAAGCTTCAGCTGTGATTACTTACTTTTTTGGTTTAAAGGAATCCACTGCTGTTAACGCTTCAATTCTTACCAATGGTGAAATACTATTTTCAATTTTAGTGGCAATCACAATTTTCCGAGAGAGGCTACAAAAAAAAGAATTGCCGCCATTCACAATGATAATACTTGGAATTGTTCTTTTACCAGTGGGATTTGATCTTTATCATAACGGAATGATTATAACAGATTTGGTTTATGGAAATTTGTTAATTCTATTATCGGGAGCGTTTTATGCACTTGACATTAATCTTTGTAAATATGTCAGTAATAAAATGAACGCAAAAACAATTACACAGCTAGCATCATTTGTGGCCGGAGGATTTGCGTTATGCTTGATTTTTGTATTTCAAATTCCTTTTGAAATTAGCATTTCTCATCTACCAAGCATTGCAATCATTGGAATTTTTGGTACTGGTATATCCACCTTCTTTTTCATCATTGCCCTAAGATTGATTGGAGCGGTACGAACAATTCTGCTTTATTCAACAACTTCTGTTTTCGGTGTGATTTTTGCTGGCATAATTTTACAGGAGAGTATAACTTTAGCACATGTATTTTCCATAATTCTTGTATCTATCGGATTATACGCACTTAGAAATAGGCTGGGTAGTGATGAAAAAATCATACACTACTTCAAAGGGAATGTTAAAGATGCTTTACCGTAGATCATCTAGAGTTTGCGATTTTATATTTGGTCTATGCTTTTTGAATATCTGTATGTGACTATATACACCAAACGAGAACAGGATATAGGCCCAAAGATACAACATATCAATTGGATGTCCTGTATAATAGGAATCATCCATTGACATAAGTAGAAAACTGGTATCAGCAACTACATTTAGTACCATTGCCACACACACCAATGACCATAAAAAGTTTACCTCTCCTTTGAAAAACAAGATGACACCAATTAATGCTGGAATCAAAACAATTCCATCTACGATAGGATAGCTTAATGCCAATCCAAGTTCAAAAGCACTGATTTCAGAATCTGTGTCATACGCCATGTATAATGATGGAATTAACAAGGTTATTGCGGCTAAGGATGCATAGATAATTATTTTTTTAGAAATTGCATCTTTTAGCGGTTTTAAGTAATATATTGAAAACATAAACAAGAATGGATAGCCAGCAAGATAAAAAATATCAGCTGTGGAAGGAAATGGATCTATTTTATACACTAGATCATAAACCAGCCAGATCTGTTCTGCTATGAACCATGATGCTGCAACGCCAACAAAAATAAACCAGGCTTTTCCATGTTCACCTCCTACGCCAAATCGTGCAGCAATAATTATAGATAAGACTACCAGTGCACCTGGCACAGGGATATAGAGTAAATTAGTGGTGATACTAGCAACTTCTTGCCCAGCCAAGTTTGCAAATAACATTACAAAACCCGTGCCAATGATGGGAAATAACAAGTACTTTTTTGTTTGTGATTTTTCTAAACTAGTTTGCATAGATTAT
>JBBDNF010000061.1:0-14531 GCA_040877685.1 Nitrosopumilaceae archaeon
ATCATAAAATTAAGGATTGTGTGTTCCTTGAAGCAAGTTTAATCAGGTTCTCAATTTTGTTTTGTCCTAAATTTAGTTTGATTCCTGCCTTTTCTGCTGGTGTTTTCTTTATGCTTCCATGCTCTCTAACATAGTTATAATGCATTCTATACACTAAACCAATACCACCCTGTTTCAAATTCTAATCCAACTTTTGCATAGATAATACTCATGACACTGTCCTTTGGATGGTTGAACTCTTTTCTTGCCTTTTGTCGTGGGTCTGTACTGGTTACATCTTGGGTCTTATCCAAGTCTTTTCTTGTGATATTAGTAAAGTCATCAATAAGCCAATCAGTATCGTACTCCTTCTCAGTAAGAAATGGTATCATCAGTCTTGGCTTGCTAAGATCTTTTTCAAGAGGTCGCCCCCCATGTGGCATATAGACTGTAAGCATGTCAATAAACTCCTGAATCTTGGTAGTCTTATCTATTGAAATTCTACCAACCTGCTCACCGTGTTCATCCACAGAACTGTCATGTCTTTGGAGTGGCTTTGTTTCATCACTGACGGTTCTACAACCAATAAAGTGGTCAGAACCAACTCCCGTGAACAGTGTGCCAGTTGTTCTATTGGCTCCACCATCTTGTATAACTTTCACTTGGTTTGCACCATAACCCAAGTCACCAACTCCAAAATCACATCTTGCAGTAATAAATAAATTTCTAATTAATTCAGCTTGATCCAGTTGATGTTCACTTGGTCTCTTGTTAATGTAAGCAAGATGATAACGATCACTTTTCTTCCACCAAATTATAATACAGATTACAGTATTGGACGGATTGCCTGAACCAAAGTCAACTCCCATACAAACTTTAATCTGGTTTCCAAATGTGTCCTTTAGATCAGCTATCTCTTGTGGAGATAGTAAGCCCAAGTATCTGTAAGGTGTCATGCAAGCCAATACCATTTCTCTTGTAACTGGCCTTCTTGTTGCTTTATAGAAGCTACCAAGAACATGAGTCATGTAGATGGAATTTGGATTGTTTTCCCGCTGGTATTCTATTGAGTAAATTTGGTGTACGTTGTATTTGTCTATGGCATCAGAGATTGTCAACGGTATAGTTGGAAATATTGTCTGAGGAATGTGATACCCATGATACATTTTGTTCTCTGGTTTTTGCGGAACCCATCTTCCACGCAAGACTTGCTGAAGATATGGACCTATGATTAAACCGAAAGTCCCATCCTCTCTTTGTCCAAACTGCAGTTTCTCTCTCCAGCTTTGGTCGTCGTATATCCATTCTCTCTGGTCAGTTTGTTCCCACAACTTCTCATAAGGAGAACCAGCTTCGCCGCCTACTCCAAGTATTGTGAGTTTTCCCTTTGTTGCCATCATTGTCTGAATTATCTTTGAATGGAATTGTATGTCTTGGTACTGCGCCTCATCCAACATACAATGTTCTAGCGATTTGCCTTCGACATGTCTGTACTCGTAGTTATCAGTGGTGCAGTAAATCGTACTTCCGTTCTTTAAAGAGATCTCGCCAATATTGCCATACTTGTGTCTTGGAAATTTTGATAGTATCGGGTTTTGACTAAACGTTCCTATCTGAAGTTTTTGCCTTGAAAAGCTATTCAGGCTTCCCTGATCAAACGTAACATAGCAAACCCGCGTTCCAGACAAAGATGTAGCTTCGCATGCCAGTATATCGGTGATGTACGTGGATTTGTAAATCTGGCGTCCACCAACAATCATCTTAAGAGAATAATCATCTTTGTAGATCTCTTCCCAAAAGGGCACAGTCAAAAAATTTCTTAGCTTTCCTTCTACTATAGGCCTTGCGTGACTAATCCAACCCAGATAGTTTTTAGGTAACTGCGGAAGCGCGTTTTTTGAGTGGAGCCTTTTTGCTAGTCTCTCTTTAATTTCTGCAAGCTCCTTTTTTGCAAGGCGGTCATGCTCTCTTGCCCACCCAATATTATGTGATAGCATATTCTTTTAACAACTCCTGCACCTTTTTTGCTAGTGTAATGTCGGCTGTTGGCGTGTTTGCAAGTGAGGTCTTCAAGCTAATCAGATTTAAAATTGCATATGAGACATCGATTTGGTGTTTGTAAAGCCAGCGTTCTAGTTTGGGAATTCCACCACTTTGTTTTATGGAATCCTCTACCTGCTCATCAATATCTTCTTGGGCTTTATACAATCTCAAAAGCTGCTCGTCATATGCTAGAATCGTTTGCTCTTTGGCAATCTTTGAACTTTCAATAAAGTCTGGGTGTTCTGACTTTATTATCTCCTCACACCACTCATGAAAATATTTTCTGACCGTCTTGATGTTAATTCCTGTTTTGCTTGATGTAACATAAGGTGATATTGATTTTTCAAAATAAGGTCTTAGCGTTCGCTCTATCTCTAGCTGTTCTGCCTCACTTGGCCTACCATTTTTGTTATCTGCTTCCGCAGTCATACTATACTATAAAAAAAGCACGAGGATGTTGATATGTATATTTTGTACGTAAAAAAAGCTAAAATAGATCTTCCAGTGGTATGATGCAAAAACAAGCCAGAATTTTATTTTTGTCCATTTAAGACCACTTTAGCAAATTATATGAAAGAGATTTGGGTTTTGATTAAAACCGGTAAATTTCTTTGTATGTAAAATAGATTTTTTGGCTAGAGAGCTCGGAACTGTTCGCTCCACTTGTAATAAGCCCGGATCATTTCCATACTTACACTTGGCTTTCTTCTTGTGATTATTTCCTTAAAGTCCGTCATGGTAATACTTCGTGGTTGTGTCCTTTCTTCACCCACAACTGGTTCTGGAGAATAGTTTGGTGAATTGAATAGCTCATTAACTACCATCAATTGTGCGGATTGACAAATGTCTCTGATATCACTTGCACTATATCCATCTGCAAGTTTTGCAAGCTCAATTGGCTTGACCTTTTCATCTCTTTTCAGAGGAGCTGTATAAAGCTCAAAAAGGTTTGTTCTTGCTTCAAGAGTCGGAAGCTGTACATAGATTCTTTTTGTGAATCTTCGTAAAAATGGCCAGTCAAGGCTCCATGGTTTGTTTGTAGCACCAATTACGTATAATCTTAGATCTTTTCCCTTACCGTTAATTCCATCCATTTCTGAAAGAAATTGATTTTTGACTCGAATTTCTCCTCCAACCTCGCTGTTTCTATTTCCCAAAAGCGAGTCGACTTCGTCTATAAACAATATGACTGGCAGACCTTCCTTTTCAGCATAGCCTCTGGCCATAGCAAAAACTTTTGCTACATTTTTTTCTGCTTCACCAAGCCATTTGCTCATCATTGATGCAGCATCTATGTTTATGAAATAACCATCAATTTCACTTGCAGTAGCAGCAGCTAGAATGGTCTTACCACAGCCAGGGGGACCATAAAGTAGCATGCCTCTTGGCCAACCAAGTGGAAAAAGATCTGGTCTTTTACTTGGATAAACTATTGATTCTCGAAGTGCGTCTTTTGCGTCATCAAGTCCAATTACTTCAGCCCAGCTTACGTTGGGTTTTTCTTTCATTACTAAATCTTCAAAATCATGTTTGGCCAAGTCTTGTTTTTGTTGTTCTGGACTTGCTTTTGGATCAACTACTGGCTCTAGATCAATGTGTGACATCTGTAATGCTTTTATCCTATTTTGGTATGCGGCTGAACGTTCCATGTAGACTCTGTTTAACTTGTTGTCTGGATAAAGCTGAATTAATTTCACTAATGAGTCTATTGCCCTTTGATAGTTTGTTATTGCCATACCGCGAGCACCCTGAGAATCAAGCTTGATTGCCTCTGCGGCAAATTTACTGGCGCTATTTTCTAATTCCTGCGGTGCTAGACTCATGTATACTCACTAACTAAATTTCCACTGGGGCTTTTGTTAGGTATGCTTGGGTGTAAATTGGTGTAGAAGGATTGGTTAAATTAATTGGACTAGGGGAGGGTTCTGCCTTTTGTTCCTTATAATTGTCAAGCTTTGTTTGAATAAACCTACCCAAAGCAAGGTCTCGTGCTACTTCCTCATGCAGGTTTTGAATCTGTTGGAGTGCTGTTTCGGCAGATATTACAAGGTCAGTTAGGTCATCCCACAGAATGTTTACAGAGTTTGTGGCATGCATTATAATTCCTATAAATTCCTCTAAAAACTCCTTAAGGTCTTTTTTGTCTTGGTATTTTGATAGAATGTAGTCTGCTGCCATCATTACTTGACGGAGGTCTTTTAGCTCTTCAACTGAAAGACTTTCGATGAATTGCCCATCGTTATTAGAAGCATTTTGGGTAATTTTTTGCTCTATTTTAGAAGAAAGCGTTTTGATTCTTTCTAGATGGTTATGAATATCTGTAGGCGGTTCACTTTTTGTAAGGTGTAGCATGAGCAAACCATGCTTACAGCAAATCTAGATTAGGGAACTGCTTGCTAATTTTAGAGTCTGCAATCAATTTTGCTTCATCTAGAAGCTTTGTAGATTCATGATTTGCTTCTTGAAAGTCAAGCTTTGCACCAGTAAGTTGGCCACTATCTATCATCAACCCCCCAAGTACAAGAGATAATTCTCCTAATGCCACATCAGCTTCTGGAAATAAAAAAAGCAAGCGTGCACGGATAGTTCTTACAATTGAGATTGTTGGAGCCAGAACCTGAATTATGTTTCCTAGTCCAAAAACAGAATCAATATGACTGCGGACTTGTCTCAGTGCTTCCACGGCACGAAAAATTTCTAATTCAATATTTAGTTGTCTTTCAAATTCTAATGAGGTACAGGTGTTCTCTTTCTTTTTTGTATAAAGACTTAGAGTGCCAATGTGTAGCTCAAATTTTCTTTGAACTAGTTCTTCTAGTATCTTATCAACAAGTTGTGCCGCATAATCCAATCGCGGACTTAGGGTGCTTGCTCTTGCTATCTGATTTTGTGTCTCATCATTTACTGTTCGCTTTTGTGTTGTCATTTGTACTTACAAAAGAATAGTTTTTCTATATTAGACTCGTGTTACACAGATTTGTGTAACTACAGTAACAGAAGGTGAGGATACAGCTTAGTATTTTTTCCAATCTTTGTTCAATGAATTTAGCTATTGAACTTACCTTATAACTAGCCAAATGAGGTCAATGACCAAAGGGCAGGATCTAGCAGTTAGTCTGGAAGAGTTTGGCTTGAGCAAATATGAGGCTAGCGCATATGTAACTTTAATCACAAAAGGTACAATTTCTGCTGGAGAGCTTGCGTATTATTCTAATCTGCCAAGGACAAAGGTCTACCCAACATTACTAAAACTTGAAAAGAAAAAACTTGCCATTATCTCAAAAAGCAAACCCATAATGTGCACTGCCATATCACCAGAAGATGCCTTTGATGAAATAGTCCAAGAACAGATCAATAAAGTGAATGGAATGAACAGTCTTGTGACAAAGCTAAAGCAAGTAAGCGAAGACAGCAAAAAGGCTCGCGGTTCAGAAGAGAAGCGGTATTTCCATCTTGCTCCAAACTATGTCTTTAAGCAGCTTGAAACAATGATTGACGGTTCTAAAACCTCGATTCATGCAATTGTTGACTCATGGGGATTGAATCTTTTTTCACAGTGCAAAGATGTGATTCTTCATGCACTTAGAAAAAATATAGACATAAAAATAATAATTCCACCAAGCCTAGTCGGTACAGAAACTTTTCAGGCAATTCCTGATGGAGTCAAAATAAAAATCTCCGATATCTCACAAAATTCTATAACATTCGACGATTCCGAGATACTCATGATAAATAGTAACAACGGTAAAGGTGCCATATTTTTATCGACCGAAGTTTTGGGTACAAACCAAGCAAAAATTTTTGAACAAACTTGGAAAAATGCTACTAAGATCACTAATCTTTCTGGCATGACAAAGGCTGAAGCACAGGAAACTCTCAAAATAATAGAGCTGGTAAACGAAAATGGCCTTGGCTTTGTTCTAAATTCTATATTGCACTCAAGAAGCAATGAGATAAACATGTTACAGCTTCTAGAAAAAAATGGGGTGGATTTAGAAGCAAAGACACTTGATGAGATAATAGCTTTGGTTGATTCGACTTTGCAGATTACCTGTTCTGGACAAGCACGCTATGAACCAAATGGGAATCATATAATCATAGAATCCAAACTAAACAGTGGACACTCACTTCCATGGGCAATGCTTCTTGAAGAATATCTCAATAAAAAAGGCTTCAAGACTAAGATGATGTATCATGATCATCACAGTGGTGAAAAAATACACATTAAGGTAGATTCAAAGCTAAACGCCAACTAAACTTGTAACTTTATAATATCATGGAATTTACCACAACTAGATGGAACTTTCACATGATTTTAACGCAAAGCAAATCGAAGATCAGGTAAGAAATTCACTTTCCTCTCTTGATTTACAAAAGCTAATTTTTGAATCTCGAGATAAGACAAAAAAGATCGTGTTTATCGAAGGCCCACCAACAATGAATGGGGTTCCTCATGCAGGACATCTGCGTGGTCGTGTAATCAAAGACTTGTGGTATAGATACATGACATTATGTGGAAACAAAATCATATTCAATGCAGGATGGGATACCCAAGGACTGCCTGTAGAATTACAAGCAGAAAAAGAACTTGGCATAACAGGCAGCAAGTCCGAAGTCATCCAGTCTGCAGGAATCGAGAAGATTGTTTCAGAGTGCAAAAAAATTGTTCTCAGGTTTAATGAGACATGGATAGGAGCAGACAAGCTTTTGGGAATGTCGTTTAACCAAGAAAAAGCGTACTGGACATACAAAGACGAATACATTGAACGGGAATGGAAATATCTCAAAAAAGCGTATGAAAATGGAATCTTATCTGAGGGATATCGAGTTGTAGCCTACTGCCCAAGCTGTCAAACATCACTTAGTAATTCAGAAGTAAACCAAGGATATGAGACAGTTCAAGATCCGTCACTTTATTACAAAGTAAAGTTGCAGGATGAAGATTTGTTTTTGATTGTGTGGACTACAATGCCTTTTACTCTTGTTACTGATGCAATGGTCGGGCTGAATCCAGAAGAAAATTACGTTTATGTCAAAATTGGAAACGAGATTTGGATTATTGGTGAAAAAAGACTTGAAGAATTTATGAAAGAAGCAAGGATAGAAAAATACACTGTTATAAAAACGATCAAAGGATCAGAGTTAGATGGAAAAAAATACATCCACCCACTTCTTGATGAGATACCTGGACTCAAAGAATTTTCTAAAAACCCCCAAGCTCATCTGACAGTTGCAGAAAACTTTGTTGATATACAGACTGGAAGCGGTCTTGTTCATCTTTCGCCTGCAAATGGTGAAGAAGACTTTGATATTGCAACAAAAAGAAAGGTTCCAATTTTTAATCCCATAAACGATGAAGCAAAGTTTACAAAAGATGCAGGAGTTTACGCTGGATTATTTGTAAGGGACGCGGATGAAAAAATTGTCGAATCAGTTCGGCAAAAGAATGCACTTGTAAGGATAGGCAAAATTAAACATCAATATCCGCTATGCTGGCGCTCTCAACACAAGCTTTTATGGCTTGCAAGAAGAGGCTTTTTCTACTTTTTAGACAGGCTTGGAGATAAGGCGATAAAAGCCGCTGAAAATGTGGAGTACTTTTTTGAGCCGCCAAAAAACAGGTTTATTGAGATAATAAAAGACAAGCATCCATGGTGCATCTCACGTGAGAGAATCTGGGGATGCCCTTTGCCCATATGGACTTGCAAGAACTGTGGCAATATTCAACGGTTTTTTACCAGATCTGAAATAGTAAAAGCAGCTTCTGATCTTCCAGATGGCCCAAACTTTGAGCTACACAGACCATGGATAGACAAGGTTGTAATAAAATGCAAAAAATGTGATTCAAAAATGGAACGGGAGCAATTTGTGCTTGATACTTGGCATAACAGTGGTGCTGCGCCATATTGTTCGCTTACTGATTCTGAATACAAAGAATACATCCCAACAGTATTTCTTACAGAGGGAATAGATCAAACGCGAGGCTGGGCATACACGCTTCTTATGGAAAATGTCATCTTTAACAACAAACCAGTTGCACCATTCAAATCATTTTTGTTTCAGGGTCATGTACTTGATAAAAATGGAAACAAGATGAGCAAGAGTCTTGGAAATGTTTTGGATGCAATTGAACTGATGACAAAATATCCAGTTGATTTGATCAGATTTTATTTTATATGGAAATCAAGCCCGATAGAAACGCTAAACTTTAGCACAGATGAGCTCATGTCTAGACCATATCAGGTCCTAAGTACATTATATCACCTACATGTATATTTCAAACAAAATAGCGAATATGATAAATTTGATAAATCCAATACCCTCGAATGGGCAAAAAAGAAAAAACTTCTCAAACCATCTGAAGTTTGGATTTTATCAAAACTTCAAAAACTTATAGCTAATGTCAAAGAGGCTCAAGATAAATGCCGATTTCACGAGGCAGCTAAGGGGCTAGAAGACTTTATCATAAATTCTGTCAGCCAAGTATACATTCCTATTACCCGAAGCGAGCTTTGGGCAGAAGATGATTCACAAAAAGAACGAAGACTTGCAATATATGCCACTCTATCGGAAATTCTCAAGGCATTTGATGTTCTGCTTCATCCAATATGCCCCTTTACTACAGAATATCTGTACTCTACACTCTTTACGGAAAAGAAAAGTGTACTTTTAGAAAATTGGCCGTCTCCGCAAAAATCTCTAATCGAAGACAATGTTGAAGAGTCATTTGACTTAATGAAAGAAGTTGTTTCTATTGCGGCAGCTGCAAGAATGAAAGGCAAGCTGAAAAGAAGATGGCCGTTAAATGAAGCAATCATTTGTGTTGGCAAATCACAACGGAAAAAGCTTGAGTCACTTTCTAACCTATTACTTTCTCAGCTCAATGTAAAAAAATACAAAATAATTGAACTTGAAAAAAAAGACGGTCTTGATCTCGTTTCAGAGTTGTTAAAGCTAAATCTTCCAATAATTCCAAAAGTAGAGTTAGAGCGTGACAGGATAGGACCAAAAGCAAAGCAGGATATGGGCAAACTCTTGGCAAAATTCTCTGAAACAGATCCAAGAAAAATTGTTGATGAATTGTTGCAGAAAAAGACGTGTACCTTTGAGCTTGATAAAAACAAAATTGTACTTGACAAAGAAGATTTTGTCATAGATTTTATTGAACAAAATGGGCATGCCATGGCAAAACGTGAATCACTAATAGTATTCGTGTCAACTGTAAGAAACAACGAAATGATGGCACGTGGACTAGTAAGAGATATTGCAAGAAGACTTCAGGCCTTAAGAAAAGAACGGGGTTACAATCCGACAGATGTGCTTGAGGCAGCCTATATTTTGGATTTGGATGCCGAATCACTTGAGATGGTTAAGCAAAAGCAGGATGAGCTGGCTTTCCTTGTCAGGGTAAAAAGAGTTGAATTTTCAGACAAGGCCAAGACCTACAAGGATGATGACATTGATGGTCAAAAGATACGCATATCGGTAGAGTAAATAGTGAGCTTTTAACAATTCGAGTTGATTAAATAATTAAACTGGGATTAATTTTCATGGCAAAACAGACAACCCTTGATGGATGGCTATTGTATCATTTTACCGAGCTTCTCAAAAAAGGATCACTAAATGTCGCAAAAACAGGAACGCCAATTGTACTTTACAGAAATACTGTAGAACAAGAAGAAGACTCCTACGAAGAAATAGTCTGCACTCTAACGGAAGGCTATGTAATTGTTCAGCTTGTAACATCGGGTGGATTAATAGTGCCAAGCTTTCAGCAACAATTTGTTTTTACGCTAGACCAATTTCCTGAGTGGTTAATGCGAAAAAGCAGGGATCTATTACTGCAATGCGTTGACTTTCTTGAAGAGAATCTAAAGTAACCAACAGATTATAAAGACCGTAAAAAGCAAAAATTTGCATGCGCTTGTTAGAATATCAAGCAAAAAGCTTGTTTGCTGATTATGGCATACGAATTCCAAAAGGGTTAACATCAACTAACATTGAACAGGGAAGAAAAGATGCAAAAGAGATTGGGTTTCCTTTTGTCATAAAAGCCCAGATGGCAGTTGGTGGCAGAGGCAAAGCTGGCGCAATACAAAAGTGCCATAACGCCGACGAGTTTGAGCTAAAATATCCTGAGATTATGCGAAAAGTGGTCAAAGGTGAAAAAACAAAAGCAATTCTACTTGAAAAAATGGCCGAATATAAAAAAGAGATTTACCTTTCCTTATTCTTAAACCGAGGAAAAAGATGTTACACGTTGATTACCTCATCAGAAGGAGGCGTTGAAATAGAATCGGTCAAAAATCAGGTCATACGTGAGGTTGGATTAGGAGATGTTGCTAAAAGTACCGCCGAGGAAGTGGCAAAGGCAATAGGTCTCAAGGACAACAGTGTAGAAGAATTTGTAAGTCTAGTTCAAAAATTATCAAAACTTACCATTGAAAAGGAGGCCGAGCTTACTGAAATAAATCCTGTAGCTGTACTAAATGACGGTTCACTTTTGGCACTTGACGGCAAGGTCATAATAGATGACAATGCCATGTTCAGACATGAGGAATTAAGAAAGTTTCAACAGGTCTCTGAACTTGAAGAGCGTGCAGAAAAGAGTGGTTTTTCGCTAGTAGAACTTGATGGAAATATAGCAGTAGTTGGAAATGGGGCAGGACTTGTAATGTCTTCACTTGACATGTTATCCGATCATGGCGGAAAACCTGCTTGCTTTCTTGATGTTGGAGGCGGTGCAACAACTGAAACAGTCCATGAGGCACTTACCTTAATTAGCAAAATGAAAAAGATCAAAGGAATTCTTGTGAATCTTTATGGCGGAATTGTCAAGACAACAACCGTTGCTACTGCGTTTATCAGAGCATATGAAAATAAGATTATTGATGTGCCAGTTTTTGCAAGGTTATCCGGAGCCGAGTCTGACGAATCAAAAGAGATGCTAAAAGGTTCGCGCACTAAGCTCTTTGACACTGTTGAAGAAGCTATAAACGCAGCTGTGATGGGAGTGAGCAAAAGTGGCTGATCTTTTTGATCTTTTAATGGGAAAAGAGACTGATAATGACTATAAGAAAAAACCGGTAATTGTACAAGGCATAACTGGCAAGTTTGGCTCTTTTCACACACAACAGATGGTAGCTTATGGAACCAACATTGTAGCTGGGGTAACTCCTGGCAAAGGTGACCAAAAGTTTGACCAAATTCCTATTTACAATACAGTCAAGGAAGCAGTTGGCACTACTGGCGCCAAAATCTCAGTTGTATTTGTACCTGCAAAATTCTTTTTGAGTGCAGCCATCGAAGCTCTTGAGGCTGGAATAAAACTTCTCATCGCAATACCAGAACATGTGCCTATAAGAGATGCGATGACAATATTGGATCTTGCGCGAAAAAAAGATGCCATAATAATAGGGCCAAATACACCAGGCATCATAATTCCAGGGGTTATCAAGATAGGCATAATGCCTGCTACTCCTTTCAAACCAGGCAGAATTGCGGTGCTTTCACGAAGTGGAACTTTGATGTATGAAGTTTCACATAATCTTTCAAGTGCAAGCTTTGGTCAAAGCATATCCTTAGGAGTAGGCGGCGATCCAATTAATGGAACTACCGTAATTGAGGCATTTGACATGATTAGAAATGGAACAAACATAGATGGCGTAGTGGTTGTTGGGGAAATTGGTGGCGATGCAGAAGAATTACTTGCACAACACATCATTGATACAAAATTTGACAAGCCAGTTGTTGCATATATCGCTGGAAGGGCAGCGCCAAAAGAAAAGAGAATGGGGCATGCCGGTGCAATAATATATGGAACTTATGGGTCAGCAGAATCTAAGGTTTCAATGTATACAAAAGCAAATGTACCTGTAGCAAAACGACCAGCCGAAGTTCCCATGCTTTTAGCTGGAAAGATGAGCAGCAAAAAAGGTTAGAATCAAATAGAGTGTCATAGGAGAAAGATAAAATGCCAATTACTGACCCATTGAAAAAACAGATTGCACAAAAAGCTCGACTTCATTTTAAAGTGTGTTTTGCATGTGGTGCAAAGAACCCAATGGGCGCTACAAGGTGCCGTAAATGTCATAGCAGTTATCTTAGACTAAAAAATAGGACTCTTGGAATCAAAAAGTAGAGTGCAAAGGTAAAATAGATGCCTTTCTTGCAGAAGCTTTGGACCGGTAGTCTAGCTGGTTAGGATGACGCTCTCACACAGCGTAAAGATTGTATAATCTCGCTAGGGTCGTGGGTTCGACTCCCATCCGGTCCACATCACTTCTTGGTTGGACCGCATTTTTGTAGAAATTTTTATTTTTAATTTATTAATTTTTTGAAATGATTTAGAAACACGCAATTAATTTTTGTAAAAATTATTGTGTTATGGGTTCAAATCCCTCTTTGGGGTTCTGAATCCATGAGGTTTGAATCCCTTCGAGCCTAAAAGAATCTATTTTATGAAATGTTAATGCAAGAAAATTTCTTAAGAATGGTACTCTCTGAATCCCTTATCGGTAGCATAAAGCTCAACCTTTGTTCCAAAAAGGCCTCTTTTTCTTTCTACTCTCATAAATTCTTTTTTCTCTAAACTTTCAAGAATCTCATTCAATTCGTTGTACTCTATTTGGGTTTCTTTTCTTATCTTATCAAATGTTTTTGTACCATTATTTATCGCCCCTAATACCATCATCTCTTTGGATTCAGGTTTTTTTTGCGATACTATGTGGTCATTAGTTGAGCCATACTGTTGAGGTTGTTCAGTATAGTTATTAGAAAAGCTAGGGCGATAATTTGTGCCGTTATCTACTTTATGGCTCATACTTAACCTAAAACGGCGAAGTATGCGTGGAAGTATTCTAACTAGTGGAATGAGGAAAAATAATAGATATATCCATGCCCAATTTTCCATTTCTGTTTATTACTAACATCGCAGATCATAAATTTCTTGAGGATGACCTACAAAATAAGATCTTGGAGTTTTAATGCAATGATATAATATACGATAAAATGACATAATAATAAATTGTCCAGATACGAGGCACCAAAAATAAACATCAATGTGGGTAAGGCCAAAGCTGTTGGCTTTGTCATTATAGCCCTGATTGTTATTGGAGTGATAACAGCAGCTGCTGTAAAAATAGTAGACGCCGGCTATAGAGGCGTGTTGCTTCATTGGAATGCAGTTGATACAAGCGTTCTACCTCTAGAAGAGGGGCTTCATTTCGTAGTGCCATTTCAAGATACTGTAGTAAATATTGAAGTAAGGACGCTAAAGTTTGTAAAATCAACATCTTCGGCTTCTCAAGACCTTCAAACTGTTTCTACCGAAGTTACAGTTAACTATCGTCCTTCTCCAGGTTTGGTTAATATCCTGTACAAAGAGGTTGGTCCTGATTATGAGAACAGAATTATTCAACCAGCTATTGAAGAGGTTGTAAAACAGGTGACGGCAAACTATAATGCAGAGGCATTAATCACAAAAAGACCACTTGTAAAGTCCGACATTGAAGGGGAAATTGTTACACGTCTAAATGAATTTAACATCATTACCGATGCCGTCTCAATTACAGACTTTCAATTCTCACCACTTTTTGCACAAGCAATTGAATCTAAAGTAGAAGCAGAACAAAAAGCACTCAAAGCACTAAACGACCTTAAAAGAATTCAGATAGAAGCACAACAAACTGAAGCACAGGCACAGGGTATTGCAAAAGCCAATATTGCTGAAGCTCAAGGCGAAGCAGAAGCGATTAGAATTATCAATGAGGCCTTGGCGCAAAATCCAAACTATTTGGAATGGTTAAAAACACAAAGATGGGATGGTAAGCTGCCCCTTGTAGTAGGTGAAGGTGGAACACCTTTCATACAAATACCAACTAGACCCTAACTATTTTTTTATTCAAATTCAAGACTAGCTTTTTTCATTAGTTTCTGATTTGTCTCTTATGACATCGTACATGACAAGAAATTGTTCAGGTTCATGTTGCCTGTAATGTTTTTCGAGTTGTGAGATTTCTTTTTCTGATATCTTTTTTCCTTTATTTTCGTGATATTCTTTTATTATTTGAAATTGAGTTTTTTTGATGTTATATTTTCGAAGGGTTTCATTAACAGATCTATTACACAAATAATCGAAAATAACAAAACGGTATATCAAATAGCCTACAATTCCAACTAGGATAACTACTGCAAGGGGTATAATGATAACAGCTACCACATTTTTTATTGACTTACGTACTATTTCATTGTTATTTTTTTAAAATCCTTGTAGAAATCATAATGGAAAACTTTAAAGCTGAGTTTGTTAAAGATACAACTAGAGCAAAAAACTGATTGCTAGTAGTTCACAAATCCCATTCGGTCCACTATTTTAATTCTAAAGTAACATATCATTCTAAGTTATGCACACATCAAGATTCAAAATAAAATAATTGGTTGTGTATTATTCTAATTTTAGAACTTTGTATACTAAATTTTGTTATGGAGTGCGTTCTGATGGATACACG
>JBBDNF010000062.1:0-66402 GCA_040877685.1 Nitrosopumilaceae archaeon
CGTTCTCTTTTGTAGCTCTGATAACTCCTAACGCAGTTCCATAGCCTACTGTAGCAAGTGCACCTGCGTTACAGTGAGTCATTATAGTATCATTGTTCTCAAACAACTGTGCCCCATATCTTCCCATCTTCTTGTTTGTTTGAATATCTTCTTCTGCCATCTTCTTTGCTGTTTCAATAACTGTTTTTCTTATTTCAGAAACGTCATTGCCTTCTCTTGCAACCTTCATAATTTTTTCAAGACCCCACGCTAAATTTACTGCAGTAGGTCTTGTTTCAAAAAGCATCTTTCTTGCTTTTTCTAGATCCTCTAATAGTTTTTCTTTTGTCTTTGCTTTGCTTTGTAATGTTGCAAGTGCCAATCCAAATGCACCAGATACTCCAATAGCTGGAGCACCTCTTACTACCATAGTTTTTATCGCATTTGCTACACCTTTGTAGTCTTTGTACTTTACAAAGACTAGTTTATTTGGCAATTTGGTTTGGTCAATCATTACTACTGTGTTGTTTTTCCACTCTACTGTTCTAAGGCTAGAATGAATCTTTGTTTGTTGTTTCAACGTTGATGGACTATCTCTATACTATATTTATAATGAACTGTAAGTGGACAAAACGAATTACTGTACATAATTGTTTTTTATGGTTTCTCTTACTGATAATCTGGCTGCTTCATGTGATAGCAATTTTGGTGACCAACCAGTTTTTTTTATTTTTGATATATCATAATGGAAAGATCTTATTTCTCCTGCCCATCCTTCTCCCTCCCATCCTGAAGGTCCAGTGATGTATTTGAGTTTGACATTTTTCATATTCATTTCCTCGAATATTATTTGTGCTATCTCTTTTACAGTAATTGTTGTGCCTGAGCTAAGATTAAATACATTGATTCTTTCGTGTGTGTTATAATAAGCGTGTAAAATTCCATCAATACAATCTTCTATGTATATGTAATCTTTGGATTGACCACCATCACCAAGAATTTGTAATTCGGTTGGATTTTTTTTAAGCTTATTAACTAGATCAAATATGACTCCACGTTTCATGTAATTCCCAATTACATTTCCTAATCGAAATATCCATGATTTCATACCATACAAATAACAAAACGCACTTACCAGTGCTTCTGATGCCAATTTTGATGCACCGTAAAGTGAAATTGGAAATAACATGCCGGCGTTTTCTGGTGTAGGGATTTGATCAGCATATCCATAAATGGTAGAACTTGATGGAAAAATTATTTCTTTTATGCCATTTATTCGCATTGTTTCAAGTACCTTGTGAGTGACGACTGTTCCTTGCTTTAGATCGAGGTCAGTGTATTTACTTCCTAATGGGATGTCTAAACTCGCTGCAAAATGAATAACTGTATCGAACCCCTTAAACTCCGATACTAGGCCTGGAGACGTGGCTAAATCTAGCTGTAAATAACTTAATTTTTTATTGTTTCGTATGGAGTTTAATCTAAAGGCGTCATCTTGCTGGATCTTATCTATTATCTTAACAGTATGACCTTGTTTTAACAGTCTATGTGCCATATGACTGCCGAGGTAACCGGCACCACCTGTTATGATGAATCTAGACAACAACAGCCATTGATTTAAGAGGATAATAAGAAAATATCCACAAGAATTGAATATTTTCAATATCAGTTTTTAGTATCAGGTTTTATTGATTGGTTTGCATCAGGTTAGAAAATTGGTTTTTCAGGAAAGGCGTATGACACTCCAAAAAACTTGCATATAGTAGGGGCCACCTGCGTTGAATTGAAACTATCATTTTTCACTGATGGATTAGTGGATATAGCAAAAATTGGTAAAGAATCAGCCCCATTTTTAACAATTCCATGAGATCCTTTTATTAGGTTAGTATGATGAGAGATTCCCTTTGTCGTAGGATCTAAAAATAACTCCAATGGATCGTAACCTGGTTTTCTATGAATATCAACTGTAAACGTAAAGGATGGTGCATACTTTACATCGTTCCACCAATAATAATTAAACCAAGCATTATTTTCTGCACAGATAATTAATTCACCGCTCTTTGAATGATTTATTTTATATTGTTCCTTTTCATTTTTGTCCAAAATTTTTTCTATGCCTTCTGTTCGTTTTAAAATGGATTTTACCTCGTCTTCAAAGCCAGGTTTTATAAAAACGTGTGCTATCTGATGATCTACCATTGCAAATGCCTTGCTATATTCATAATCCATATACTCCTTTCCTGCTATCATTCTGGTAGAAAGAAAACCTTTGTCTCTCAATATTATATTTGGAGACACAGAATTGCTAACTTTGTTAAAGCCATACTCAGATATTAACATGAATTCCATATCACCATACAGATTGTGTTTCTCCAGTTCAACCAACATTTTTCCAATAAGTTTGTCTATTTCTAGAAGACTTTGTCGAAATTCATTGCTATCTGGCCCATATTTTTGGGCAGCATAGTCAAGGTGTGGTAAATACACCAAGGTCAGATCGGGTTTCTCTTTTTCTATTGTATATAGAGCAACATTAATGATCCACTCACTTGATTTTATGGAAGAAAATGGCCCCCAATACGATTTTAGATCAAATTCGCCTATTTTCTTGGCAATCTCTTCGTAGTAACCAACTGGCTTTGAATAACACCACATTATCATTTGGTTTTCAAGATGGATGGGTTTTGGAGTAATTACAATATCAGAATTAGCGTAAAGTGAGTTTTGCCAAAAGAGAATTGCTGTTTTTAATTTGGGGTTTGCTTTTTTCAATATATCCCATATACGAGGCTTTTCTACCATCGCCGCAGATTGTTCCCAAAAAGAGATTTGATTTGTGGCCCTATCAAAAAAGCCGTTTGATATGATTCCATGATCAGAAGCATGATACCCAGATGTGATTGTAGCTTGTACAGTACATGTTACTGCAGGAAATGGCGGCATTATTGAAGCCACAAGCCCATTTTCAAAAAGTCTTGAAATGTTTGGAAGCTTCATCTGTACAAGATGAGATTTTGTTAGACCAACAACATCAAAAACTATAAGTTTAGTTTTTTTCATGTTTTTCAAACTAACTCATTAAGGAAATAAATTCATCGATGAATCATGTCAAATACATTTTGTGCGCAATTGCGTAGGCTGGGATGTATAATGATAGAGATAATATGGCATATGAAATTTCAGAAAAAGCAGAAAGTAGCGTTGCATCAAGGATAATAAGTGCGAGCAGTTGAAAAGTTACTTTTTTTTGTATGCTCATGATGGTTCTTTCCTTGTAAATGAAAACGGGTAGAAATACTGCAACTATAAACAGCCCAAGAAATATCAAGTGTTCATATTTAGCAGTGTTTAGTGAAATTACTGCAATGTAGGTCATAGTAGCCAAAATTAGGAGTGTATTTGCAATTGTTGTTTTTTTGGTAGTGAGAATGGTTTCTGTTCTGCCTAGAACACTAATTCCAGCCACAAAAATGGCTATTGGAATGGCTATAACTACTATTTCTAAATTCAAAGAAACTACCGTTGCGCCTAAAATCACATTTAAAAATCTTATAGTGGCGAGGTTAGAAATGCCAAGTAAAGGTATTTTCTTTGCTTTTATGTTATAACCTAAAATCAAACCAGTCATCACTAATGACAAGAAAAGAGACTGAATTCCTACAAGTGACGAAAAGATATTTGCAAATATTAGAAACATCGTTCCAAGTGCTAATGCTTTCTTTTTTGATATCTGACCGGAAGGAAGTGGTCTGGTCGGTCTTTCTCTTTTGTCTGTTTCGTAGTCAAAATAATCATTAAAAGTCATTCCCGCGATGTATAGAAATCCTGATGATAATAATAGGGGACTAAGTGAAAACCAATCAATGTTTGTTTCTTGTGAAACAAAGAAGCCAAGTAGAATGTTCGAAAAAGCTGTGAATATTCCTGGAATTCTTACTAATTGTAAGTATGGTTTTAGCATGACAAGTTAAGTGATGTCAAGAATTTCATTGCTTCTCTTGCAGCATGCTCAGGATTATCCTGGTAGGGGTATAATTCTATTGTAACAAAACCATCGTAATCAATCTCTCTTAATGCAGTAAAAACTGTTGCAAAATCAATTGCACCTTTACCAGGAATAAGATGTCTGTGAATTCTGTTTTCTGAAATATCTTCCAGATGTATGTGTGATATGTAGTCCTTTAGTAATTTAATTAATTTAGATGGATCCTCTTTTACGCAATAAAAATGCCCAATATCAAAATTAAGACCAAGATATTTTGTGTTAAATTGTGATATGAATTTAAGAAATTGTGATGAATTTTCTATCAAGAGTCCTGGTTCCGGTTCAATGAGGAGTTTTACCTTGTTTTTTTGTGCTACTGGCAAAACTTCATCAAGACCAAGCTGGAATATCTCAAGTGCGTTTTTTCTAGGCATGCCATGGAGTGGTCCTCCAGGTTCAGTGGAGACTGTTTTTGCCCCCAAGCATCTTGCCAATTCTAGGCACTGTATTGTATGATTGATTCTTTGTTGCCTGTATTCTGGATCCTTCTCAATCCATGATGGATGATGAAAATCCTTTATTGCACACATCATAAATCCATTGAGATTAGATATTACCATCTTGTTTTCTTCTAGTGCGCGTTTTATTGAGCTGATCTTACTTCGAGATAGTGGAGGAAAAGCGTGTGGTGTATCACACATTAATTCTACTGCGTTATAGCCTGCGGCGGAGATTTTTCTAATGCTTTTCTCTATACTATATTTTCTAAAAGCATTTGTACTAAAGGCAAATTTCATAGAATCATTCTTTTGGTTTGAAATTTTTTGATTGACTAAAAAAATCTCTTGGGTTTTGATAAAGAACTTTTTCTATCTCATTCTTGCTGAATCCATCCTTTTCCATCTGTAAAGCTGTCTTAGGTACACTAAGTGGATCGGATCTTCCCCAATCAGCAGAGCTGTTTATCAATATTCTATCAGTTCCATATTTTTTTAAAATATTAACTGCACGAACTGAAGTGAGCTTAGTATATGGGTATACGGTAATACCTGCAATAGTATCATGAGATAATGTAAGATCTATTGTTTCTTCTGTATTATGATCCATAATTATCCTTGATTCCGTAGCTTGACAGTCTTTTATCAAATCAAATGATTTTTTCACACCTTCGAGTTTGTTTATGTGTGGGGTGTGTATCATTACAGGCACTTTAAGCTCCTCAGCCATCATCAATTGTTTTTTAAAAACTTCCTCTTCCTGTTTTGTTATACTATCAAATCCGATCTCACCTACAGCAACAACAGTTTCTCTGTTGAGATAGTTTCCAATAACGTGGAGCGCTTCATTTGATAGTTCAGTGTTGTTTGCTTCTTTTGGGTTTACTGATATAGCACAAAAATGATTGATCCCGAACTCTGTCGCCCTTTTGCTTTCAAATGAAATGATGTATTCCCAATAATCTATCAGAGTCTTTGAAGAGGTACGCTGTTGTCCTAGCCAAAATGATGGTTCTACAACTGTTTTTATTCCTGATAACGCCATTCGTTCATAATCATCGGTCACTCGGGAATACATGTGGATGTGAGGATCAATGAATCTCATTTTCAGTTAATAAATTTCATAAAGTGATTTAATGCTTCTTTTGCGGCTTTTTCAGGCTCATCAAAATATGGGTATAATTCTGCTGTCAGATATCCTTTGTAGTTTACGTTGTCGAGCATATCATATATAGATCTAAAATCGATCTCTCCAAGTCCTGGAATTAGATGATAATGAATGCTATTCTTACAATCACTTATGTGCGTGTGAAAGATTTTTTTTCTAAATTTCTTAATTAGAAATCTGATATCCTCACCTAATACAGCAGCATGACACACATCAAGATTAATCCCTAGATTCCTGTGTCCATTTAGTATTGAATATACATCATTAGAGCTACCAAGTAATAATCCTGGTTCATATTCTATGGCAATTAAGACATTTTTTTGTTCAGCGTAATCTGTTATTTCTTCAATTGATCTTTTTAGATTATACATATGTGCGGGAGATGATCCTTGAATTATTCCTGATGTAATACTTACACTTGGCGAACCAAGTTCATTTGCTAAATCTATGGCCATTTTGGTGTAATTAACTCTCCACTTTCTTAATTTTTCCTTATTATTTGATAATGAAGGCTCAAATTGGCTTGTTACTTTTCTCTTTCCATACCAACCTACCACTGTATTTGCATTAAGATTAGTGACTGCAAGCTTGTACAGTTTTAGATTTTTTCTAAGATCATCTAGTTTTAATTTACTTATAGGTAGAAAGGCATGTGGTACATCCAAAACAATTTCAACACCATCATATCCTATATCTGAAATCGATTTTAAGGCATAGTCTAGCGACTTCTTTACGTATGCATTCGTGCTAAATCCTGTTTTCATTGAGGTTATTTCCTCAAGGTAGAAATTAAGTATTATTTTGTAGTATATTTTCTTGCAATGTGTCTTGCATTCTTCACTTTTTTTGCATACGTATTGTTTAATTTTTTTATAAGATCCAATGTTTGGTTGTGTACAAGATCAAGGTTCGGTATTACACAGTTGTGTATGAGACGTCCGTTTGTTGATACAAATAGATGTTTTTGCGTATCAATAGAATACACTGCTTGCTCTTCTTCTTCATGTAGTGTTTTTGTTGTTCTGATCATGAAGAGGTTTTCATGCAACATGTGCCATAGTTGTTTAGAGTGAATCCTTTGGTTAAATTGTTCAAATCCCCCCATGTCTGCCAGTTCATTATATTGACTCTGCATTTTTGATACGAGTGTATAAAGAAGACCTCCTTTGACTCTCCTACCACTTATGATACTTTGAGAGTGCGTGCTTTTTCCACATGTCATGACATATCCCATGGACAGTAGCAAAATATCCAAGCCTGCAGCTAACATCTTTGAGGCAGTTCCTGCCTGAACCATTCCTAATTGAGGCGAGAATGAGCCGTCTCCTCGTAGATAGCCTGCAAGGAATTCTTCTTTGTAGTTTCTTGGTGTAAAATAGATGAAATCTGGGAGTTGTTTTACGTTTGAAGATCTTCCACATCCCAAGGTGTCCGATATGAACAAAGCAAATGGGGTGGATTTGATACCTACATGCGTTACATTGCCCTGTGAATATGTGTAATAGTTAAGACCGAGTTTTTCTAGAATGGTACAAACGTCTTTTATGTATTTGAGTTCTTTTTTGTTAAAGGAGAATCTGACAGAGTATCCTTTTCCATAATTACTCACAGACCCCTCTGAAACATAATAGCCAAGCAGCCTGCAAAAGTCTGGTGTGATTTGAATTGATTTGGGCATGTTGTATCTAAATCTCCAGTTTTTTGTTTCAAACTCGTATTGGTGCTTTATATCATGATCAGGAAGACTTGAAATGAATGGGACTGAATCGTTTATAGTAACATCCTTTGCGAATTTTGTAGATAAATCGTCAGAGCATAGCATCAGGTGTTCGTCTGTTGTTTTGATAGAACGGTTTGTTCGCGAAGTCAGTGTAACCATTGTACCAGAAAAGATGCGTTTCCATTTGTGTGTGACTTTGTCAAAGATCGGTATCTTTTGTTTTACATCGTACGACAAGATGTCATTTTTCAGATCTTTTTCAACGTATTCCTGTATCGTTATAGGCCTCATTCCGTTCTCTGTTTTGATGTAGATTATTTCTTGGCCATCAAGACAGTGTCCTCCAATAAATCCAGGATACATTTTTGGTCTGTTTCCTAGATACTTGTGAATTTCATCTGCAAAAGACCACATCTCCTCGTAATCCACTTTGTTTTTGATAGCAATCATCTTACTAAGTTGAGCATAGTTAATTAGCCAACCATAGTATGACGTATCAACTACTATTTTTGCAAGCTCAAGTGTAAGTGGGCCAGACATCTTTTTTGTTTTTACTCCACATTTTTTCATCAATTTTACATATGTTGATGATGCCCAGTTTTTTCTTGGTGCATTAGATTCGATTGCATAAAATTTTGTATATCTTTTCAGATCATAAAGCATTCTTTTATGTATGCCCCTTGTTGCGCTGTAAATAATTGGAATTGGAATCTGAGATTGTAGGTTTTTTGTTGTACCAGGACTTATTGTACTATGAATAATAATTCCTTCTGGATTGAACTCGTGATACAACGCAATTACATTAGAGATGAAGTTTGTGGTAAATGGGATACATATGTGTAGAAATACAGTGTCTAGTTTTTCATATTTTTTAAGCTTCTTTTTGTCCACTAGTTTTGGATTAATGTCGTATCCTACTGCTAGTACTTCCTTTGAAATTAGTTGCAGAATAGGAATTCCTATCTCACCTAATCCTGCTACAACGTCTTTCTTTCCCAAATCATGAGAAGTTTGTTAATACTCCTAAATTAACCAATAGTTTTATTGGACTGCGTTTATACTCAACAAGAATTATTCAAATAATACACAAAGTGTTTTCTGTAATAAGATGAATAAAAATTCTTTATTTCTAAATTGTTAGTAAATAGTAAAAAATGTACAATTAAACATTTTTGATTTTATCTTTAAATTTAGCTGGAATTCCTGCCCATAGTTGATTTTTTGGAACAGGTTTGTTAACAAACGAATACGCTGCTATGACAGAATTTTCCCCGATTGTAATACCTGGCATAATCGTACTATGAGTACCTACTTTACAATTTTTTTTAAGAATTATTTTTCCACTTTTATTATCTATGGTTGAATTTGAATATATTGAACAGTGAGATCCGATCTGAACATTGTCTTCTATTCGCACACCAAATTGACAGTTAATGTAAGTAAATTCTCCAATGTCAATGTATTTCCCAATAACTAAATTTTTAGGATATTGAACTATGTAATTGTGTCTAGTCATCTTTCCATGCTTTATAACTGGTTTTTTCCAGATTCTTTTTTGAGACATATTACTAATAAAATATCTGTTTCTGGATTAATTCTTTGTCGAGATTAATTTTTTCGAGGTAATGAACAATCTTTTTTGTAGCGTTACCTGTACCATATACATGTTGACTTCTGAAACTACTCTTCTTTCTTTTTAATACAGAAGTTATTGCATGATATATAGAGTCAGATGATTCATCTGTAACATCGATGACATTCTTGTCCCTCTCTCTATCTTTTTGTCTTATGCCTATATTTATAACTGGAATGTTGAAGTAACTTGCTTCTATTATACCACTGCTAGAATTACCTAATAGTATTCCGCAATTTTTTAACATTCCAAGATAATCACTTCTTGGCACATTAGCGTGCGTCCTAATAAAATCATATTTTTTCGAGTAATATTTCAGATAGCGAAAAATTGTCATATGACCAGCATCAGAGTTAGGCAAAATTGCTATGGTTGTATTTTTTACTTTTATTACTGCATTTAAAATATTACGAATTTGTTCTTCAGTTTTTTCAGTTTGTGTTGTAACAGGATGTTGAAGTAATAAAATTTCAGAATTAGTGAATTTAATGTTATATTTTTTTTCAAGTATTTTTTTGTCGGTAATATTTGTTATAGCTTCGTCTATACTTGGAGAACCAGTAAGGAATACATATTTTGGATTCTCACCCATCTTTATAATCCGTTCCCTACTTTTTTTAGTGGCAGTAAAATGAATATTGGATATTTTTGTAATTGCGTGCCTGTTATATTCGTCTACGCCTGCTTGAGTCCTATCTCCACCATGTATATGAGCATTGGGAATGTTCATATGCGATGCTGTAAGAGCAGATGCGAGAGCTTCATCCCTATCACCGAGTATTAAATTAATATCTGGTTTCAATTTTCTAAAAATCTCAGAAAAACGAAGTATTCCTTCTCCCAAAGACTTTGACATAAAAAAAGTGGAATCTCCTTTTGGCACCATATCTACTCTTGCAAATATTTTAAATCCATCTTTTTTTATTTCATTGATTGTCATACCATATTTTTTTGATAAGTGCATTCCTGCTACAATTAGATACGGATCTAATTTTTTGCTGGCAAAAAGGGCATGCAAAACTGGTCTTAGCATACCATATTCTGCCCGAGTCCCTGTTGTTACAGTTATTTTTCTTTTCATATTTTATCCTAGAATTGAATCCCTATCGTCTTCAGAAAAGATTTTGGTAGCAAAAGTTTCTTCATCTCCATCCAAGCTAACCCTTTGTAGTAGAATATTCCCTTTACCTGTTCCTACTTTCACTCCTTCATCATTAATTTCTCCTATTTTTCCTGCCCCCAAACTTGTTTCATCTACATATTTTGCCTTCCATATCTTTAATTTTAATGCATTAAAAAAAGAAAAAGCGCCAGGGTAGGGATGAGTAGTAGCTCTAATCAGAGCATGGATCTCTTGCCCAGGTTTTAACCAATCTATTTTACCATCTTCAGGAGTTCTCTTTGGCCAATATTCAAGAAATTTTGATTCATCTTGTGCAACCCTATTTTCTTTCCCATTTTGTAATAATTGTAAGTTTTTCAGTAGCATAATTTTCCCTAGATTAGTAATTTTTTCATAAAGTGAAGTAGCATCATCATTTGATGATATTTTGAATTTACGTTGATCCAGAATATCACCATCATCCGTACCTTCTTTCATATAAAAAAACGTTAACGCACTTTCTTTCAAGCCTTTAATTATACTCCAAGGAATAGGAGCCCTTCCTCTGTACTTTGGTAACATAGTAGGATGTGAACCGATTATACCTATTCTAGGAATCGTTAAAATTTCTCTTTTTAAAATTTGTGACCAACCCATTACCAAAATTAGATCAGGATTAATAGATTTTAACTCTTTAACATTTTCTTTGTCGTTAATGTTTTGTACTTTCACATGTTTAATCTTATATTTACGAGTGATTTCATCGAATGAAGCATAATCACTATAATTTTTTTTCTTTGAATCAGCATAGCTAAATACTGCAGACACCTTCCATTTATTGTCTAAAATGAAACGTAATAAATCTAGACCAAACCTAACACCGCTAATAAAAACAATTTTCATCATCTATAGAAAATTTTCTTTTAACCTAGATATTTATATTTGCAAATAAAATCAATAGTGATGATTTTTGTCGTTGCTGAAATAGGGGTAAATTGGGATGGAGATTTTGATTTAGCTGAAGACATGATGATTAATGCTAAAAAGGCGGGATGTAACGCTGTAAAATTTCAGGCATTTAACGAAAATCTCGTAAAGAAACATCCGGAAGCATTTCGTTTAATTAAATCAGCAGTTTCAAGATCAAATATAGAAATCATAGATGGATTATCTAAAACAGTTGGAATAGAATGGTTCTGCACACCCATGTATCCAGAAGCGGTAGATATGCTCAAGCCCTTCGTAAAAAGATACAAGATCAGAGTTACTGATGGTGAATCTCTATTAGAAAATAAAAGATCAGAATTGTTTGAACGAATCTTAACAACAGATAAAGAAATTATTGTAAGTTCACAGATATCACCACGTCGTACTATTCATTATGACAATCCAAAAATAAAATGGCTTTATTGTGTTCCCAAATATCCATGTGATTTGACGGAGTTAGATTTTAGAAACTTAAAAGATTTTGATGGATATTCTAATCATTGTCCAAATTTCATAGCCCCTTTAACTGCTGCAATTATGGGATCCAAAATAATTGAAATACATATCACATCAGATAAATCAAAAAACTTTGTTGATAACAATGTTAGTTTTGATTATAATGAATTAAATGAACTAGTAAAATCAATTCGCCTATCTGAAAAAATAATAAAATAGCTCAAAAGTATTATTAACATCAAAAAAGAATCTCCATTGTTGAATATTCTAGTAATTGCAGCTCATCCTGATGATGAAGTCCTTGGAATGGGAGCTATAATAAAAAAATTATCTATGAAGAACGAGATCAGATTGTGTGTAGTCTCTGAAGGTGCTACTGCTCAGTACACAGACGAAAAAATGATTCGGGTTAGAAAGAATGCTTGTATAAAAGCCGGCAAAATGTTGGGTATTTCTAGTTTTGATTTCTTTAATTTTCCTGATATGAAGTTGGATTCTATACCTCAGATAGAGATCAACAAACAGCTGGAAAAGATAATTCGAAATTATAGACCGGAAATTGTGTATACCACACCCTACCATGATTTGAATAAGGATCATCAGATAGTGTACGAATCTACACTTATTGCAACAAGGCCGCTAAAAAGTACCGTCAAAAAGCTGTTATGCTACGAATTACCTGGATATGTAAAGACGCCTTTTTTTCCAACCGTTTATGCCGATGTTACAAAAGAAATATTCTTCAAAATTAAGGCATTAAAAGTTTACAAAACAGAACTAAGTACGTTTCCCCACCCCCGATCTGTAGAAGCCGTAGAAAATCTATCAATTCAAAGAGGAATAGAATGCGGACTGAAGAGAGCGGAAGCTTTTCAATTAATAAGGAGTATTACATCTTGAAGTAGAGCTTTAATTTAGTATTTCTTTTCTATGAATTCTGCAACAGAATCAAAAATGTAATCCATCTCTTCTCTTTTTAGGCCTGGATACATAGGTAATGACAATATCCTTTGAGATATGTTTTCAGTAATCTTTAATGAATTCTTCTTAATCCATTTTAATTTTCTGTAATACGTCGTTTTATGTATAGGAGAGAAAAAAACTTTAGTCATGATCCCTTTTTCTTTTAAAAACTCCATTAGAGCATTTCGAAGATCTGAATTGGGTAGTTGTATAGAATACAGCTGATAGACATGTCGCAAATTGGGAGGTTCAAATGGTGTCTTAATTTCCTTTAATTTGCGCAGACGTGATGTCATGTATTTTGCATTATTTCTACGCATTTTGATTAATTTTTCAATCTTGTTCAATTGTGAAATACCCAGTGCTGCTGTCATACTTGACATTCTCCAGTTAAATCCTAAAGTAACATAGTCCGGTGTGGAAAGTGAAGAGAAGTAGTTTTGAGCGTCTATTCGTCCGTGTGACCTCAGTAATTTCAATCTCTGAAACATATCCTTGGAATTTGTAACTATTGCACCTCCTTCCCCAGTGGTTACAACCTTATTAGCTGCAAAACTAAAGATAGCTAGATCGCCAAAGGTACCCACCATTCTACGGTTTATTTTTGCCCCAAGGGCTTCTGCTGCGTCTTCTATCAGAAATATTCTTCTGCTCTTTGTTATCTTGCTAATTTGCTCTATTTCACATGGCAATCCAGCGTAGTGAACAGCTATCACGGTTCTGGTTCTTTTGGAAAGAGATTTCTTAACTAAGATAGGATCCAAACCCAGAGTTTTATCCTCAATATCTACGAAGTGAGGAATTCCATTTACCATCAAGACTGAATTAGTAGTAGAAATGAAAGTAAATGATGGTACTATGACCTCCTCTGTTGGTTTTGTTCCTTTTGCGAGAAGTGCTGCGTGCAGAGCTGATGTACCAGAATTGAAAGCTAAACAATACGTTGAACCGACATATTCCGCCAATATTTTTTCGAACTGTTCAATTTCAGGTCCAAGTGCCCAGTCCATACCGCGTTTTAAAACCTTTAAAACGGCGATTTCATCTTCTTTATCAACCATGACCTTGTAAAGAGGGATTTTCCATCTTGTCATCATAACCCTGATAAAAGAAGGAATATTTATTCTTAGAATTGATGCTAATTTTCTGTTTGAAACGTAAAAAGTTATTTATTGCAATGTAGTGATGATGAAGATGTGTTGTAATATTTTTCTTGTGGTAAGAACTGCTTCATCTCGTCTACCAAGAAAAGCCTTATTGAGAATCAAAAATAAACCACTCATAAAGATCCTTCTAGGAAGAATAAGAATTAAGAAAGTAAAGAAGATAGTTATTTGTACTACCAATCAAAAAACTGATGACAAGCTCGTTAGATTGTTGCAAGATTGTAATGTTAAGATTTTCAGAGGTGATGAAAATAATGTACTTTACAGAATATACGAGGCAGCTAGAAAATACAAAATATCAAAATTTGTAGTGGTTGAGGGAGATGATTTATTTTGCGATCCAGATCTAATCCAAAAAACATGGGATTTGTTGTCTAAGACAGATTACGAATTCATCGTATGGAATGGATTACCTTTTGGAGTCTCTCCGACAGGCATAAAAACAAAAAAGTTGAAAATGCTAATAGAAAATTCAGTTATTAATTCTGATACTGGTTGGGGAGAATTTATAATTAATAGTGGTTATTTTAAGGTAGGTAAACTCACACCTGATAATCAGAAACTATTAAGACCAGAAATTAGATTAAGTGTAGATTATCCCGAAGATTTTAATTTGGCAAAGAAAATAATAAGTAAGCTACCAAATAAGTTTTGTTTGGAGGATATAATAGATCTTTTCGACACAAATCCACAATTATTAAAGATTAATGCGTCTGTAAAGAAAAAATATGAATTAAATTTTAAAAAAAAGATGATTAAGGTATTAGGCCCAAAGATGGGAGGCCCCAGATGAAATTTCTTATTGTAGGATTAGGGTCCATGGGGAAAAGGAGAATAAGAAATCTAAAAGCATTAGACCAAAACTATTTGATAGGATTTGATACAAGAATTGATAGATGTTCAGAAGCAAATGAAAAATATCAAATAAAGACATTTACTGATATTTCTGAAGCACTTAAAGAAAAACCCAATGCGATGGTTATTTCGACACCTCCCGACTTGCATATGAAATATGCAAAGGTTGCAATTCAAAATAAAATTCATTTCTTTACAGAGGCTAGCGTAATACAGGATGAGATGGAAGAAGTCATCAATAGTTTGAAAGATTCTAACATAATTGGACTTCCATCATCCACTATGAGATATCATCCCATTGTAATCAGTGTACAACATATCATAAAATCAAATAAGATTGGCAAACCAATAGCATTTTTGTATCACTCTGGTCAATACTTACCCGATTGGCATCCATGGGAAGATTACAGAAAATTCTATGTGTCAAAAAGAGTAACAGGAGCGTGCAGAGAGATAGTTCCCTTTGAGATCATTTGGTTAACAAATATTTTTGGTAAAATCCAGACTGTGTCTGCTTTGAAATCCAAGGTATCCAGATTAGAAGCAGATATCGACGACATTTACAATGTTCTATTTGAGTTCGAAGGTGGACTACAAGGAAATTTGACGGTGGACGTTATTGCACGATTTCCATTTAGGCAGTTAAAGGTATTGGGAGAGGAGGGGGTTATTTTGGCAGACTGGTCAGATAGAACTGTACGATATTTCACTAAGGAAGAAGGATGGGTGGAAAAGAAAATCGATGATGGGGTAATTGAAAAAAATTACATTCATGGAGATGGACCATACATAGATGAGATGCGAGCGTTCATCAAGTCTATCAATAAAGAAATCCTACAACCATATACATTCGAAGAAGATCTTAAAATTTTGAAACTATTGGAGGCTATTGAAAGGAGCGGCGAGACAGGTTACAAGCAATCTACCACTAATTTAATGAATGATGTTTAAGAAATAGTTTTATCTGTTCTGATTATTGTATAAAGAATCCGTATGAAAGACGTAAGAGATAATCTTAGAAAGGAATTCAAGGGAAGGAATATTCTCATAACGGGAGGAACTGGGTCAATAGGGAATGGTCTTATTAAGCAACTCATAAAATACGAGCCTCGCGCTATACGCATATTTACCAATGACGAAAACTCGATTTTCGAAGCAAAAAGGATTGTTGGAGACAACCCCATATTCACATACATGATAGGTGACGTGAGAGATAAGGATAGACTAAACCTTGCTATTAGAAATGCGGACATTGTTTATCATGCTGCCGCTATGAAGCATATTGACATATGTGAGCAGAATCCCTTTGATGCGGTTAAGACCAATGTTATAGGGACAAGTAACATTCTTGAAGCTGCGCTAATAGAAAATATATCAAAATTTATTCTAATAAGTACGGACAAGGCAACAGCTCCAACTAGCACATTAGGTGCAAGTAAGCTACTAGCTGAAAGGCTAACTCTTAATGCCAGTTCGTATAAAGGTACAGGTAAAACACTTTTCTCAATTGTGCGCTTTGGAAATGTTATAGGATCTCGAGGTTCTGTTTTTCAGATTTTTTTTCAGCAAATTAGATCCGGACGACCATTGACAGTTACCGATTCTAGAATGACACGATTCATTATGTCAATTTCTGAAGCAGCTAAAATGATTCTTCAAGTAACGAATGTTGCAAGAGACGGAGAAATTTTTTTACTTAAGATGCCATCTGTGAAAATCGTCGATCTTGCCAAGGGAATGATAGATGTATTTCATAATAGGTTCCCAAACACAAAGCCCCTCCCATCAATAAAAATATCAACTTCACGTGAACGAGAGAAGTTTCATGAATTTTTGATTACACATGATGAACAGCCATTTTGTCACGAGGTAGATGGAATGTATAAAATCTCAAAAAAGAGAAACAAGAAAAATATAGATTTTAATCAATTTAGCTCAAAAAAAGCTCCACAAATAACATCAGAAAAGTTGCATGACATAATTAATGAGCTCCTTGACGAATATACATATTATTGACGTTTAAGGATTATTATGTAACTTTGAGCTTTGGTTATTACCAGTCTTAACTTTCTTCTCTCGCTTCGTTGCAGACTTCAACATACTGTAGACGGGGGTAGCTGGTTTGCCATCTAGATATGAGCTTATATCGTTACTGGTCATAGCTTTTTTTACTACGGTTAAAGAATCGGCAACAGCAGTGATGGTTTTCTTTATATCTTCTTTTGTGTGCGAAAAAGAAACGTACTCGATAGCTGGGTGCATAAAAATTCCACGCTTAACAAGTTCTTGGATTAGAAGACTTCTAATCAATATTGAATCTTCTCCTTGTCTGTCTTTAGCCATTAAACGGATCCTTACAGGATAACCTGTCATCATTATATCTAACGAATATTCTTTCGCAACTTTGTTAAATTCATTCATGAGTAAATTTCCAATATCCCACATTTTTCTTACAACAGGTTTTTCGATGAATTCAGTGATGGTTGCACGTGACGCTGCAAGAGAAAGAGTTTCGCTAGCGTAAGTGGTTGAGAAGAAAACATCATCAAAGGACTTCATATATTCTTCTTTCCCAACAACTGCGGACAGGGGCATGCCGTTAGCAATTCCTTTCCCAAGAACGGTTATGTCTGGTTCTACGCCGAATAATTCCTGACCTCCACCATTTGCCAATCTGAAAGCAGTAACTATTTCATCAAAAATTAGAACAGAGCCGTTGGCTTTTGTTAGTTTTTTAACTTTTTTTAGGAAGTTGTTGTCAGGCGATTCAAAAATTGCAGGTTCCATAAAAACACATGCAATTTCATTCTTATTTTCTTCGAATATAGATTCTAGACTCTCTATGTTGTTGTAATCAAACAGGAATATTAGATCCTTGTTAAACTGTGGAACGCCTTGATTTCTGCTAATTATACCTGCGAACCAATCATGCCATACACCGCCTGAACCCCAGTATGCTATTTTATCTCTTTTTGTTATTGCTCTTGCAGCCCTTACAGCACCGGTAGCTGATCCCGATCCAGTCTTTGAAAACTTTACCATTTCAGCACATGGAATAATACTACAAAGCAGTTCTGATACTTCAATCTCTAGTCTATGAGGTAAAGAAAAGATAATTCCGTCTTCCAGTTGTTTACGAATACTTCTATCTACCTTGGGATAACAGTGCCCAAGAACTACGGGTCCAAGACCACATAGGTAGTCAATGTATTCATTACCATCAACATCAAAAAAATGTGAACCCTTTCCTTTTTCTGCATACACGGGGAACGCTCCTTCGACAAAGGTATAAGCTGCTCTGCTAAAGGTTTGAGTTAGGGAAGGAATTAACTTCCTTGATTGTTCAAGTAACTTGAATGATTTTTTGAGAGTCATGCTTAAGAGAAAAGAATGTCCAAATAAAACTGCTACTAGGGATCAAATATGAGTAGATTCTTAATCTGACAAACACTAGAGATATAACTAATCGTTATTAAACTTCTTTACTAGACATTGAGCAATTTCCAAATCGATTTCTGTATCAATATCTAGAGCGTGAACAGGATCTAATTCAAGCCCTGCAACGTCATTAAAATCTATTATGTATTTATTTTGCCTTTTTGACTTAAAGTAATTACCTTTAGTGATAGTTAACGCACCATTTACATAATACAATGCAGGTAAATCTTGAGAACGTTCAGGTTTGTTCTTGTTACGTAAAAAGGGAATTAGCCTGTGTTTGGAATCTTTTTTGAACATCCATAATGGGTGTTGATATACACTGGATATCGAAGTAAGAGAAGTTGAATCGCTTGATATGATTCTTTCTAATCCCAAGTTTATGTCCTTAGAATTTCTGAACGGCGAGGTAGGTTGTAAATAAACAACGTAATCTGCAAAATAATTTTCTGATCTCTTTAGATATTCCAAACAGTGGAGAACTACTGGAAAAGCTGATGTTTTCGATGTAGATATTTTTTTTGGTCTCAAGAATGGTACCTCAGCTCCTTCCCTTCTTGCTATGTTCGCAATTCTGTTATCATCAGTGCTTACTATAGTTCTACTGACTTCACTTTTCAGAGAAGATTTAATTGTATAAGATATTAGCGGTCTACCGCCAAGCAACCGTATATTCTTATCTTTAACCCGTGTCGATCCACTGCGTGCAGGTATTATAGAGATTATATTGTAATCTGATCTGCCCATAATTGATTAAAATTTGTAAGGCTACATTTTAGTGTCTTTCTGCGAAAATGGCATGTAACAACTACGACATATGTCAATATCGCGGTATCTTCCATTTATTTGAGCTTCTCTAAGTCTCCCATATCGTTCACCATGCCAAATTTCCTTTATTGTCTGATTTTTTATATCTCCCACTACATAACCCCTAGATACATCTGGGCAGCAGGGAGTACACACACCGTCGTACATTATAAACATTCTTTGAAAAGGTTGTGCGCAAACAAAATCAGGATTATAATCATCGTAAATAATTTCTCTACTATGATCATCTTTCGTTGTACCCTTACCTCGGTGGTCAACCCATTCACCAAAACCTACTTGCCCCAGTATAGGTAGCCAAAACTTTGTGTATTCCTCAGCTTCTTTTTCCATACCAGGCAAAACAACCATTGAAACTCTAGTTTGAACATGTTTATAATTTCCTTCATTTTTTATTCTAACAAAATTTTTGATGTTAGTTACAACCGTTTCATAATCTGTTCCAATCCGTATTTTGTTAAAGGTTTCAGGAAGGATACCATCTACAGAAAAAAATATGCTGTCAAGACCGGCTTCTAGTAGCTGAATTGATTTTTCTTCTGTCAACAAACTGGCATTAGTATTGAACATAACTTCTATTATTCCTCGAGCCTTTGCATACTTTATTCGATCAACGATATATCTATCCGCTAAAGGTTCTCCCAAGTAATTTAATTTTACGGCACAAAGACCATTTTCCGCACCTTCATCAATTATTTTCTTATAGATATCCATTGACATTGTTCCAATGTCGACGTATGTTCCATCATTGATCTGAATTGTCCTTGAACACATAGGACAAGCTAGATTACAAATGTTCGTAGTTTCGATATCCAAGTTGAGCGGAAAATCACTAACGTACATCCTTTTTGGGTATTCAGACCATTTCCTTCTATATTCCCAATATTCAGGACTTCTATATTTTGGCCATTCTAAATCAGGACTTCGAACTTCGAAATAGGTAGCGTTTGGTTTCACATCTTTTGTAGCCTGAGTCATAAAGGCTAATGGCTTTCATGACCTTATTAGTCTTAGCTCCAAAAGATGAATTGTGCATAGTGAATAATTTTCACTGAATAATCCAATATGAAAGACGTGTAATGAAATCAAACTAATAATACGTGTACTAATCAATCTCACACATGAAATTTGGAATTATTGGTTTTGGAAGGATGGGCCAAGTTTACCATGATGTCTTAACAAGTATGAACCATGAGATTAGTTTTGTCTGCGACGTGATAAAACCAGTAGGTATTGTAAATCACTATTATGATTATAAGATACCGTTAGAGAAAGCAATAGATGGCCTTGTTGTCTCTACCACAGGTCCATCTCATAGTGAGATAATAATCCATGCAATTGAAAAGAACATCAAATACATAGTATGTGAGAAACCTTTTACTACATCGGTCAAGCAGGCAGATGAAATAATTGAAAAATTAAAGAAATCAGATACTAAATTAACAATCAATTATTCTCGCAGATATTCAGAAGCATATAGTACTTTAAAAGAAAATTTAAACAATGATATTATAGGAAAACCCAAAACCGTAGTTATAACCTGTGGTGCTGGAGGGCTTTCAGCTGTAGGCACACATTTTTTTGATCTTTGTACATATTTTCTAGACAGTAAAATAAAATCCGTTTTTGCCATATCTATAAACAAAAATCTTTCCAATCCACGTGGTAAAGAATTTGAAGATCCTGGGGGATATGTTTTATTAAATTTTGAAAATGAAACTCGTGCGTTTATTGATTTAGGAGATGATTTAGGAATACAACACATTATAGAAATCATAGGAGAACATGGTAGAGTAGTGATAGACGAACTAAATGACGAAATAATGATTAGAGGTCGTTCAGCAGACGACAGACAAATGCCTAAACATAAGTATGTTTTACCTAATCCAATTATTAAGAAAGATAGATTTGGACTTGAAAGTACAAATAAGTTAATAGAGAAAATGATACAAAATCTGATTTCTGAAAAAGGATATCTTGTTACAGCACAAGTATCAAAAGGCAAGGTTGAGATTTATTCTGCCATAAGAAAGTCTTTTGATACAAAAAAAGAGGTAGATCTTCCATTAACAGGCGAATATTATAATAGAGAGTTCATAGTAACTTGAGAACAGTTCTTATTGGGTTTGGTGACATTGCTCCAAAACATCTCGAGGTATTAAATGCTCTAAACTGTGAGATAATTGGAGTATTTGCAAGGAATCATCAGAAATTACTTATGAAAACTAGGACCTACAACCTAGAAAAAACATACAAGTCCATTGATGATATATCAGATGAAGATTTTGATTTTTTTACTATATTAGTAAGTCCTGAGAATAATGCTGAAGTATTAGAGAAAACGTTGTCATTCAAAAAACCTACCTTAATAGAAAAACCTGTGTCTTTTAGCTCACAACGTCTTGGAAAACTAATTGAAACTAACCAACAATATGCCTCCAAAGTAATGGTCGCAGTAAATAGAAGATTCTACTCTATTTTTCATAGTGGATTATCATTTTTAAAAGAAAGAGATAAAAAGGTTGATTCAGTTGTAATTGAAGCACCTGAAAGATTTTCAGACATAAATCTACCCAAGTTCAGTGAGATTGTAAGGAAAAACTGGATGTTCTGTAATTCTATTCACTGTGTTGATCTCATAAGATTTTTTTGTGGCAACATCAAAAAGATTGAAGTTAATTCAAAACCAGAAAAATATATCCATAGTGCAATAGGTACTAGTGAACAAGGGGTAGAGTTTACTTACATCAGTAACTGGAAATCACCTGGTAGTTGGTCTGTTAGATTATATGCTGATGACATGAAAATAGTCTATGATCCTCTAGAAAAAGGTACTATAATTAACAAGTATGGAAAAAAAGAGATCAATCCATCTGCAGAAGACGTTAATTTTAAACCTGGATTCTATAATCAGCTTAGCTATTTTATGAACTGTGTTTCTAACAGCTTAGATTTCAAGTGGCCTTCATCTAATCTAATTGATCATAAAAATACTCTTGCTTTAATAGAAGAAATATACAAAGTAAAAAACCCTTAGGCTTTATCTTTCACAAGCAATTCAAGAATTCTTTCTGCGGCATTTCCATCATTGAGATAGTTATAATACTCAGCTAGTTTTTGCTGTCCAATTTTAAGCTGCTCGACGTATTTTTTCTCAATTAGTATTTCTAAGATTAGCTGTTCAAGATGCGTGTAATCTCGTGCAAGCAATGTGGCATTATATTCATGAAATCGTCGTTCTGGTTCTATTGCATTTTTAGTTTCAAATAATATCCAAGGTTTGTTAAGCAGACCAGCCTCCATGCCCAAATTAGAATGATCAGTTATTATTAAATCTGAAGCTGGTAGTAGTATGTCCGGAGTAATGTCATAGGTAATAAGGTATTTTAAGTTCATACACATCTTTTCAATTTCTTTAATTTTGTGTTGGTGTATCTGTTGCATTGTTGTCTTATAGAGTGGATGAACTTTTATGATTATTTCAAATTTATTTTCATTTGAAAACCTAATTAGTTTGGACATCCATACTTCATCACCATCGTACCATCTTCCTCTTCCTATAACAATTATTTTTTTGTCAAGATCGATATTCGAAATTTCTTTTAGTAGTTTTTTTTGTTTTTGACAGTCAGTTTCTTTAAAATAGTCATAAACAGGATTGCCTGTCAAAATTATTCTTTCCTTATCATATCCCAATTTTTCTAAGGCATGTAGACCTTGTGTTCCATAGATACAAATGTTATCAGTCTTAAAGGTAGTGTGAAGAGGATCGGATGTAATTACAAGAGAGACTATTGAATAGGAGGATATCCGAAATTTTCTTGAAACCAATGCAACTGCATTACCAATTCTGTTACCATCTTTTATTATTGCGACGTTAGGTAGTTTGATTTTTGTGAATATGTAATTACATATGATCACAATAGACATTGCAAAAAAAATTTCGTCTATTATAGGATTAAAGTGCCCATCAACATATAGATGTGATATGTCATATTGGCGCGCTTGTAGTTCAATGTTTTCCTTAAGTGTTCTTCCTTCATAGCTGTTTTTTAATAAATCAGTGATGAGATATGCCTCTTCATAAAGCGAAACGTGCTGTATATTTTTATAATATAATAATTTACTTGTTGCAAGATCGAAGCTGAAAACAAAATGGTGTATTTTCCTTTCTACAAACTTTGCAATTACAGAGTAGAAACCTCGATATTCATATTCAGTAGAAGGGGTGATAAAAAACCCGCATTTTAAATCTGGTCCAAATTTTGAGTTTTGGATTTTTCTGCTTACGCTTTCTAGTATTTTTTTTTCCCAATTCAGGTTAAGATGGTACAAAATTCTCAGTAGAGTGTATCTGAAAACAAACAAATGTATGCTTGCTTGTTTTTTTGTTTTTGGCAAACCGCCTTTATCGTCTGATGTCTTAGCTTCGTTATTTCTTGTTTCATTATTTGATAATGCATTCATATCTGTGGTATTTGGTTTTTTTCTTATAGGATTAAACATAAGAGAACGCAAAAAATTAATTTTTTTTCTATATCTCTCAAGTAAATCTTGTTGATAGGTGTGGTTTACTTTTAATCCATCCTTACTCAAACGTACCAACACAAAATTATTTGGATCGTATGTTAAATCAGATGAAATTTGTCTGATTCCGAGGTACTGAAACGAAAATTCCCTAAATATGAAAATAGTATCTGCCTTCTCTTCTAGGATTTTTCTTATTTTTTCAGCAAACGTTACCTCTGCAAGGAGTTTTGGTTCAAGAACACTAAATATTTCAGTTCCTCTAAAAGTGGTATCTCGGAAAAGAGAGGCATATGTTCTAATTTTATTTAGTGCTATTTTGTTTATCTCGTATGTTTTCTCATCGTCTTCAAGAGGAAAAATTTCATTAATGGTTTGACAGGCTACTCCAGCATTCTTTAGAAAATCACGTACATAGTTATCGTTTGTAATAATTCGTACGTCTTTCATTGTCTTTTTTAATCTCATATTTATAACATTGATCTCATCGTCATTGTAAAAAAAGAAGATTTTACAGAACATTAAAAATTAATCATCTTATCCAGATATTAAATGATGCATTGATTGATTTTTAAATTATTAAATACCTAATGGAAATGAACAACTATGTGAATAAAAACAAAAAGCTGGTAAATTTTTACGATAAAGTATACGTCAAAGGAGAGGAAAGGCACTACACAAAATTTGTCATTGAAGGCACATCTACTTCAGAAGCAGATGAGGTATTAAAGGAGATTGATTGGAAAGACAAGAAGGTACTTGAAGTAGGATGTGGTACTGGATTTTTTTCATATTTAGCTGCAAAAAAAGGTGCTGATGTCACAGGCATTGATTATTCAAGCAAAGGGATCGAAATTGCACAAAAAAAATATCATTTGCCTAATTTACGTTTTGAAAAGATGAATGTTGTAGATGTTAAAGGGACATACGACGTTATTGTTTCAATAGGGGTTCTAGAACATATGGACGATCCGTTAAAGACATTAAGGCTACTTAAAAAACATCTAAGACCAGATGGTCGTATCATCATTACTTCTCCCAACTGGACAAATCCACGTGGCTATGTTCTTATGACGTTATGGTACTTGTTTGATGCGCCAGTAACGTTAGCAGATCTTCACTATCTGACACCAATAGACTTTATGGAATTTGCAAAAAAATTAAACATGAATCTTAAATGGAGCACTTTTGATAGGTCGTGGGGTCACGGCCAATTATTAATTAAAGATTTTAGACGACGCCTTCCCAACGTTCTGAGAGATGCTAGTCTAACCTGTAATAAAGAACGTATAGATAGATTTCTTTTCTGGCTAAGACAGAATGTTATTCAGTTGAATAACTCGTTGCCCCACAGCGGAGCGCTGGGGATCTATATTTTTTCCTTTAAGAAGAACAGTCATAAATTGTAGGAATTTAAAGATACATTCTTGTTGTTAATTATTTGCTAAATTTCTTTTCGGTTAATTCGCATAAGATATGTATAACTGTTCTGTGTGCTTCCTGAATTCGTGGAGTTTCTTGTGAAGGAATTATAATAGAAACGTCAGCCAACTTTTTAATTTGACCTCCTTTATTGCCTGTTAATGCTATAATAGTTCCTCCTTTCTTTTTTGCCATCTTGATTCCCTTTATGACGTTTATTGATCTTCCACTTGTTGAAATTGCTATTACGACATCTCCTCTTTCCACGAGTGATTCGCATTGACGAGCAAAAATCTGATCAAATCCATAATCATTGCCTATTGCGGTTAAAATGGAAGAATCTGTGGTAAGAGCTATTGCGGGCAGGCTTCTTCTATTATGCAAATATCTCCCCACCAGTTCTGCAGCCATGTGCTGTGCATCAGATGCACTTCCACCATTACCAAACAACACAATTTTCTTATCATTCTCAAGGCAGTTCATCATAATCACCAAGGCTCTGTTAATTTCGTTTACGACATTTTTCGATTTTATTATTGTATCAGCGCTTTTATCGAATAGTTGTTTTATTTCCCTTGTAAATTTACTCATATCGTCATTTTAGATAAACTGTTCTAAGCTTTTTCATCACCGGAATTTCCGAATCCCACACTCTTTTTACTCCGTCTCCCATAATCTTATCAACGCTTCTTATATCATTAACAAGCCTAATCAAACCTGGCAGCTCAAGCGACGCAGCTTGGTCAGAACCATACATCGCCCTGTCAAGTGTAATATGTCTCTCAATTGATGTTGCTCCCAAGCTTACAGCTAACAAACAAACCAAGTATGATGCGACCTCGTGTCCGCTGTAGCCTACATTACAATCAAATTCTTTTCTTAACGTTTGTATACATCTAAGATTGGCTTCTTCAAGTTTCATTGGATATGAACTATTAGAGTGCTGTAATTCGAAAGGACAGTCATGTTGTCTGAATGTATTTACTGCTTGACGAATTTCTTCCATAGTGCTCATACCAGTTGAAATGAAGGTGTATTTTCTTTCTTCCGCAATTACTCTTAACAATTCATGATTTGTTACCATAGCAGAAGGTACTTTATTGTATTTCAGATTATATTGTCTTAAGAAAAGCTGACTATCGACATCCCAAGATGATGCATACCAAGTGATCTTCCTTTGTTTACAGTATTCATCAATCTGGTCATATTCTTTTTTTCCAAATTCAAGTCCTAGTTTTTGATCTCTTGTAGTAGTTCCCCATGAACTTTTTCTCGGAGAGTCCAAGACTTCTTTTGAATATGCTTTTTCGACGGTTCTCTTTTGAAATTTTACTGCGTCACACCCAGCAATTACTCCATAATCAATTAATTTTTTTGCAATTTCAATATCGCCATTATGATTAATGCCAATTTCTTCAGTTATAAAAACCATAAGAGTTATTTATTTATCATCATAATAACTTTTTAGTGTTTCTTTTGTGAATGTAAGATCAAGTCTGCCAATTCGCGGAAAGCTCCTTGTCCTGCTTTCGTGTTACAAACATAGTGACAAATTTTTTTTGATTCACTAATAGCATCGTTTGGAACTGCTGATAGACCAACTTTTTTTAATAATTCCAAGTCATTTACATCATCTCCGATGTAGGCTATTTGATTTGGTTTGACATTGAATTTAGCACAAATTTTTTCCAACATCGATTCTTTTTTTACAACTCCATCATATAACGTCGCTATCTTCATGCTATTAGCCCACTGTTTTACTATTCTAGTCTTCTCTTTGGTTACGATTATTGTGGGAATGTTCTGTCTTCTCAATAAGGTTACTCCCATTCCGTCACGTACATGAAATTTTTTCATGGTATCGCCTTCATCGGTATAGTACATACCGCCATCTGTTAGGACACCGTCTACATCAGTTATTACGATTTTGATGTTTTTACATTTTGTATAAAGATTAGCCATTCGTAGTACAAGTGGATAGCATTAATATTATTATACTTTGATTTTCATTTTGTGAAAAATAAATCAGTTCAGATAGGAATAATGGGCGGAAGGCTTTCAGAATCCATAGGCAACAGAATTCAAGCATTTCCAAAAGATTCATGGGAAAAGGAATTTGAAACAGCCCATGACTGCGGATTTGATTTAATTGAATGGGTCTTTGATACCTATGAAAATAATCCAATAATGATTCCAGATGGAATCCAAAAAATCAAATTCTTATCCGCAAAACATGGAATTGGAATAAACTCCGTTTGTGCAGACTATTTTATGGAAAGAATGCTATTTAATGTTGGCAACTACGATCTTGAAAAAAACATGAAAGTATTAACCAATCTAATCAAAGGATGCAATCAGTTAGGAATCAAAATATTGGAAATTCCATTAGTAGATTCATCCTCATTGAAAAATAAAGAGTCTGAGGATCAACTAATTCTCAATCTGGAAAAAATTTTACCAATATCTGAAGAAAATGGCGTCATGTTAACGCTTGAAACTGATTTGTCTCCTCAATCATTTAGGAGTTTATTATTGAGATTTAATCATCCTAATATTAAAGCTAATCATGATACAGGTAATAGTGCAGCGTTAGGTTATGACGTAAAAGAAGAATTAACCGCCATAGGACCATGGATAAAAAATATTCATATCAAAGACAGAAAACGCAAAGGTAGCACCGTACCTCTAGGAACTGGTGATACAGATTTTCATTCGTTCTTCTCTACTCTTTCGAAAATCAATTATGATGGAGATATCATAATACAAGGTGCTAGGGAGATAGGCAACTCTAAAATTAAACCAGAAGTCACATGTAAAAAATATCTTTCATATGTAAGACAATATGTTGATAAGTATTTATCGATATCCCACAATTAAATGTCACAGGTAAAATGAAAATCATCATAACTGGTTCAGAAGGTCTTTTAGGAAAAGAAATATCAAACTATTTGGCAAAAAATAATGAAATTCTTAAGCTTGACTTGGTTTTAGGCCATGATCTCACAAGCGAATCATTTGTTAGGAAATGGTTTGCAGAAAACAAGGCAGATTGTCTAGTAAACTGTTTTGCATTAAATGATCATGTGGAAAAAAATCAAAAAAGGCTAACTCTTTTTGATATCTCCCTGGAGTCCTTTTCCAGATACCTGGAGCTTAATCTTACAGCATTATTTTCTGTCTGCAGAGAATTTGCGCGAAATAATAAAATTGGTTCTATTGTTAATTTCTCCGCAACAACTGGTATAGTATCTGCACGACCAGATCTATATGAAGGAGGTCACAAACACATAGCTTACAGCGTCTCAAAGGCGGGTGTGATAAATATGACAAAATTTCTTGCTACCCATCTGGCCCCTAACATTCGTGCTAATTGTATTGCACCAGGAGGCGCGTTTAGTGATCAAGATGAGGAATTTATAAAAAAATACGCAGCGTTAACTCCAATGAAAAGAATGATGAGAAAAGATGAACTTAATGGAATAGTAGAATATCTCTGTAGCCCAAAATCATCCTATGTAACGGGTGCAACCTTTGTAATAGATGGCGGTTGGACTGCCTGGTAGTTAATACAATCTGTCAAATATCTGGATAAATTATAAACATGCCATCATCCCTCTTACGTTTTTGCATTTCCATTTACTTTGATTATATTAATTTTTGTTGGAATTCAAAAACTAACTACGAATTTCTGGATTGCGTTGGTATATGATCATGTTGACTAAACAATTGATTTATCATTCATCAGATTGATACAAAAGTGGAAATCCTTTTATATCTAACAAAAAGAATACACAAAGAATCTGGATGTCAAAAAAACTACATAACTTAGTTGTTAAAAATCCCAGTTTTAGAAAATCATTATCTCTTGATAAAAAAACTGTTAAAGATAGATATGAGGTAGTCTATAAAGAAACTTTTCAAACTAGCACCCCTGGAGAAAACACCCATGTGATATTTCATTCCAGGCATCTTCTAAAAAATAAAACAGTTCTTGATCTTGGTTGCGGTGCTGGTAGACTTTCATTATATGCTTCAAAATATGCTAAATCTGTAACAGGAATTGATTATATTGATTCTGCTGTTGATTATGCAAAAAATTTTGCAAATCTGTGTAATATAAAAAACGTTGAATTCTTTACTGGTGATATTGATCAATTTTTGGAAAGAAAATATGACGTAATTTTAATTTCAGAGGTTTTACAACATGTAAACAACCCATTAAAAATTCTTCAGAGATGTAAAAAATTACTAAATAAAAATGGATGGGTAATTGTAAGTGTTCCAAGCTTCAATAACTTTAGAGGTACAGTATGGTTAACTCTGCAGAATTTATTTAAATTACCAATGTCGTTAACAGACGCTTTTCAAATATCTGCTGATGAAATGTATGTGATGACCAATAAAACTGGTTTTAATCTAGTCAAAACCATAGGCATGTCATATGATTGGGCGTGGGCAGAATGGGGAATAGAAGATATGAAAAGAAGAGTATACTTGGCTACAAAAGATGCTAATTTACTACACCTTGCTGATACCAGATCTACGAATAAGTGGCTATCTTCCAATCTCAAATTCAATAAACAATTTATGGAATATTTGATAGAAAAAAGAATTGTAAAAAAGAGACCACGATTTAGTTTTCTAAATATACCAAAAAATACTAACAAAGATATAAAACGTTATCTGGATGATGGAAATACAGACATCAATGAATATTATTGTGATATTACACCATTTAACAGAATGGGCGCATTAGCAATATATTTTCTTAAAAACAATGATTAACTTATTAACAATTAAAAGTTTATGGAAATTAAGGGTTGTCTGATTATAATTTCAAGTATGAACCGCAAAAAGTTGAGATCGTAAAAACTAAACATCGTAGGATCATAACTGAAATACCTCCTCCTAAAACCGTTGAAGTTCTTTTAAACTTGAAAAAATATGAACCTCTTTCCATGTTGCGTGAATTACCAATACTGTGGGATCATGCAGAAGGATATAACGTATTTGACTCGTCTGGTAACTGTTGGATAGACTTTTCATCAGGAATTTTTGTAACCAACGTAGGGCATTCTCATTCTCATGTAGTAAAAGCCATCACTGACATGGTAAATCATCACCTTTTGCACAATTATTATTTTTCCTCCGAAGTTCGAGCAAGATTAGTTGAAAAAATCGTTAAAATGACTCCGTCGTATCTTGATACTGTTTTCCTATTAACTACTGGAGCAGAAGCTACAGAATGCGCACTAAAGATTACAAGACTTTATGGTAAAAAAATTAAAGAAAAAAAAATTGGAATAATTTCTTTTGATGGTTCAATGCATGGTAAAACTCTAGGTGCATTAATGATGGGAGGAATGAAAAAAGAAAAACATTGGATAGGATATGAAGACCCAAATATTCATCATATTCCATTTCCTTTCAAAGATTCCTGCCCTTGGAAAAATGACGAAGAGCATCAATGTAATGAATCGTGTTTTAAAAAAAGTATGGATTTACTTAGTAAAACCGTAGATCTTTCCACAATTGCAGGTTTCATGATAGAATCTTATCAAGGTTGGGGTGCTATGTTTTATCCGACTTCATTTGTTGATGCGTTAAAAAAATGGTCAAAAGAAAACAATGCTCTCATTATTTTTGATGAAATCCAGGCCGGATTTGGTAGAACAGGAAAATTGTTTGCATTTGAACATTATGGAGTTGAACCAGACATAGTTTGTTGCGGAAAAGGAATCTCTTCTAGCTTACCATTATCGGCAGTTTTGAGTCGTAGGGAACTGTTAGATGTAGATCCTTCGCTTAATAGTACACATGGCGGAAATCCAATTTGTTGTGCAGCAACACTAGCTAGTCTAGAAGTAATTGAAAAAGAAAATCTTGTAAAAGAATCTGAAAGAAAAGGGGAATTTTTGCTAAAAGAATTAAATCGTATACAAACAAAATACAAGAATATCATTCATACCATCTCTGGAAAAGGATTAATTGCTGCCATTCATGTCATGAATCCGAAATCTAAAGAGCTAGATGTAAATTTAGGTGATGAAATTATCGAAAAATGTATGCAAAAAGGATTGCTATTGGTTAGAACTGGAGCTGGCACCATAAAAATTGGCCCTCCATTAACTATTCCAGACGATGCCCTTTTGGAAGGTATTAGTATAATTGAAGAAGTATTAAGTCAAATCAATAGAGATATTTCGAATTGAAAAAACTCCGTTTTGGAATAATAGGGTGCTCACGAATTGCAGAATCTTCTACAATTCCAGCCATTTTAAATTCAAAATTTGCAGATATACAAATTATTGGAAGTAGATCTGAAAAAAAATCCAAGAAGTTTGCTGAGAAATTCAAATGCCCTAATTATGGAAGCTATGAGGATGTTTTGGAAAATAAAGATGTTGATGCAGTCTACATTTCGGTTCCAATTGGTTTGCATGAAAAATGGGCAATTCAAGCTGCTAAACATGGAAAACATATTCTTTGCGAAAAATCGTCCACCACTTCTTTCAAATCAGCAAAAAAAATGGTTTCAACTTGTAAACAAAACAATGTTAGATTAATGGAAGCGCTCATGTTTAGATTTCATCCCCAGCATAAAAGAGTTCAGGAACTCATCAATAATGGTGTACTTGGCAAGCTCTTCATATTCAGTGGTTCATATGGATTTTCATCTGTACCTAGTAATGACATAAGATACAACAGGGAATTAGGAGGAGGAATACTAAATGATGCAGCATGTTATCCGATATGTGCAAGTAGAATCATTTTTGCTGGCGAACCATTAAGTGTAATAAGTAGTTTAACAATTGATGAATCTACCCAAGTTGATGTTAAGGCAAATTTATGTTTGAAATATAAGAATGAGAAATTTGCTCACATGTCAGCTGGTTATGATTTGTTTTACCAATCTACATATGACATATGGGGAAGTGAGGGCATGTTAAAACTTGGACGGGCTTACAACATTCCTTCTGACATGAAGGCAAGGTTACTTCTTGATTCAGCTAACCAAGCTGAAGAAATCCTATTAGAACCATGTAATCACTATCTTCTTATGATTGATTCATTTTGTAATGAAGTTATGAAGAAAAGAAATTCCGACTTTAACTTTGAGGATGATCTGCTAAAACAAGCAAGAATAATGCAAGCTGCTAGAGTTTCTAATCATGAGAAGAGACTTGTCGAACTCACAGAGATCTAGTTTATCGTTAATATATCATAAATGATTACATACTATTATTGAATAAAGAAGGAAAGGTTGTTGTGGTAGTACAGGCACGAACAGGTTCTACTAGACTTCCTAGTAAAGTAATGAAGAAGATTTGTGGAAAGCCGATGCTTTTGTTGATGTTAGAGAGACTCTCCCATTCAAAACTTATAGACGAGATAGTAGTTGCTACTAGCGTTAACAAAAATGATGATGTGATTTATAATCTAGCTAAAGAAAATGGATATTCTGTGTTCAGAGGAAGCGAACTTGACTGTCTTGACAGGTACTACCAAGTAGGTAGGAAATTTAATGCAGATTTTGTCTCAAAAATAACACCTGATTGTCCATTAATTGATCCGCAAGTAGTAGATATGGTAATTGGTTTTTTTTTAGATAACGTAGAAAAGTACGACTATGTAAGCAATGCACATCCAGCTACCTTCCCTGACGGTCTAGATGTGGAAATATTCCGTCTATCAGTATTAGAAAAAGCATGGAAAGAATCAAAGAATCCTAGCCATCGAGAACACACAACTACTTACATTTGGTCTCAACCATCTCTGTTTAGAATAGGCAATGTGGAAATGCCGGATGGTAAAAATCTTTTCATGAAAGAGAGATGGACTGTTGATTATCCAGAAGATTTTGAATTTGTAAAATCCATATATGAAAACTTGTATAATGGTGGAAGAATATTCTTAATGAATGAGATACTTCAATTCCTAGAAAAGAGAAAGGATATTTGGAACATCAATCATCATCTAGCAATTCATAACTCTATTCATTAGTTTTCATATTTTATATAAATAGAACATATGTTTGTGAATTGATCCAATTCAGCCTATTCACAAGATTAGTAGTGACTATTGATTGATTTGAATTAAACAAATTTGCATGTAATCATTTACTTTCTAGTATTGATTTTAGTATTCCAAAAGCATCTTCGTTAGGAATATTGAATTGATCATAGTTGAATTCTTGTAGATCTTCCTTCATTTTTTCTTGTAATGAATTATCAAATAATACATCTTGGATACTCTTTGATAACGAATTAAAGTCAGTGAAAAAAGAAGATGCAAGAGGTACCGAAGTAATATAATTTCCAAATTTCACTCCTATAACTATTTTATTCAACGCCATTGCATCAACAAGAGTTGATGAATCCACGGCTATTAAGAGATCTGACATATAAATTAATTCTAGAAGATTCCCTCTTATTATAGAGAAATTCTTACAATTAAATTTACTAATAAGATTTTCATAAACTTTTACTGATTCATGGATTTTAGGTTTTAAAATTACATAATATTCATCTTTATTTGCAAACAATTCCAATAATTTTTCGAACACTATCTCATCATAATTCCCACCTAAATATTTGTAATATCGTTGAAGCAGTGATGGAGTAAATATTATAATTTTTTTATTTTGAGGAACATTATATTTCTTTTTAAGATCTTGAAATGGAAGACTTTTCAATATTTGATCAATATAGAAAAATTCAGGGTTACCAAAAACAATTAGTTTTTCCTGCGGATATCCTACTTCAGTAAGTATTTTTTTTGCATAATTACCAAACACTAACATGAAATCAGGCAAAGGCATTCCTAAGGGGTTGCCATCTGACTGAAGATCTCTATGAGCATAGTCTGTGTGCCATGCAATAGTTGCTGCATGTTGTAGACCAATCGTTTTAATTCCACATTTTTTACACGCAATTATTACCGCAAGAGCAAATGGGCCTTTTTCATATGTAATTATAATGGCTTTTGGTTTAATCAATGAAAAAAATTTCTGTAAAGAGTCTATCAATTCCATGTAAGTTGGAAAGAAAGGAAAATAACTTAGTTTTTTAAAATCATTTTCAACCATACCCCAAAAATTAATGCCATTAAAATTAAATAGAGATTTAAATTCATGGTTCCTTATTATTCCCAAGTAATTTCTTATAAAATTCTTATAATTCAAACCATGTGTGTATTTTTCTACGAATAGTTCTATTGGAATCCACGACATTGGTTCCTCCAATCTTTCTGAAAGCACTTCTGGTTGACCTCTAAATGTATAATCAACATCAATGCCAACAGCGTCCAGATTCATTTTCTTTATAATTTTAAATACGTTTTCTAGGAGATATTCACCCCTCACATCTTGCTTTTTTTCAGAATCATAGATATTCCTTCTAAAGACTGTTGCAGACAAAAAGAGTATCTTATGATCAAGAGGCTGAATATTATGATTTTTTGCCTTATACAAATTAATTCTTTTCTTAATTTTTTTTTTAGCAACATATGAGAAGTGGTATGGTTCAATTTTTTGTTTAATCCACTTGATAATGCGAAACATGCCGTATTCAAGTTTTGAATAGTTAAATTCTATGTTTTTCTTAAGACAAATTTGTTTTATTAATTGTAATTTATCAAATTCTCCTACTACTTTGATCAATGTAGGTTTTTTTTCGTCAATTATTTTCTCAAATCTATCTATGAAATTAATAGCTGTAGATACAGTAATGTTTATACTAGGATAAGCGAACCACCAAAGTGAAGTGTTAGAATATTCTAATAGATGAGTTACTTTCTTTTCATTTACCATTTGCTTTGGGATTGTATTTAGAAAAGAAATTGGTTTTTCATTGTAAGCTCTACCAAAAGGTAAAGATAGATTGTTATTATCTAAAGAAATAACATTTTTGCCATCTTTTATAGTGGTGCCGCCATAAAGTATTTTCAAATCTTGTTTCTCATAAAGTGATTATTTGCCCTCTTATAATTTTTTAAAAGATGATAAATACCTCGAAAATGCTTTATGAACCATTGATTTCTCAGAAAAGCTTAGTAATTACCCAATAGATTTTATTCATAAAAGGAACAGATTTGTCTGGAATTAGAGTAACTTATACGGGATTAATTTCCTTTACAGTAGGAATTATATCAGTTTTTACTGGTCTGATATTTACACTTATTGTAACAAGACGTCTGACTCCTGATGAATTTGGAACGTGGGGATTAATTGGAAGTCTGTTAGTATATGCGCTAATTATACAATCAGGAATTGGCTATTGGACAACACGTGAAATTGCCAGAGGTCTAAAATCAGGTAAAACAGCAGTTATCTCCAGTGGATTATTCTCAACAGTAGGCCTTGTCATATATATTACAATGGCATATTTTGTATCGCTTAAATCTGATGCATCTCAGGAAGTTCTATTTTTTGCATCAATTCTAATACCACTTCAATTTATGCAAACAATACTTACCGCTATAAATTTAGGATGGAAACCACAAGCTGTAAGTTACTCACTTTTGGTTTTTGAGTCAGCAAAGATACCTGCCGCGATTATTTTCGTTTACTTTCTTGATATGGGTATTGTTGGTGCTATTATTACCACTAGTGTGGCGCATATTATGAGTATAACAATATTAACATATTATACTAAAGACAAACTCAAAGTCAGTTTTGAAAAATCATTTTTGTATAAGTGGGTTAAGTTATCATGGCTTCCAATTTATGGAAATATCCAGAATATGATTCTTTACTTAGATGTCATAACTTTTACAGTTATTACTGGATCGGTGGTTGGACTTGCTTTCTACTCTTCCTCTATAGCTGTGGCATCCATTGTTAATTATTCTAGTTTAATCTACTATGCACTGTATTCAAAATTACTCGAAGGAGGTAAGAAAGAATACCTGCAAGAAAATTTTACATCTGTTCTTTATTTTGCAATACCACTTCTTGCACTTTGCATTGTCTTTGCCAAGCCCGCATTATTTGCTTTAAATCCTCAGTACGTTAATGCTTACCCAATTGTTGTAATTATTGCAATTAAAACATTTTTTCATATCATCAGAGATCTTTTTGAATCAGCTCTCAGTGGAATAGAGAAAGTAGATACTAATGAAAAATCAACTTGGAAAGATTTTGTTAAAAGTAAATTGTTTTTCTTGCCAACTATACGTATAATTCACAATAGCCTTTATGTAGGCATACTGACAGTTGTTTTATTATCGTTTATGCAACAAAACGTTTCTGCATTAAACTTGGTAATTTACTGGTCGATGGTAGCATTGGTTATTCAAATTCCCTTTACATTATACACATATTACTTGGCAAAAAAGAGATTCACTATCAAAATACCTAAGGTGAATATTCTAAAATATGTCTGTACAACAGTCATAATCTTTGGAATAACGTATCTATTAACAGAACATTTCTTAGAATATAGAATTAACATTTTTGAATTTTTACCTACTCTTCTTTTATTCGTAGGATTTTCCGTTTTAAGTTACTTACTTATTACTTATCTTATTGATTCAAGAACGAAAAGACTACTTAATACAGCAATATATGAATTAAGAAAAAAATAATAAATCCGTAATAATTATAGTCTAATTTGTTTGAGAAACAAATTTTGCTTGTTTTTTCTTAAATATAATTATTTAGTGTAGATCCTTTTGAATTTCTTTGTTATTGATTTTGGGTTTTTCAAGGCGGAGGAGAGTTGTACTTTAGTTTTACTCATTATTTTTGTATACCAAATATAATTTCGTTTTTTGCCACCCCATTTAGATTTATAGAAATTTATCCTTTTTTCTTTCTCATCTTCAGGTAATGGATTCACTCCACCCATATCAAATGTCAGATATCTGTTTTCCATTGACCATTTTATGGCATTCCAGGTCAGAAATGTACCGGAAGAGAATTCTTTTTTAGGCGAGTTTGCAACGCCCCATTGAACAATGTTTCCATTAAAAATAGATACATCTATTGCTCCCAATAATTCTTCCTTAAATCTTGCTAGAAACACCTTATGATAGTCCCGTTCGTATAAATTTTTCCAAAGTTTTTCAAAAAAAAGATGGTGTTTTTTTCGTTTTTCACCACTCCGTATTTTTGCATTAACAACAAATTCCTCAAATTCGTTAAATCCAGATCTGTTTCTAACAATTTCAAATTCTAGTTCATTTTCTTCAGCTTTGCGAATGTCATACCTAGTTTTTTTGTCCAAATTACTATAGAATTCCTCTGGTTTTTGTTGTAGATCTATGATGTATGTTGCCCATTGCTGTGTTTTGTATCCGTATTTTTCAAAAATTTTCTCAGAGAATGGATTGGAGAGAGGAGGAGATGATCCTCTAATCATAGTAACATTGCTTCTTACCGCGATTTCCTCTAAGACATTTAGAATCTTTTGAAGTATCTGCTCTTGGTATGTTTTATCATGAATTATAGGACCATACACCCAGTTGAGAGTTTTATTTAGATTTAATGTAGTACCGATAGCTTTTGAAATTATGTTGGTATCCTTCCAATAGTAATTCTCATGGATCAATGCGGCTAATTGACATACAATCTCGTTGTATCTGTTTTTTACAGAAATAAACATAGGTTGAGAGTGAAAGGATTGTTGATAGATTCTTAGCCAATAAGGTATCTGATATGCAGTAGTTTCTGGATTTGATTCCAATTTGTCAATCCATTCTTGTTCATCTACTGAATCAGAAATCTCAGCTACAAAATCCATGTACTATTTTCCTTCAAAAAGAAGATTTATCCTACCTAAATAGCTACTGTGTGATCATGAGTTTATGCATCATGCAATATAGACCTAATCAATATACCTTGATAAATTTTATAATACTAAAAATAATACATGAGATAATTTTACTTTATCATATGCCCCTTATCCCTACATGCACAAAACATAATACTTTTGAGTCATTCTGAGGATCTCTTAAAATAATGTGTAATGCTGAGATATCTCTGATATGGTGATCGATAACACAGATTTACTGGTATGTCCATTATGTAGATCATCTGTTAAATTTGAATCTAATAATTTAGTCTGTTTAAATTGTAATAAGATATACCCTATTGAAAATGAGATAGGAATTTTAGTTCCTAATCCTGTTGAACACCTGAACTTTATTGAAAGCCAGATTAAAAGTGAAAAGAAAGACTGGTATGTTAGTGACCAAATTGAAGCGTATGATAAAGGACCTTATAGATTTCATTTAAAAAAAAGAATTGACTTCGTAGAAAAGTTCATCCAATCACATTTAAAACAAATAGACAATAACAAAATTATTCTTGATATGGGATGTGGTGATGGGGTCAACCTTCGTTGGCTTTCAAAGTATTCTCAGAATCTTTTGGCTATAGATTATAATCTTCTTAGATTAAGACGAACAAGACAGTTAATGAGAACCCTTAAAGTTAGTGCAAAACTTTTCCTTGCAGATATTTTCTATATTCCCTTCGCAAATGATTCTTTTGACTTGATATTTTTCAATCATGTCATTGAGCACTTGAATGACGATTTCTTAGCTTTAAAAAATATCTATCGTATAACAAAAAAAGGAGGCATAGTAATTCTTGGAACTCCTAATGAGGGAGCATTATCTTGGGGTTTCGCTTATTGGATAGAACCTATGACGAGGAAGAAGACTGACCATGTACATTTTTATACAGCAAAATCTATCTCAGAATTAGCCCTTAAGGCAGGCTTTACAATTAAGCATATTGAATACATGGGTTGGGGAATTCCAATTTGGAGTCTAGATTCTCGCATAAGGAAGTATAAGATAATTGATGATTTATTTGAATTAATAGGTAAACGATTATTTAAGAGTCAATCTACATCTCTTTATATAATATTAGAGAAACCTATCTAGTAGGTCTATAAAATAGTAAGTTTGAAAAGAGTATGAAGCAGTTTGAAGTTGTGCGTGTTTCCAAATGATCCCATTATTTCTTACTATAACAAAGGCGAGATAAAAAAAAGATACTATAATCCTTGTAATATTTTTGATGAACTGCATATAATTTCCTTCATAGAGAAAGATGTTGAGGAGTCAAAAGTTCAGACTATAGCAGGAAATGCCAAATTTAAGATTCACGACGTTGGCAATGTAAATCTTAGAAATTATTTAATGAATATGGGTCGTATAAAAGAATTAGTAAAAACCATCAAACCAGATATAATAAGAGCATATAACCCTCTTGTAGAAGGCTGGTTTGCATCAATTTGTGCAGAGGAGTTAAAAATTCCATTTTATGTTTCGCTACATACTCAATACGATTATCTTAGAAAGTTATATAAAAAATCCAATTTCAAGAGATATCTAGGTTTAAAATACACTGAAAAATTCATTGAACCATTCGTACTTAGGGCTGCCCAAAAAATTACTATTGTTTACAAAATAATAGAGCCATATGTGATAAAACATGGTGGCAAAAAACCAGAACTTCTTTACAACAGAATCAATTATGATCAATTTTCAAAAGCCTCACCCATAGAATCCCTTAAGACACCATTAGTAATTTCAGTAGGCAGACTTACTGAATCAAAAAATCACCAATGCATAATTGAGGCGATGAGGAAAATTGACGCAAATTATCTTATAATTGGCAATGGTGTTTTGTATGATAAGCTTATTTCCTTTATACAAAAGGAGAGGTTGTCAGACAAGATTACTATCAAGAAATCTATACCGAATAATGAAATACAAAATTATTACAAATCAGCTCAAGTTTTTGCTCTTGCTTATGATACAGAACTTGAAGGCTTGCCTATACCTGTTATTGAAGCTATGGCTACTGGTTTACCTGTTGTAATACCATTTCCAAAAAGTGGGTACTCTGATGGCTTGGAAGGAGTAGCCATATTTTCAGAAAGAGATCCTTCTTCTTTTGCACAAAACATAAACAAACTTTTACATGATTCTAAGTTACGAAACGAACTATCTTTAAAATCATTACATAAAGCTAAAGAATTTGATAATTCAATAATTGAAAAAAGAGAAGCTGAGATCTATGCAGAGTTAATAGCAAGTAATAAAAAATAGACTGCACAATTCATTTATAAAAAATATAGCAACATATTCTTCTACAATTGATCCCTAGAAGAGATACTTTACACATTCTTCAAAGGAAAGTTGGTCGTAGTTTTCCATCCACTTTATTGCCTGAAGTGCAAACATCGACCCCCATGAATTTATTCTGGTTCTTTTCTGCCATCCAAACAATGACTTGTAAAGCTCTTCGTAAAATCCCCCATCAATCCTAATGTCTTTACCGTGTGCCTGTAGAGATATTAAAAATGAATAAAGCCTTTCAACTTGATTCCTGTAAGATGTATTACCGTCCACTTTATCCATTAAAATCATCAATCTGATTAGCTGAGCAGTAGCATAGCTGGATTTGGATTTGTACTTTGAACCAAACCACAATTGTATACTTCCATCATTTTCGATCTTTGCCGAAGCCCACGTTAGTGCCCTTTTGCATGTTTCAAGATGGTGACTGTTCTTGGTAAGGTAAAATGAGTAGAGTAGTCCTTCTATCGCATAGCATTGAGTGTGAAGATTTACCACATTGTTATTTTGGTGTAAAGAAATGCCTCCGTCATCCTTTTGAAATTTAATGTATGTATTACAAATTCTGGTTGCTTTATCTAACAGAATGCTATCCTTTGTCAATTCATATAGAGAAAGAAGTGGCATTGCAGTTTTAATATGCAAGCAACTTTTTTGCTTATACCACAATTCATTGCTCTCTATGAATTTGTTTTTATCTAGGTTTTTGACTGGTTTTACAGTTCCATCTTCATCTAACGCTTCATCTATCAACCACGATACCATCCTTTTACCATAATCCAGATACTTTTTTTCATTTGAAAGCAAGTAATAATCAATCAGTGCTTTTGCACAAACTGCTGTATCAAATGAAAATACATTTTTTGATCTTGGTTTGTTTCCATCAAGTCCCTGAATAATTCCTCCATATTTTTCATAAATTGAAATGAGCCAATCTGCAGCGTGTTTTGCTAGCTCAAGATACTTTTGGTCTTTTTCCAGTTCATAGAGGAACCTAAGAGTGCTGATATAGTAACCGGTAATTTCCGGATACAAAAAACCGTATTCGTTATTCTTAAGATCGTAAAAAGAGTGTACTCCGCCATAGTTTTCGTCTTTTACGTCATTAACAACTAGTCCTGACGAAGTTAACCATTTTTTGACCTTTTCATAGGAGCTAGACAATTAGCATAAGATTTTAGTTGTTGTTTAAAAGTCTAAACTCATGAGGATTCTATTCATGGTTTTTCATTTTCCTCCTATTAGTGGTGGTGGGTCGGTAGTTCCCTACAGTATAGCAAACACCCTTGCTGAGCTAGGTCATGAGGTGACTGTCCTTACTCCTGATGTAGAATGGACAGGTAAACGATATGAGCCTATTATCAACCCTAGTGTGAAGGTCATACGAGTCAAAACTCCTGCAAGGCATAACCTGAAACTCGCTGCACGACTATGCACATTTAATCTGAAAAAGAAGGGGGTTAGTCTTGGTAGAGTAGAAAAATTCGATTTCATATTTACTATATTTCATCCATTTCATTTGGTGCCAAATGCAGCTGTATCATGTGGTAAAAAGCTGGCAATACCAGTCATTACGAAGGTGGACGATGCAGTTTATGAAAAATCATCTGGTCTAAAATCAATTCAAAGAAAAATTGAAAAAATTCTTAATGCAAAATCTCTTCGTAACTCCACAAAAATATTGGTATCAAATGATGCTACGGAGGAAATAATTAGTAATTTTTACAACATTCCAAAAGAAAAAATTGCTATAGTCCCAAATGGAATAGACATTTCATTTTTTGAAACTAAAAATTTCGGTAAAGAGCAAAAAGTTGTGTTTTCTGGTGCTATGTATTATCACAGAGGTTTGGACATTTTATTAGATGCGGCTATTGAGATCGTGAAAATTTTGCCCAATACAAAATTTGTTCTACTTGGAGAAGGACCAGAAATGAACAAACTACAGGATGAAGCGAGTAAAAAGAATCTCACTAAAAATGTTGAATTTAAAGGCTGGGTACCGCGTACGGAGATTCCAGAATATTTGTCTAAAAGCTGTGTTGGAGTTGGTCCTCTTAGATCTACTAACGTGACAAAGAATGCTTTGCCCATAAAAGTATTGGAGTACATGGCATCATCGTTACCAATTGTAGCAGCTAATGAAACTCTACAAAAAGAGGTTCTTGTAGATGGACATAATGGATATTTTATAAAAAATTCACAGGATCTTGCACAAAAAATCATTTTGCTTCTTAAAAATGATGAACTAAGAGAATTGATGGGGAAAAGATCGAAAGAGATGGTAGCAAAATTTGATTGGAAAAAGGTAGTTAGTCTTATTTTAAATGAATATCAAAAAGTTAGAAAATAATAAACTAATTCTTTGTAAGAATGAGTGAAGTGTCTTTCATGTTCTTTTTATTTGCAATGTCATAAGCAACACGTTTTGCAACATTCTGAAGTGGTCTAGGTAGTTTGTAAAGCTTGAATTTACCAAGCTTACCTTTTAATGTCAACATTTCATGCGGGCTGAATTTTTCAACCTGGAATTTATATTCTTCAAATATCTTTTTCCAGTCTTTGAATTTATTTGTAAAAACATCTACTTCATTTCTACCTTCTGGACCACTATCCGGTGTAAGAAACCAAATTTTGCCCCCACTTTTTAATGTCCTGTGCAGCTCTTTAGCAAAAAACTGCATATTATGTACGTGTTCTATCACGTAAAAGCCAGTTATGAGATCAAATGTTTGATCATCAAATGGAAATGTATCACTATTTAGATTGACTTTGAAAACCTTGTTTTTTATTGTAGGATCTACATGTGATATTGCAAAATCTGAACCATCGATTCCAAATGCGCTGACATTAAGATCATTTAGAGATTTTACGAGCTCTCCCCAGGAACATCCTATATCAAGGACGGTTTTAGGATTGAACTTTTCAACTATGAATTCTGCACGTCTTTTCCACATTGGGGGGCGTTGACGTGTAGCAAAATATTTCTCGTCATAGAGACGTTGTAAATCCTTGTCTTCATACATATATTGTCTTTTTAGACATTTCGAGTTTATTTATACTAATCACGATTCAATTTTGTGACTTGATGTATTTGCGAATCAGCGTAATGATTTTTTTAGAAGAATTTCCTCTGCCGTATGGTGACGATCGTGAATAAATTGTCGAATCACTCACATTCTTCTTAATTGCTTTTATTATACTGGTGGGATTAGTGCCTACTAATTCCGAAAAACCAAGTTTTACTGCTTCTGGTCTATCTGTAGTTTTTCTTACCACCAACACCTTTTTTCTGATTCTAGGTGAAGTAGCTTCTTCTTGTAACCCCCCCGAATCAGTTACTATGAATTGGCATTTTTTCATCAATGCAAGCATATCGAAATATCCCACTGCTCTTTCCAGAAAAATATTGTTAGAATTCTTTACCCTTTCATACAATCCAAAGCGATGTAAATTTTTTAAGGTGTGTGGATGTATTGGAAAAACAAAGTTTACTTTTGATTGAATAAGAGCATTCATTATTCCACGAAGAATTCTAGGATTCTCAATATTTTCAACTCTGTGAATTGTTACCAGTACAAAATCATTCCTTTCTATTGATATCGTTGATTTTTTTTCAGCAAGATGTATGTTATTTTCAATTGCATCAATTACTGTATTTCCAGTTACAAATATCTGTCCATGTACTGATTCTGAAACCAAATTCTTTTTAGATTTCAGAGTGGGTGCAAATAAGAGCTCCGAGATGTGGTCTACAACTATTCTGTTGTGTTCTTCTGGCATTCTCCAGTCATGACTTCTCAGACCAGCTTCCACATGGCATACAGGAATTTTGCTTTTCAGCGATGCCATTCCTCCTGCCAGCACAGTGTCAGTATCTCCTTGAACCATCACTGTAACTGGTTTAGTTTGAGAAAAATTTGTGCCCAGTTTTTGAATCATTTCGGCAATTTGAGCTGTCTTGGCTGAATTACCAGTCATTTTTAATTTCATTTTAATGTCAGGCTCTCGGATTCCAAGCTCATCGATAAACTTCAACCCAAGATCATAATCATAATGCTGTCCCGTGAAAATTACAGTGCATTCATTTTTTTTTAGATTCTTAATTATTGGCGAGAGTTTGATAATTTCCGGTCTCGTACCCAAAACTATTGCTATTTTACTCATGATCTCCTTGTGATCTAACATCTATATGCCTTTTTGACTATTGCAACACAGAACTGTAGATATTCAGGTGAAAATTTCCAACGCGAGTATATTTTTACAGCACCAATTATTATGAACAATTCTATAAATGTACCATAAATTCTTACGTGAACGTGTTATAACATCATCTTACATATAGGCCCAAAGTTTCATTAATAGATTATTTTAAGAAGAGACATGCAACTACAAAAAACTCTTGATGCCATTAAATCAAATTCATTGTCAATTGAAATCTTTGGGTTGGGTTATGTGGGATTTCCTCTCGCTGTCCGCTTAGCTAGTGCCGGACTAAAGGTAACTGGCATAGACATCAACTCTCAGAGAATACACCGTTTACAAAATAATGTTTTGATGGATTCAGAACTCCATTTGAAAAATGAATTTCTACAGGCGGTAAAGAATAGAAATTTGCAGCTTGCAAGCTCGCCAACAAAGTCTGACAATCCCAAGATCGGAATAATTTGTGTACCCACACCGATTCCTGATGGCCATACTAAATCAAGTGTTTTTGTTAAAGATGCAATAGAGAATTTCCTAAGTACGTCCAAGGAAGGAGACTTGATTGTAATTGAAAGTAGTATAGAGATAGGCACTACTGAAGAGATGCAGAAAATCATAGAGACAAAGGGTTTCAAAGTAGGTTATGATTACGGCCTCTGTTTTTGCCCAGAAAGAATTGACCCTCAAAATAAGAAATGGACTCTTGAGAACATTCCACGTGTGATATATTGTTCTGATGATATCAGTTTCAAAATAGTACAGAAAATCTATAGCCACGTCAATAATGCAAATCTTCTAAGAGTAAGTTTGCCAAAGATCGCAGAGGTGGTGAAATCATTCGAGAATGCCTACAGGTTGGTCAACATTTCACTTGTCAACGAACTTGCAATACTTTGTGACAAACTTGGAATAAGCGTAAAGGAAGTAATTGATGCTGCTTCAACCAAGCCATTTGGATTTACGCCATTTTATCCTGGTGCAGGCGCTGGCGGGCATTGTATACCAAAAGATCCTACGTTCTTACTAAAGTCAGCAAAAAAATTTGATGCTAAATTTACAACGATTGAAAATGCCCTGAATGTAAATGCCCAAATGTCTTTCTATATTTGTAACTCTATAGATGAAACTATAAAGAAATTGAACCTTGCAAAATCTGTTCTTGTATGTGGTTTAACTTACAAGGCTGACGTAGAAGATATGCGTGACTCACCTGGCTTTAAAATTATAAGTGAATTAAAAACACGGGGTTTCAAAGTTTTCACGTACGACCCATTTTTCAAAATGGAGTTAGTTGACACATATTTGAAAGAGAATTACATGAAAGAGCTAAATTTTGAACAAAAAAATAATCTTAGTGATGAATCTCTTGGTGATATTAGTTGTCTTTGTATAGTTCAACACCACACCCAAATCAAGCCTAAATTAGAAGAGATTTATGAAAAATCTTTTGTTCCTTTCATATACGATTGCCAAGGCAAGCTAAAGGAGAACCAAAAATCAAAAACCGTCCTTGATTCACTGGGCAATTAATTATGAAAATACTCTTCATTGCACCTAGATATACTGGTGGCATAGGCGGCCATGCAGCAAGGGTTGCGGAAAAACTGAGAGAAAATGGCTTGGATGTAAAACTCATGCATGTGCCACACCTGCCACTAAAGAAACTCAAGAATCCTACTTTTGCATTATTTGGAACACTGTGTGCACTCTTTGATAAAGAAACGTATGATGTTGTCCATGCCTTTAACGTGCCATCCGCTTTTGTCATGCGTCATATCAAAGCCAAAAAGAAGGTTCTATCAGTGCATGGAGTATACTCTGAACAGGTTGAAGCACTCCACTCCAATGCTACTGCCAGCGTAGTAAGTCTTGCAGAATCTCGCGTTTTAAACTGGGCAGACAAGTTAACAACAGATTCCAAGATGGTACAAAAAGCTTACAAGGAAAAATTAGGTTTAGATTTTGAATGCATCTATGCACCCCTTGATACTTCTAAATTCAAAGATCTGCCAGAAGTTGCAAAAGTAGAAAATCAAATAGTCTACGTAGGACGGGACAGCTTTGAGAAAGGAACCGACATTTTGAGAAAGATAGAATCAGAGATTAAGGGCAAGGTAGTTTATTGTACAAACCTTGAATGGAAGAAGGCAATGACCATTCTTAAATCATCAAGCGTACTAGTCGTACCGTCACGTATGGAGAGTATACCACAGGTAATAAAAGAAGCCTTTTACTTACAAGTTCCAGTTGTGGCCACTAACGTTGGTGGCATTCCCGAGCTTATAACACATGATGTAAATGGATTATTGGTTCCACCAAATGAGCCTAAAAAATTGGTTGAAGCAATAAATCTTTTACTTGAAAATAAACAATATGCAAAAAAACTTGCTGATGCGGGATATGAGTTTGTCATGAAAAACATCACATGGGAAGTGCTTCTACCAAAATACATAAAATTCTACAAGAATCTACTCAACTAAACTTAAGAAATATTTTACATCGTATTTTGGTATTATTTTTCTACTTTTGGAAAGATTTTTCTCAAACCATCTTCGAGAGTGGTCCTAGCTTGCCAAGATAGCAATTTTTTTGCCAGCTTTGTATCAGCCTGACTGGCTTTAACATCACCCTCTCTAGGTTTATCATACATGGGTTTTAATGACAAACCTGACAGCCGAAGCAACATGTCAGCAAGTTCTGAAATAGAGGTTGCAACACCACTGCCTATGTTAATGAAAGCGTGTTCAACGTCACTTTTCAATGCAATCAGGTTTACCTCAGCAACGTCTTCTACAAATATAAAATCACGGATTTGCGTACCATCACCGTAAATCACTGGCGGTTTGTGATTTGTTATATTTTCTATGAGTTTTGTGATTACCCCAGCATAGTCAATTGTCTGACCCTTTCCATAAACATTGAAGTATCGTAGCCCAATTATTTTTGCTCCTAATTTTGAATATCTTTCTGCAAGATGTTCATCTTCTAGTTTAGTAAATCCATATGGGTTGATTGGTTTTCTTTCAAAACTTTCCTCAATTGGAATGGTTATAGGATTACCATAGACGCTTGAGCTACTCGCATAAACCACTTTAAATCCATATTCCTTCGCAAGTTTGAAGATATTTTCTGTTCCATCAACATTGACGCGTTGATATTCTTCTTTATTATTAAAAGACTCTTGCACTGAAGTAAGTGCTGCTTGGTGTAAAACACCGTCAGTGTTTCTAACAACATCTCGCATTTTTTCTGGATCACAAATATCTATTTTAAGAAGATCAATTTCATTTTTTACTTCCTTTAAATTTTCAATGTTACCTCGATAGAGATTGTCTACTACTACAACATCGTGACCATTCTTAACTAGATATTTTGCAATATGACTACCAATAAATCCAGCTCCACCAGTAACAACTAATTTCATGAGGATTGTTCTGTTATCACTTCTTTAAGTCTTGAGCTGTATCGAAAACGAATTTATATAAACTCAAGAGGAACCATCAATTCCTATAGATGGCTGATAAAAAATCAACAGATACAGAAAGTGAAAATAATCTGGAAAATTCAGCAATGATAAAAAATATTCTCACACTCAGGTATGACCCTACAATGAAAACCTCTTTTCCAAGGAAAACGTGGAATGATTTTACAGAAAAACAGATTGATCCTTCCCTGGATTTTATTGAAGAGACTATTAAAAACACGATTAAAATGAAATTTGCAGATTCTAAGGAAAATCGCGTGTCAGTTGCACTAAGTGGTGGGGTAGATTCAACTTTAGTCATTGCATTACTAAGAGAGTCATTACCAGACATAAAAATTGAAGCCATATCAGTAAAATTTGCTGATAGTATAGACGAATCAGCAATTGCAACTAAAATTGCCGAAAAATTTGAAGCAAATCATCATGTGGTTCCTGTAGACAATTACTTGGAGGGATTACCAAAAGCAATTAGCATAGTAGGAATGCCTTTTTGGGATGTCCACTGGTATCATGTTGTAAAAAAAGCAAAATCCCTATCAAATGTTCTTGTTTCTGGCGATGGCGGAGATGAGTTGTTTGGTGGATATACTTTTCGCTATGAAAAATTCCTGTCAATGTGTAAATCAGATCTGAGTCCACTTGAAAAAGTTAAGCTGTATCTACAATGTCATGAACGAGATTGGGTTCCTGATCAAGAGAAATTATTTGGAAAGAAGGCAAATTTTTCTTGGGATGAAATTTATTCCATGTTAACACCGCATTTTGATAATCCGCTATCGCCGCTGGGTCAAGTCTTTTTAGCAGACTTTAATGGAAAGCTTCCCTACAATTGGATTCCACATAACACTCGTTTTCATGAATATTTCCAAGTAGGGTCCTTGGCTCCCATTTTATCAGAAGAATTGATTTCTTATGCTACTCATATTCCATACGACTTAAAATATGACAAAAAGAACAAGATGGGAAAGGTTTTACTTAGAAAACTACTTGCCAAACACGTAACTGAGGCATTAGTATCACCTACAAAGCAAGGATTTTCTGTTAATACAGTTAATTTATGGAAATCTCGTGGACGTGAATTATGCGATTATTACTTATCAGATGCAAGAACAGTTAGTGATGGATGGATAAACAAAGATTGGATAAAATCACATTTTGCAAAGATGGGTGATAATCCAGACATAAGATATGTAAACAAATTCCTCGGATTGCTTGCATTTGAGGTTTGGTATAGACTATTTATAACAAAAGAGATGAAAGCCACCACAACTCTGGCGTGATAAAAATTTCTATTTATCTTTTTTAAAATTGTACCACTGGTTTTTATTTATCTTAAATTAAACCCAAACTAGTCTTGAAAAATATCTTGGTAATTAGCCTTGCTTGCCCTATCTGTGGTAGAGCGTTTGAACTAAACTCTAAAAAAAGCATTGGTAACGAAATCATTGAAGGCTCCTTAATTTGTGTTAAAAAACACAAATTCATGATTAAAAAAGGCATACCGCGGCTAGTTATTGACAGGGAAAAAGATTTTATTAAAACTGAAAATGCTTTTTCATCTAAATGGAAGAGATACAACAAATCTTATCATGATAGAAAATGGTTTGATTTACAACAGGAGTGGTTTTTCGACAGATTTGGTTGGAAGAATCTTACTAATTTTAGCAAATTTCTAAGAGCTCGCAGGAAAATTCTGGATGCTGGTACTGGAATAGGCAACAGTGCAAAGCTTTTTTCCTCAAATCAGAAAAGCCAAGTTTTTGCAATAGACGCCAGCGATAGCATAGATTTTGCGTACAAAAAATATGGTAAAATCCCAAATATTCATTTTCTACAGGCAGACTTAAGACGACTTCCTTTTAAAAAGGGGTTTTTTGATTTTATCTGTTCAGATCAAGTACTTCATCATACAAAAAATACAGAAACATCTTTCAAATATCTCACAAAATACCTAGTCAAAAATGGAGTGATATCGATTTATGTTTATAATAAAAAAGGTCCCATGCGCGAATTTGCAGATGATTACATCAGAGCACAAACCATGAAGATGTCAGAAAAAGAATGCATTGAATTGTCAAAAGACATGACGTATTTAGGAAAAAGTCTGTCGCAACTAAAAAAGAAAATACAGATACCAAGGGACATCCCAGTTTTGAAGATCAAAGCAGGAACTTATGATGTCCAACGATTCTTTTATTGGAATTTTCTAAAATGTTTTTGGGCAGAAGACGGTAACTTTGAAAGAAGTGTTGGTGTGAATTTTGACTGGTACTTTCCAAAATATGCTTATAGGCATACACCTGAACAAGTGAAAAAATGGTATAAAGATATGGAAATTAAAATAATTCATTTTAAGGAAGTAGAAAGCGGAATAAGCGTAAGTGGTAAAAAACTATAATAGCAAATATCTAGAAATTGAATTTTTCACGAGATTTACGTTAAAGCCTGAGATGCATCGTGGAACATCTGGCTTTTTGCACAACCTGCAGCTAATTCATCGCCTGCTCCCCTTCTCATGAGTCCTCGGTACAGACCATCTTCTAGTTTTGCACCAACTTTTTTCTCCCATTCTTCCACTGTAGTGGAATATTTCTTTTGAATTCTGTCTCTATACCACTCTGGAATTACATTAAAGGCGCAGAATGGAATTATTCTAAGATCTGGCGTAACATAATGAATATCACATCTTTGTAGTCTTTCCAAGTCTTCGTTGTACTTGTCTTGGAAGTGCATCATTCCTAAGAACAATCCTTTGACATGCCATGATCCTACAGAACCAAACGATCTCTTCATCAAAATGTTTCCAAACATCTTTGCCAAGTCAAGGCCTGCTGGTTGTTTCTTCTTGTCTACAAAACTTGAAAGCTTCCTGACAACTTCAAGCATTGTAAAGTACTTGTTCTTGCCAGAGCGAATCTCTTCTGCTTTGTCTTCAAAGAGTTCTAACATACCTTGAATGTCTGCAAATTTAGTTAGTGGTACAAACTTTTTCGTTTCTTGGTCTTCAAAGATGTATGTACCAGCACCACACGCAAAGTGAATTGATAACTCATATTTTGGCTTGCTTGAAAATGCCTCTATAACGTTTGTCAGTGGCATACAGCTTGGAACTGGGAACCAGTCATCTATAGTCACTTCACCGTTTGTCTGTTCTTCGATTCTTTGAATGCAGTCAGGAATTGTGATTCTGTATTTCTCACGTTCTTTCTTGCCCATTCTTCCTGTTAGTGAGACTGGTTGGAAGTTTACTGCATGAACAACATCAAGGTTCTTTTGTGCATATCTGATTATTCCACCTAATTCGTGGTCATTTATTGATTTGATAACTGTTGGAACAAAAACTACTGTGGTTCCTGTCTTTCTTGCACTCTCTAACGCATATGGGACCTCCCAATGGTTTTTTGGATTTGTTCTGGCTGTTACACCGTCAAAGCTTAGATAAAGATTGTTAACACCAGCAAGTCTTACTTCCCGCATTGCCTCCGGGTCCAAAGCAAATCTGATTCCGTTTGTATTCATCTGGATATGATCAACACCTTCTTCTTTCATTATTTTTATAACATCAACTATATCTTCACGCAACATAGGTTCACCGCCAGTTATTTGCATCGAGTTTCCTGGAATTGGCCTTTCTGCGCGCAGAGTCTTCATCATTGCTCTTACTTGATCAAGTGATGGCTCATACATGTATGCACCTTCAAGACCTTTTTTCACATAGAAGAAACAATACCAACATGTTAGATCGCATCTATTTGTAACAATCATGTTTGCCAGTCCACTATGGGACAAGTGGTTCGAACACAAACCACAGTTGTTTGGACATGAACATTTGTCAATCATAACGTTTGGAGCGTGGGCACCCTTTCCATCCATCCAATAGGTGCTAAACTTCTTGTACATTTCATAAGAACCAAAGTAGAGCTCCTCGCATTCTCCATGTGTTGGACAAGTCTTTGTCATGAATACCTTGCCATCTCTTTCAAAGACTTCTGCATCCAAAATCATGTTGCAGTCAGGACATATACTTTGAGTAAATCTAATAGTAGCCTTTTTTCCTACTGTGGGTACCTTTTGGTTGGCAATCTGAATTAGTTCCATTTCCTTACACGCATTTTTCTGAGATGGTATATAATCAATTTCCTACTAGACACCGTTGGTTTTGGGAGACAGCGCTCTTCTCATACTTTAGGTATGAGTACGCGTTGGAAACTACCCTAGTTGACATATATATCAAAAGCCTCTCGAAGGAGATTAGATGAGTCTTTCAGACAAGACCCGAAAGGCCTTAGAAAGAATAGGTCTGACAAGTTATGAGATAAAGACATATTCTGCACTTTTAAAAACAGGTCAGATAAATGCTTCAGATCTAAGTCAGAAATCAGGTGTGCCATACTCAAAAATATACGAGGTTCTAGGCACATTAGAAGAAAAGGGCTGGATTGGTTCTGATGACTCTAGGCCAACACAATATTTTGCAAAGTCACCTGCCACCGCAATAGAAACTACCAAGCAAAACCTAGAAACAGAATTCAAAAGAAATGAATCGGTAATTGTAAAGGAACTTACTCCACTTTACGAACAAAGTGGTACAAGTGAGAGGCCCGATATCTGGGTTCTTTCAGGTGTTGTAAATATTGCTTCTAAAATTTTGGAGATGGTGGATTCATGCAGAAACGAGGTATTGATAGCCATACCAAAAGTAGCAGAAGATCTTGCAAAAGAAGCACTGCCAAAGCTTAGATTATTACACGACAGGGGTGTCGATATCACCATATTGGTCTCTGAAGATGTGAATTCTGAAACTCTCAAATCATTATCAAGAGTTGCCAGTGTAAAGATAAAGAAAGGACTCTTCGGTGGCGGTATAATATCAGACAAGAGATATGTTGTCATACTGCTTGGAGAAGATCTTGGAACATCTGTATCGGCTGAAGCAGTAGCAATTTGGGCAGATCATTCTGGTCTTGCGGGTTTTGCTCGCGAGTATTTTGAATATTTATTAAAAGAATCAAAGGATGTAAAGTAAGGAAGATCGATTTGATATGAATATGAGAGGGGACGAAGTTCTTTTCGTTGGTACCGCAGAAGCGGAACATGTAGAGATGTATCTTAAAGCCATATGGCACATAAAAGAAGCCGGTGATCCTGTGAAAATAAGCACCATATCCAAGATGCTAAATGTGAGACAGCCAAGTGTGGTCCAGATGCTAAAAAAGCTAAACGAATCAAAGCTTGTCAATTATAATAAAAGTGGGGTATCTCTGACGAAAAGTGGTGAGCAGGTAGGCTCTAACATGATGCGAAACAGTAGATTGTTAGAGGTGTTAATGGACAGTGCTCTTAAAGTTGACATCGATGAAGAGATGGTTTGTGGAATAGAACATCACATGAATGAACAGTTCACTGATGCTCTTTGTACAATGTTAAAACATCCAAGAAAATGCCCACATGGACATAACATTCCACGCGGCAAATGTTGCAAAAATTGATTTTGAAATAAGTTATATCACAGTAAAAATTTCTTACCATCATGACATGTTTTTGTGGTTGTGAAACCTACGTTCGTGATCCTAATGGTTTCAAGGTTGGTTGTGTAAAATGCAGTCACGGTCCACAAAATCATGAAGAAAGCTTTAAGCTAAAATCAAATCTCGGAGACAGCCAGAAACGCGGTTCTTTATCGTAGTTACTCTCCAATTAGTTTGACAAGCACTCTCTTTGGTCTTCTTCCATCAAATTCACCGTAGAATATCTGTTCCCAAGGTCCAAAGTCAAGTTTTCCTTTTGTTATTGCAACAACAACCTCTCTGCCCATCACCTGTCTTTTTAGATGGGCGTCTGCGTTATCCTCTCCTGTCTTATTGTGTTCATACTGATCTACCGGTTCGTGTGGTGCAAGCTCTTCAAGCCACTTTTCGTAGTCATGATGCAGACCACTTTCGTTGTCATTAATAAACACACTAGCGGTTATGTGCATTGCATTTACCAAGCAAAGACCTTCTTTGATTCCACTCTTTTGAACTATCTTTTCAACTTGTGATGTTATATTTACAAATCCTCTTCTAGATGGAACGTTAAATGTTAGGTATTCTGTAACAAAATTCATGAGCAATCAAGATTGTTATTTTTGATAAAGATTATGTAAGTGCAGGCTCAGAACTCAAGATCCTTCTCATCAAATCAAAGGGATTTGGTCATCAACGCCTGCAGCCCATAACTCATTTTATTCCTAATTGAGTCTTTCAAGAAGCTTGATAAAAGGCAAAGAGCAAAATTTAGCTGACATGGTTACCATAGATGCTGCGTGCTCACTTGAGAGTTTTAGGAAGTTTGTTATTCTTAGTACCTGTAATTCTTTCGTTCCTGAGAGCTACTTCGAGGATTACGAAGTATTTCCCGAACGTGAAGAAAGCACTGGTCTTATTTACGTGGAAGCGGCAGACAAAGTAACTCTTAAAAAAATTCGTGATATGACCTTTGTCAATGCAAAGGACGTTTTAGGCATAATCTACTCATCAAAGAGTGGAAACACTAACCTAAAGTGGCGACAGATTAGACGAAATAGTGGAAAGGCCACTGGCGAAGCCTCTTCAAATACACTTGTAAATCTTACAGAGGCGGGAGTTATAACACAAGAATGGGTTCAAAACTATCTAAAAAAGAAGGCCGGAGAAAAACAAACCAATTCCAGTGAATTAACAAACTAAATCTCTTTTCTTTTTTATTGTTGTTATTATAATGTATAGGTAAGAAAAATGATCATAAAAACAATTGATGAAAGTTCTGTTTCTTTGATACCGGAAGAACCAGACGATCTTTTTACACTACGAAGAATAATAAAAAAAGGTGATAGGCTTACTGGGGACACTACGCGCGCAATAAGGCAAGAAAAGGAATATGCTAGACCAGACAGAGGCGAACGAGTCAAAATACGAGTTGCACTGATTGTTGAAAAGATCTCAGTTGATGATGTTGTGGATAGATTAAAAGCTCATGGAACAATAATGGAATCTGACAACGAATCTGTCCAAAAAGGATCTCATCATTCTTTGATACTCAAGATAGACGAAGCCATTACGTTGACAAAAAAAAACTGGACTGCTCTTGAAAAAAAACTGATTTCTACCAAAAGGGAGTATTTTGGGTTTTTACTAGTTGCTATAGACACTGGAGACTGTGGTATAGGAAGACTCAGTGGCACACATCTAAAATTGATGCCTAACATGTACTCTGGTGCAAGTGGAAAGAGATACAAAGCAAAATTCAACATTGAAACATTTTTTGAAGATGTCGAAAGTGCAATGTCATCTTCTATACAGGAGAACGATGTTGTTATCATATTTGGCCCAGGTGAGACAAAAAAGCGGTTTGGAAACTATCTCTCACGGACTCCTATTGATAAAAAGCATAAAGTGAGTGTTGTTGAGGGAATCGATTCTGGTGGGGAAGATGGAATTTATACCTTCATAAAATCTGAAGCTATGAGGCAGGCAATGGCAAAAAGTAAGCTTGCAAAAGTGTCAGGAATCATCGATGAGATAATGTTAAGAGTGAACAAGAAGAGCAACAAGTTCACTATGGGTTTTGATGAAACTGCGAAGGCGAATGATGCAGGCGCTGTAGAATCACTTGTCTTTTCCGATAAAGTTTTTGAGAAACAAGATGAGGATAAGATTATAGAATTTTTAAACAAAGCCGAAAGTAAAGGAGTGGGAATCTTTTCAGTAGATTCTACAACAGATGTTGGGTTAAGGGTTTCATCGCTTGGCGGAATAGTTTCACTTTTAAGATTTGTTCCTAGTTGATCCTATCAACCACTTTAAATATGATTTGTTAATAGAATTTATTTCAAGCTCCATAATTTCCGGAACTTGATAGGGGTGTGATTTTTGTATTTCTTTTTTTAGAGATGCTTTTGCTTTATTCGTAGTTTTAAAAAGTACCAAAAATTCTTGAGTGTTTTCAAGCTTGTTCTGCCAAGTGTAGATGGATTGTATTTTTGTGAAATTGACGCATGCTGCAAGTTGTTTTTTGACCATTTTGTTCGCAATTTTGAGGACAGACTTTTTGTCTGGATATGTTGAAATTATTACTACTCCATCCATAGCAACCGATAAATTTACCCTAACTAAAAAGAGTATCAATTAGTTTGGCGCTTGATTTTTTGGCACAGAACTCCATCTTCTATGTTCTGATTGCTTGGGTTGTAATCGTTGTATTAGCCAAGGCTTCTAAGCTTGACAAACGTGGTTTTGAGATAAAACCGTATAGCCTCACGTACAAGAATTACAACGTACAGCTTATTCTAACTAGACTTTTAAGTAGAACCGAAAAGGCCACGAGAATATTTTCAAACGCAAGTGTTGTTGCCGGATTTATAATGATGGGTTTTGCTTTTTGGTTTCTGATCTCTAATCTTTCCAATTTCTTTGTCAAGCCAGAATCCTTTTCTGAGCTAACCGTTCTAATACCTGGAGTCACAATTCAGTCTAGTGCAAACATTGCATACTTTTTGTTAAGTGTTCCAATTGTTCTTATTATACACGAAGGTGCGCATGGAATTGTTGCGACGCTAGAAAAAATAAAAATTAAGACGGGAGGATTTGCTGTGTTTATAGCAATATTTGCTGGATTTGTAGAACCAGATGAGGAAGAGTTTGCAAAAGCAAAAAAGATTTCAAGGCTTAGAGTGATAGGTGCCGGTGCAACATCAAATGTTCTCTTTTCATTTATTATAGCAGGTTTACTTATCTTCAATCCTACTTTTGCTCTTTTAATGCCAGATCCTATTCGTGGAGTATTTTATGATGAACCGTTAGGTGTCCCAATACTTTCTGTAACTGAAGGCTCTGGTGCTGCAGCAGCTGGACTCCTTAAAGAGGACATAATTACTGCTATCAATGGCATACCTATTGCCCAGCCGCAAGATTTTGCCAAGGCAAAGCTGACTCCGGGTGAAACAGCTGTGGTATCAATAATCAGAAAGGGAGAAAGTTTACAGATTCCTGTTGTAACCAAACCTTCGCAAGAAGATCCACAAAGAGGACTGCTTGGAATTACAAGAGCGGCGTTTCCATCATACCAACCTGCAGTGCCTTACTACATACCATGGAGCCCGGAAGTGTTCATGTTTTTGCTTTGGCTTTGGATGCTTTCATTTTTCATTGGAATATTCAACATGCTCCCTCTTCCCATACTTGATGGAGGCAAATTCATCCACAGCATAATTGAGAAAAAGATCTCTGATAAGGCATTAAGAGGTACTATGTGGTCCATTTACGCCTTCACGTTTGGCTTATTTGCATTAAACATTGCCCTTTCTGTTGTAAAATCTGGTTTTATTACCATTTGAGATTACAAGTGATAATAGTTTAAAAATTATATATGGTTAAATTTGGGCATAAAAAAAAGCCTTTATGAAATGTGATAGATGCGACAACATAGCTGCATATTCCAGAAAGTATTCTGGAGAAAGTCTTTGTTCTACCTGCTTTTCAAATTCCATATTACAAAAAACAGCTAGAGCCATTTCAAAATATAGTATGATAAAAAATGGGGATCTTGTTGGGGTAGCAATCTCAGGTGGAAAAGACTCCCTTTCGCTTTTACATGTTCTCAAAAAAATGTCAGAATCACACAACTTTAAACTGCGGGCAATAACTGTAGATGAGGGTATTCCTGGTTATAGAGATGAAGCACTAGAAATTGTAAAGGATTTCTGCGAAAAGCTTGATGTGGAACATATGGTCTATGCGTATAAAGATCTTTTTGATGTCACGTTACAGGAATCTCTTGAGCTTAGAGAAAGCGAAAAAACATCCTCGTGCTCGATCTGTGGAACATTCAGAAGAAGAGCTATTGATTTTGGTGCAAAAGACCTAGGTGTGGATGTAATAGCAACTGGTCACAACCTCGATGATATTCTTCAGACTTTTATTATCAACGTATTGTCAGGTGACACAAACAAGATAGGTTGGATGGATCCCGCTACATCGTCAAGCAAAACCAGAAGGATAAAGCCTTTTTGCGAAGTTTATGAAAATGAAATTACATTTTATGCCTTTACAAACGAAATTCCTTTTCAGACAGAACAATGTCCGCATATGAATGAGGGAATAAGAACAGAGATCCGTGAATTCCTAAATTCTTTGGAAAGTAAACATAGTGGAGTCAAAAACAGCATGCATAGATCTGTCATGAGGCTCTCTAATATAGTCAAAGATACAAATTACAAGCAGCGAAGAATTTGTTCAAAATGTGGTAGTGAGTGTACGGGAGAGATATGCTCTGTGTGTAACATGATTGTAAATCTAAAGCAAGACAGAACCTAATGCAAATATAAGATTCGTGATAATATAGGTCGGTAGTAGGGAGGATCAGGGCGCCAGCCGTGCCCTATATCTGAAACCGGCTACATGCAGAGATCAGTAACTGCTGGGTAAATCTCTAGATGGATAGTACTCGCTTGACTTGCGGAAATGAAATCACGCCGAAGCGGGTGGATGCAGGGCTGGAGCTGTCCGAAGGGATGGTCTCCAAGACCGAACTGCTGAAAGGGATGAGGTCCGGGAGGGAGCAATCCTAAGGCGGAGTATCCACGCTGCGTCGTCTACGTGGCGGATCTTGCTTGACTTGAGATGGGGCCATCTGCCTAGACTGGAACTGGCAGAGCTACTACTAAATATTCCGTAATGAGTTTTGAAAATATGAATAATGTAGTTTTTTCTGGGCATCCAAGAAGTTATGAAGATTTCAAAAAACAACTTACGCCTTTAATCATACCACTCATTGATTCACTAAGAGAGTATTGTTTGTCATTGGGAAAAAATGTAGTGGAGGATGTGCGTATGCATAGAATAGTTTTTTGCAAATCAATGACTTTTAGGTACTTTGCAGACATGGAGCCGCAACAAGATTCAATTTTAATAAAAATAAGAAGGGATAGAAAGGAACCTCAGAAAGAGATTGAGATAAAACTTGGTCAAAACCTTGATGAATTAAAAAAACTGCTTTTAGATGCATACAATTCAATACATTAGTATACGATATCAAACTTTGAAAACTCGCCCTTGTACCGTTCAGTTATAATTTCTACGTCATCTACTACAGCATTTGCAGGTCCTGCATGGCACCATTCTACTACTTCACTTACCTCCATGTCATTCCCTTCAAGTATTGTCTCAACTCGTCCATCACGCAGATTTTTCACCCACCCTGTCACATTTTTCTTTTCTGCGGTTATTTTAGTTGTTTGACGAAAAAAAACTCCCTGAACTTTTCCTTTTATAAACAGATGAATACGCTGTTTTGCCACATTGAGGATTTTTATTTAGTATTAATTAGTCTTGGGAGAATATTATTTTTTAAAGTGAATTATCCGCTTGCCTTTCCTTGATTCTTGCTCGGCCTGTCTTTCTTGCAGCTATACTACCCACTTTTCGTCCTGGCGGAGCGTTCCTTGAAACTGTAGAGCTCTTGCCAACATGCTGATGTCTTCCACCTCCGTGTGGATGTACATATGCAGCCATCGCGACACCTCTGACAATTGGATATTTCTGTCCTTTAGATCGTTTTCTACGCCATGCATTACCTGCTCGCATAAATGGCCTATCAGCTACACCACCACCAGCAAGAGTTCCAATCATAGCTCTATTCTGTGGATTAAGTGTAGTGAATTTTCCTGATGGGAGTTTTATCGTAACACCTTCCGAACTGTGAGAAAAGACTGTGGCGTACGTTCCTGCCGACTTGACTATAGTCCCACCATCACCAAAGTATTTTTCAACATTACTTACTATTGTTCCATCTGGAATGTTTTGAATGCTGATTACATTTCCTGAAGAAATTTCAGATTTTAGTCCAAACTGCACCTTCGAGCCAATCTTGGTGCCAAGAATTGCTGGAAAAAATGAGATAGATCCATCATCAAATCTAACTTTTGCCAGAGGTGCATCACGACCGGTTTCATGAACCAGATCTATAACATGACCCTCTCGTTGTTCTGAAAGTCCAAATCTTGGATACTTTGCAGGAAGTAACTTGCCAGTAGCTGCTGCACGAAATTGCATTCCTCCCCGTCCACGTCTTCTAACTAGCGGTCTTTTACCCAAAAGCAGAAAAGCTCTGTCTCATGTAAATTTTAAGCTTTGGATTGTTTGTTGTAATAGATGAAAGCCAACAAAGGTATAAAAATTAGTTTGAGGGTGTTTACTCTATGAGCCAGAATACTCTTTCCCTTAAAGTACTTGAGGCATATACTCGTGATGTCGGTAGAGGAGTTGCACGTATTGATTATGATTCTATGGATTCGCTTAGCGCGTCAACAGGTGATGTCATCGAGGTTAAAGGAAAAAGAAGGACTGTTGCAAAATGTCTTCCACTTTATCCCTCTGATGAAGGAAAAGGGATTATTCGAGTTGATGGATTAGTACGAAACAATGCTGGAATAGCAATAGGTGACACGGTCGCAGTACGAAAGATAAAGGCGGTTGCTGCAGAAAAGGTTGTAGTAGCACCGCTTGAAGCGATTCCCCCAATAGATGAAAGATATCTGGCGGATGCCTTAGAAAGTGTTCCCCTAATCAAGGGCGACAATGTAATGGTGCCATACTTTGGTGGAAGATTAACTTTCCAAGTAATTGGTGTTACACCTGCAGCAGATGCAGTTCTTGTGACTCAAAAAACAGTATTTCACATTGCTGAGAAAGGTGAGACCCTACGTGGAGTTCCACAGGTAACCTATGAAGATATTGGCGGCTTAACTGATGAAATTAAAAAAGTTAGAGAGATGATCGAGTTACCGCTAAGACATCCGGAAATTTTCGAAAAACTTGGAATTGAGGCTCCTAAAGGTGTGCTACTTTATGGACCTCCTGGCACTGGTAAGACTCTACTAGCAAAAGCAGTTGCAAATGAAAGTAATGCACACTTTATCAGCATCTCTGGTCCTGAAATCATGAGCAAATTCTATGGAGAAAGCGAAGCAAGGTTGAGAGAAATTTTCAAGGAAGGAAGGGAAAAATCTCCTTCTATCATTTTCATTGATGAAATCGATTCAATAGCTCCAAAGAGGGAAGAGGTAACAGGTGAAGTTGAGAGAAGGGTTGTATCCCAGCTGCTTTCACTTATGGACGGTTTAGAGGCAAGGGGTAAGGTGATTGTAATATCGGCAACAAATAGACCAAATGCAATAGATCCAGCTCTTAGAAGACCGGGAAGATTTGACAGGGAAATCGAGATTAGAGTACCAGACAAAAAGGGAAGAAAAGACATACTTATGATACATACAAGAAACATGCCACTTAGCGATGATGTAAATTTGGAAAAAATTGCTGGAATTAGCCATGGTTATGTGGGCGCGGACTTAGAATATCTTTGCAAGGAAGCTGCGATGAAGTGTTTAAGAAGACTCTTGCCAGAGCTTAATCTTGAAGATGAAAAGCTTCCACCTGAAACTCTAGATAAGCTTATTGTAAATGGGGATGATTATCAGAATGCATTTAGAGAAGTCACACCATCTGGTATGCGTGAAGTCTTCCTCGAAAATCCCGATGTAAGCTGGGATGACGTTGGTGGACTAGAAAATGTAAAGCGTGAACTACAAGAAGCAGTAGAATGGCCAATGAAATATCCTACACTTTATTCTAAGCTTGGTCATAGAATGCCGCGAGGAATTCTCCTTCATGGACCAAGTGGAACTGGAAAGACACTTTTAGCAAAAGCAGTGGCGACGGAAAGCGAAGCCAACTTCATTACAGTTAGAGGGCCAGAGCTCCTCTCAAAGTGGGTTGGGGAATCAGAGCGTGGCATAAGAGAGATATTTAGAAGGGCACGACAGGCCTCGCCATGTGTAATATTTTTTGATGAGATAGATTCAATTGCTCCTGTTAGAGGAGTAGGTGGAGAAACAGCAGTTACTGAAAGAGTTGTAAGTCAACTCTTGACTGAGCTTGATGGTATAGAAACACTACACGGAGTAGTTGTTCTTGCTGCAACAAACAGGGCAGATATGATTGATACAGCTCTACTCAGACCAGGAAGGTTTGACAAGATAGTACTTGTACCTATGCCAGATAAAGAAAGTAGAAAGAAGATACTTGAGATAAGCACAAAGGAAATTCCTATCGATAAAGAGTTGAAAAATGAAGCTGGTAAGAATCCAGATTATGTAGACCTAGAAAAGCTCTCAGAAAGTACGGATGGTCTAAGCGGTGCAGACGTAGCCTCTGTTGCAAATACTGCTGTATCCCTTGTCATACATGAATTCCTTGCAAAGTACCCTGACCAGAAAGAGGCAGAAAAGCAGGCAACAACGGCCAAAGTAACTATGAGACATTTTGAAGAAGCTGTAAGAAAAGTCAGAACTCAGAAAGAGCTCAAGATTGGGGAGAAGGTAGCGGTTCCCTACTATAGGTAATTTTAATAAAATAACAGCCCTAATTCAGTCAAATGTTAAATCATAGTGGCTATAGGGGAAAGTCTCTAGCTTTTTTGCAAAAAAACAATGTTAGGGTTGGTGACGTGGTTAAGGTTATGGCAGATTCAAGTTATTCTGGCATACTAATGCCTCGTTACGAGTATAGTGATGATGAACGTATAGTTTTGAAGCTTAAAAGCGGGTACAACATAGGGCTTGAAATAGACAAAATTAAAAAAATTGAGACTGAATCTTCTACAAATATGAAAAAAGAAAACTTGCCACAAGTGCAGATAGACCCGAAATTACCAAAACTCCTCCTTATTTCTACAGGAGGAACTATTGCAAGTAAGATAGATTACAGGACAGGAGGAGTAACACCTGCACTTACTGCGGCAGAACTTAATGCAGCTGTTCCAGAGCTTGGAAAAATAGCAAACATAGACACGACAGTACTTTTTTCTGAATATTCTGAAAACTTACTTCCAGAACACTGGAAGAAAATAGCTGAAAAGATAGATTCTTGCATCAGATCTGAGTACAAAGGAATAATCGTAGCTCATGGCACAGATACAATGCAGTACACCGCTGCAGCACTTTCATTTGCTCTAGCAGGCATTCCAATTCCTGTTGCACTAGTAGGTTCACAAAGATCCTCTGACAGACCCTCTTCTGATGCTGCGTTAAACCTAATTTCTGCTGCTAAATTCCTTGTAGAGTCCAACGCTAGTGGAATTTATGTTGTAATGCATAACAGTACTAATGATGATGAGGTTGCATGTCATTGGGGAACACGTGTACGAAAAAATCATACAAGTAAACGGAATGCGTTTCAAACAATTGGCGGATCTCCTGCATATGTAGTGAAAAATGACAGTGTAGAAAAAAATCTTCAGTTTAATTATGTAAAACATGAATACGCGCCAAGAATTAATTTTGATACGCGTGTAGTATTAATAAAATACTATCCTGGTCTTGATCCAAAAATAATAGATTACATTATTAGTTCAGGATACAAAGCGATAATTTTTGAAGGAACTGGTCTTGGGCATGTTGGAAAAATTATGTACGAATATGTTGGTAAGGCAAAGAAGAAGGGACTCTTTATGGGTATGACATCTCAATGCATAGACGGGATGGTACGTATGACAGTATATGAAAGTGGTAGAGACCTTCTAAATTTGGGCATTATTCCACTTTCCAATATGATTCCAGAAACTGCACTTGTTAAAGCTATGTGGGCTCTTGGAAACTCAAAAAATTCTGAGGAAATTGAAATGTTGATGAAAGAAAACATAGCCTCAGAATTTTCTGACTAAGCTTAAAAGCAGGCATAATTGATAAATCAGAAGTGTCTGAGCCACAAATAGATAGAATCGGGCTAAAGGTTGGACTAGAGATCCATCAGCAGCTTGCAACAGACAAGAAATTGTTTTGTAGTTGTATACCAACAGAATCAGAGGAATACCCAATAAAGTTTTCCCGTAAGCTACGAGTTGCCAAAAGTGAGCTTGGGGAGTATGATCCTACTGCGATATTTGAAAGGAGTAAAGATAAAACAATAATATATTATGCAAATCCTGCAAGCAGCTGCCTTGTAGAACAAGATGAGGAACCTCCTCACGAAGTAAACAGAAAAGCTAAAGAAATTGTCCTCCTTATTGCATCTTCTTTAAAATCAGCTATTTTTAGTGAAATTCATGTTATGAGAAAACTTGTAATTGATGGTTCGAATACCTCTGGTTTCCAACGAACAATGCTTGTTGCACAAGGAGGCTATCTTGATGTAGATGGTGTAAAAATTGGAGTTCAAAGTATTTGCTTAGAAGAAGATGCTGCTAAACTTCTTAGTGATACCGTGGAAACAAGAGAATACAGTCTAGATAGACTTGGCATACCGCTAGTAGAAATAGCCTTGGAGCCTGTTTCTGGCAAACCAACCGACATCAAAAAAATAGCACTTACCCTTGGTAGGCTTTTGCGGGCTACAAAAAAAGTTGAACGCGGTTTAGGATCAATAAGACAAGATGTTAACGTTTCCATTCAAGGTGGTAGTATAGTAGAGGTGAAGGGAGTCCAAAAACTTGATCAGCTTGAAAAAGTTATCGAGTATGAAGCAAAAAGACAACATGGTTTGATGATAATAGCTGATCGTCTTAAGAAAATAGAAATTGATAGAATAGCAAGAGAAAGAGATGTAAAGGACGTTACAGAGATTTTCAAAAACTGTAAATCAAAGATCGTACAAAAAGCACTCAAAGAAGGCGCAGTTGTAAGGGCAATTAGGATAAAAAATTTCTCAGGCATGTTTGGTTTTGAACCGTATGAAGGAATTAGATTGGGAAAACAGCTGGGTGAGCTTGTTAGATTTTTTGGACTAGGAGGTATTTTTCATTCTGACGAGCTGCCAAATTATGGTATAGATAACTATGAAATTCAAGAAATTAAAAAAACGTTAGAGTTGGAACAAAATGACGGTTTTTTGATTTTGGCCGGTGATCTGCAAAAAATAGATGCAGTAGTTGAATCCATTATAAAGAGAATAGAAGATGCAAAAACTGGAGTTCCTGCAGAAACAAGGGCTGCAACATCTACTGGTGAGACAATATTTCTAAGACCAAGACCAGGAGCATCTAGAATGTATCCTGAAACAGATATTCCACCGCTTATTGTAACAAAAGATGAACTGGTAGATGCGCAAAAAATGGCACCAGAATCTTGGGAAGAAACAATATCTAATCTTCAAAAAACGTATCAGCTAAATACTCAACTTGCGGAACAGATCTTTGACTCTAGTTATTTTGATTTGTTTGAAATGATTTGTCAGGATAAGCGAATTTCGCCAAACTTTGCCGCTTCTGTTCTTTGTGGAACCATCACAAATTTAGAAAGGCGAGGACTTGATGCAGGATTATTAAAACCCACCGAGATTTTGATTGTATTCCAATTTCTTGCAGATAATAAGATTGCAAAAGAATCTCTTGAGATGATTTTTGAGAGGATAATGTCCGGTAAGGCACATTCGGTAGTAGATGCTATTGAGAAAGCTGCCATAAGCAATATGGATGCTAATGAATTGGACAGACTGTTAACTGACATTGTAGAAGCAAATCTGAAAATTATTCAAGAACAGGGTCTAAGATCAATTGGTCCATTAATGGGAATTGCAATGAAAACAATGCGTGGAAAGGTAGATGGTAAAATGATAAATCAGATACTCGAAAACAAGATTAAAGAACAATTACGCTCAAAAAATTAAGAAATCTTACTGTAGACTATCCAAATGTTAGTTACAAGCAAAAACTTTATCATTTACAGATTATTTTGAATAATGTGGAATATAGAGCTACATGCGAAAAAGCTATGGCAATAGATCCAAAGATTCGTTTTGCCACAATATGTGACATGAGTGGTAGAGTAGCTCATAGTGAACATCGTCAAGGTACAAGTAATCTACTGAATTCAGATGAAAGCAAAAAATCACTTCAACAAGCTGTGAATGCGTGGAGAAATCGTAATGAGTTTGCTGGTAAGATCGGCCATGGCAAATATGTTCTGGCAGTTTATGAAAAGATTAAACGAATAACCATGCCATTAAACGATGAACTCTTACTTTACATAACAACTGATGCAGATGCAGATCATGAAACCATAGTCAATAAAGCTCTCAAATTAAGGGAACAATAAACACATCAAGAATTTTTGGTTTACAGCTAAATTGCGTGGATACCCTTCTGTTTACTTCCTATGTCTATAGCATCATCTACAGTAGTAACAAAGATCTTTCCGTCACCTGCAGAACCTGTTCCTGCAGCATCAATTATTGCAGATATTACCTTGTCAACTATAGAATCGTCTACTACTGTGAAGACATAATTTTTTGTGTTGAATTCCGCAGTGTAGCTACCAGTGCCTCGTGAACCTGCTAATGGATTATAAATTTTTCATGCTATTCTTAAAAATCTTATTTCAACCTATATTAAAGAAATACTATTTGTTCACTGATTTTCTTTTATCAAGTGAACAATTATTCGAGTTTACGCTTTCCTGTGCCCCGGCCAGTGCTAACAGTGTATCCTTTCGTGGATGATTTTTCCGGTGCGTCTTTCCACTCCTTGATTCCAGTGCCTCGCCCGCTACTTAATTTGAAGTCTTTTCCAAGCTCTTCCTGTCTTTTTTTCTGGTATTCTCGGTATGAATCTCCTGCCCAATTCTCTGGCTTTTCATCCTCTTCACGAATTCCCGTACCACGACCAGTTGATCGTTTGATTTTTCCCATTGTTGAACCTATCATTAACTTGGGTTTAAAGTTGTTGGCTAATTCTTGCATAAGTTAATGCATTTACAAATATGCGGGAGGTGGGATTTGAACCCACGAACTCCTAAGAGATAAGGTTCTGAGCCTTACGCCGTTGACCAGGCTAGGCGACCCCCGCAACGAGAAAAATTAAGCTTCCTGAATAAGTGTCTTTATTAT
>JBBDNF010000063.1:0-2527 GCA_040877685.1 Nitrosopumilaceae archaeon
AATACATTCCTCTTTTGATCCTACTAAGATGAGTAGCAATGAGATAGACAGACAGATTGTAGAGTTGATGCATTCAGGTGGTGATATTTACCTAGTAGATGAACAAATCCTAAAGAATGCAAATCCAGATCTTATTGTTGCACAAGGAATATGTGATGTCTGTTCACCAACTACCAAAGAGATAAGCAAAGCAGTTTCTATTCTAAACAACAAACCCGAAGTGGTAATTCTTGACCCGCATAACCTTGATGATATTTTAGCAGGCATATTGGAGGTAGCAAAAAAAATTGGCAAGATAAACGAGGCTCAAAAGTTGATAGATTCTCTACAAAAACGCATCGAATATGTAAAAAGTAAATCCACAAAATCAAGACCAAAAGTTCTTTGCATAGAATGGCTTGACCCACTATTTACTGCAGGCCATTGGGTGCCACAAATGGTTGAGATTGCAGCTGGAATAAATGGTTTAAGCGCGGTCGGCGAACCCTCAAGAAGAATGAAAATAGAAGAAGCGATAAAGTTTGATCCAGATATTGTAGTGTTGATGCCATGTGGATTTGATATAAACCGAATCCGCCAAGAATATTCAAAGCTTGCAAATAATACTCAATGGAAATTGTTGCGAGCACTACAAAACAACAGGGTCTATGCAGTAGACGCCAATTCTTATTTTAGCAAGTCAGGTCCAAGAACAATTACAGGCATAGAAATCTTGGCAAAAATTATACACCCGGAAACGTTTGAGGATCTTAAAATTCCAAACAGCTCTTTCTCACAAATAACTCCTTGATTGAATGATTGTCATCCAAAGCCCCATCAGGTGTATGTAGATTAATTTTTTACTGGCATGAATATTTTTATCTACAATGCAAAAGTTTAGTCTAGAATACTTACGATGCGTTAACTGTAGCTCTAAATTGGAGCTAGAGGTGTTTGAAAAATCAAACGAAATTAAGGAAGGCTTTCTTTTATGTTTAAACTGTAACAGCAGATATCCAATAATCTCAAAAATACCAATACTGTGGTCTGATTTTGTCTCGTATCTGTCTAATCGAGCACAGTTGGGAGGATACTTAATGAACCAAGCCAAGAACCCAACGCTAAAATCTTTTGTAAAGAACTCGCTTAAAAAAATTAATAGACAAACTACCGATGTAACTCAAATTGAAAAGCGATGGATCACAACATACAAGAATAGTTTAAAATCAAAATTTTATAATCACGTTAAAAATGCTATTAAAAGACTTCCTAAATCAGATTTGGTGTTAGAACATGGTTGTTCTATAGGATATATCACACATTATTTGGCACAAAAACATAGGATTGTATTTGGTATCGATCAATCATTTTTTGCAATAACAGAAGCCAAAAAGAATAACGTAAAAAACTTGGACTATTTTGTTACAAATTCACTCAGACCGCCTTTTGGTAAAACAAAGTTTGGGCTGGTGGTCGGTTTAAATGTGCTAGAACTAATTGAACCATTTGATTTTCTAAAGGTAATGTCGTCACAGCTAAAGGGAACTCTTGTAATCTCTGATCCTTATGATTTTGAAAGAGCCAAAGACTCTGTAAAACATAGAGTAGATGAGAAATCTTTGCGTACTGAATTAAAGAAACTTGGTTTTATACTTATACAAAACACCAAAAGTCCAAGCTATATTCCATGGAAATTAAATATTAATTCTCGGCTGAGTCTTAACTATAAAGTTGATTTAGTCATTGCAAGAAATTCAGCGAGTTAATGGGTTTGACTTGTGTTAGGTATACTATCTAATCAAGTGAAATTATAAAAATTAACTCATTTGTTACATTGAGATATTGTGGAGTCCACAATTTTTATGGCATTGGTGTATAATTTACAATTTTTTGCCATTTTAAAGCCACATAATGCACATAATTTCCAAAAATAGTACGCCATGATTAAATATCTGTAAGATCTGTAATTTCTTAGTGGTAGTAGAGGTGGCGACTAACGTTAGTTAACTTCAAGAGTAAGCTATACTTTGTTTTAGTAGCTGCTCTTGCAGTAGGACTAATTTCAAATCAATACTCCGAAGATATAGTTTATACAATCAGTTTCAAGATAACTTCATTTTTTGGAATTTCTAGCCTAGTCCATACTGAAAATGCAGAACAACTATTTGATGTTGGGTATCTCCATTACTCTCTAACACTTTTGTTTCTGGCACTTCTTGCTGGCTTTGTTTTATTTCTACCTAAGAAAAAAATATCAGAAGTTTCAAAAATTAGATCATTTATTAGTTTCACTTTAATTATAATCCTTTTCACATCGGTTGCTGTAACCCCTCTATCCATTGCATCCACTTATTGGAGTGATGCATACGCCGATGAAATCAATGCAACCGAGTCAAACCCATCCGAGTTAACAGTAACTGAACCTGCTCCTGAAGAACAATCTGTAGACACTTCTAATCCAGATGCATTGATTTCTGCGGATGGCTCTTCACAAGCTGATATTTCTGCTACCACCACGCCAGTCGGTAATTCTACTACCACCTTACCG
>JBBDNF010000064.1:0-64270 GCA_040877685.1 Nitrosopumilaceae archaeon
AATTGGCATCGTCGATCTATCAATTATTATGAATATTATCTATTCGCATTCGAGAAGGGTTTTTTAATTGTATAAAACCCGTAGCTGTTGAATTGGTGAACCGAGGAAGAGTTGTGATTGCTGCTGCCTTTGGGGCATTAGGTCTTGGGTTTCTTGGATATTATTACTATGCAAACTTGGACATTCCTGAGCTTGAAAAGGTACAGTTGGATTTAGTTGCTGTAAAGGTACTTGAGGTAAACAGTATAGACAATCGTGCTAATCTTGAAATAAGTTTCCTTGTGACAAATTCGGGTAAAAAGACGGCTACTATATCTAACATCAATTATGAATTGTTTGCAAATGGTAAGGATATTGGAAGTGGTGATTACAGTACTGAAGATATAGCTCTGCCGGGGAGAGCGTTAATCTATCCTGGTCAACCAGTAACACTTACCAGCGCCTTTAACTTTGTATATACAGATCGTGTTGCTGACGAATATTTTGCCATTACAAATGGAGAGCAAGTAAGCTACATGGCAAAAGGTTCTCTTACCGTAGAATCAGCTTGGGCCATAGTAGATAAGCAATTTGAATCTGCCTTTAGCTAGTTTAAACCCCAACTTGTCTTTTTTAGTGGTTTTATCTTAACAAAGGGCGCTTCTCCTTCCTTCCAAGGCATTTCTCTAACCCAAGAGAATTTTTCGTGAAAGACCTTGTATAATTTTTTGAACTCTGTGCCTCTTTCGATGAATTCTGCTGTACCTTGCATAATTACTGCTTTATGTTTTCCATCAGAGTATATGTCTACAGTAAGTGCAACCTTGTTGTTTTTTTTCAAGTTAGCATATTTTCTTGTATCATAATCAGTTGCAATGTAGAAATATCCATCATCAAAATAGTATGTAACTGGGGTTACATGTGGTATATTATCACGCGACGTTGCTATTCTGCATGCCTCGTTTTTTTTCAAGAAACCTATTTCCTTTAAAGTGAACCTAACCACATTTCTCCTTTACAGCTGTGTATAATAAAATAGATGGGCCGAGAGAGATTTGAACTCTCGACCACCGCCGTGTCAGGGCGGTATCCTAACCAACTAGACGATCGGCCCAATAAAATACGACTCTTCTTGGAGACGTTATTAACCTTTAATTTGAGAAAACAAGAATAATATGCATTGTTTTTGATGAGTACCCCATGAATGGTGATTTCTCAAAAGATGAGAAAAACGGTTTCTACAAGGCGGTTTTTTCTAGACGTGATGTGAGAGCTCATTTTACGTCAGAACCAATAGATGACAAAATTTTGTCCAAAATTTTGAATGCCGCTCATCATGCACCTTCTGTTGGTTTTTCTCAACCATGGAATTTTATTCTTATAAAAGACATGGAAACAAGAAAAAAAATCAAGGGTTCTTTTGATTCTGAAAGAAAACGCTCCTCAAATCTTGTTGAAGAACCCAAGAGATCAAAGTATTTATCCTTAAGACTAGAAGGGATTTTGGATTCTGCAGTAAACATTTGTGTGACTTATGATCCTTTAAAGTTTGGACCTTTTGTAATAGGAAGAACCAGCATTCCTGAAACGGGGATTTACAGTGTTTGTTGTGCAATACAAAACCTTTGGCTTGCAGCAAGAACAGAAGGAATTGGATTAGGCTGGGTTAGTATTCTTTCTAATGATGACCTTAAGAAAATCCTTGATATCCCAGATCATGTTGTTCCTATTGCGTATTTGTGTCTTGGTCATGTCTCAGAGTTTGTGCAAAAACCAGATCTTGAGACTGCTGGGTGGCTTCCAAGGCTTGATTTGAAGGATGTTGTTTATTATGAGAAATGGAACAAAGTGGATGATCCAAGCTGGCGTCAGATTCACTAGATGATAGTATCAAATCTTGATTACGCTTAAATGGTTACTAGTTTTGATTTTTGCTGGGCTCGTGGCGCAGAGTCTAAACGACGCGCAACATGGATAGCGCGGTAGCCTCCTAAGTTACAGGTCGAGGGATCGAAGCCCTCCGAGCCCGCCTTTATTAACTGATGAAAAGATAGCTGCCTTTACATGTTACAGAGATTTTCTTTTATACTTTTGATTCTACTATTATCATATGTGTAATGAAATAGAATATGCAATGATAGAAGAATATCTGACAAAACTAAGACAAAAAGAGCTCAAAGAGAAAGAACCTGAGAAGCCAATTCCTGAGGCTGTTGCATAATAATATCAATATAAAAAATAAGTCACAAGCAATAACCGTAGATATTCCAATACAATCATAATTATTCTAGGTTGATTTCAAGTTGTAGATCTTAATATTTCTGGTTACTTGGTTTAAATACAATATGAATTGATTAAGTCACAATGAAAGTTGTTGTGATCTCTGGTAGTCCCCGAAAGGGTGCTAATACTCAAGTCATGATGGAATATTTGTACAACTATGCTAAGACAAAAAATGCTGATACAAAGTTCATTGATTTATCAACAGGTGGGGTAGAGTGTTATCGTGGGCCCGGAGAAAACTACAACGAAAGAACTAAACAAGCAGCAAAAGATGTTACTGAGGCAGATGTCTGGCTTGTTGGTTCTCCTATTTACAATTCACTTTTAAGTTCTGCTTTGAAAAATCTCTTTGAGTACATCAATTACAAAGAAACTGCTGGCAAAACAGCTGGAATTGCAATTATGTCATCAGGAAGTATAAGCTTCACGAATGTCCACTATATGATCACTGGACTAATGTCGTACTTCAGGGTATTAACAAATCCTAAAGCAGTACATGTAACTGTAGAGCAGATCAAAAATGGTAAGATGGTTGATGAAAATGCAATGACTAGACTGCGTGAGCTTGTTGATGAGACGTTAGAGCTTGCTTCTTAAACTACGCTTGCGTGAGGTGTAGCATAAACTGTCTTGAAGATTTTGACAGTATAATCTCCTTGGAAGATGTTGATCACTTGATCACCATCCACATTTCTAACTCTAAATTTGTATTCATAAGAACCATCTTCTTTGACATCAGTTTGTGCAAAGTGTACTGGTTTGCCATCTTTGTATATCTGAATTATAACAGGATATCCTTCTACAGGATTTACTACCTTACCTTCAACAAAACCCCATGGCAGTTTGTTGTCTGCCACTATATGCATTGGTATGGTCTTCTTTTCCAATACAATTGATTGGTCATCTGTAATAAGATTTGGATCTAAATTAAATTCTTCGGATACAGATGATGTAGGGTTAGGGAACATGACAAGTAACGCAGTAAGTGCAGCAAGTCCTAAACCTATAATAGATTTCACGTAATTTCTCTTGAAAAAGTTACATATTAAGCTGACGTATTACTTGTCCATATCAGTTGATGACAAAAGATAAACTAAATGACGGTTGTAATTGCAATTGCCATTTTGGTGGAGCTGTAAGTTGCCCTAGTTGTAAACAAAATCATGAAGGTCATTGTTGTGAACACTGCAAATAAGATTATTTTTTCCTAGTTTTACGTTTTGAGTTTTCGTTGGTTGCTAGCATCTTTAGATTAGCAATCTCAGCCTTTAGGTTCTCTATCTCATTGTCCTTAATTTTTACTCTGTCTTGCAGTTCCTCCAGTTCTGCCATAAGCTGATTCTTTGCTCTGTGTAGTTCGTCTGAGCTTACGGGCACCGTTTGCGATGTATGATTAGGAAGTTCAGTCAGTTTTTTTTTACTTCATGTCCTGAATCATGTTTGTGCAGGTAATCAGCACTTTTTTGTGCAAGCCAACATATAGCAACTAGAAACCATGCAGCTGTAATGAACACCGTCATGGTAAAGTGCAGTGTCTCAGGAAGTACAAAATACAATCCTGAAAGAACTACGGCAAGGGCACCAACTGTAGCTGTAGGAATGTGTCCCATATTTCACTTCAGAAATCTGCCTAGATATAAATAGTAATGAAAATTATCGCATGCGAAAGACCAAATTATAAAAAGAAAAGATTTTGCTAGGCAGTAACGCTTCCATTATCTTTATTGCCAAAATACCCAGGTCTTGGAACCTCGGATTGCAAAATCTGAATTTTTTGTAAAAGTTCATTTCGTAAATCTCGCGCGACTCGCCTTACAGTTGGTCTTGGAACACCAAGCTCCTCAACTACTTTTGAATAGATGTCTTGTTTATCTGTAAACCCTTTATCAAGCAGCGCGTTGATTGCCTCTTTAATGTTTGTGCTTTGAGTAGAACGATTCACGATTTTTATTTTTCAGATCTTCTATATAAGACTGTTACTATGTTTTTAGTAGAATCGCATAATAGTTAAAAATCGAAAAAATATTTCGATTAGGTTATTCCTTTTAACAGCTAATAAGCGTGTGATAAAAGATATTATTGTATATTTACGCACTACAGAGGCTTGCATGTGTCATACATCTTATTTTTAGACACAAAGGTCTTTTGTGTATATTGGTTTTCTTATGTCTGAATTCTTCAGGGTTAAAAACTGTCTTTTAGATTTTTTGAACTGAATTTTTAAGATTATTAGATTGTTTAATTCAATTTATGTAGGTTTTTCAATGGTTAGAAATTAGTGCCTTCCAGAAGAGCAAGACTCTTATGATTAAATTAAGTAGCTGCAGAGAATGTCTAAGGCTCTGCTTGAGACTAATTTTGGTAAAATAGTCTTTGAGCTTTTACCAAACCTAGCCCCAGAAACAGTAAGAAATTTTGTAAAGCTTGCACAAAGCTCGTTTTATGATGGCACTTTATTTCATCGCATAATCCCAGGGTTTATGATTCAGGGTGGTGATCCTAATACCAAGAAACCAGACAAGAGCAAATGGGGTATGGGGGGTCCTGGTCATACTATAAAGGCCGAGTTTAATTCCAAATCACATCTTCGTGGCGTAGTTTCCATGGCACGTGCAACGGATCCAAACAGTGCTGGTTCTCAATTTTTCATAGTTACTACTGATAGTACTTTTTTGGACAGACAGTATACGGTCTTTGGTCAGGTTATAGAAGGAATGAATGCTGCAGATAAAATAGTAAACTTGCCACGAGATAAAAATGACTGTCCACATCAAGAAGCAAAAATGATTCATGTGACAATATCAGAATAGGTGACTTGATTGCGTAAATTACTTACAATTGTAATCATATCTGGGATGCTTTTGTCAATGTCACAAGCTTTTGCTCAAGAAATAACACTTGGAGCTATACCGGAACAAACAGTTAAGATCACAATAGATGAAGAAGGAATAGCCCATGTGGTACACGAGGTAAAAGGAAGTACGAAAACTCTACAGATTGATGCCTATGAAGGTAATATGGGTAACCTTTCAGTCACGGACAGGGACGGTAATGAAGTGCAGTACTTGACTTTAGAGAAATATCCCATAGCTATAGTATTACCTCCTTCAGGTAATGATATGATTTTCATAAAATATGATCTGACTGATGTTTTATCTTTGAAAGATGGTGTCTGGACATGGGAATTTAATGCGGCGACAATTACAAACATGTACTTCCCAAAGGCTGTTGATATGATATGGGTTAATGATAGGGCTGTGTATATTGGAGAAAAGGGAATACGACATCATGGGGGTCACATGACTCTAGAATATGTTATTGACGAACCTGTGGTTTTGAAACAAGTAGAATGGGAAGACAAGAAATTCACGGTGGCAATTAGAACTCTTACAAATGTAGACCAGTTTGAATTTAACCAGCCTACAAAAAGCATAACCTTTGATGTTACTAAAGGAAATCCACTAGTTACTGTGATTGTTTCACTAGATCTCTTGTGGGAACCTTATGAGGTATATCTGAATAGTAATAAAACTCTCAACAGGGAATTTTATAATAACGGCACCCATGTTTGGCTTGGATTCAGACCAGATACATCTGGCACAATACGTATTATAGGTACAACAGTAGTTCCCGAGTTCCCACTCTTTGTTCCCCTTGCTATAGGAATTTCTGCAGTTCTTGTTCTACAGTTCAGAAACAAATTCAATTTCCGCTAGATTATTAGCGGTATTACGTTAACAGATTTTATGCAGTGTGGTTGCCATTGTATAAAATGTGGAAGTGCAGATCTGGAATCCAATCGCGTAGGTGAAATAGATGGTAATGGGTATTTTGACATGCATCACACTTGCAAAAAATGCAATGCCCATTTTGATCACCTAGAGGGAGATGTATTTGATTCCTGTAAGATTTGTGGTTACTCTGCTTAAACTGTAATCTTTGGTGTAGAGTAATAGCTACGCTTTTCTTGTGAGTCTTTTTGGATCTCTCTGTAAAAGGCCATGTTTGCTAGTACCTTTGATACATCTAGAGGTCTCGCAGCCCACCCATATTCATAAAGTTGCGCTACGACTTCTGAAACTGTTCGTGGTTGTTCAAAAAAAGAATCTCGCACAAGTATGTTTATTTTACTTCGAATCTGGCTTTCGTGTATTGATATTGGTTGAGTAAATTCTGGTTCGTGAATTTCAGCATCTTCAAGCGAGTTTAGGTAATTTGTATTTGGTTCAAAGGTTTGGTCGTAGGAATGAGTGTTTTCTGTCTTATTCTCTGCCACGAATCTAGACAAGTTGCCTATAACTTCGTCCACACTGTGGTTATCTACGTAGAAGTCCTTTGATTCTACCTCGATCTCATTTGGGCCGAATTTTAGCCTGATTTTGGCCATTTCATATACTCATTTGTGTATTTTCATTTATCCTACTAGCTCTAAGCAACTTAGAAAATTGATCAAAACTTTTACACATAGAATTTGGTTTTTTTTCCTAAATGAACTAAAAAAGGAACGCCATTCTAGAATGATGTGCAAAGAAAATCCAAAATAGCAATTATAATAGCTGGGGTCATTGGTGCGTTTATTTTTTCTCAGTACGCTGCAGTTCTACAGCTTCATGTATCTATGAAAAATAGCGAAATAGTGGAAAGGACCGATGTGGGCACACTTTACCAAATACAGTTAGAATTTGAAAATCCATCACTTATGATTCTGAATGTAGGGAAAACAGACTTTTTGATATCTGCTGAAGGCGAGAATCTTGGTGCAGGGATATTAGATCCAACTATCGTACCTGCTATGGATAAGATCATGGTACAGACACCATTCCTTGCTGATAACGCAATCCTTGATAAATATGAAAAAAGTGAAAATACTCCGTCACTAAAACTTGTTGGAATAAGCAGATACAATTTGTTATTTACTTCACTTAATATTCCATTTATATATTATCCAACACAAGAAGAAGCCAGAGAATTTATACACGGTAAATAAACCAGCAAAACATGCTTACTGTTTTTGGTTCAGTAGCACTAGATACTATAAGAACTCCCACGAAGGTTTTAAAAAATGCACTTGGGGGCGCTGCTACCTTTGCAGCAATTTCAGCAAGTTACTTTACAAAACCAAGAATAATAGCTGTAATAGGTCGGGACTTTCCAAAAAGCTATTACAACATTTTAAACAAGTTTATTGATTTAAAGGGACTTGTTCGTGAAAATGGAAAGACTTTCAGATATGATGGAAGTTACGACGAGACATTAAGCCACAGAACAACAAACAAAACAGAACTTAATGTTCTTGGAAACTTTCAACCAATAGTTCCAGAAGAATACAAAAAATCGGAATTTGTTTATCTTGCAAATAATGATCCTGCACAGAACACAAAAATCATAGGTGAGTTTGATGGGATCAAATTTTCTATGTGCGATACAATCGATTTTTGGATCTCAACAAAAAGAAATGATGTCATAAAAATGATACGAGGTGTGGATTCAGTTGTAATAAACGATGAAGAGGCAAAGCTTCTGACCAAGACCCAGAACTTGATAAAATGTGCCAAAAAAATAATGGAGTGGGGTACAAAATATGTAATTATAAAGAAAGGTGAGCATGGTTCGCTTCTTTTCTATGAAGATGTAGTTTTTCCTTCACCTGCATTTTCTATGGAAAATATTGTGGACCCAACAGGCGCAGGAGACTCGTTTGCTGGAGGTATGATTGGTTATCTGGCAAGTAAGAACAGTACAAAAATCTCAATCATTCGAGAAGCTGCTGTATATGGAAACATAATGGGATCATTTGCAGTAGAAAAGTATGGTGTAGATGGTATAACTAAACTGAAAAAATCCCAGATCCAAAAAAGGTTTAGGCAATACAAGAGTATGGTTCGCTTCTAACAAAGGTTATAGATATCAAATCAAAATCAAACCCATGGAAGACAGACTAGAATCAATCTTCAAGCTGCAAAAGAATCTTGAGAGAATGATGAATCTTGAGAGATATCCAAAAGATGTTGAAGGAAAAATATCTGCTCTCTGTACAGCAATAATACATGAAGCTGTAGAACTGCAGCGTACAACAAATTGGAAATGGTGGAAAAAATCAATCGCATTTGACAAAGAAGCTGCTCGTGAGGAGCTTATTGATATATGGCATTTCGTTATTCAAGCATCTCTTGAATTGAATATGACGCCTGATGATATTTTAAAAGAGTACCAAAAGAAAAATAAGATTAATCAAGAAAGACAGAAAAACAGCTACTAGATCCGTATTATAGAATCAATTGAAAGTTTGATTTCTGATATGCTTGTTTCACCTATTTTGTCGACTAGTTGTACTTGTTTCTGAAACTTATCAATTTGTGATTGTGTTAGTGTCAATACAGGATCGGGACTGGATGAACCAGTTATTCTTCCATCAGAGTCTACTCCATTTTTATAGAGATTAAGAAGTGAATGACCTGATCTATGTCCCGGAGTATCTTTTCCACAAATGAAAATTATCTTTATGTTTTTGTTTGATATTACATATTTAACTAGTGCATCAATTCCTTTGTTCTCAGAAAGCAATCTTCCTACCACAGCAATTTTTGACATGAGGGTGGAATCTGCAATCTCTTTTAGTAGTTTCAGACTAGATAGAGTACACACCGCAACTGAGGAATTAGGATTTCCAAAAAATATTTCTTCATCAATTGGGAAAAGTGCTTTGCATATTTCGCCAGCTATGTTTCCTAAGTTCATCTTTTAACAACTTGTTTTAATATTTGTGCAATTTGATAGAGATTCTGTTTGCTTACAAGTGGGTGTACTGGTAAGCTAAGAACATGTGAAGCTGCCCATTCGGTAACAGGTAGTCTTGTTTTGTTATTATAAAATGGTGTTTTGTGTACAGGAATTGGATAGTACGCTGTGGCACCTATTCCTTTCAAGTTCAGTTTTTTCATAATTTTATTTCTATTTTTAGTTGCTATTGTATAAAGATACCAATTCACCTTTTCCCCTTTTCTTTCATGGGGAATTGTGATATCCAAATCTGACAAAAGTTCACTTAGAATTTTAGCATTTTTTCGTCTTTGATTTAGGAATTTGGTTAGCTTTTTCATCTGTATTTTTGCTATTGCAGCACTAATTTCAGGTAGTCTTAAGTTCAAACCAAGGAGTCTAGTATCATTACCATGTAGCATTCCATGGTTTCTTATCTTACGAAGCTTTTCGAATATTTTTTTATCATTTGTAACAATAGCGCCACCTTCACCAGATGTTACTACCTTTGCGGCATACATACTAAAGCAACCAATTTTGGAGAAGGTTCCAGAGTGCTTTCCTTTGTAGGTTGAGCCAAGAGATTGTGCTGAATCTTCAATTATTTCCAGATTGTGTTTGTTAGCAATCTCAGAAATTTTGTTCATGTAAGCCATATTACCATACAGATGTACCGGAATTATTACTTTGGATTTTTTTGTAATTTTTTTTCTTAGATCATTAGGATCCATGGTATAGTTCTGTTTTAGAATGTCAACAAAGACTGGCTTTGCACCAACTGATACTACAGCGTTGGCAGTTGCAACAAAAGTAAATGATGGAAGAAGAACTTCGTCTCCTTTTTTGAGATCAAGCGCATAAAGTGCTGCTTGTAACGCAGAGGTACCGGAGTTTACTGCCACCGCATATTTTGATTTAACAAATGAAGAAAGAAGTTTCTCGAATTCTTGAACACGTCTACCGCCTGAGTTTGCAGCTGAAGTAAGCGATTTTTCTAAAAGAACGGTTCGTACTTCTTCTACCTCCTCCTTGCCAATAACAGGAATGTTTATTGGAATTTTCAAGTATCAGTTGATGATTATAAATACTCTAATAAACCTCTTTAATTACACCAAAACCAATTTTTATATTTTAGTGGTCATGAATCAGAATTAAATGAAAGTCCACTTACAGGAACATGAAACTGGATACAAGATATTTTTGTATATTTTCTACGCTTGTGCCATCATAATGGCATCCATAACTGCGTTTGGAATCTATGCAATGTTTGAAGAATGGTCAGAGAAAGGAACGTATGTCTTAGGAGAGATATTAGTAAAAACCGAATTTCCTTACCAACACTTTGCCAAATTGACAACGTGGCTATTCTTCTCTTCTGTAGTAGGATGGTATTGTGTAACAAGGATTGGATGGAAGAAAACTACTAGTCTTTCTTCTTGGAAGATGTCACTTGTACAGCTAATGCTTGTTGGATTTGCTGCAATTTGCCTTTATGAATTAATGTATAATTTCACAGTACTTAATGCACAAATTACTGCAAGTATTGTAGATGGTAAAGTTCCCGACATAGATTCACTTACAATTGCTTATCCAGATCCTACAAGACCATGGAATCTAGTTTTTGCGACAAAGATGTTCCTTGCTGCACTAATCATAAGTTCACATGCACTCTATCTTAGTACAAGACCAAGAAAACAAGAACATGAACTTAATGCGTAACTTTATAGGCTTACAAAGGAAATCTGATTCGAATTGGATGTTACAGAAAAAATTGCTCTTGTTACAAAGGAACCTACCGAAGAAGTGGTCACAAATGAAGAGCTTGCAAATCTTTTCAATACAAATGCGCACCCGAAACACTACATAGGGCTAGAAATTTCTGGTTTTTTACATCTTGGCAGTCTCATACTTACTTGTTTTAAGATCAACGATTTTATCAAAGCTGGTGTGCACTGTACTGTTTTTTTGGCAGATTGGCACACTTTTATCAATGATAAGCTTGGTGGGAATTTAGAAACAATAAGGAGTGTTTCAGAATATTATGCTAGCGCCTTTAAGTTTCTCTGTCCTGGCATAGAAATACTACAAGGTTCAAAGCTTTACGAATCAAGAAGAGAGTACTGGACTGAGCTAATACAGTTTGCAAAGCACATTTCTCTTCCACGTGCAATGAGGACACTTACAATCATGGGAAGATCGGAAAAAGACAAGCTTGACTTGGCTCAGATGCTTTACGCACCCATGCAGGCAGTGGACATCCACACTATGGATCTTGATATAGTTCACGCCGGAATGGATCAGAGAAAGATTCACATGCTTGTAAGAGAGGTTTTCCCAAAAATGAACTGGAAGGTTCCTGTAGCCATTCATCATCATCTTCTTCCTGGGCTATCAGAACCGGAACTCACTTCCGAAGAAGATTCTAAAATTTCAAGCAAAATGAGCAAAACAAAACCTGCCTCTGGAATATTTATTCATGATACTGATGAAGAGATACAATCCAAGATCAAGAAGGCATGGTGCCCAGAGGGAGTTGTAGAAAACAATCCATTACTTGAGATTTCTAGATATGTAATACTTCATGAATTTAAAGAGGTTTTAGTTGAAAGATCTTCAAAGTTTGGTGGTAATGTTTCATACACTAATTACTCACAGCTAGAATCAGATTTTATACAAAAAAAACTACATCCTTCAGATCTCAAGAAGACAGTGGAAACATATCTAATTAAGATAATTTCGCCTATAAGAAAAAATATTATCTTAAAAGATGAGATAATAGAAGCAATAAAAAGATCTAGTTAAGCTTAGGTCGTACTTTTTTTGAAAACAGTGAGAGCATTTCAAGCGAATTTGAGAGTCCTATAAAGTTTACAATAAAGTAACGAATACCAATGTCTATATATTTTTTCAAATATTCAACTACATCATCTGGAGTGCCAAGTGCTATACTATCCTGAGAACGTGTAACAAATTCTGTTACAGATTCGTTTTTCTTTTTTAGTCCAGCTACAATGTGTTTTACATCGTCTTTGTCTTTTCCTACTAGTACACGTAATAAAACAGAATTTTCAATCTCTTCAAAATCGCGTTCAATTTTTTTGCAACTATTTTGAAGTAGTTCTATTTTGGCTTGTAAAATTTCTGGTGTTCCAAATGGATGATTATATCGTGTAGCATGTTTTGCAACTACAGATATTAACTTCTGGCCAGCACCGCCAACCATTATGGGTGGATGTGGTTTTTGTATAGGTTTTGGGCTACAAATAGCGTTTTTTACAAAATAATGCTTTCCTTTGAAATTTGATTTTTCTTTTTGCCACATTTTTTTTATTATGGTGATTGATTCATCGAGTTGCTCAATTCTTGTTGAAGCATTATCAAAACGGTAGCCGTATGAATTGTATTCATATTCAAACCAACCAGCACCTATCCCAAACTCAAGTCTACCGTTACTAATAGCATCGAGGGTAGAAGACATTTTTGCCAAAAGTGCAGGTGAACGATATGAATTACAGGTAACAACTTGCCCAATTCTTAGCTTTGATGTTACGCTTGCAATTGCTGAAAGAAGTGTATAAGCCTCAAAAAAGGGCGTGGTTCGCTTGTCGCCATAGTAAGGAATGAAGTGATCGTACACATAACCTGTGTCATAACCAAGCTGTTCAGCTTTTAGTGCCACAGATTTGGAAAATAGAAATTGGTTGTAGCTGTTGTTATCAGGAAACTCATCAAGCCATCCTTGCGGTAAAGTAAGACCCACTTGGATTGATTTCATGTTATTTTTTGTTTGTTTGAGGAGAGACTATATTGTATTTAGATGTATAGCCACGCGGGTTTATCATCATATCCTTGTATCTAAAAGTGGACGAATTACCAATAATTACTGTACTGATCATACCAAGCTTGTCAGAATGGTTTTCCAAGTTTTCAAGATCAGTAAGTACTACTTCTTGAGATTCTCTATATGCTCCTTTTATTATTGCAACCGGTGTGGTAGGAGATCTGTATTTTAGTAAAATTTTTCTTGTGTCTTGAAGTTGATGAATTCTTTTCTTACTTGAAGGATTGTAAATAACTATAACAAAGTCACCTTGAGCAGCTGCTTCTACTCTCTTTACTATGATTTCCCATGGCACCAATAAGTCACTCATGCTCAAAACTGCAAAATCAGTCATGAGTGGAGAACCAACTAGTGCGGCACAAGAATTAAGTGAAGATATTCCTGGTACCACCTCAACATATAGCCCGTCTTTTCTATCCCAACCTGTTTCTGCAAGGATTTCATAGATGAGTCCTGCCATGCCGTATATTCCTGGATCTCCACTTGAGACAAGAGAAACTATCTTGCCTGCTTTAGCAAGATCTATAGCTTGATGTGCACGTTCTACCTCTTGGGTCATTGCATACCTATAGACTTCCTTTCCCTCAATAAGATCAGCTACTAAATCAACATAGGTTTCATATCCTACAATTGTATCACTTTCTTCAATTACTTGTTTTGCACGAAAAGTCATGTGATCGTGATGACCTGGTCCCACGCCAACGATATATAATTTTCCGGGCATTAGGTAATTCTTTTTTTAAGACAATTTATCCGTTTTCAAAGAGAAAGAAATTCTTACCTATTGGAAGGGATCTATAAACGGACAGTTTACTATGTGATCACTATTCATTGGTCGTGCCAATTCTACTGTTATATCACCAGCTGATTTCTTTGCATTAATGTCCGCTATTGTTTCAAGTACTGTTGCCTTTGTAGGATCCTTCCATGTAATCACAGAGATTCTCCATAATGGACTGTATGCATCATCGCCCGGTACTGCCGCAGCAATTCCTGGCTGGAAACCCAGTGGCCCTGAACCCTTTAGACCATTGGTAAACTGGAATAGATCCACGGCTGCTGGAGTAGCTATCGTTTTTGCAAGAGTTGGTGCGTCTGTTACTCCCATCATGCCAGCAGGTCCTGAAGGCGTTGCATCTGTTACAATATAGTAGATTGTCCTACCATCCGGTCCCCACCCTCTATGCGCAACAAAAGTAACAGTCATCTTTTCTGTGTTTATGTCAAGAATTTGTCCTTCTCCATATGGTGTCTCATCGGTCAAAGTCTTGTCCTCTTTTACAGGCATTTTACCATCAGGCCACACAATCTGTGGCATGTTTATGATCACATCTGTGGTCTCAAGTAGTACGTTGCCTGCCTTTTGTGCATCAAGAATCTTTTGTACAGAGTCTAGAGTCTCCACTTTGTTCTCATTTTTCCATGTTACGTTGGTAACAGCTCGTATCGCACTGTAGTTTTCAGTTTGTGCGGGTGTACTTGAAAAGACTTCCTCTTGGAATCCAAAGATTCCATTGCCTTTAATGCCATTTTGAAATATGTAGACATCTTCTAGCGCTTCTTTTGGAGTCTTGCCTAGGGGAGGCGCCATCTCCACTTTCCATTTCTGTTTTTCTGAGATTGTTTTAGCATGTGCCTTATCATTTGTGTCAGTTATGACATAGTAAACAGGCTTTTCATCAAAGAACGCTTTGTGTAATGGAATTTCTGCAGGAACGTTTGTTCTTGATAACTTCGAAGATGGTTCTACAATAGGAGTTTCCATTTTCTTTTCCATTAATTCGGGTGTTTGTCCCCGTAGCCAACCATCTACACTGACTGTTGCAGTGAATTTGTTTGTGTTCTTTGTATGCAAAGCAAGTGCCGCACCAGTGAATTCAAATGAACCTGCGTTTGTGCCGGGGTCTACAAGTGTCAGACCAAAGACAGTGTTACCGTCTACTGTCCATGTTGGTTGCCCTTTAGCATCATCTTTGTTAATTTCGTGAAGAACAACAATCTGAACTGGTTCGCTTGCGGTATATGTCAATGAACCATCATAAAGTGTATTCATGTTTGGTGATAGGATGATTGCAAGTTGGTGACTTTCATGACCTTGACCTGGATCTTGCATGGAAGTTAGTGTTTTTGTAAATTGTATCTTTTTTAGTGTCTTTGCATTAGCAGTCTCGTTTACAAGCAAGGGTATAGAGAAGATCCCAGTTACAACGATAGAAATTGTAATTATAACTATGTATTTGTTCATGGCGTCAAAATCACTAATTTACATAAATGTTTTTTTCCAGATTCGTTCCAATTTGTGAAGCTAGTATGTGAGGTCAATTTATTTTTGCAAGCTCAAATTCATCGTGCAGTGCCTGTACAGCAGTATTACAATCAGAATCTTTGACTACAAATGCAAGATTAAGCTCAGATGAACCTTGTGCAATCATAACAACATTAATTCCTTTTTTTGCTACCGCTGCAAATACTTTGGAAGCAACACCAACTGTTCCTCTCATTCCAGAGCCTATCAATGCAATTATAGCAACATCAACTGTAACCTCAACTTTCTTAATTATCTTGCCCAGTAAGTTCATTTCAAGTACATTTACTGCTTTATCTAGATCGTTCTTTTTTACAATAATCGAAATGCTTGATTCTGAAGGACTTTGCGAGATCATCATTATGTTAACTCCTGCTTTTGCCAGAGTAGAAAATATTGTAGCGGCAGTTCCAGGTGCACCTACCATACTTCCACCCCTAACATCAATTAGCCCAGTATGTCTTATCGCGCTAACGCACTTGACAGTTTTTTGAGTATCAGCACTTGGAGATGTGCTCACAAGAGTGCCTGAATTTTTTGTATTAAAGGTACTTTTTATTCTGAGTGGAATTTTTTTTGTAACTAATGGTTCAAGTGCACGAGGATGTATGTATTTTGCACCAAAGAGAGCCATCTCCATAGCTTCAGGATAAGAGACTTCTTTGAGGACCTTGGCATTTTTTACAATTTTTGGATCAGTTGTCATAAGTCCATCGACATCACTCATTAGCCAGACCTCATCTGCCTTTATGCTAGAAGCTACTATTGTTGCAGTATAATCAGAGCCACCCCTGCCAAAGGTAGTGATGTTTCCGTGTTGATCGGCACCTGCAAAGCCACCTATAACAGGCATGGTTTTTTTTGCCAAGAGCGATTCTATTGTGTAGGATACACGGAGTTTGGTTGTATCCATAAGTGGCCTAGCTTCACCAAAATTTGAATCTGTCACTATGCCGATGTCTTTGCCTGTAAGTGCTTGAGCTTTACAACCTAGATCACGTAACACAAAGGTAACTAAATTGATAGACAGTCTTTCGCCAAAGGATATGAGATAATCAGATGAACGAGGAGTTACCTCACCAAGTAAAAGCATTCCATGCGACAATTCCTCAAGCTCAGAAAGAACATTCTTCATCTTTTCAATTAACTCTCTTCTTATTTTTGGATTTTTAACGCAACCGTTTGCCATCTGCATGTGGTTGTTGATGATTTTTTTTGTTAGGTTTTTTGCAGCATCTTTGTTACCTTTTTGGATTAAAGTAGAGACTCGTATTAGATCATCTGTAACACCGCTTATTGCGGAGAAGACAGAAACAATCTTGTGTTGTTTTGAGAGGGAATAGATAAGCTTTGCAACATGTCTAATGTTAGCAACAGAAGAAATTGATGTTCCACCAAATTTCAATACAAGTTTCAATTCAGTATATCTGCTCTTAATTGTCTTTAAATGCTTTAACTTTCTACACGAGGTGCCAAGTAGAAATGAATTCTGCCTACGTTTGCAACCTTGAATTCTAGTCTCAGTGGCATCTTGGTTGAATACTCACAAACTACTGTACCTGCAATAGTTCCTACAGCTTTTACAATGCTGTTAAGATATTCCAAGCTATATGTCGCTGTACTATCTTCTTTGACATCAATCTCAGGCATCTCTGCCATTCCCTTTTCTAGAGTTATCACTGCTTCTCCAGAGTCTCCTCTGCCAGAAAATTCTGCTTTGGAAGTAGTTGCGTTTATGGATAGATATTCTGATACCACTTGTACATCGCCAAGAATTTTATCAAATTCCGTAGAAGTAACGCCTATCTTTGCGTTGTATGAAATTTTTGGCAGTGGTGTGTCTGTTGCGGAGCTCTCAATCAGTCTCATTCTGTATTTTTTATTTTTACCTATTGTTACAAGTAAGAGATTGTCGTCCGAAATGCTGATCTCAATGCTGTCCTTTTTATCCGCTCTTTTAATTAGCTTAGAAAACTCGTCTATCCTTACACCAAATTTAACGTCATTATCACATTCATATTTTTCAAATGCAGAGTTTGGCCACGCTATATCTATGAGTGCTACATGCGATGGATCCATTCCTCTAAATGAGATCCCCTCTACAGTTGACTCAAATGTTGCTTCTTCAACAAGCGTGGAGATCGCAGAAATAATTGCCTTCCATTCGTCTGAACCACTAGTTTTAGCTGAAAATACCAAACTTAATCACATGTCTAACACGTTCAAGTTAAACGTTATGCGTAGTTACGCCAAGTGTAACTACATTTAGTGCAACGATAAAACTGGGTGGTTGGTTCATCTGCGCTTCTAGTTTGTAACATCCACCAAACAGCTTCAGTGTGTCCACATTTTGCACAGTCGATTTTTATTACTGGTAACGTTTCTTTTTTTTCATTTTCATCTAAAATGTTGATAGTTGAACTGCTTTCTCCTTTTTCTTGTTTTCTATGCTTTGCACCTTTTTCAGTATAACCACATTTTGGACAATTAAAACTCGAGTCATCACTATCTTGTTTTAAGCGCACCTCACATTTGGGGCAAAATTTCATTTAAACACCCTTGATTTTTGAATTTACTAATTTCTTTAGTTCGTTTGTATATTCAAGGGCGGTTTTTGTCGCTTTTTCTATTTCCTTTAATGGGTTTCCTTTTGATGTGTTCACACGCATCTGGTATTCTCTAGTAAGAGGATGTTTCATAACAACACCAGCAAATTCGATGCCTGGTTCTTTGAGGAGTTCGTGCTGGACTATGTATAATGTACCAATATCAGATTTCGTTATGTTTAGATAAACTTCTTTTGGAGAAGATTTTGTTATGGTAGCATCCATGTAGATAAAAAAAATACTTATTGAGGATATAAATCATTACGATACGTTGAGTAGTGAAAAGAACTTTATCAGCGAGATCGAGCTTGAGAAATTAAATAACAAATTCACAGAAGATGATAATGTCACAATAGGTGTAAAATTTTCTGTTTTAGGTGCACTCCGTAAGGCCTTTAATGAAAAAAATTGGGAAAGAGCGTACAACAAACATGATAACGCTTTCAAGCTAAAATATGCAGTGAAACTTTACACTGGCGGACTACGAAAACGTGATCTTGGAAAACCAGTGAATACATACAGAAAGGCGGCTATCTTTTGGACACGCAATCCAAAACTTACTCAAATAGCCGAAAAAAAGGTGTGGGTACAGATAGCAAAGAATTTTGAACCATTTATTCCAATGACAGAAGTGGAAGCGCAGGAGTTGCTTCTTGATTTTAATGAGAAAATGGAATTCGGTGCATCTGAGCTTGGAAGTGGAAAACATAAGATCGGAGCAGAGGTTTCTGTTTCTTGGCTTAAACATGATTTTACAGAACCCTTTAGTGATAAATCACATTCTAAAGAAATTGAAATTGAGATAACCAAATAGGATATAAATGGAGTTGGTAGAGTGATTTTATGACAAAATTTGATGGAATAAGAGGGCAGGAACTGCTTGAAGTTGAAGACAAGTCAGAAAAAGATAATGAGATAACATTGATCTTCAAGGACAATAGATATCTATTCATCAAACTTGAAAACGGAAAGATGGTAATGACCTCAATACCTGAGTAATTACTTGTTGATAAATTTATGATAAAGACCTATTGCTATTTCCTGTGATTCCGACTGGATAGAACCTGGTCTTTCTTTACGCACTTTGTCAATTGCGTCTTTCACAGAAAAATTATGATATTTTATAAGATAGCAAGCAAGTATGGTGCCAGTTCTGCCAACACCAGCAGCACAATGTACCATAGTGGGTTCGCCATTTTTGATTCGCTCGTGGATAAAGTCTATAGTATGATCAATTTTTTCCATGTCAGGTGCTGAGAAATCTTCGGTAGGCATATGGAGATATTTTACATTTTGAACCCAGGACTCTGGAAGTGGATTTTCAGTCATTGTAATAACAGACTTGACACCTTGTTTGATAACCCACTCTAGCTCAGTTGAAGATGTTGGCATACCGCTGCCTGCAAGTTCCTTGTTAATGAACCAGCTAAAATTAGTTGGTTTTCTAGTTATCTTACCATGGACTTTACGCCATAAGTTACCTGGTTTGCTCAACAATACAGGTTGAATTTTTCCATATATTTAGACAACGAAGACAACATGAAATGTAGTCATAACTAGAGAAGTATAATAAAAAGGAAGTTAATGTAGGCCGACTAATCTACTAGTTCGGTCCAACCTTTGACGAATACAGAGTTTCTGTATAGTGGTACTGGTTGTCCGACAGTAAAGTCCATTGGTCTCATCCAAAAGATTGCCTTTGTTGGGCAAACTCCTATGCATGCCCCATCAGAGATGCATCTTTCTGGATAAAAGACAAATGCTTTTCCTCTCTTCCAGCCCTCTACTGGTTTAACTCTCAATACGTCTGGTCCTAGGGTTGTGCAAATCTCTACGCAAAGTGCACAGCCTATACACATTTGTTCGCCTATGTCTGGTAATATCGCTACTGGCATATTGACTCATTAATCTTTTCACAACAGATCTTAATATAACTTGCTCAAAAAAATGGAGTTATAACGGCGTTTGGCAATTTTATAACAGTGTATTAAAATTACATGATCATACTTATTCTAAATTCTTAGAATGAGTAGTAAGGTTGGAAAAATAACAGATCGGTGTTTTTTTATAATTTGATTTTATTTTCAAATTCAATGGCAAACAAAGTTCATTGTGCACACATATTAGTAGAAAAGCTTAGCTTAGCACAAGAACTTAAGACACGAATCACAAAGGGTGAAAGCTTTGCAAATCTTGCAAAGCAGTATTCTATAGATGGTTCAAAAAGAAGGGGTGGAGATCTTGGTTTTTTTGGAAGAGGCATGATGGTGCCAGAATTTGAAAAAACTGCGTTTGCGTTGGAAAAGGGACAGGTTTCTGACATAGTAAAGACTCAATTTGGATATCACATCATAAAAAGATTGGATTAAAGTGGAATCAAGCTTGCTGGAATAACAATTTTTTCTTTATTATTCAAAAAGGTTAGTGCTATTCCCTCCTCATCTTGTTCTAACAATATTTTTTGTGCATCGTTTGCCTCAATGAGACGCTTTCCTGTAGGAGAAAGTATCCATCCTTCTTCCTTTTTGAATCTCACCATGCTGGCTATGATAACATAGGAATCAGTGTTTTGTGCCATACTGGTAAGCAACATAATAAAAGAGGTAACAAGTTTACCAATCTCTTTTCTTTTGTTTAAGATGTTGAAAAGTCCATTAAGAGAATCTACTATTATTACAGATTTTTTGATGCTTGATTTTACCAACACATCAGTTAGTATTTTATTCCATGTTTCAGAGGTGGGTTGGAATAAAGTAAGGTTTTGAGGGGTGTGGAGCATACTAGATGCAAGATATCCACTATACAATAGATCAAGATCCAAATATAAAATATCAATTTTAGTGTCTTGTACAAGTTTTGCAATAAAACCTGCTTTTATGAATGGTTCAGAATACAAAACCGAATTAATCTTGGTGTGTGAAAATATACTTTCAAAATTCAGAGTAGTGTTGTTTGCGGATTTAGTGTTATCATGATTTTTAAACAACACAGTGCCTAGATACATTGTAATATAATAATGAATTTAGATTATGATGTTTCTCAAGATTTTCCGTTTAAAGGTAGAATCTATCTTAATAATGCATCAACATCACTCATGCCAGTTTCTTGCATAAAGGCGATGACTGACTTTCTTGTGATGTATAATGAATTGGGACCTGATTCTAGCGCTGCAGACAACTTTGTTAGAGAGAAACTATTCCTTGTTAGAAAGGCAATTTCGCATTTGATAAAATGTAAACCAGAAGAAGTGATCCTCACCCAAAGCACAACTGATGGAGTTAATATGGTTGCAAACGGCTTGAAGTTGAAATCTACTTCTAACATTATAATTCGCGGTTCAGATCATGAACACCCCGCAAATCACTACCCGTGGATACGTCTTTCTGGCAAAGTTCAGATAAGAAATCTAGATGTTAACGAAAGTGGATTTTTTGAGATGGAACAACTAAAACAGATGATTGACGGCAATACAGGTCTTCTGGTGTTAAGTCATGCTCTGTTTAATACTGGAGCAATTCTTCCGATAGAAGAGATTGGAAAGATACTTGGAGAAAGTAATATTCCATATTTTGTAGATTCTGCACAAACAGTTGGTTGTATTGCTGACGTTGATGTAAATAAAATCCAGTGTAATTTCATGTCGTTTAATGGTTCAAAGTGGCTTTGTGGACCTATGGGAACGGGTGTGTTTTATTGTAAAAAGGAATCAAGCGAATTACTAGAACCTCTTCAGGTAGGTGGTGAATCTACAATTTTTTATGAAGGCAAGCTTGCCTATAAGGAAATGCCAGCCAAATTTCAGGCAGGATTTCGTAACTGGGCTGGTGTTGCTGGACTTGAAGCATCGGTAGTCTATCTATTACGGCTTGGCCTTGATAATATCAGACAAAAAAATATCAAGCTTGCAAATCTATTGCGCGAAGAGTTATCAAAAATCCCAGGCGTTACCTTGTATGGACCAGAAGAAGCTGAAAAACGAATAAGTATAGTATCATTTTCGCTTCAAAACCAAGATCCAAAAATTGTTGTAGAAAGACTTGAGAAGGAAAAGATTGTTCTTGCAGTACGAGAAATCTTTAGCAAAAAAGTAATCAGAGCTTCAATGCATTTTTTTAACAGGGAATCAGAAATTCTTAAAGTTGTTGAAGCTATTAAAAAAATGTAGTCATTACTCTTGTTCTTCGATAACCATCATTGTCAGAGTAGAGTAGACTTTGTCAATTTTTCGGATTTTATTTGTAATGATATTTCTTAGGTGATCTATGCTATCAGATGTGATTTTTACTACTATGTCATACACGCCATATACTCCTTGTACTTCGTATTGAACGGATTTGCCTTCCTTATCAAGTATTTCCTTGATTTGTTTAATGATCTCCACATCAGAGCCCAAATCCGAATTTAACAAAATATAGGTTGTTGGCATAATGGTAACTCCATTTATACAATATTTAACCTTTGACTGAAATTATCAAAATTGATTAGTTACATGGATCAAATAAATTCGATGTCTCCTTTGGACCTTACACTTGAAATTTCTCCAAAACTTCCAAGTTTCCCCGGTTCGCCACAGCCTCAATTCATTTCGTGGGCAACAAACGAAACCGATGGTTACAATTTAGAACTTGTTTTTCTTAGCTCACATTCAGGCACGCATATAGATGCGCCATTTCATTTTATAGATGGTGGTCAAAAGGTAGATCAGATCCCACTTAAACGACTGATTTGTAATGCAATTTTATGTAAGGTTAAGAAAGGACCGGACGAAGCAATCACAAAAAAAGATATTCTTGATTTTGAGAGAAAGCACGGTAATATAGCCGCTAACTCAACCATAATTTTTTCAACTGGTTGGAGTAAGAATTTGTTAAAGAAGTATTATTTTGAAAAAAATCCCGGCTTATCAATTGATGCTGCAAAATATCTTGTATCTAAAAAAGTCAATCTCGTTGGAATCGATTCTCCAAGTATTGATCTAGGAAAAAACTCTAATTTTTCAGCCCATCATGTGTTACTAAAAAAAGACGTTTTAGTTTTAGAGAATTTGTGTAATTTAGAAAAAATTTCAAGAATACACTTCAAGTTAGTTGTTTTGCCTTTAAAGCTAAAAGGGGCTACAGGTTCGCCTGTGCGGGCAGTTGCTCTTTAATAGACAAATTGGAATCTATTATGCTTATAATTCTCGGGAAGCTTTCCAGTTATAGGAATCTTGTTTCCACAAAACTTGCATTTGTTATTCTCGTCCATGTTCCACCCTTGAATATCATAGCCATACCTTTTGACTACTATGTTATTACATTGAGAGCAATAGGTGTGCTCTAGAGGGTGGCCTGGCACGTTACCAAGATATGCATACGTGAGCCCTTCTTTTTTTGCAACCTCATAGTGCTTCTCTAGTGTCTTTATAGGAGTTGATTCAAACTCCATCATTTTGTAATCAGGATGGAATCGTAAGAAGTGTATTGGCATCTCGGGGCCAAATTCGTCATAGATAAATTTGCAAAGCTTATTCGCGTATTCTAGGTTATCTCCAGCTTGTGGCACTATCAGGTCTGTTATTTCTACATGAATCTTTGTTTTGTCTCTAATCTCTAAAAGTGTGTCAAAAATTGGTTTAGGATCCGGAACACCTATGTATCTTCGAGTAAATTGCGGTTCTGCGCTTCCCTTAAAGTCTACAGTAATACAATCAAGAAATTCTCCCATCATCTTTACTGACTGGGGTGTGTCGTAACCGTTTGATACAAAAATATTGAAAAGACCTTTTTTTCTTGCAGCTACTCCACAGTCACGCGCAAATTCAATGAATATTGATGGCTCATTGTAAGTGTAAGCTATTCCGTGAGCTCCATAGCTTAGAGCCTGGTTTGCTACATCTTCTGGAGTCATGTCAGTTCCTTCAATTTTTCGTCTTTGACTGATATCATAGTTTTGGCAGTACTTGCACAACCAGTTACAACCTGTAGTAGCTATAGAAAATATGCTTGTGCCAGGTCGGTAATGTGTTACTGGTTTTTTCTCTATTGGATCTACATTTCCTGAAATAACTTTTCCATACACAAATAGCTGAAGCTTTCCGTCTGTATTTCCCCTAATTCCACACAGACCTATCTGTCCCTTGCCAATTTCACAATATCTAGCGCAGGCTGTGCATCTAACCTTCTCATTTGGTAACTTTTCGTAAAGTATTGCCTCTTTTGTCGTCATACATTGTTACTTGAAATTATCATATAAGCTATGACGTTACTGCAGGTATCTGATGTGCTTTTTCTGGCCTTATTTTGTTAATTATGTTAACAAAATCTTCTTGTGTTATTTTGATGGATTTGACTGATTTTTCTTTGTTGTTTACATATCGCCTTATTGCAGTCATTGCAGCCCTATTACAGACACCAGCAATTTCCGCTCCACTAAATCCGTCAGTGTATTCTACAAGTTTTGTGAAGTCAGTGTTCTCAGCTAGTGGCTTTTTCTTTGTATGAATTTTGAAGATGCTTTCCCGTCCTTTTGCATCAGGCATTGGTAGTTCGATAATTCTGTCAAATCTGCCTGGTCTAAGTAGAGCCGAATCTACTATGTCTAACCTATTAGTTGCTCCAATAACTACCACGCTGTGTAGTTCTTCAAGACCATCAATTTCTGTTAGAATTTGAGATACTACCCTTTCAGTAACATGTGAATCAGAAGTGCCAGAACTCCTACTTGAAGCAATTGCGTCTATTTCATCTATAAATATGATACAAGGAGCTGCTTGGTGCGCTTTTCTGAAAATTTCCCTTACTCCTTTTTCAGATTCTCCTACCCATTTTGATAAAAGTTCAGGACCTTTTATGCTGATAAAGTTAGATTCAGTTGTGTGTGCTATTGCTTTTGCAATCAGGGTTTTGCCTGTGCCTGGAGGACCATGTAAAAGAATTCCTTTTGGAGCTGCAACATCTGCGTGTTCAAATGCCTCTTTGTGTTTTAGTGGCCATTCAATAGCTTCACGAAGTTCTTCTTTAAGTGATTCTAATCCTCCAACATCATTCCATGTTACATTAGGAACTTGAACTAGAACTTCTCTTAATGCAGATGGCCTGACTTCTTTTAATGCATCCTTAAAGTCTTCATCAGTAATTATGATTTTTTGTAAGACTTCAGATGGTATCTTTTCTACCTCTAGATCTAGCTCAGGAAGTATTCTTCGTAATGAGCGCATGCCAGCTTCTTTTGCAAGTATTTCTAAATCAGCACCAACAAATCCATGTGTTACTTTTGCAATTTGATCTAGATTGACTTTGTCATCAAGTGGCATCCCACGTGTGTGAATGTCTAGGATCTCTTTTCTTCCTGCTTCATCAGGTATGCCGATCTCAATTTCTCTATCAAAACGTCCTGGTCTTCGTATGGCGGGATCAAGAGAATCTGGTCTATTTGTTGCCGCAATTACAACAACTTTGCCTCTTGATTTCATTCCATCCATCAAAGTCAATAATTGTGATACTATTCTTTTTTCTACTTCACCAGTAACCTCTTCTCTTTTTGGTGCAATGGAATCAATTTCATCAATGAATATTATGCTGGGAGCACTTTCTTCTGATTGTTTGAATATGTCTCGTAATCTTTCTTCACTTTCACCATAGTATTTACCCATGATTTCAGGTCCGCTTAGTGAAATAAAATGAGAATTTGTCTCACCAGCTACTGCTTTTGCTAAGAGAGTCTTGCCCGTGCCTGGAGGTCCATATAGCAATACTCCTTTTGGTGCTTCGACACCCAATTTTTCAAATAATTCTGGATGTCTCATAGGAAGCTCTACCATTTCACGTATTTTTTGAACCTCATTTTTTAATCCACCTAGATCATCGTAAGTAATTCTTGGAACAGAATGATCTATTGCTTTAGTCATAGCGCCTAGTTTGAATTTGGTGTGTTCAGTTACTATTACTGGTTTTGAGGTTGGTGTAGTATTTGTTACAACCAGTTGCGTTTTCCCGCCTAACTGAGTTGTTGCTACAAGTGTATCTCCAGTAGTTAAAACATGACCAATATAATTGGCCTGCATATATTCTTGTAATCCTTCTGCACTCAATTTTTCAATTGGAGAGATGACTACTTGTTCTGCTTGTTTTGCATCCACCTTTTTGACAGAAATTTTTTGACCTATACCCGAACCAATATTTTGTCTTGTAATACCGTCAATCTTGATAATTCCAGTACCATAATCTTGTGCTGAACCTGGCCATAATTTTACATGGCTTTTTCTATTACCTACAAGTTCTATGATTTGACCAGCTTCCCAGTTGTTGTCTTCAACAATTTTAGGATCAACTACCACTATACCCTTGCCTACATGGCGTTGTGAAGCTTCAGCAATTTTTAAAATAATTTCACTCATAATTTCATCACCATAAAAAATTGGGGGTTTATTCAACCTCCACAGTTTTATCTTTTGGTTTTTCCTCTTCCTTTAGTTTGAACCTTACTTCTAAGATTCCGTTAGCATAGTTTGCCTTTACCGAATCCTCCTCTACCTTGTGTTTGATTGGTACTTTGGTGTGGTATTTCTTGCCTTCATGCTCTGCATCAAGATTTACCGTGCGTCCTTCGACTACGATCTTGATGTCTTTTTTCTCGACACCGGGCATTTCTGCAACAAGCTTTAGAACCTTCTCTTTATCGTCTACGATAACATCGACTAGAGGTTCTCTGGAGTCCGCTGTTGGAAGGAGACCAGGTCTGACGTTTCCGTATTCCTTTACTAGCGGCTTTCCATCAGGTCCCACCGTAACAGTGTAGCCGTAATAGTAAGGACCAAAGGTTTGTGTGTTGGTTGAATCTTTGAACTCTTCAAAAATGTCTTCTATGTCCATAAATGGTCTAGACATTCTTCGCCAAAGGTTATCGAACTCATCTATGTACGTGTCATAATCACCTATAGTTTGTAATTGTTATGACATTATTTAAATATTATGATGATATGTAAGGATCATTACATAATACTATTATATCTGACAATACTTAATATTTCTACATGCGAGCGACTAATATCACTGTACCTGACGCTGTTCGTGATATCATAACCAAAAATCGCTCTATTTATGATTGTATAAAGATGGATATGATAAACTACACGGCACTAGCAGTCAAGATCCAAAGAGATGTGGCCGCACAGATTGGTGGCCCAGTAAACCTAAACACAATAGTTGTTGCAATCAAGAGGTTTGCAGATTCATTTGAGAAAAAAGATGAGGTTCAACAGGAGCCTGTTTTAAAAAATGCCAGACTTTCATTAATAGACGGAATTGCAGACATTAAATTTCCAACTGGTGATTTTGGAATAAACGATACCTTAGATCTTATGAATAAAATTACTCAGATCGATCCTGACTATGAATTCTTCAGGCTTACAGACACCTTTAGCGTATTAACTGAAGATGTCGATGATATAAGAAAATTATTAGCGTCTTTCCCAAATCAGAATAACATATTCCAGACTGGCTTGGCAAAGATTAGCATACAAATACCTGAAACACAAAGCGGATCGGATGTAGTTTCCTATGTATCAGAAGTTCTTCATAGTAATGGGATAGAACTTGTTAACGCCTTTTTTGGTCAGGATAATATTGTTATAATATTACATCAAAAGGACGCGGCTAGAGCCTATGAAATTTTGCGGTCAGAGACTGCGAGATAGTCAAAGTACGCAATTATTACTTATTTTAAATTTTAAGATTCAAGAAATGTAGTAAATTTGTATCTATACGTCCAATGCTTCTGGTTTGGAGATATCTAAAAAGACCTTGTCGCCCACGGAAAGGCCAAGCTGTTTGTATTCATGCATATCTAGCTTGATTGATGTTACACCGCCTGATTGACCAAAAACTCCTCCAGACATCATCTTGTTTAGACCTTTTACCATATCATCCATATTCGTAAAACCCATCACATTTGAGCCAAAAGGTGACATGGGCTGGTTTTGTTCCCTAAAATCCTTCGGATTAGACAGTGAGACCACTACATATGGAGCCCCATCAGGTGCCGCATCTATGCGTACTACTACGTACTCTTTCTTCATATACAGTAATCTAGTTTTTTACGATATTTTACTGTTAGCCTCTGAAAGAATTGCCGTTTTTTGATTTTTGCTAGCTTTATTTTCCAGATCTTTTAGCCAACAAGTCCTATTTCTTTATCCCATAGGATATAACCAGCAAATTCGGGTTTTAGGGTAAATGGTAGAAAATAAGAAAAGAATTTTGATCCTAGGTAGTGGTTTTGCAGGAATAGAGTGTGCACAAAGACTCGAGTCCTATTTCATACATGATATCAATATTGAGATAACTTTGGTAAGCGAAGACAATTTTTTCCTTTTTACTCCAATGTTGCCACAGGTAGCTTCAGGAATGATTGAAACAAGACATATCATTACACCAATCAGAACTCTTTTTATAAAAACAGAATTTTATGAAAGCAAGGTCAAAAACATTGATCCATATGGCAAGATTGTAACTCTTGAAGGAACCAGCGAACGACGTGGTGTTGCTCTTCATTATGATTTTCTTGTACTAGCTTTAGGAAGTCAGACTAACTTTTTTGGAATTGATAAAATGGAAGAAAGAGCATATTCTATGAAGACTCTAAACGATGCTGTAGTTTTGCGAAATAGAGTAATAGACGTGTTAGAGCATGCAGAAAATGAAGATGATCCAATTCTAAAGAAAAGTCTACTAACTTTTGTAATTGTAGGAGCTGGATTTGCAGGAGTAGAAACTGCTGGAGAGTTAATGGATTTTTTACTTGATGCAAGAAAACATTATCCACATATAAAAAGAGAAGATATCAGAGTGATCATTTTAGAAGCTGTATCCTTTATTCTGCCAGGTTTTAATGAAGGTCTTGCAAGTTTTGCACTAAAAAAATTAATGCAGCGTGGAATTGAAGTAAAACTAAATACAAAACTTTCTAGCTTTTCTGGCACCGAGGTAATAATTGAGGGGGTGGTTGGTTCTACAAAAAATCCAGTCAACCAGCCCAACATTGGTGCGATACAAACAAGAACTCTAATCTGGACTGCGGGCGTAACTCCTGTAGATACTATAAAAAAATCTGTCTTTAAGACAAAAGGTGGGGTTATTGTAAACGAGTTCTTAGAAGTTCCTGATTTCCCTGGAGTTTTTGCTGTTGGAGATTGTTGTACTTTGATAAATCCTAAAACTCAAAGACCATATCCTGGCACTGCACAGAATGCTCAAGAAGAAGCAAAAATTGCTGCACATAACCTACGAGCTTTGGTAAAAAAAGAACAGAAAAAGAAATTTGAATATTCGTCAAAAGGACAGATGGCAGTAATAGGAAAAAGAACCGCGATAGCCACGGTTTTTGGTATACATCTACATGGCATTGTAGCTTGGTGGCTTTGGAGAACAATCTACCTTTCTAAGATACCACGGTTTGACAAACGCATCAGGATTTTACTTGATTGGAGTATAGATCTGTTTTTTGATCGAGATATTGCTAGGCTCAAAATTCTTCGACGTGAAACGCCTAAGGATTATAGAGAACTCGATGAAGTTGATGATGTCTGGTAAAAGGAAAATCTTTTAGGATTTTTGTTTAGGTTGTTTTTTCTTTCTTTTAACAACTAGTATTGTCGTAGCTGCTGCTATAACAATTGCTATTCCAATGCCAATTTCAAGTGGAAAACCTACTACAGGAAGACCACCTTTTGGTTTGGAAGTAGTTTCAAAAGAGTCTAGTACAGCATTAAACTGCGGTAGACTGGCATCAAAATTCTTTTCCTGATTTGTGTATGTAAGAGTATAGAATTTGTCGTTGCTTTCTATGACAATTTCTTTGTATTTTATTATGAAAATTTTGTCTTTTGACACAAACCCGCCCTTTGCCTCTGTGATGTGTGTAGCATAACCTTTGATGTCCTTGTCTTCTTCAGAGAGAATCTTTAGTCTCCCAGCATCAATGATTGGTTGTAGATTTTTCCTTGTATCTTTGATATGATCTTTAAGCGACGTTCCATTTGAATTCTCAACTAGAAAAGAGATGACTGCTGTGAAATTGTCTATTCTTGGACCAATGACTGCAATATCTGGTGCTTCTGGCTGCGTTTTCTCTGGTTCTTGGATAGTCCAGCCTTCTGGGGCATGAAAGGAAAACCCAAACAGAGTATTAGAATAGTTTCCTTCATCATCAATTATAGAATGTGAAATTATGCGCTCTGGTTCTCCTAGATCCAAAATATTTGGAATCTCTGAAAGATTTTTGATCTTTATGCTAGTAATTTCTGCGTCGGCGTAATTAAGTGGGATATCAACTAGAACAGCACTATTCACGTCTTTAGTTGTTTCAAGTGAAGCTAGGGCATCAAGCACATCATAACTTTCTTGTGTTACTAGTCTACCAAATACTGTGTATTTTTTATCAAGAAAGAATGAATCCTTATGTACAATGAAAAACTGTGAGCTTGCACTATCAGGATCAGCTGATCTTGCCATGGATACAATTCCTCTTTTGTGTTTTATGTTGTTAAATTCTGCATCAATGGTATAACCAGCATCACCTTCTCCCCATTGCTGTATGAGACGACTGTCTTTGGATAGTGGATCTCCCCCTTGAATCATAAAGTCGTGAATGATTCTATGAAATTTTGTTCCGTCGTAAAAACCACTTTCTACTAGCTTTATGAAATTTTCAACTGTGTTAGGAGCATCGTTGGGGAAAAATTCGATTACCATGTTTCCAAACTTTGTCTCAATCACAGCCACTTTAGAATCTGCAAAGCTTTGTGGAATCAAACTTCCTAAGATGAAAAAAAGTATACCAAACCCAAGTATTTTAGAATGCAATGTTGAATTAATTTGAACTCGTTAATAAAAGCCAATTGTTAAACATTGGTTTTTAATGAGCAAAATTCAACGGGCTTTATGGATTTAGACGAGCATATCCAGACTCACCTTCTTTCCGTATGGAGAGAAGAGAAGAAATTTCTAAGACGGGGGGCCGAAGGAATGCTCTTTTTGACTGAGAAACATTTGATGTTTGTAACAAAGACTCTGGCAAAATACAAGTGGTGGGACCCTGCAACGTTAAGACAAATCCGCACATTGCACAAATCCAAAGATACCATGGTTCATCATGATGGTTATGGGGATGAAGATCTAAGACAAGACCTTGAAAACAAAAAAAACATGGAAGTTTCTTATGACCAAATCTTAAAGGTGGATTTTGAAGAAAAGCCTTGGGGCAGTGCTTTGAAATTAGAAATTAATTTTGATGGCAAGACAAAAAAGTATCAGTTTTCAATTGTTGAAGGTTGGATCAAGTATCCGTTGAAGGATCCTCTAAAGTTTATGAGAGTAGACTGGGCCCCGGTTGTAGATTATATTAAGAGCAAGCAGAAAATCACGGAGTAAGAGATGGGGGAAGTCTATGCAGTAGGAGTGGGCCCCGGTTCTCCTAGATATATCACAGATGCTGTAAAAGAAGTCATTCTTTTTTCTGATATAATTATTGGATACAAATACACCCTACGGATAATAGAACGACTTTTGGTAAACAAAGAAGTGTATGAAATAACTATGCAAAATCAAGAAGAGATCTACCAAAAGGTTTCAAAAACTTTGGGAGACAAGACTTGTGTTATTCCATTTACAGGAGATGTGAATTTTTCAGAGTCTGAAGTTGTTGATAGATTGGTTGAGATATTTGGAGAGGTGCGAATCATTCCTGGGATTAGTTCTGTTCAGGTAGCAGCTGCAAAAGCTGGTATTCCTTTGGATAAAAGTAAAGTGATTACAATGCATGTAACCACAAGTATTGAGGAAAAAAAGCTAGAGTTGCAAAAGGCACTTTTGGATGGATATAATGTAGTACTTATTCCAAGACCTTGGCCAAAAGATCTGGCAAAGCACTTTATGCAATCAGAAGTAGCTTCCTATTTGAAAAATCATGGATTTGACACTTCCAAGATAAAGGTTCATGTTTTTGAGTTTTTGACAACAGATAAAGAGACTTCCTTTATTGGAACCGTAAAAGATTTGGAAGGCAGAGAGTTTTCTGATCTCTCGGTAGTGGTTTTTGATCAATCAAAACCTGAATCATATATTAATTTCAAAACAAATTAAACTATAAAATTGTAAAGTGATTACTTGTATTTTTGGGCTTTTTCTAGTGCGGTTTCTGTTGTTTTAAGCGATTTTGAACCTGACTCAGGAAGTGAGATTATGACACCATCCATCCAAGAATATGTTGTATCAAAGAATCTTGTGATACCTACTTCTTTTATTGTAACACTAAATATCTGACCTGGTGCGATATCACCACTATCCATCTTTCCATCAGGCTTGAATGGTTTACCATGGGAAAAGCTTGCAACACCGCTCATAATTCTATGTGATACCGTATCATCATTTTTCCAGGTAATGGTGGTATCAGGAGTAATTTGTACAGTGGGTAAAGAATAATACTTTATGTTTCCAGGTTTAGATGCTCCAGCTAAGATATTTATTTGAACAGTTTTTTCTTTTGGTGTCTCTTGTTGTGTGGGTGTCTTTTCAGAGATAGTGCTGCTTCCCGTCACTTTTACACTGTAAATTAATTTTATTGGTTCACCATCTTTTGTTATTTTCCCTGTAACAGTGTAAACAGAAGCATCTTTACTATTTTGAACTAGTCTTGCAAGTAGTGAGAGAGAAATTTTATCACCACTTGCATTTTCAGCATCTCCTGATAAGCTGATAAATCTACCATTACTAAGCACCGTTCCAGCCCAGCTATTGGAAGCAACATAGTCGTCATTCAAGAATGATATCAAGCCGTCTTCTAATGTTACTTTCATTCTAGTGTTGGCAAGCTTTCCTGTTGAAAACTGCAAGTCAAGCGCAGAATCATCAATTGATTCTTCCGTGACAGCAAGCCCACTTCCTTGCAATATGTATTCACCATTAGATAGGAGTTCGGAGCTTGCTTGCTGTAATGAGCTTGCAAGTAAAACTCCCGAAATTGTAATTAGCAATATGATTCCGAGTTTCATTACTAAATTAAAACTCAAAGTTCTATTTAATTAATGGTCTAAATTATTTAGACAGGTTAGGCAATTCCAGGCTGTTTGTCTCGTCTCATAAGACCATCCATGTAGTTCATTTGTTGTTCCATGAACTTTTTCCTTTTTTCTTCTTCTTCCAAATCTTTCATATCAATGGGTTTGATCTTCAAAAATTCAAATAGTATAGAAAGAATCATTTGAGCTGCTTTTGGTTGTATGACATTTGGATTGTCTATTTCGCCAAGAATGCAAATGCTATCAATGTTTTTTTCTTTTGCTATGCCAAGAATCAAACCATTAAAACCAGTTATCTGACCTTTTCCTTCAAGTAATGTTATGTTTTGTTTTTTTAAGAGACTAAGAAGTTTGGTTGATGTTGTTGCTCCAAAAATTTTAGGCTCTTTTGGACTTGGTTGTCTTAGAGCTGCACCAATTGAGAAAAGTGTGCCAACTTTTAGCTTTTTTGCCATATCAACCACTTCATAACATATCTCATATAGTCTTCTTGGATCTGATGGGTTAAATTCACCAGAAAAAATTATCAAATTTTCTTTTTCTGAATAATGAAATTTGTAGCTTGATTGATTGTACTTTACCAAACCGCCTTCATATGAGACGGCGGGTGGCCAGAACGCGTAAAGCTCGGCAAACAGTTTTGCTTTTAGTTTTTTCACAAGAAAATCTACTCCTATACCAGCTACATTTCCCATGTCGGGCAATGCCGCGATCATGTTTGAATTTTTTAGTTTGGGAAGCTTGTGTATTTTGAGACCAAGCATTAATGCTTGATATTTTTTGTCAAGATAAAAATGAATCTAAGATTGTGGTGGGTTAAAGATCGGAACCAAACTGTTGTATCATTGCGTACTCAATCACTCCACCTGCAATTAAAAGTGCTATAGCTATACCTATTTCAATGGCGATGGGGCGTATTTCTTGTTTTAATGGGTTTTTTTTAATTATGGTTTGTATTAAAAGGAAACTTCGTGACATTCCTATGGAATAAGCTACAAGCTCCATCAAGCCAAAAGGTGAGATTAAGAGTAAGCTGAGTGGCGGTATTGTAGAAAGTGCCGGGTATGTTATTACTAATGCGGTAAACGCTTGACCTGTTTGCGCTGCAGCAAATGCGCCCCAAGCTACTCCAGCCCCAGGAATAAACATTGGTAATGCAATAGACACATTGTGTCGGAATATCCCAAGAGCGTCTATTCCTTCTATTGCTCGGTTAAATTCCTCAGCAAATGCCTTTGCCTCATCATCAGACACGGGAATTTCCACACCAATGGAAAAAGACGCTAAAAATATACCAATAAAGATCAGAAGAATTAAAAGCCTTTTTTTTCGCATCATAGTTCTGTTTTAAAAAAACTCTATTTGAGGGTGTTGGTTTGAGCAGATTTAATTAAAAGTGCTATTATTTGATTTTGATGAATGAAAACGCATCGTCTGCATTAAACTATGCATTAAGTAGAGGATTTCAAATTCATCCAGACGCATTTAAAATTCTTGAAAAAATCGATTCAAATGAACTTGAGAGAATAATCAAACAAGTAGTACGAGAAAAGGCAAAACAAAATTTGTTTTTAATAAATCAAAATGATTTGAAAGTGTTTGTTGATACGCAAATTGATGAAAGTGTAGAGGATAAACATGTAATTTTATCAGATCCTACAAAGAAAATCACCTCAGCTGAGGGAATTGAGGGTTTTGGAGCTCTTTTTGTAAATCGATATTCAAAACTTATGAAGATAATCCTACAAAGAGCACAGGCCAAAAAACTAGCTATGGTTGAGATAGTAAAGGCAGGAAAGCCGAAAGACGAAGTTTTTGTCTCGGGCTTACTTATGGACCGAAAAATAGACAGAGACGTCACACGGCTTACGATTGATGATCCTAGTGGTTCGCTTGAGACATTAGTTTTTAATAAGGATCTGCAGGCAACTGCAAATTCGCTCTTGATGGATCAGTTCGTTATGCAGTGTATTACTACTGGGAAAAATGGTGGTTTTATTACAAAAGAAATTGTTGTTCCCGATATACCAGATCATGTAACAAACCGTTCAAAAACTGAGGCGTATGCTGTCTTAATTTCAGACTTGCATGTAGGTAGCAAATATTTCATGGAAAAGGAGTTTGAGGGTTTTATTTCATGGCTTTCAAGTCCAGATCCGGTTGCACGAAAGGTACGATTTGTTTTGGTTTGTGGTGATGTAATAGATGGGATTGGAATCTTCCCAAACCAAGACAAAGAGTTGCTTTTGATGGATATTGATCAGCAAATGGAAAAGGCAGCCCAGTTACTTGATAAAATTCCAAAACACATCAAGGTGTTTATAGTTCCTGGAAATCACGATCCGGGTCGAAGAGCATTACCACAACCTGCCATACCTGAAAAGCATAACCTCAATTTGTGGAATAGAGAGAATTTTTTCATGCTTGGTAATCCTTCCATGGTTGAGCTAAATGGGGTCAAGATCCTAATGTTTCACGGACAAAGTTTGGATGATGTTGTTGGTACTACTCCCGGTCTTAGCTACTCTCAACCAGCAAAAGCTATGCGGGTTTTGTTAAAGGCGAGACACCTAAGCCCAATCTATGGAAAACGAACCCCCATAGCGCCAGAACTTGAGGATATGATGGTGATAAACGATATTCCTGACATCTTTCACTCTGGTCACATTCACGTAGTAGATTTGGATATGTACCGTGGGGTTTTGATAGTAAACTCTGGTGCATGGCAAACCCAAACTCCATATCAAACAAGTATTGGAATTACGCCAACTCCTGGTATTGCTGTTATTATTAACTTGGCAACACTCAAAGTTTTTAGAAAAGACTTTACAGAATAGCAGTTTGTAATTTTAACAAATCGGTTGTTGTTTACGAGTTTGGATTTTGTAATTATATAATATCTGCTAAAATTATATCATCTTTGAATGCATTTTTCACTACATCGGCGTGAATTGTTAGATTGTATTTTTTTGTTCTACCATGCATTCCCTGGTGGGTGATCTTGCCAGTAATTATGCCTGAAAGTTCGATATCACCTAGAATTTGTGTGACTCTTCTTTGAGTTATCTCTTTTTGGCGAGTTATTTTACAGAGGTTTTTGTAGGCGTGATATATTTCACCTGTAGATGCGCCGTTTGCCTTCATGACTGCTATTATGAGAAGCTTCTCATGAAGTGGGTATGAGTTTAAGGCTGTAGTTTCCTTATCTTCTTCCATTTTTTGAGAAGCTCGTCGTATGTGTTCTTCTTTTACAGTGCCGGCTTGTTCTCGTTCAGCTAATTCACCAGCAACACGTAAGAGGTCAATTGCTCTTCTTGCATCGCCATGTTCTTGACCTGCCATGGCAGCGCAGAGGTTTACTGCAGCCTGATCTAGAGCGTCTTCAATAAATGCCTCCTTTATTCTGTCAATAAGAATTTGTTTGATTTGCTCGACGGTATAGTTTGTAAAAACAACCTCTTCTTCACTAAGACTGCTTAATACTCTGGGATCAAGCCTTTCCTTAAACGTCAGGTCGTTTGAGATTCCTATGAGTGTAAGAGAGCCTGTCTTAAGTCTCTCATTTGCTCTTGTTAAATTATACAAGATATCCTTTCCTGTTTTTGAAATCAGCTCTGCGAGATAGTCAATCTCATCTATCACAAATACTGCATTGTAAGAGTTTTTTTGAATTGATACTAGAAGCCTGTTGAATACCTCACTAATTGAGAGGCCTGTTGTGGGTAGCTCTTTTTGTGTTTTCAGTCCTAGCTGTCTGCCAAAACTTACTAGGAGTCCATATAGTGTAGTTTCTTCTTTTGCGTTGGCATATACTAGTTTTATTGGGAAATCGCTTTTTTCAACTCGTTTTTGAATTTTAGATAAAACGGTCTTTACTACAAGTGTTTTACCAGTACCAGGTTTGCCATAAACAAGTAGGTTAGATGGTCGTGATTTTTTCAGAATTGGTAACAATGACTGTGTGACTTTGGCAAGTTCGTCATCTCTATGCAAAATAACCTCTGGGATAAACGTGAAATGCAAAACATCGCGTTTTCTAAGTAGGGACTTACCGCTCGCTGCGTTATCAAGGAGCCTGTCTACAGGATCATGGTTTGTCAAGTACCCACACACCTACATTTCTTCTCTGTCCACATATTGACTCTATCTTAAGATAAGCTGATTAGAATGGAATTACTAAAGCAAGTTTAGTTTATCATTAATTATTTTTATTTTTCTTTAAAAAAAATTTTTTAATAAAGCTAGAGTGGAAACTATGGTGTGTGGGCCTACCTAGAATTAACTTAACAATTGTTAAGACAGTGTTAAGATAGGAGGCCAAAAAGCCTATTTTGACCCCCATATTTCCACTCCAGGCATGAACTATCTTCTTAACAACGTTAACCAGGTAGGGATGACCCCCATATTTCCACTCCAGGCATGGTTTTGGATACTTGGTGGGGGTATAACATGACATAACTGTTAAGGTACCAAAAACCACTAGGCATGGGCTAGGCAGTGAATGTTAACAAACCCAGTGGTTAACAAATCTTCTTTGATCTGTTCAAGTGTTAAGGTGTTAACCCGATCGATCACGATGGTAAAAAAGAAGATTAGAATTGACTTGGAAGATGCAGAAGGAGCCAAGTATAATTTTAGTCTAGAAGGCAATGTTACAAGAGAGAAAATGCTTAAAATATTTGAGTTAATGGATTTGATGAATATAGAGGAAAACCAAGGATCAACCATCTTGGACTCGGTTGGTGCCAAAATCTGGAATATTGTGGATAAGCACTTCCCACTAGGCAAGTTCACCTCATCAACAATCCTTGAGAAATATGAGGATGAGTATTCTGAACCTATCAAACTTAGCATAATATCCACATACCTAGCCAGATTTACCTCAAAGGGCAGGGTAGTAAGAACAAAACAGGGTAGAGAGTGGGCCTATCAAATAATCAAGATCCCTCAAAAACAACACAACTTCTCCCAGTAAGTACCACCCTCCTAATTAGGAAATTATTACTTTTTTAATAACAAGGTGGTCTTGATTCATTACTACTTTGACATAATCGCCCTTTTGCAGCTCCAAAAACTTTCTAAATTGTTTTGGGATTGAGATTGTACCACCAGACGTAATCTTGACCAACTCTTCGTTCTCCTATACAGTCATATTATTAAATAATTAGTTTCTGTATTTAAAATTTTATGATTTTAATAATTTAATAAAATGGGTAGATTTAGGAGTTTGGTGCTATAATTTGAATTTCTACTGCTGAGCTGGTGTTATTTTTATCATGCCGATCTTAGTTTTACCCTTATCGGTTATGTAGTAGGTAAAGGGCTTGGTTTTCATATTTCGTTCCACATAACCTTCTTCAAAAAGCTTCTTCATCATCCTTGATGTGTGCTCCCTTGTTCTACCTATTGTGATTTGTATGTCACGTGATGTCATAGGTCTTTCCGTGATTAGCTTCAACACATAATCTACAGCATTACCGAAGTTCATGTTGTGCATGCGCTCCTTAATCTCCTCTTGTGAGGCAGCACGTAAATCTTGCTTTGTATGCCTTTCTACCCTCTTTAACAATGGTTCTGGTACCTGGCCCTCACTATCTAACTCCAAGGAATCCAATCGTATCTTCATATCAATTAGTTGGTTCTCATAATACTGTAAGCGCTCCATATGAGAACCGAGTTGTTCCGACTCTGTTCTTATGAGGGGTTTTATCTTATTGTATATCACAATAGCGAAGAGACCACTTAGAAACGCTACAAAAACACCAACCATCACACCTACATTGGGAATCTCTATTAACATCACACAACTACATCAAAGATCGTGATTTATTATGTTAGAGCAACTTTTTTTCACACACCACATATCAATCACAACATCATAACTATCCTAAATTACGTTGGTTTTTTATGCCTGAAATAACCAACATCACACTCTACAAGCACGGCGTAGTAGCTCTGCAATCACATTGATGATTTCTTCCTCCCTTTCAGGGAAAACATCACTACCTTGTATCACAGAGATCTGTTCGGAAAGCTTTGACATTAACTCCACATCATCTGGAAGAAGCACTCCAAGGCCCCTAAGCAGGACGATAGAGTAGTACAAAGCCAACAACTTATCTCTTGACTGCTTTACCTGCCTGAAATATGCCCCTTTTGTTATACTAAACCTGCTTTTTTGAAGGTCCGACCGATTTAAAATAATTTGAATTTGTCTTTCAGTAAACAATGATTTTTTTATAATTTGTTTTATTATATTGTTAAAAATAAGATCTTGGGGTTCTGCCATAGCTATACAGATCTGTATACAAAGTTCAAATTAAACTTTAAAAAGTTCATGATTAAGCAGTCTTATGACAACCGTAGAAGGCTACCTAAAAGCAACTCTCAAGAAAAAGAAAGCTTTGCTTTTCGTTCTCATTGATTCTGAAATATCTGAGATAAAATCTACAATTGCACTTGCAAAGAATGTTGAGAGGATTGGCGCCTCTGCAATTCTTGTTGGTGGATCATCTGCCACTGACCAGCTTGGCATGACTGAGGTAGTCAAATCACTAAAAAAATCACTGAAAGTTCCAATCATACTCTTTCCAGGTAATGTGACAGGGGTAGTTCCTGGGGCTGATGCAATTTTGTTTAGCTCACTTTTGAATTCCGAAAATCCATACTTCATCTCACAAGCCCAAGCGTTGGGGGCACCAAACGTCCTAAGATTTGGTCTTGAGGCACTTCCAACAGCCTACATTGTGATAGGTGAGGGAACCTCAGCTTGGTTTGTCGGAGCTGCAAGAGCCATACCATTTGATAAGGCAAACATAGCAGCCATGTATGCCCTCTCAGCACAATACCTTGGGATGAGATTTGTCTACCTTGAGGCAGGCTCTGGCGCATCATCTCATGTGAAACCAGAAATGGTAAAAGCGGTTCGTAAAGTCTTCAAAGGGTTTTTGATCGTAGGCGGTGGAATACGAAATTCTCAAACCGCAGGCGAGCTTGTTAAAGCTGGAGCCAATGCCTTAGTTGTAGGTACACTGGCAGAAAAAAGCGGTAGTCTTAAGATTCTAGCCGATATTGTAAAAACCATCCAGAGTGTAAAGAGATAACATGTCTGAAACTGTAGCATTGCGGCTCCAAGACACCCCAATGCCTAATTATTATCTTGATTACTATACCAAAATCTCAAAGGAGGTCTTTTCTACCTTTGAGAAGGCAGCCGCTGCAAAATCTACTCTCGCTGATTCGTCTGGAATGGTAGAGCCAAAAATTGCATTTGATTTGGCAGATCGTGTCTCCAAGATGCATGAGATTGATGTTACTGATAACTTGAGAGACCTCATACAAAAAACCACAAAAGAATTTGCTGCCCTGAACCTTTCTGAAGAAATTGCACTTGGCAAGTATTCTGGACCAGATGCTACATTGGAAGAAAAACTTGACTTGGCAGTAAGAGTGGGCCTTGCAATCGTAACTGAGGGGGTTACTGTTGCCCCATTGCAGGGAATCCATGAAGTAAAGATAAAGAAGAATCGGGATGGTTCTGAGTATCTATCGGTTTCTTTTGCTGGTCCAATAAGGTCAGCTGGAGGAACAGAGGCGGCCTCTACAATGTTGATTGCAGATCATGTTAGAAAGATTGCCGGTCTTGCAAAATATGAGGCAAACTCCTTTGATGATGAGACTGGCAGGTTTGTTGAGGAGTTAAGACTCTATGAGAGGGAAGTGGGGAACTTCCAATACCATGTTGCAGATGTGGATGTTGTTGCTGTGATATCAAATCTACCTGTAGAGCTAAATGGGGTTGATACCGATGCAATAGAAATCGTCAGTCATAGAAACATGGCTCGAATTAGCACAAACAGGGTACGAGGTGGTGCACTTCGTGTGCTAAACGATGGTTTGATTGGAAAGTCAAGAAAGTTGTTAAAACTCATAGAACTATTCAAACTGGAGGATTGGGATTGGCTAAAGGATCTTAAAGGAGCAATCCAAACTGGTGATGAAGATTCTGTCTCTCATAGGATGAGAGAGGTCATAACCGGAAGGTCTGTGCTTTCAATGCCAAAAAAATTCGGGGGATTTAGACTCCGATATGGTAGAGCATGTAACACAGGCTTTGCCACAGTTGGAATACACCCTGTTGTGGCGGAGATATTAGACCATGCCATAGCTGTTGGAACCCAGATCAAACTTGATATCCCTGGCAAAGCCTCAACAGTCGCCTTTGTGGATTCGCTTGACACCCCAGTAGTTAGACTTGTAAACGGAAATGTTGTAAAAATCAAAAACACAGCTCATGGGATCAAACTAAAAGGTCAGATTGAAAAGATCCTACATCTTGGCGACATTCTGATTAGCTATGGTGATTTTTTGGAAAACAACGCCGAGCTTGTGCCTACTGGATATGTAGAAGAATATTGGATAGAAGAGCTCAAAGCAAAACTTGCAAAATACGAGTCAGAGGTTCCGACTCTTTTACAATATTTCTCAAAAACTCCAAGCCTAGATGAGGCGTTTAAAATCTCACTTGATTTTAACTTGCCACTTCACCCGAACTATCTCTATTATTGGGATCAGTTGCAGCCTCAAGAATTTGAACAGATCCTAAAACCAACAAGTGCAGAACCTGATTTGATAATATACCAAAAAAATTGTAAACAAATCCTTGAGAAACTTGGTGTTCCGCATGAAATTGCAAAAGATTCAATTCTACTAAAAACAACTGAAGCTAAGATTTTCTTTAATTTGCTTTTTAGAAAGCCAATTAAACTTGATACTTCCCTGACAGTTCCCCAACTGATTTCGCAAGCATCTGGAATAAAGATCTGCAACAAGTTTTCCACTGCAATAGGAGTAAGGGTGGGCAGGCCAGAAAAAGCTGCAGCAAGAAAGATGAAACCACCAGTTCACACCCTATTTCCTGTGGGTAGTAAAGGTGGAGCATCACGTGATCTAGTCAAAGCATCAAAACAACCAGATTTTTACTGTAACATCAGCAATCGGATTTGTAAAAACTGTAATGAACTATCAATTGGAATAGCTTGCCCAAAATGCAAAAGTAAAACAACATTGGTTTTTGTCTGTCCCATTTGCAGAGCTGAACTTGATTCTAATTTCTGTTCAAAATGCAAGAAAAATACGGTTTCTCATACATACAAAGCATTTCCTCTCAAAGAACGGCTTTTTGTTGCACAGGAAAAGACTGGCATACGAGTTCAAGAGCCATTCAAAGGAGTAAAAGAACTCATAAATCAAGACAGGATTGCGGAACCTCTCGAAAAAGGCATCATAAGACAGAGTCTGGGTCTCAGCGTATTCAAAGATGGAACGATAAGATTTGATGCAACAAATGCGCCCCTTACTCACTTTAAACCAGAATGGATTGGCACCTCACTAGAAAAGCTTGCAGATCTTGATTATACACATGACACTGAAGGCAAACCACTTGTCAAGCCTGATCAACTTGTTGAGCTCAAGATGCAGGATGTTATCATCCCCTACGAGTGTGGGGAATACTTGGTCCAAACATCTCAATACATTGACAAAGAATTTGAAAAGTTATTTGGCCACTCAGCTTTTTACAAAGTGAAAAACATCGATGGGCTTGTTGGGCATCTAATAATTGGATTAGCTCCTCACACCTCAGTTGGAATTGTTGGGCGAATAATTGGATATACAAACACACATGTGTGCTACGGTACACCTGTATGGCATTCTGCAAAAAGGCGTGACGCAGATGGTGATGCTGATTCAATTATGCTTTTGATGGATAGCCTCCTCAACTTCTCAAGGCAGTTTCTGTCAGACAGAATAGGTGGGCTTATGGACGCACCCCTGCTGGTACAACCAGTTGTTATACCACAAGAGGTGCAAAGACAAGCACACAACTTTGAGGTTGCAAGTACATTACCAATCTCGTTTTTTGAGGCAACTTTGGCACGACAAAAAGCAAGTGAGATAAAAGATGTTGAAACTCTAAAATCAAGACTTGAGACAGAAAAACAATTTTACGGATACGGATTTACCCACGTCACATCCACACTTACGACATCTAGATCTAGGAGTGCCTATTCTACACTCGGTTCAGTTTTGGAGAAGCTTGACATGCAGATCAGGACTGCAGATATGATTAGCGCCGTAGATTCTAGTGAGGTGGTATCTATGGTTATGACTACACATCTTTTACCCGACATCATGGGAAATCTACGGGCATATTCCGGGCAATCATTTAGATGCACTACATGTGGTGCAAGCTACAGAAGAATTCCTCTTTCACAAAATTGTACAGAATGTGGCAATAAACTCATCCAGACTTTGACAAGGCCTTCCGTAAGCAAATACCTCAAGTTAGCAAAGAGATTACTTGGCAAATATGAAATTGATCCATATCTGAGGGGAAGAGTTCTTGCTCTTTTAGACGAATTAGAATTAGTGTTTGGAAAAGAAGATAGTGACCAGGCTCTTCTTACTGACTATGCTTAGTGAAGTTTGACGTACTCATAAGCACCAAGCTTGTTATCAAAACAATAGTGAACTTTTTGGTAGTTTTTTCTGAATGATTTTACTTCAGATGCGACTTGGTTCTTATCTTTTTTATCCACCACAACTTTTTTGATGAAGCTTGCAACCTCTCTCATTTCTGATTCTTTCATACCCAGACGCGTCAGTTCGGCAACACCAAGTCTTATGCCACCAGGATGAAAGTAATTTCTTCCAGCCTTGATATCGCCTGGAATAAGTTGCCTGTTTACAATTATGTTTGCTTTTTCCAGATCGGCCTCAATTGTACCACCATCACCAAATGAAAGTACATTTACCACTATTTGATGGGATTTGGTAAAACCATGCTTTTCTCCCAACACTTTAAAACCAAATGAGTTTAAAGCTTCTGCAAGTGCTTTTGCATTTTTTATTACCTGACTTGCATAATCCTTTCCGAACTCGATCATTTCTGCAAACGCAATTGCTTTTCCAGCTACATGGTGCAGATGATGATTGCTTGTCATCCCAGGAAATGTGGCCCTTTTAATCTCCTCTGCATACTTTTCAAAGGAGGCAATCATTCCCCCCTGTGGGCCAAACAAAGTCTTATGGGTACTCATGGTCATAGCATCTGCTCCCTCTCTCAAAGGATCTTGGAACTGTCCTCCTGCAATTAGGCCAGCAACATGGGCTCCATCATAATTGACAAACATCCTGTATCCTTTCAGAAAGTCTGCAAGTTCCTTAACAGGATGTGGAAACAAAAAAACAGATCCACCAAACATAGCCATTTTTGGAGTTCTGCCAGCCTTTTCAAGCTCAACTACCTTTTGCTTTGTCTTATCTACATCAATTGACATCTCTTCTGCATCAAATGGATAGAACTCAATGTCTAATCCATGTACAAGACCTGCCGTTCCGGCATGCTCTTTTTTACCATGAGATATGTGACCTCCAGATGGAATTGAAGGAGCTAGCATCACATCACCCGGATTTGTAAAAGCGGAATAAACAGAAAGGTTAGCTACAACACCAGAAATTGGTCTTACATCAACAAACTCTGCTCTAAACAATTCTTTTGCAAGTTCGATGCACTTGAATTCCACCTTGTCAATGTAAGTGCAGCCAGCATAGACACGCTCACCTGGCCAACCTTCGGCATATCTATTTGCAAAGTCCGAAATTGCAGCTTCTCTTACCGCAGGACTAGATACATTCTCACTTGCAATGAGAGGAATAGAGTTTGCAAACCACTCATTATGCTCTTTTAGCATAGAAAGTACTTCTTTGTAAGCTTCTTTTGGTGAGGATACCGTCACATTGTGCAAGGTCAACTTTCCTAATTTAAAAACATCGTTTGAGATTCTTTGGGAAATTTACTTGTCTATTAGAAACTAAAAATTTAGATTCTGATAAAGATATAAAAAGGGAACAAAAGGCTTTACTGAATTATGTCTATACAAGCTGCCCAAGGCGGAATTCCGGTTGTAATTCTAAAAGATGGCGCTACCCAAACTAAGGGTCGTGATGCTCAGAAAAATAACATTATGGCTGCAAAACTAATTGCAGATATTGTTCATTCAAGTCTTGGCCCAAGGGGAATGGACAAGATGCTTGTGGACTCTCTTGGTGATGTAACCATAACAAACGATGGCGCAACAATTCTAAAAGAAATTGATGTACAACATCCAGCTGCAAAGATGCTTGTTGAGATTTCAAAAGCAACTGACAATGAAGTCGGAGATGGAACCACCTCAGCTGTCGTTATTGCGGGTGCACTTTTAGAAAATGCTGAGGTTCTGATTAATCAAGAAGTTCATCCAACCATAATTGTAGATGGATACAGAAAGGCAGCTCAAAAGGCAATCCAACTTTTGGAAAAGCTTGCAGACAAGGTAGATCCAACAGACAAAGAAATTCTCGGTAAAATTGCTAGAACCTCAATGCAGACAAAACTTGTCAGAAAGGACTCTAGTGGTTTATCTGATATGATAGTAAAATCCGTACTTGCCGTAGCTGAAAAAACAGATGATGCATACACTGTAGATATAGATGACATTAAAGTGGAAAAGAAGGCAGGCGGTTCCATAAAAGACACTCTTCTCACAAAAGGAATCATTCTTGACAAAGAGGTAGTCCACAGCGGTATGCCAAAAAAGATTACCAACGCAAAGATTGCGCTGATCAATAGTGCTTTGGAGATTGACAAAACTGAGTTTGATGCAAAGATCAACATATCAAATCCAGAGCAGATGAAGTCGTTTTTGGATGAAGAAAATAAGATGATCAAAAATATGGTAGACAAGGTCATTGCATCCGGTGCAAATGTTTTATTCTGTCAAAAAGGAATAGATGACATTGCTCAACATTATCTTGCAAAGGCTGGTATACTAACAGTAAGAAGAATAAAGGAAAGTGACTTGGCAAAGCTTGCCAAAGCAACTGGAGCCAGAATCGTAACAAATCTTGATGATTTATCTGAGAAAGACTTGGGTTCAGCAGAAAATGTAGAGGAAAGAAAGGTTGAGACAGACAGATGGGTTTTCGTGGAAGGCTGTAGACATCCAAAGGCAGTAACCATTCTTGTCCGTGGAGGTTCACAAAGAGTTGTTGATGAAGTCGAGAGATCGGTTCATGACGCACTCATGGTTGTAAAAGATGTTATGGAAAAGCCGCTGATCGTAGCTGGCGGTGGCGCACCTGAGACATATGCTGCAACAAAGCTTAGAGAGTGGGCAAAGTCACTTGAAGGACGAGAACAGCTTGCTGTAGAAAAGTTTGCAGATTCACTTGAAGTAATTCCAATTACACTAGCTGAAAATGCTGGCATGGATCCAATTGATACTCTTGCATCACTCCGTTCAAAACAACTGAAAGGAAGCAAATGGACTGGAATAGATGTAATGAAAGGAATAGTAGCAAGCATGCACTCTAGTGATATTTTCGAGCCACTCTCTGTTAAGAATCAGATTATTTCCTCTGCTACTGAAGCTGCATGTATGATTCTTAGAATTGATGATGTAATTGCAGTTACAAAATCTCCTGGTGGTCCTCCACCTGGTGCTGAGGGAATGGGAGGAATGGGCGGTATGGGTGGTGGCATGGGCGGTATGGGCGGAATGCCACCAATGGACATGTAAGTCCTTTACAAACAAATTTCAAAGACAACACATCAAAGGTTTATTTGCCGATTCTTATTACGAAATTTTATGCAAAAAGGCGGTTCAAAAATTCTTACTGGGGTAAAGTATGTTTATTTGATATTTTTCTTTGCGCTACTTTCTGGGCTCTTTTATCCCATAATAGAAAGAGGCGCAAGTACAAATGGAGTCATTATAGGGGTGATTATTCTTTTTGTTGGTCTGGCAGGAGCACTATGTCTATACAAAGCTGGCACATCCGATAAAAGACAAAGAACATACCTTATTGCAGGATTTGTGATCTTATCTATATCATTACTACTTGTTTTTGCAGCTGCTGGAAGACTGTAAATTAGATATCAAAATACAGATAGAACTCATGTGGATGGGGTCGTATAGATATCTCACGATGATCCTTTCTTTCCAACTCTATAATTTTGTCAAGTACCTCATTTGTAAATATTGGAGCTAGGAATTTTTTGTCACTTTCAAGTGAATCAAGGGCTTCCCCAAGATTTGCAGGTAACGGTTTGATTCCTTTTGCTTCACGCTCTTCCCTACTCATCTTGTAGATATCTTCATGAATCGGGTCTCCTGGCTCAATCTTCTTTTTGATACCATCAAGTCCTGCAGCAAGTACTGAAGAAAATACAAGGTAGGGATTTGAGGAAGGATCTGGTGCTCTGAACTCTAATCGTTTTAATTTTGCATATTTTTCTCCTCTAAAGTGGGCTGGAACTCTTACTATTGCAGATCTGTTGCCTGTACTCCAAGCAATGTAAACAGGCGCTTCATAACCTGGAACCAGTCTATGATAGGAATTTGTTGTCGGTGCAACTATTGCAGCTAATGCCCTTGCATGATTCATTATCCCACCACAAAAATATCTTGCAGTCTGACTGATCTCTTCTTTGTCATCTTCATCAAAAAAGGTATTTTTGTTATCTTTCCAAAGACTGACATTTGTGTGCATGCCAGAACCTGCGTCCATAGCAATTGGTTTTGGCATCATTGTGGCAACCTTACCGTACTTTTGTGCAACGTTTCTTACTACATACTTGTAGGTTTGTGCTCCATCACCTGCATTTGTTAGATAATCATAACGGATATCGATTTCACACTGACCTGCAGTTGCAACCTCATGATGATGATTATCACACAGTATGCCAAAATTTTCGTTTAAGCATTCAACACACTCATTTCTAAATTCTGACAATGTATCAGACGGAGTACTGGGGTAGTATCCTTTCTGCAAGGCCATTGGATAACCAGTTCCATCTTGGCTCCACGGCGCTTCTTTTGACTCTATTGAATATGATTGACCCTTGTACGGTGTTAAGACGTCCCAATTGACCTTATCAAAAACGAAAAACTCTACTTCTGGTCCCCAAAAACTATGGTCAAACCCTTGAGGCTTGAGGTGTTTTTCTGCCTTTTGTGCTATGGCTCGTGGGTCTGTATCAAGCCTACCCTTATTCCAACCCCAGTAGACATCACAAATCAACCTACCAGTTTTACCATTAATCATCCAAGGAATAATAGCAAAGGTGTTTGGATCAGGCTTGAGTATCATATCTGATTCGTCTACGCTTGCAAATCCAACAATTGAAGAACCGTCAAGCTTTGGTAACCCATCTTCCATTTGTTCCTGCGTAAACAAGTTAGCAGAAATTGTTGTGTGATGGAATCTTCCCGTCAATCCTGTGAATTGTAGATCGATAAATTTTATTTGTTCATGTTTTATTTTTGCAAAAACCTCGTCAGCTGAATAATAAATTGAAGTGGGTTCTCCACCAATCACTTTATATGGCAATTTGGTTCCTTGATCATACCACGAGGAACCGGTCATTTAAGGATTATTGGGTGTGCAAATGTCTGAAATAAAAAAAATTGACGTAAGTTCAGTGTATAGTATCTTACAACGAGAAATAGAAAATGATTCTGTCCAAGAAATTGATCCGCAGTTTTATTCTAACATAGCTGAATTGCTTGGCAAGCTAAAAAACCAAGGATATGATGGAATTGAATCAAAGATCAAAGATTCACTTGTCCAAATGATAAGCGACATGACATCACTTCTTTTAAAAATAAGAATTGAAAAGACGATAAGATCAGATGATCTAGATTACACCAATTTACTTGATGAAGAAAGATACATACTAGATTCTGAGGATGAGCTACGGCAAAGAAAAGATACAATTCTTATGGCAACACTAAACGGTAGATTAAAACTTCTAGAAACAGTAGCTAAAAATCACAAGTCAAGAACCGTCGTAGTACGGTTCTTAAAGTCAATAGACCAAATAGTAGGCTCGGATCTTGAGAAATACGGTCCTTTTGACGCAGAAGATGTTGCCACTCTTCCTTTTGAGAACGCCCGTGCTCTCATTACCAAAAAAATTGCTGTAAAAGTAAGCTGGGAAGACTAGAAATTACCTTAACTGTTTTTGCAGAATAAATGTCACACCTAGGAATAGATATTGACTTTTATCTTTTGCTCACCGTATACCCAGTTGTAGGACTCCTTCTTGTAGAAATCATCTGTAGAGTAGCAAAGATTCCATCTTGGGTAAAACTTGTAGCCCAAGGAACGACATGTGTCGGATTTGGAATAGCGTACGTTACTCTGATTGTAGCACACTGGATTACCGCAGTGGTTCTTTTTGCATTATCATTTGCACTATTTTATCAGGCCAGAATTGCTAGGATAAAACCAGAACAATCAATTTAATCACTGAATTTAACTTTTCCAAAAACACCCAATACCATCAAAACATATTTACAGAATACACTGTGATAAACAACAGATTTTCAAAATGCTCAAGGATAAAGTAACAATTGTAACTGGTGCGAGCAGTGGAATAGGATATGCAACTGCACTTGCTTTAGCAAAAGAAGGAGCAAAAGTAACAATTGCAGCAAGAAGGACTGATCGCCTAAAACAACTAGAAAGTGAAATTATAAAAGCTGGTGCACAATGCTTAGTTGTTCCATGTGATGTAACAAAACGCAAAGAATGCGAATCACTAATAGACACTGTCGTAAAAAAATGGAATCGTGTAGATATTCTAATTAATAATGCTGGCATTATGCCACTTAGCTTTGTAAAAAATGTAAAAGTTGATGAATGGGAACAAATGGTGGATGTCAACATAAAGGGAGTACTATTTTGTACAGCTGCAACAATCCCCCATATGATTAACCAGAACTCTGGTCATATTGTCAACATATCTTCAATCGCAGGCAGAATTGTATTTGCTGCTGGTAGTGTTTATTGTGCAACAAAATTTGCTGTGAGAGCATTTAGTGAGGGTCTAAGACAAGAACTGAGTACTAAACATAAAATCAGAGTTACAACAATCGAACCAGGAATTGTAGCAACTGAGCTTACAAACACAATCACTGATAAATCGTTGGAGTCTTTCTTGAAATATGCACAAACCATAGAAACTTTACAATCTTCTGATATTGCCAACACCATATTGTTTGCACTAAATTCCCCACCATACATGAATGTAAATGAAATTATGGTAAGACCAACTCAGCAAGAAAGATAGCAGTACTGGTGATATCTATAAAATCTGCAAACATTTTGATTCTTGGTGGTGGATTTGGTGGTCTTGCAGCTGCAAATGAGCTAAGACAAAGCCTATCATCCGATTTCAAAATCACTGTAATTGATAAAAAAGACTATTTCATGATGGATCTTGTAAAACTCTGGATCTTAAATGGCACACGGGAGTTTGAGTTTTCAAAAAGACCATTACAGCCTATAACCAAAAAAGGAATTGATTTTATCAATGAAGAGATAATCAAAATAGATCCAAAAAACAAGATTGTTGAAACAAGGTCAAAAAAACTATCTTATGATTACCTTATCATTGCACTTGGTGTGGAGCTAGCGCCAGAACAAATTTCTGGGCTTTCAGAGCACGGGTTAATCCTGTATGAGATCAACGACGTACCAAGAATTCGTGAAGCAGTCAAGAAAATGAAAACGGGCAAAATTGTTATGGCCATAATGGGCATGCCGTACAAATGCCCACCAGCTCCATACGAAGCCGCACTTCTCATCAAATCAATGCTAAAAGATGCTGGAACAGACGAATCAGTGCAAATTGATTTTTACAGCCTTGCACCAATCACACTTCCAGCTGCAGGACCTCAGGTAAGTGAAGAACTTTTACAGCTACTAAAATCAAATGACATTAACTTTCATGGCTCCAACAAAACGATCTCAGTTGGAGCAAACACTCTCAAGTTTGAAAACTCTGAAACCAGCTTTGATCTTCTCATAGCTGTTCCCCCACACAAAGCTCCTGTAGCTGTTGTGGAATCTGGCTTTGCACAGCTAGGCAAATTCATACGAGTTGACAGAAGTTGTAAAACAAGTTTTGAAAATGTGTACGCAATAGGAGATGTAAATGAGATAATGGTTACAGATAAGATAGCGGTTCCAAAAGCTGGAATTTTTGCAGAGGGCGAAGGAGTTACTGTTGCTAAAAACATTGTATCACAAATAAAAAGAGAACAAGAAAAAGCAACCTTTGATGGAAAGGGCGGTTGCTTTGTTGAGGTCGGAAAGAAAACAGCAGGATACTTGGAGGTTGATATGTTTGCCAGCCCTAATCCTATTACTTTACTGAAACAACCAACACAAGAACACTTTATGGATAAAGAAAAATTTGAAAAAGACAGACTTGATAAATGGCTATGATTTTCTTTTCTCTTTTCCCAAATGATCTAATATTCCTTTGATTCCACTATCAAGATCCTACGATTTAATAATTTCACTATTATCCCTCAACTTGAGGGGCCGTAGTCTAGCTTGGTTATGATGCCAGCCTGGGGTGCTGGAGATCGCGGGTTCAAGTCCCGCCGGTCCCATTATTTTCAGGCAATCCAGACACAAACTAGCCGCAATTCATCCAATGTTGTCAAATTTCTGAAGACTTTTCCACAAATACCAAGTTGCTACACTGCGATAGGGTTTCCATCTCATTCCAATTTCTTCTACCTCCTTTGGTTTTGGCAGATCTGGCAGTGAAAATGCTAACTGAACTCCCTTTCTCAATCCAAGATCACCAACAGGCAAGACATCTAATCTTCCACATGAAAAAATCAAAAACATCTCTGCAGTCCACCGGCCTATTCCCTTCACTTGAGTAAGCTGTGCAATTATTTCTTCATCACTTAATCTTGACAAAGTTCTGATATTAAGATCACCACTCTCAATTTTTCTAGAAAGATCTTTCAAATACTCAACTTTCATCTTAGAGAGTCCAACAGATCGAAGCTTGGAATCCTTTGTGTTTAAAACCTGAATAGGCCTTGGAAATCGTGGATATAGTTTCTTGAATCTTCGTGTGATAGCATCTGCGGCAGCACCCGCGAGTTGCTGTGAAATGATCGCTTCAACTAATGTAGCAAAATGATTGTTTCTCCTTTTTATTTCGAAATCTCCCACCAAGTCAATGATTTTAGCAAGCCTTTGATCTTGTTTTAGAAAGCGAATTGCATGCTCAGTCATTTTCTAGTTTGGCTCTGGGTGTATTGTTACTACTGCATTTTTGATCTGACTTCTGATCCTGTGTTCAATTTCAGATACTATGTCATGAACTTTTTCGATTGAAAGATTTCTATCAAAAGAACAGTCTATGTCTATTTTGAAAACATTTTGGAGCTGGAAAGCTCTCACCATTCCTATTTTTTTCACAGTTGGGTATTCCTTAATTATTTTGATAATTTGTTCCTCTACTGTCAGATTTTCAACAGGAGGGCTCTTTGGTATTGCAAGATGAGGCTCTAAGTGTACTGTAATGTGGTTTATGTTAGAAACGGCGCTTCTAACCTGCCTCTCTATCTCATCTGATACCTTGTGAGCCTCTTCAAGTGACATGTTTCTATCTACCATTACATGCAAGCTTATGAAGATCCCTTCCTCGGATGCAGACAGGTTAACATTGTGTACTCCTTCAACCCCTTTTACAGAAGAAGCAATGTTATTCACTTTTGAATCAAGAGGCGCATCTTTCCAAGTTGGCTCAAAGTGAACAGTAACTCTGGAGTTTGCAATTGAGTTTGTAATGTTTTTTTCTACATTACTACTAATTCTGTGCGCCTCTTCAAAACTTGCAGCACCACTTAAAGATATAGTGACTTCAGCAAAAACTTCATTTCCAGATCGTCGCATCTGTACAGATTCCGTGTTCATCACACCTTCGGTGTTGCTTACAATGTTTTGCACTTTTTTTACCATACTTGCTGGGATTGCATCTGTAAGATCGAGTACTGTTCTGTGGATCAGCTTTATACTAAGGACCGCAAGAAGAGCTCCCAAAATTAATGCCGCAATAAAATCTCCTTGGTAAAACCCAGCTGTAACCAACAAGATTCCAACTATCGCAATTATAGTTCCGCCCATGTCCATAAACGCATGATAAAAGTCAGCTCTTAGTGTTGTCCCCTCAGTTTTCTTTAAGGCTCTACTGAGAATTGTAATTCTGACTCCATCAGTACAAAGAGTATACACTGCAGCCCAAATTGCAAGCATACCAGGCAAAATTACTGGAGGCGGACTCTGCATCCTTAGAACAGATTCGTATATGAAAAAACCAGCTGTGAGAAGAATCGCTATACCGCCAATAAAGCCGCCTATAGTCTCTATCTTACCATGACCGTATGTGTGTTCAAGGTCTGGTGGTTTTATTGCCCATCTTGTTGCTAGAAGTAAGATAGCAGTAATAACAGAATCAAGCACCGCATGTATACTATCTGTGACTAGCGCAAGGCTGTTAGAATATACTCCTACTGTAAACTCTACTACAAACGCAGAAATTATTATAGCTAAAGAAAGTGTCAGAGTCTTTGTTTTAAGATCTTGTAAGCTCAAGCCTTTTTTAACCCCAATACTCCTAATACACTTTCAAAGTTTTTACGCGACTGATCATTTTTGTATTTTCTAAGAGAAGCAATCAATTTTCTTCGTTGAGGCTCTTTAATGATTTTTTTAACAAGCTTGGCTATGCCAGAACCAATAAAGATGCTCTGGGTTGCTGACGTGACATTTGAAGTTCTTCTGTTTACACTTGCACTCTCAAAATCTATTATACAAATTGATTTACCAACAATCACATGCTTGTGTATGTAGCTGAGCTCGCCATGATCAAGTCGTATTTTGTCCATATTATAACAATCTTCAAGGATTTTTTTTATTACAGATTTGAGCTTAGCGGCACTTCCTTTGCCTTTTAACTCTTTGACCCAATCGATTATTTTTTTGCCTTCAAGATATTCCATTATGATAAAATTCTTGCTACTAGCTACAAGTTTTGGACCCACGCCTATTTCATTTGCAAGTCTTAGAAGTCTAGCTTCACTGTCCATCTCAGATCTACTAGAATCAATTCGACGGATCTTCAAAGCAACTTCCTTTGTTCCTTGCTTAGATAGAACCACAACTCCGACGTAACCCTTGCCTAATACACGTAGTGAATTAAGTACGGACTCTCCATTAAATGAGACTCCTTTGATTCCAAGTTTTTTGAGTTCTAAAACTCTTTTTGTAAGTTCATGTTTTGTTGCTTTGGGATATCCAAGTATTGTAGAATATGGTTCATCAACAAGCTTGCTAAGGGGAACCAAAGACAAGTCCATCTGTAGTGATAAGCTCTGAGAGAGCCTTTTTAATGGATTTGCTTACAGCTTGTTTTCCGTTTAACACTTTGAATCCCTTCCTAATGTCAGGCACTAGACCTCTTGGTATACCCGAGCTTGAAAGATTTTTCCTCAATAGGTATTGTAAAAATGCTTTAGCATCATAATGTGTTCTCTCTTGTAATGAGAAAATTTTAGCACTCTCATCAATCCACATTAGCTGGGTTTTCTTAGAATTTTTTGCAATATAGTTTTCTGACTCTTTTCTTTTAAAAACATCTGGCCCTTTTTTGATCATATACTTTTCAATTTTTAATGATCTTAAAAGAAAAAGTAGTGCAGCCTCTGATTTTTCATCTGTTACAGCAGAGCTTTTCAACACATCAAAACCTGCAAGCCTAAGCTGCCCTGACACGGCATTTGATGCACGCTTAATCTGACCCCAAACTATATCAGGGCTTCTTTTTTTGTAATTGAATCTAACAATTATTGTATTTTGAAGATTTTTCCTATTTAGTTGTCGCGGCTTTTCTCTGAAAAATGATAATGAAGGTTTCTTCAAAAATTTTCTTGAGGCAAGGATAAACTTACCCACACTTTCAGCTGAAATCGCCGTTCCAAGATTACGATTGCTGTCTATTGGGTCTATTATTATAAGAGGAGTCTCAAATTTTTTTGTGGGGTTTCCTATTACTTGATGTTGTGTAAAATTTGAAGCTGCCTCAAGTACTCCAAGAAAACTTCCATAGTGTTGCACAAGAACTTCTGCAACATAGCCACCAAAGCCTTCTTTTGCAATTTCTGCCCCATAGATTCCAATTCCAATCAGGAATTTTTTTAGCAACCTCACCTCATCTTTTTTTGACTGGTCAAATGACCGCAGTATGTATTTTGTATGAAACGATGATCTATCAGCAGCACTCTTCCACTGCCCGGCCTCTACATCATAACAAGGTACTACATTCACTCGTGTGCCTTCTATTATTGCCTCTACATAGGGATGCTCTGAATATCTGACATACGGCTTGAATTTTCTAAGAGAATTAAAACCAATCTCTTTTCCAACAACCTCAAACTTTTTTTCATCTGTATCTTTTTTTAGCTTTACAAATATGTCTAGGTCCACCTCGCCTGAAAGCCATGTTCCCTTTGCATAAGATCCGCCAAGCTCAACTCCTATAACTTCTGGATGTTTTGCAGCTTGTTCTTTTACTAATTGAAGTGCGAATTCAGAGATTTTTTTTATCTTTTCTTGTTCCTTTTCTATGGGTATAGAAATTTTTTTAGCTTGATCTAAAACTTTCATTGTTTTGCTTTTACCACCTGTAAATCAGAGTATATAGGCCCAGTTGGTGTTAAGATACTTTTCTTAAATTTTAGTTCAGAAATCACATTACGACCAATTTCCATAGTTTTAAACCGGTTTAATTCTTGTGATATATCATTAATTCTATTTTTGATTCTAAAGATGGTAAGATGTGGTTTGAATGGCTTATCACTTCTAAATCCTAGCGGGCTGAGCTTTTCTTCCACTTGTACAGCAAGCTCTACAAGGCTTTTTGCAGCAACATCATCAATACCAATCCATACCACGCGTGGAGATCTAGGATCTGGGAAAGCGCCAACCCCAACCAAATTAACTTCTATTGGATTAAATGAAACATCATTCAAAGATTCCATCACTTTTTGAACCATCTCTTCTGATATCTCACCCAAAAAAAGTAATGTAAAGTGCATGTTTTCTTTGCTTATTGGCTTTACTTTGATTTGTAGATCTGATTGTAACTTTGCTATGGCATTCAAGACGGTTTCGTTACTAATTTCCACAGCTACGAAAGTTCGCATTACAAATTTTTTGGGTGTGTGTTTATATGATTTCCGGTAACTTCATAGACTAGAAACCAAAGTTGGCAAACATGGCAAAACTGATCGTATGCCTCACAGGCATGCCAGGAGCTGGCAAATCCACAATAGCTGAAGGTCTAAAATCAAAAGGATTTGAAAAAATAACTATGGGTGATGCTGTACGGGCAGAGGCTGCCAGAAGAAAGATTGAGCCTAGTGGTGAAAATCTAGGCGAATTAATGCTTGAGCTTCGCGAAAAAAATGGACAAGGCGCAGTAGCTGAGCTAATAAAGAACCAAATTGCCAACTCAAAATCTGATGTAATAGTTATCGATGGTGTAAGATCTATTGCAGAAGTAGACGTACTAAAAAAATTTGGCACAGTCAAGCTACTTTCAATTCATGCATCTGCTGATACCAGATTCAAATTTTTATCTGATCGTGGAAGATCTGATGCACCATCAGGTCGTGAAGATTTCAGCAAACGAGATTCCAGAGAGATGAGTGTGGGAATGAGCGAGTCCATTGCACTTGCAGACGAAACCCTTTCAAACAACAACCTTACCATCCCACAACTCATCGATTCTGCTTATGATATCATAAAAGGTTGGATAAAGTGAAAGTTCCTGAAATTGCATGTAAGATCGAAGCCTACGCTGCAGTACATCCATCAGAAGATCCACAAAAGGTACAGCAAGCAGTATCCACTGTACTGTCAGGCATGGATTTCAAGTATGAAGATGGTAGTATCAAAGCATCCTCAAAGGATCTTCACTGTCTCTCAAAAATTTATGATATTATTAGATCCCGTCAGGTTACAAAAACATACAGACGTCTGATGAGATACCACATGCATGAGGATACAACTTGGTTTTATCTAAACAAACAAGCTGCATTTGTAAACGTGGTTGCAATTTGTGATGAAGCTGAAGAGTCTCCCTTAGGTCCGATCAAAATAATACTACACTCAAAAAACGTTGAAAGAATAATGGATTGGCTAGCACCAGAGTTTGTTGAGTAATTAAATCACATAATAAACTTACAAAAATATAGCTTAAATGATATTTTTTCTATGATGTTTTCTTTATTTCGTCTTTTTATCTAGCATCTCTAAATATTTTTCATTTTAGCTAATTGATTTACTAGGTCTGTTGATGTAATGATCCCAACCACTTTACCATCTTCGACTACTACAAGTTTTCGAATTTTTTTTGTAGACATAAAATCTGCCGCAACCAAAATAGACTCATTTGAGTTAATTGTTTGTAAAGGATACGATGCTACTTTATGGACTGGTGTGTCTAAAGGATATTTATTCACAGCAATTTTTATTGCAAAATCTCTGTCAGTAATTATTCCTTCGGGGTGATTATCTTTCTTCACTATTATGGCACCAAACCCTCCCTGTTCCATCATCTTTGCGACCTGGTAAACCGTTGTTGAAGCATCTACAGAAATTAGAGCTCTTGTCATAATGTCTTTGACTAGGGTATCTGACAGATCACTTTTCAATACCCCTTTAGTAAAGTTATAAGTTCGTATTATAATTATCGACAAAGTTTTTCCTTTGATTCGTTAACAGTTTGTCAGAACAGTAGAACAGGTTTTTGGGAAATCAATTAAAACTTTTTAATTCAATTTCTGAACTATCGAAACAAGCTCAGGGAGTGCCTTTGCGGACGTTGACCTTATGGAAAGATCCATGCTTGCTGACATCATAGTTTCTTCAGGGTTTACCTCAATCATGAGTGCGCCGTACTGTTTGGCGTATATAGGCAGAAGATTTGCAGGTGATACGTTAAGCGAAGTTCCAGCAACAACCATAATGTCACACAAGCTTGAATGCATCATTGCATCATCCCATACGTCGTGGGGAAGTGGTTCACCAAACCAGACAACATCTGGTCTTAGGACGTTTCCACACTTGCAAAGTGGCGGCATCTCTGAAAAGCTGTTTGTAATTTTGTCTTTGTAATCGCACACCGTACATTTTATTGTAATAATACTACCATGTAGCTCCAGGACATTCAGGCTTCCAGCTCTTTGATGCAATCCATCAATATTTTGTGTCAAGACCCAAACTTCTTTGTACTTTGCAAGCTCTGAAATTGCTACATGCCCAGCGTTTGGTTTTGCCGCAAGGATGTTTTTTCTTCTTTCTTCATACCACTCCCAGACTAGCTTTGGGTTTTGATGAAAGGCATCTATTGTAGCAAGTTGCATGGGATCATACGTTCTCCACAACCCATCATTTCCTCTAAAAGTAGGAATGCCGCTTTCCTGAGATATGCCAGCGCCAGTAACAAAAACGATCTTTTTTGCCTTTTGTAATCTGTCTGCTACTGATTCAAACATGTTACTTGATCTCTATTTCTAGAAGATCTTCTGCTGCCACTATAGAATTATGAACAGTTTTTGCTTCTTTTACCATTGCTTCTACATCCTCATATCTAGCTGAAAAGTGCGTGAGAATCAAGTTTGAAACGCCTGCATTTTTAGCAAGTAAAGCTGCCTCTTTTGCTGTGGAGTGATAGTGCTCCTTTGCTTTTTCTTGTAACTCATCTGAATATGTAGAATCAAAAATAAGATAATCACATCCTTTGAAAAATTCTTCAAGTTTTTTTGTGGGTCTTGTATCACCTGATATGCCTATCTTTTTGCCTTGCCTTTTTTCTCCCATGATATCTGATGGCTTGAATGTCTTGTTACCTACACTGACTTCTTTGCCACTTTGAAGCTCATGCCATAGCTTTCCTTCCGGTATTCCGAGCTCTTTTGCTTTTTCTGGATAGAATTTTCCAGGCTTTTCTTTTTCCTGTAATACATATGAGAATGCAGGTATGGAATGATCTGCTTCACATGCATGTATTGTGTAGGTTGTATCATCAAGCACCAGCCCTTCCTTTATTGTCATTATTCTAACAGGAAATGACAATCCAAAGTTTAGCACTTTGAGATTGGCTGCCAAAAAATCATCTATTCCTTTTGGTCCGTAGATGTCAATTGACTCGGTTCTGTTTTGTAATGACATCGTCTGTAACAATCCTAAGATTCCAACACAATGGTCTCCATGCATGTGTGTGACAAAGATCTTCATCTTTTTGTTCCAGCCAAGCTTGGACTTTAGAAAAGAGAGCTGAGCTCCTTCACCTGCGTCAAACATAAGAATCTCTTTTTCTAAAACTACACAGATGCAGGTCATGGCCCTGTTTTCTGTTGGCTGCGCTGCCGATGTGCCCAAAAATACTAATTTCATTTTACCAAGATCGTCCTAGTCAGGCTCTTATGCCTGTAGATCTCGTATTTTTTAGCTGGTTTTAATTCTATTTGGTCCGCTAGGTCTTTTTTGCACATTATGGCAAGCTTCTTTTTCTTTGGCAAAATGGATACAAAATCACGTATTAGTTTTCTTGGAGATTCAGACGATCTTGATGATATGCCATATGGCAAGTCAGTCACCATGCCATCAATTCTATCCTTGATCTTCTGAATGTGGTCATATTCTGCGTTGATGATTTTTGAATTGAATCCATTTGCGGCCAGATTCTTTTTTGCTCCCTCATACATTCTTTTATCATAATCAATTCCTATGGCTCTGATTCCCATGGACTCTGCTTCCAAAAGTATTGTGCCCGTTCCACAGAAAGGATCACACAGAATTTCTTTTTCATTTAGTCCTGCAAGGTTTACCATTGCTCTTCCAAGCTTCCAGTGCAGCTCAGATGATGATTTGAATACTTTTTTTGGTCTTTTTTGTTCTGCTAGTTTGGTTGAATAACCAAGATAGTTTTGCGAATCTGTGAAAATAAGATGGACCGTAAGAGATGGGTTAGATAATGACACTTTGGCTCCAGAAGTCTGTTTGATTGCAGCACCTATCGTTCTTTCTATATCTGAAAGATTCAATCTCTTTGATGAAAGATTGATTGCTCTACAGGCAAATGTTTCTGCTTTGTGTAAAAGGGACAGGTCAAGCTCGGAGAATAGCTCGGAATAGCTGCCTACCACCTTTCCTGCTGTTCTGACAAAAGTAGCTCTTTGAGCTATCTTTCTCCATGGAACCTGAGAATTTGTTATTACAAGCTTGGAATCTGCTTTGTATGAGGTATTTTTGTCGTAGCTTTTGGATATGGATATTATCTCGTCTTTAGCGAGCTCGACATTCTCGCCTGATACCACAAAGAAGCTTTGCATTAGACAATTGCCTTTGATATTACAGGTGAGACATCAACCACACCTGTCTTGCCTGGTATGGTATTTGTGCTAACTATCTTTGATACTCCGGCCTTTCTGATCCTTTTTTCTGCATCTCCTATCAGTAAGGCATGGGTACAAGCTGCGTAGATATTTCTACACTTTTGTTGTTTTAGAAACTCGGCAGCCTTTACTATACTACCTCCCGTGCTTATCATGTCATCTACAAGAATCAGATCTCTTCCTTTGACCTTCTTTTGATTTGAAGATTTGATAACTACATTACCTGTCTTTCTGTCCCTCTGTTTTCGTAATGCGATAAATTTAGTACCAAAAAGCTTTGCAAAGTCTCTTGCCCTTGCAATACCACCAAGATCTGGAGAGACAACTAAAGGATCCTTTAGCTTTAATTTTTTAAAGTATTTTACAAGCTCAGATATTGCACTTACATTTTTTGCTGGAATTTTAAAATGATTTAATGCCATCTTGCTGTGTATGTCAACTACTATAACTTTGGTTGCACCAGCAGTCTTGAACATGTTTGCAACAAGAGACATTGTGATCACCTCACCTGGAAGGAACTCCCTGTCTTGCCTTGCATATCCAAGATATGGAATCACTGCATAAACTTGTGAAGAATACTTTCTTGCCTTTGAAACAAGTGAGAGTGCTTGGATTAAATTGGAATTAACTGGCGGATAGGTTGACTGTACTACAACAATCTTTCCATTTTTTGGTTTGCTACTAACAGTAATTTTACTTTCGCCATCTGGGAAAATTCTTAGCTCGGATTTTAGGTACTTTGCCTTGAGCTTTGCAGCTATCTTTCTTGCAAGATCTTCGGAAGCCTTTCCACCTATTACTATAAAATTACTCAACAAATGTCATCGAGTGACGAGTTATTCTTAAGTTTTGAGACATTTTTTACGCGTAAAATGTCTTATAATTGGACAATCTTATGCATAATAAAATACTAATTGATGCGTATAGAATACATTACAATTTCATTAGAGAACATGGAAGTATCAAAAAGACACCAGCTGAACAAGCTAGAATTAAGCTAGATCTAGGTCAAAATAAAATCTAGTCTTTGATTAAACTCGCTTCAAAACATAAGTAACACTTCTACACAAGTGTGTAATAGAAAGAAATCAAAACCCATTATTTGCACGGAAGTATAAATCGTAATTCTTATTACTTATATCTCACAGATCAACCTAACTTGAGAAAGCTCCTCTCGTTTGTAATAATCTCACTCTTACTTATATTGCCAATATCAAACCAAGCTTGGGCAAAATATGATGCAAGCCACCTTCGAGAACCAGAAATAACAGTAACTCCAACCTCTGGACCGCCTGGAACAGAAATCACAATCACGGTTTCAAACTTTCCAGATGTATCAGACGAACCCTATCCGTATCCAGATTTCTATGTATACTTGCCATTTGCAGCAGCAATTGGAAGCAACATACCAGGTCCATGTGGAAAAGAGATGTGCTTTCCAATCTACACATATGAAGACGCGCAAAGAGGAAACTTTGCAGACAAGACAGTCACATTCACACTATTTAGCTTGAGCAATCCAAAACCAGTCTATGAAGCTGGATTGTTACACAGTGTTTGTGACGTTGTAGTAAACGGAAAGATACAACAAAGTTTTCCAGATACTTGTTTTAAGAAAAACCAACCAGCAGGAGATTACGAGATCAAATTTGCATGGGCAACAAAAACACACCCAGACGAGCCATACTTTCTAAAAACAGTAACATTTACAGTAACAGAAGGTGGCGAAGCTCCGGAAGCAACATCAGAAAACCCAGCTGATGTCATAATAAAACAATATGATCTTGGTTTGATCAGCGAAGCTGAATTTGAAGAAAAGCTAAGAGACATTGGATATAATTCAGAAGAGATACGACAAGCTAAAGCATTGATCGGAAAGCTTCCACATCAAATTGCAGGACAAGCTGAAGAGCAACAGCAAGCCATTGAAGAAGGAATGAAAAAGGCAAAAGAAACTATCGAGCCGGCACAATCTTCCACGCCAAAAAGTGGCTGTCTCATAGCTACAGCAGCATTTGGATCCGAGCTTGCACCACAAGTTCAATTTCTAAGAGAGTTCCGTGATGATACCATACTTACAACAACAGCAGGAGCTAGTTTCATGAGCGTATTTGATGCAATATACTACTCATTTAGTCCGACTGTAGCAGACTGGGAAAGACAAAACCCATTCTTACAGGAAACAATCAAGACAGCACTTTATCCACTTTTAGGAATTTTGCAACTATCCATCATATCCCACACAGGAGAGCCATCAGAGTTTTCAGTTCTAAGTTCAGGCTTTATTGCAGCATCTCTAATCGGTGCAACTTACGTCTGGCCAGCCGGATTTGCGCTAAGGGGAGTAAGGAATGGCTCAAGACCAGATGCAAAACTAGCGCTTGGAATAATCCTAGTTTTAACGACATCAGTGGTTGGTGCATTAACGTTCTCAAACATAGCAGTTCTCATAGTAACAACTTCAGTGCTTGTGTTATCGCTAATGGGAGTTTCTGCAATATTTACTGCGTGGGCTATAGTCAGGCTAGCACAAAAAGTTAGAAATTAAGCTACCACAAAATCATACATGTAATTGGATCTAGTTTTTTCTGACATACATGCGGATATTGATGCATTAGACACTATTCTCAAAATAGCTACAAGCGACGAGTTTACTAAAAAGTATGGCAACTTTGAACGGATAATAAATCTAGGAGATATCCTAGAAAGAGGATCACACCCAAAAGAAGTTCTTACCAAGCTAGATTCACTTGCAAAAAACTATCCAATTTTTTCCGTTATGGGAAATCACGATGAATCTTTTTTGTACAAAAGACCAGTAAGCGGAGTTTCACTTCAAAGCTGGGCTGCTCATCAAAGTCTTACTGACGACGATCTCTCATTTTTCCCAAAAAACAAAGATGGAACTTTTGGTCAACAACTATTCGTAGATACAAAAAACAGTCTTTTTTGTGTTCATGGTGGACCGCTTGATCCGCTAAAGATTACGCCAAAAGATGCTAATGATGAGGCATGGTTATACCAACGATCATGGCAGAGGTTGTCAGAAGAAGATTTTGAATATTTCAGCTATTATGGTTATCACTACAAGCCCTCTTCTGCGTTTAGCGAAGCAAAAACTCAGCTTGACAACTTTGTAATCTTGTGTGGTCATCAACACACCGAGACTGCAATAGTGCAAGACGATGAAATCAAAGACATCTATTCTTCCCTTAAAACGACACAAGAAAAAACAAATGGATTTGTACTTGACACAAAGGAAATTGAGATCAATCCATCCTGCAACTATTTAATCAGGCTTGGTTTGGGTGGACCTAGTGGTTATTATGGAGTTGGAACAGCACAACCACATTTTGGAATAATACAACACGACCCAAAGAAAGTGGTACTATTTACGGTGGAATAATCATGAGTGCAACAGAGACACTTCGCAAAGACCACATACAGATACGACGACTTGAAAAGATAATTACAAACTGCTACAAAAAGCTCAACGCAGGACAAAACATTCCATTTTCTGACATTGAACAGATTACATTGATAATGTCAGAATTTTTGGATGCAATACACTACTCCAGAGAAGAAGATGCCTACTTTCCATGCGTTGCAAGCTATGATTCGTTAAAAAAAGAAATTAAAGCATTTATGATAGAACACGAGTTTGGACGCCGAATAGCAAAAAGTGTACTCACACATCTGCAAAGATGGAAAGAAGGTCAAGATGCTAGAGAGTCAGTAGCTAGATTTCTTAAAACTTATGCCGTATACCTAGATGACCACATCACAAAAGAAGAACGCTTTTTCGATACTACAGAAAAAGAAATACTCTCACAAGAAGAGGAAAAAATGATGTACGAAGAATTTAGGGCAGTTATGCTATCACAACGAAGCTTGATGAAATGATAAAATCAATAGACACTCTTGAAGAAAAAATCCGGATGAAAGAATAATCATGTACAATCAAATTTTTGGAGTAATTTTTACATTTTTACTGTTACCATCAATCGCGTATGCAGAACAAATTCCTGATTATTTCAATCCATATGCACCAATATCTACAGACAA
>JBBDNF010000065.1:0-2181 GCA_040877685.1 Nitrosopumilaceae archaeon
ACACATTTTGGAATAAGAGCTGCAATTGGAGTAATTTTCCTAGTCCATGGCATTCCAAAATTTAATCTAGGATTTTCAGGATTTTTAACCAGCATAGGATTGCCAGTAGAATTACAAATCCCGGTGGCATTGCTTGAGACAATTGGTGGCATCCTTTTAATAGCAGGATTTTTCACAAGAATCTCTGCTTCTTTGTTATCGATAAACATGTTAGGAGCAATTTTTTACGTAAAGCAGGCAGCTAGTCTTACGGGTGACCGAGGATATGAGATAGATCTAATTCTTCTTGCTGGCTGTTTAGCTACAATCGTAGCTGGACCAGGTAGAGTTTCACTATCACATATTGTAAAAAAGATTCCACGATTCTTACAATAACTTATTCAGTAAGATCGTTAGTCGCGAGTGGGTAGATGCTCTCTGAGGTAGTCCAGATATAATTGAATAACAGCTTCAACAAGTAAATCATCGAAGCAGAGTCAGTCCACAATGCCTTGTCGAGTGGTATGGCTGAAAATCTAATAGGGTGTTGGAAGGTTGCAGAAACAATCCCCTTGTTTTGTAGAGTGGTTAAGAGATAGTATATTTCAGTTCTTGGTAACTTTAATGCCTTGCAAATCTCAGGTGCTGTTTTGTGACCATGCTTTCCCAAGTATATGTATACTTTGGACTGGTTTGAAGTTAGCCCGAATTTGGAATAGCTCGCCTTTCAGCTTCTCAAGCGCCATCCTACAATCGTATGTTGTAGAGTCAGGCAAGGATTTGAAGACAGATGTTGCTTCCACGTCCAAAGAATCTTTGTTATCGTTTTTACGTACGAGCTTTTTGACATGTCAGTACTAGTCAGAAGGTATTGATAACATCAAGTCAGCTGACAGTATGATTGTTAAGCTAACTTACTTACTCGAGGTTATAATCCTCTTACCTTACACACATTTCGTGGAAAATAAGGAAAGTGTAAAATGTGTGCACTGCGGCTCTTTAGAGGCATATATCACTCATGATGAAAAGTATAACGGTCTAAGGGGGCACTGTCCTAACTGCGGTGCAAATTGGCCAGAATCATAAGCATGTAGTTTAAAGCTATTTAGATTCGTAATATTAACAGCCTATCATGAGTCATCCATACATAAATGCCGCAAAGGACTTTTTAGAACTTGCTAGCGAGCAGCGATTAAACATAATATTTGGTCTTCACGAAAAAAAATCAAAAGTTTCTACCATGGCAAAAGAATTAGGTGCTACTGTACAAGAAGTGCACAGAAACTTTGAACGACTTAACGATGCTGGCCTGATAACCAAAGACAAGGGAGGATATTATGAATTGACTACCTATGGTAAAACAATATGTACACAGATTCCAGATCTAGTCTTTGTATCAAAATACAGAAAATATTTTGAGGATCATGATTTTGGTGACGTGCCAATGAAATTCATCCAGAGAATTGGTGCACTTGCACGAGGCCAGCAAGTCAAAGGATTTGTAAAAGTACTAGAGCAATGGAAGTCCATATGCAATGAGGCTAACGAATACATCTATTATATTTTATCAGAAGTTCCACTTGATTTCATAGAATCACTTGTCAACAGAGTGAAGAAGGGAGTCAAATGCAACTACATTTTTTCTGAAGATACTATTGTGCCTAAAGGAAGAAAAGAACTTCTTGAAAAGCTTGGTTTTAAGAAGCTTATAGAAAAAGGTCTAGTTGAAAGAAAGATGAAAAAGGACGCCAAAGTTGTTATTGTTCTAAATGAAAAAGAGACTTGTGTAATGTTTCCTACAATTGATGGTGAGGCTGATATGAGCGAGATGTTTTACAGCGATGATCCTCTATTCCACGAGTGGTGTCTTGACTATTTCAGATACTGTTGGTATGGCTCCGATATTTTTCAAGAAAGCAAGCTCAAAGAATAACAATAAAACCCTTCAATGCTGCTCAAGTTCTTACATCCTTGAGTCAAGTTTAAAGGGAATTTACAGCAATATTTCAGCTAGTGGCCTCAAAAAGAATAGTTTCATTTCTTCCTAGCGCTACCGAGATATTATACCAACTTGGTGCAGGAGATCTGCTAGTAGGAGTAACACATGAATGCGACTTTCCTGAAGAAGCAAAAAGTAAACCACGTGTAATACATTCCTCTTTTGATCCTACTAAGATGAGTAGCAATGAGATAGACAGACAG
>JBBDNF010000066.1:0-2164 GCA_040877685.1 Nitrosopumilaceae archaeon
TTCTTGCCAGACGAAGATAGCTATAATAAATAAAGGTGAGCTTTTTTTGTTATGACTAACATTGCATTATTTTTTATTTGCATACTAATCTTATCTGCATTTGCTAAGCAATCATATGGGTTTTATGACGTTGATCTAACACAGTCAAGTCCAATTTTGAATTTCAGTGAGAAATCAGACATCCTAACAGTTTCACCTGTAATCCAAGAAAATCAAGTTAAAAGATATGTTGTCTTTGGAGCCGGCTCAATCTCTGACGTGAAATCATCTGCACAAAATATTGTCTATGGAATAACATCAAAACAAGGTTTTTTTTCAGTTGGCGTTTTTTCTCAAAATGATATAGAAAACCTAAAATCAAAAGGGTATACGATAATCGAGGATTTTCCATTACAATTTGATTCCTTGCCAAGTTCAACTACCACAGAAGCTGATGTAGAAGGATCCAGAATTGGAAAGATTATTGGTTCTGACGAAGTTTTTCGTAAATACTCACATACAGGAAAAGGAATCACAATTGGAATTGTTGATACTGGAACCGACTTTTCAAATCCTGACATTCAGGATTCACTTGCACGCGACCAAAACAATCATCCAATAATGATTGATGCTGATGGTCAAGGTTTGGTTTTGACAAATGCTACATTCATTGCCAACATAAACAAAAAGGGTATAATTACAAACTATACAAAACCAATCCCAGAAAACATCACGTCCTCTGTATATGTGAATTCAAAAGGTGTGTTTTTGGATCTGGTTCAAAAGGGAAAAAATACTTACATTCTAGTCTTTAATTCTAACTTTCCTAGCGGTGGAACACCAGTACTTAATGGAACAATATCAAATGATATGAAGATTGGTAAAAGTAATAAAGATTACATTATCTCAAAAAGTGGAATATATCACCTTGGTGTGATTTACCAAAGTGTTTTACAAGGAACGTTTGCACGACTACAACTTGTTCCTGTACTTGTCGTTGATTCAAAAGTTTCTGGTCTGTACGATACTGTCATACCAGACATGTCCACATCATGGATAGACTATATGCGCTTTGAACAACAAGGCAAAGAGCCTCCAAAGTATGATTTTGATTTTACAGACGAAGTGCCAATTACCTTGGGAAGTGGAAAAGAATTCTTTTTGTATGATTCTGACAAAGATGGAAAATTTGATTATAGTGCAGGAACTTTTGGCGCACAAGTACTTGATGTGTACGGTGTTATAGGAAATGCTTCTGCTATTGATAAAACAATCAAAGCCACCAATGGAACTCTGTTATCGCCTCTTGATCCTCAAGGAAATTACTTTGGAGTCATGTATGATTTTGTAGGACATGGAACATCCAGCGCTGCATCTATTGCATCAAAAGGAAAGGAAAAATATGATATCTATAGCAACTCGACAAAATATTCTTTAAAAGGTGTAGCTCCAGGCGCAAAAATTGTTCCAATCAAGGCTCTGTGGTTTGGCGATGCTGTTTATGCTTGGTTGTGGGCAGCAGGATTTAGCCAAGAAAAAAATAATTGGTTCTTTGAAGGCAAGCCACGGGTTGACATAATATCAAATAGCTGGGGAGTTTCAAACTTTCCAACTTTACAGTCAGTACCAGGTCTTGACATTCTCTCACTTGTGGCAAATGTACTTGTGGTACCCAATTCTATTGACAAAAATTATCCCGGGGTACTTGTTGTAAGTAGTGCAGGTAATGCAGGGCATGGATACGGAACTTTAGGACTTCCAAACGCAGCATCATATGGACTCAGTGTTGGTGCAACAACAAATAATGTATACGTGGGATCTGGCCCATTTAAGGGTCAGCCAAGATTTGGAAATAGCACTGTCTTCTCAAACGAAGTCGTGGACTTTTCAAGTAGGGGACCGAGTATAATAGCAGACCCAAAACCTGATCTGATGAGTATTGGTGCATATAGCTTTACACCATCAAGTGTAACAAAAAAGAACAAAAACGCAACGGATCCATTTGTGATGTTTGGTGGAACAAGTATGGCAGCATCGCTTGTTTCTGGTTCTGCGGCAGTACTGATGGAAAGCCTAAAGCAAGAAGATGAAGCATATGATCCATTTAGGATCAAAAATATCCTAATGTCTACTGCAAGTGACCTAGAAAATGATCCCTTCACTCAGGGGGCAGGACTGGTTAACG
>JBBDNF010000067.1:0-7844 GCA_040877685.1 Nitrosopumilaceae archaeon
ATGCTGCATCACTTGGAAGGTGTAGCCAGTACTTATTTAAATCTAAATAAGCACACTTTTGTTAATGCTTTAAATCGGCGTGTTTGTCCGAATCTGGCACACACCGTCTGATATATCTAATCATATTATAATATCTCTCATGTCAAGCGCAACTCAAGAAAACGATCTGTCAGGGATAAAATCTAGTAAAAAATCAAATATGAACAAAATAGATACTCACATTCAATCTGACATTTCAAAAGCATTTGAAAAAATTGAAAAGATGAACGATGAAAGGGTAGCTAAGATGGTTGATGAATTATCTAGTATAACGGAAGCAACCATTCAAAAAATTGAACAAATGAATGAAGAAAGAGAATCCAAAATAGCTGCATCCATATCTAATATGGCCGAAATTGCTATCCAAAAAATTCAAAAAATGAATGATGAGGTGGAAGCTAAGAGGAATTCTACTATGTGGGAAGAAAAATTAGTAGAATGGAAGAAACTCTACTAGACAAGTTATCTAAAACACTCTGCACCGAAATTATAATAAATTAATTCAAAAAAATTACTTTTTTGGGCCAGAACGTGTATGAAAATTAATGCAACATTTACACTCTTTTGAGATGCATTCGCTTTCAGAGACATGGCCACAAATACCGCATTCACAATGAGTTTGCATGTATACTAGTAATGTTTTAGGAGATATAATTTATGGGCAAGTATTTTGCTGATTTATGACTCAATAAATTGTTACTTTTTTGATCTTTTCGTAGTCTTAGAGATTTTGCCTGAAGATTTACGTGTTTTTACCTCATCTTCTACCAATTTACTTTTTGTTTCGGCCACTTCCTTTGCCTTTTCATCAACTACTTTCATTATAGCTTGTATTACGCCATCCAAATCCTCATCAGACACTATCGGTTCTACAGCAGTAGCAAGTTGAGTGATTGTATTTGATATTGCAGAGCTTACTTCTTCAAAACTTTCAGGATCCTCATATGCCGCATTATAAAGTGCCTTAAGTCGCCTTGCATCCATCATCAATTGATCAGTCAGGAGCAGATGGAATTGTTTCCCATTTACTGTAATCTCTTGGCTTATCATGTCTGCACTTTCAACCCTACTTTCATAAAGGTTTCTCTATACAAACTACTAATAACAGATCATTTCTGATTAAATTGAATTGGAAAGAAAGGTTGCAAAAGATGCACAGAAATACTTTGTGACAGGAGTTAGTATGATCACTTCAACTGGTCCACTTAGGGACAACGTAATGGCAGCTGAATGGACAATGCAGATTTCATATGATCCACTGCTCATAGCAGTCTTCATTCATCCAAGTGCAGCCACATTCAAAAACATCAAAAAGACAAAAGAGTTTGGTGTCAACGTTGCTGCAGAGGGACAAACATCACTTGTCAATATCTCTGGAGGATATTCTAGGATTGAAATTGATAAGCTAAAAGTTAGAGATTCTTTCAATCTTTTGAAACCTAGATACATAAAAGCGCCACTGATATCCGGCTGTATTATAAACGCAGAATGTAAGCTCGTGACAATGAAAAAACTGGGGGATCACACCATGGTGGTAGGCAAAGTTGTTGCTATTAGATATGATAAAACAAAAACCCCACTGGTGTATCATACAAGCAAATATCATAGGATTGGTTCTGTCATAGAGCCATTTAGGCAAGTTGTAAGTGTAAACAGAATGACATTTGAGTGGTTTTTTGCTCAAGCAGATGGCAGATTTGTGTTAAAATGTCTCGGTGCACTAATCAAGTCTGACAAGAGAATTCTCATATCAAACTACACTACAAAAAATGGTCCATATATGACAATTCCATACACGGTACCAAAAAGAGGATCAGATCATGCAAAAGCACTCCAAGTGTATTTAAAACAATCAGGACTCAAAGCGGAACTAAAGCATATTCCAATCATAAAAAGACTCGTTGTAAAAAATAAAAGTAGGATTCAAAGAATTAACTTTATTTTATTTGAAGGCAAACTAAGATCAAAACCTGTAAATCAAAATAAGTGGAAATCTGTAAGAACGGATGCTTTGCTACAAGCAATTACAAGCTAGATTACTATATAGTCTAACGCAATAGCATCACTAATCAAAAGATAATGTCTAGAGCTTAAAATAAAGCCATTTTTGACATCTGAAGTTTGAATCCACCTATTTGTTGAACTATAATGTCTTTTTTCTTTCATCTCTTTTTCAATCTCTTTTAGATCAAACTCTGCCTCTTCAACTTGTTGAGTTTTGAGGTGCTTGATAGTAACAAGAATTTTTTTAACTTTAACTCTTACTCCAAACTTCCAGTTGTGATCTGAAGTGTCGTCTTCAACCTCAAGTAATTTTATTTTAATTTCTTTTGTTCCAGACACATCACGGCTTACAAGGCTTCGTTCGTCAATAAAATTATCAAAGCTCATAAAAATAAATTCCATATGGTCATTAAATAAGGATTCGATGTTTCTATAGCATTTGATGCTTTGATTTGAATGGCATTTCATAGCTTTCAAGTAGAAGCTTTTGCCTCTCGCCATCAACTAACGCATAAGTTTTTCCTTCATAAGTACATACACAGTCAGTTATCTTATTTGATTCATCCCAAGTTTTGTAAAATTCTCGTAGCTGTCTTGGTTCGTACTTGCCAAGACCGATTCTCTTTTTTGAGAGGAATTTGAAAGCAAGTATCATTCTTCTTGTCTTGTATAACTCAAACGTGTTTATCCATTTTAGGCAACGTACTATTTGGTCTGAGGGAACATGAAGTGTCGTTCCAGTGCCCGACTTTGCCTCAATTGTAAAAATTGTATTTGCATTTGTGCTCACCGCAAGAATATCAGGTAACGCCACGCTAGGAGACCCAAGTCTAAATGCTTTCCAACCATTTAATGCATTAAACCGTTTTACCAGTGTATCTTCCCAATTGTAACCACGTTGCCTTCTAGTTCGTGCAATCTTCTTGTTGGCATTATGAATTTTTGATGTTCTAGATTGTATTAATTTTGAGATATTAGCCGTAGGCTTGAGCATTACTGCATTTTTGGTTAATTCATTACTCTTAATAGGCATACACTTTCTAAATTTCCACCATATAGAATGCTAGGTAATTATATTAACACCAAAGAAAACAGAATTATAACAATTGGGTAAATTCTAGACAATATGGTTCTTTTTCAAAAAGGTGCTACTTCAATTGAAAAATGAACCTTTCTGTTCCATTATAATCGCATTTTACAAGCTGTAGTTCTTTTCCAATGGTAAGTTCTTTTGTATCTGCTTCCAATGCTCCCATGATTCGTATTGCACCTTCAAGTTCTGCAATACAAAATACAGTATCATCTTTTTTCGAAAACTCCACCAATACTGCGGTCTTAGATATCTCTCTCCATCGTACCTTGCTAAAACAACTATTACAAAAATCACTTGGAGGCCATACAAGCTTGTTGCATTTTACACATTCGCTACAGACAAATCTGCCGTTTTTTAGCTCGCGTTCAAATATAGTCATGATTGTAATATCATAACAGTAGATGAGGTTGCTGCAGCCGACATATTTTGAACTAGCCCGACTTTTGCACCCTGAACCTGTCTTTTTTCAGCTTTTTCCTGAAGTTGTTGGACAATCTCTACAATCTGAGCTATTCCGGTAGCTCCAAGTGGATGTCCGGCGCCTATAAGGCCACCTCGAGGATTTATTTTCCTATCCTGTGTCTCATAGCAATTTCTAGCATAACTACTTCCTTTGCCCTTTTTGACAAATCCAAGATCTTCCAATTCTATTATTTCACATATGGTAAATGCATCGTGTACTTCTGCAACATCGACATCGCTAGGCTGCATGTTAGCCATTTTGTATGCGTCAGTCGCAGCATATTTTGTTGATTTCATAGTGGTAAGATCAGTGTTTTTTGTAAACCCTGCGGAGATAGTCTTTTGGCCTATGCCAGTAATCCAGATTGGGCAATCAGTAAATTTTTTTGCTATTTCCTCAGATGCAAGTAATATTGCAGCAGAACCGCTACATGGTAATGAACAGTCCAAAAGTCTAATGTCATCTGTTAAATTTTTTGATTGCATTATTTCGTCAATAGAATATTCTTTTTCAAAATATGCATATGGATTTGCTATAGCGTTTTTATGATTTTTAGCAGAAACTATGGCAAGATCTTCTTTTGTGGTTCCGTATTTTCTCATATGCGCTTTTGTAAACATAGATGACCAGTAAATGGGGTGCTTATATTGGCCACGACTTCTATCCCACTCTAAAATTCGACCTGGACTATCAAATCTTTCTGCACCTGTCACTAATGCAACATCAGCCAAGCCGGATGCAATGTATGCGAAAGCAGAAACCGCGCTATTTGCGCCAGAGTTACACAAGCTTTCAACAGAATGTGAAATTTTTGGAGTAAGACCAGTAAGTTCTGATATGATACTTGATAGATACTTGCTGTTATCACTTGTAGATGTAAGAACAACGTCAACATCCTTTTGCGTTAAATTTTTGGTATTCTCAAAAAGTGACTTTATGGCCAAAAGCATGAGAGACTCTATTGGAACATCGTCTTTAGTGAATTTTGTAAGGCTAGTTCCTGCCAAGGCTACCTTTCTCAACTTTTATCACCTGAAAACGTAGACAGGAGTAGTTCAAAAGACTCTATAACACTTCCAATTGGATTAAACTGTATAATAGGCAATGCAACGCCTGCTTTAACAAACCTTTCAAGCTTTTTTCTACAATCTTCCGGTGTGCCACATATCACAAGTGCATCAAGCATAGAATCTGAAACCAATTTATAATTTGATGTCAGCCCAGATTTTTTGAATTCCTCGTATATATTTTCGGTCTCATTTTTAAATCCATTTTTTGCTAGAAATTCACGATAGATCTTTCCTACAGAAATGTAAAATGCCAAAGTCTTTTTTGCTTTCTCAACCGCTTTTTCCTCGTCGTCTGACACGCATGTAATAAGTTGGCTTGCTACATCAATTTTTTTCTTAGATTGCATTTTTTGTATTGTGTTTTGTAGCTCAGAAATTGGATGTAGATAAAAGATTATGCCGTCAGCAATCTCCCATGTCAGATCAACCATTTTCTGATTTACTGCGGCTAGATATACCGGGATCTCATTTCGTGGTGGTTTTATGAGGAGTGTAAAATTTTTCAGCTGGAAGAGTTTTCCATTATAGTCTACTTTTTTCCCTGATACTGCCAATCTAATTATCTCTACGTATTCACGCATGCGTTGTAGTGGTTTCTCAAGTTTAAGGCCGTGCCATTCTTGTACAATGGGCTCGCTGCTAGTTCCTAATCCAAGAATAAATCTGCCATTTGAAAGTGTATCTATAGTAGCAGCTGTCATGGCAACAAGAGTGGGACTTCTAGAATAGATGTTAATTATTGATGAACCGATTTTCGGTTTTCTAGATATCTGTGATACAATGGAAAGCATTGAAGATACTTCCATTCCCCATGTCTCTGGAATCCATATGGAATCTGGATTGTAATTTGACAATATGCTAGAGCACTCTATTATATCATTTACAGATAATAATGAACCAAGACTGTAAGCTAATCTCATCTAAATCACTTTTTAAATATAAAATCCTTGTAATGTTTTAATTTCATATTCTTTGTACAATCTTCAATATCTTTGTGAGAATCAATTGAATGCCAGAATGCATTTGAATATCTTACAGCAGTTAGACAGCCCTTTGTGGCAAAAATTGGAAATGTAGTATTTTCTATATTTCCTTTTTTTGGCAGATGTTGAATTATATCTTTTGTGAGATAGTATATGCCTGCATTCATCCAGTAATCTGAGATCTTTGGCTTTTCCTCAAATCTAGTGATTTTATCTTTTATCAAATTAACTATGCCAAATGCAGTTCTTAATGGTATCAATGCAATAGAATTTGGTTTTGTTTTTAATTGTCTTGGATCAAGATCTGTTATTACGTCTCCATTTATTACAAAGAAATTCTTATCATTAATAAAACGCCTTACGTTTCTTATGGCACCGCCCGTACCCAGTGGGGTTTTTTCTATTGAGTAACTTACCTTTACACCTAGATTTTTTGTATCAAGATAATTGATTATCTGTTCGCTTTTATATCCTGTACAAATAACAAACTCATTTACCCCAAATTTTCTAAAGTATCTGATCTGCCACTCGATTATTGGAATGTTGTTGAGTGGTACAAGTGATTTTGGCACATAATCAGTAATAGGCTTGAGTCTTTTTCCAACTCCGCCCGCTAAAATCATAGCTTTCACAGATAGTGGCCGAGTTTTTTGCAATAAAAAGGTTCATCCAAAAAAGTGCAGTGCGGCAACTCCAAAATAGTATCCAGCAAAGGACAACGATATACTCCACACACAAGAACCTAAAAATGTAAAGATGAGAAACTTGTCTAATCTCATTTTCAAAACTCCTGCTGGAATTGATATCAATTCTCTAATGCCAGGTACCATCCTTCCAAAAAAAACTGCCTTTACTCCATGTTTTGCAAACCAGTCATCCACCTTGATTAGTTGTGATTCATTAATTCTAGCATATTTTAGATATCTGATAAGAGCAATTCTGCCAAGCTTAAGTGTTATTAGGTAAATTCCAAAAGCGCCAACAGTAGAACCTGCTGCACCGGTCAAGCCAATGCCAATTACATGAATAAAAGGCATGCCATTTTGTGATACAAGATATCCACCTAGAGGAAATATAACTTCACTTGGAATTGGTGGAAAGATGGTTTCTATCAATGCCGCAGTAAAGATGCCAGCATAAAGATAATCAGATACCAAAGAAATGACCCATTGAACAAACGATTCTATTGCCACTACGTTCACTTTGATTCAGTGATATAGTAATGCAATTCAGTATAACATTCTACGCAAAACTCTTTTTCATCAGAATGATCACAAGAATACGTTTTTTTTACTTCCTGACCACATTTTTTACAAATTGGCATTTTGATTTAAAGATGTTTTGGGTGATTTTTTAATCTTCATTATTCCAAGTGCAATGATAAATGCGCCTACTGCTATAACTGGCCCAAATTCTGCTATGGCATTTCTTTCCATTCTATCATCTTTTGTCAGAGAACCTGAAATTGCAAGAAATGTTGCAGAACCGATAACAATCAAAAGTCCACTTATAATTATCATAACTCCTAGTGTCTTTGATGATTCCTTTCTTGAAATAAAGTAGCCGATTATGGGCAATGCCGCACCTGGTATTCCTAATCCAACTCCTCGTGATTTTTGATCAAAAGGCAGAAAACCTTGCTCAGTACCACCGCCAACTGCTACATCTACTCCATAAATTAATAGTAGTGCTATTGAAATTGCTGTGATTATAATCGCTGCCTTTAATGCCATAAAATGAACTCTTTGATGACATCTAATAAATCATTATAACACATGTCGATCTTATTGATTTGCTAGTAACTATTTCAGGCATAAACTAAATTAATTCGAGATGTTGTTTTTTGTACCTTGTGTGTTTGTTACAGATTTGATTAAATCATTTACCCTTTCTCGCTTTTTCTTCAAATCATCATTAAGTTCTACTCTTAACGCTGCAGATATTTCTAATAATCGCAATTGTCTCTCTATAGTGGCAATTTCGCTTCTTAATGTCCTTATTTCGGCATGTTCTTTGCTTTCAGATTTTCTCATTTCAAGTTCTATTTCATCAGGGTTCTCAGTAACGCCCTTTCTTTCATCATGAATGTCTTGGCGTGATTTTTGAAGTTGTTCTTGTTTTAATAAATTAGATAACAATTTTTCTATTTGTGCCAGACGTATTTTGATTTCTGAAATTTCTTTTTTAGTTTC
>JBBDNF010000067.1:7944-11838 GCA_040877685.1 Nitrosopumilaceae archaeon
CCTTCAAAGATATTCTTGTGATTTAATAATGCAATAAGATTGCGAATTACATTTGCAAATATTGGAATAACTGCAAGTAGTGCTGCATTTGTTAACGTTGTAAATGGAGTTATCAAATTTTCTGATAGTGTAATCTGTGGCGCTAGCGCAGCTAGAACTGTCAATCCAAGTGCATCTGCACCACCAAAAACTCCCATTCTCCACAGGAGTAGTGCAAGAGGAGCTATTATCAGAGATATCCCTATGTTTTTTAGGGCATAAATCAGATCTGGTTCAAAGAAAATTAAAACAATGGCTATTGCGCCAAAGCCAATCCACAAAACATCATTAACTTCTCGCTTCCAGACATCTATTATTGATGCTATTGAAAGCATTCCGACAGCGACGAAAATTCTAATATTATACACATCAAGCAAAAACTCAATCATACGCAATCATGCACCATCCAATAAATTAAGGAATCTCAAAATGCAACATATTCTAACCTGCGATCTAATTTTGATTTCTACATTGATTGTTATGCAGTATAATGTAAAATTAAATCCATTCTGAAAAATACGAATAAAATCTTGCAAAATAACATTTCCATTTTTGGAAATAGTTACATGAGAGATCGTCAAGTCTTTAAATACATTATTTGTAAGAGCATTCTCATGAAACTTCTTTCATCGTTACACGACGTTAAAAGCAAAAAATATGTCATGTATTACTCTGGTGTCTTAGTAATCATAATGACGATGGGAATTATATTGCATTTTGATCTGTTTAAAATGTCCATACTTGAACGTTCAATGATGTATTTTGAAGGCTTTTTTTCATTATTTATGCTAGCCCGTCATGAAGAAACTGGAAGAGCGTTTTTAGTACACCTATCAAAGCTTGAACAATCGTGTAGAGGTTCTATTTTCCACGCAAGTGAGAAATTCTTTCTTTTACTTCATTAATCTTTTCTATAACACTAATCTTTTCTGTCAAGCCCGTAAGCATATTTTTCTTTTTTAGAACGATAATACCTCCTACAGCTGCTGCTACTGGAATTATGATAAAGATAGGATTGATTCCAATGTTTAACATTGGTAGACCTGAACTGCTAGCTGTAGACTCTAATGGTATGTTAACATTAACCTGTTTACTTACAACCGATGAAGGAAATAGTCCGCCTGATACACTAGCTTGGACATCTACTTTAGTTGGGTCTTGTGAAAATAATGAAATTCTTGCAATCCCATTTTCATCAGTTACTGATTCCATGTTCTGAATTTCAGCTCCTTGTACACTCCATTCTACATTCATGTTGCTTAGAGGAGAGTTAGCCTGTTGAACAGTTATTGTTAAATCAAAATTAGTATTTGGATTTACATAATCTGGCGAAGAGATAGTTATCTCCGGCAACACTTTTTCTACTCCAATTACAAATTTTGACAATGGAAGATCACTTGCTAATACTGAAAGTTCTGTTTGACCAACCGCATTGGCTTCAACATCAAACAGTGTATAATAATCACCTTTTTTAATTGTAACACTTTCCGGTACTGATATCACTGATTGATCATTTAAAACAAATTTCATCTCAATATCTTGAGTTGCAAAGACTGGAAGCTCTTGTCCATCAAGAACTTGTATTGAAAATGTGTTTTCTACATTTGTTAATAGTGGATCTGGATAGTCTAGGTGTATCATGGCGGGTTTAGAGGCAAGATTATCTATCAAAGTGCTAGCAGTAAAATCTCCAGCTTCCACTGACAGAGTAACAGAACCCGCTTTTAGTGACTTTGAATCTAACAGTGTGATCGATTGACCTTTATTGATTGTTTTTGGTTCTACATGAACAAACTCACTTGGAGGAATAGAAAGTGTTGAATCTTCTGGAAAATATGTGGCTGCTTCCCCATCTGATAGGTAAAGTGCTAATGGAAAGTCTGTATTAGAAAGAACTTTCTCTATTAGTGGCTCTGCCACAAGTGTTAATGATTCGGCTGTTGGTCCACTTAATGTTGGGTTGACTGTTGCATAGCCTTCACTTACAACACGTAATTCCAATGTTTCTGGCATCGTATATCCAGTTTCACCAAATACAAGAGCTGCCCCGGTGCCTTCATCAACTTGTATATCCTGTACAGATACTGCTTTTTCATCCGAGGAATCTACTTTGATTTTGAGATCAGTGTTTGCAACAACGGGATCTCCCTCCGCAGCTGCATCATTTTCTAGATGTATAACGCCTACTAATTCCTTCTGGCCAGTAGCCAAAATTGGCAAGATGTCTAATTTGGCAAATTTATCATCCAGCAATTCAAGATTTACAATCTCTAATTGTTGTGGACTCGAGACAAGGTAGTCTTTTCCAAATATGCTGATATCATATGTACCTTCCAATCCTCCACGCGTAACAAGTTTAGTATATCCCCAGTACGATCCTTTCTTGATTTGTGGATTTTCATTTGATGTAATTCCTGGATATTCTCCACTGGTATTCACAGATTGTGCTTGTTCTGAATTGGTAATTTTTAATGAGATTGGAATATTTTCTTTTGCTTTGATTGGTAGCCCACTTGAATCTTGGAGTTGTACTATTGCATATGCATAGTTTGTGGAAAAGCTACTAAGTTTTTGTGGATATACATATAGCTGAACTGTTAATGGTTCTTCGATTTCACTAACGGTAACTGTACTGCTTACTGTTTCCATCAACGGTGAAGATGCATAAATTAGCGCATTGCCTGGTTGATTTACCTGAAATTCTCCAATCGCAAAGTATTCCCCTTTGTTTATAGTAAGCTCAGTATTTGTCATTCTTATAACATCATTTTGTGATGTGGATAATGTAATTGCGATATCATCGCTTGCTCTTGTTGGAAACCCATCTTCATCAGCTAACTCGACAGAAACATACCCTTTATCGGGTCCATTGACAGAAAAAGTATCAGGGGCAGTTTTTATAAGTAATTGCGCTTGACTATTTTTGTTTCCATAAACTGTCACAGGAAATTCTTCTGATAAAAACCCAGGAGCAGCAAGTGCAATGTTGGCAGTTCCTGAACTGATCGCTTTCACCTTAACAGGAGTTATGAATCCATTTTCATTTTTCCCTATATCTAATATCTGAATTATTGAGGAATCAGAGCTGGTAATTATCAAATTGTTAATTTGGGTTGGTATCATAATATCTCCTTCTTTTGCATACACCTGCAAAATTCCTTCTGTGTTTGCTACTATTTTGTTTGGAATAAGCCTATGGCCAAATTCTGTTGACGTTTGGCCATATGTAACACTAGTAAAAAGACTCATTACAATTACAATTAGCACAAGTTCTAGTTTCAAATCACGGTTAATGCCTAAAAATGTCATATAAGAGGGTGTATGTCATTTAAAATGTCATATTTATGGCGATCCCATGATAGATGAAATATTTATCACGCCAGCTTGAATTATTGCTATTCCTACAAATGATATAATTATGAGAAATATGGCATATAGGAATCCGCCAGAATAAACCCCTGTAGTTATTTTGCCTATAAAGAGACCTGCAAGCCAAGATTGTACTAAAATTGAAATAGAAACAGCTTGCATGAGAGAGTTTGTTTTTTCTTTATTTTGTTGTGTAGGTGTCTCTCCAAGATTTTTTTGTTCATCAATCTGTTCAAATGAGCTTATTACCAATAATGTTGTGAATGCAGTTACTGCCATTACCATAAAACCCACCATTATGTACGGTTTTAGCATTTCACGTTTGTTTAATTCTACGGTATGCATTTTTTCACTAGTGTTAGATAGAGAGTCAAGTGTGTTTACGTTTCCACCACCTGAAGAAATGACCTCAAACAATATTCTAAAACTAATCAACACTTGGAAATTCTTTATCTCTTTTTGTATAGTTTCGAAAATATCCTTCAG
>JBBDNF010000068.1:0-11783 GCA_040877685.1 Nitrosopumilaceae archaeon
CAATTACTTCTTTAGCACCAAAGGAATATTTGTTGTCTTCCATAGCGTCTTTGATTACTTTTTCTAAAAGTTTAGCCATCCTCTACCACCATCATGTATAGTTCAACGAATTTCGTAGACTTTGAAGACATATTTTCAGTTTAAACACTATCATATTCGTAATATTCTATCAGAGTTAGATATTTACAATATAAGCCTTTCAAAATTTAGATTTTGATATTAGAATGTGGTTAATGGGCGAAGTCAATATCTTTTATACATTTCATTATTGTGTTATAAAGTGTCTTTATTGCATGATAAAACTTGGAATAAGAACCAACAGTAAAAAGAGAAAAATCGTGAAATACTCTTAGTTCTTATTGAGTCAAACCAATACATGTTGGATATTGTTATGGTTTTACAAACTTTCAACATTGATAAACTCTGTGCACGTTGCGGAAAAGATTCGATGGTAACTGATGGCACTACAAAAGAGAGGTTTTGCGGAGGATGCGGTTTTGTTATTACTGAACGTATTGAGGAATCAGGTCCTGAATGGCGTTCGTTTTCAAAGGATGAATACGATGACAGAAGCAGAACGGGTTCACCAACGTCGCTTGCAATGCATGACATGGGACTTGCTACAATAATTGGTTATGAAAATAAGGACTCGACTGGAAAACCACTGTCTGCATCAATGAAAAGCAGGGTAAAGCGTCTTAGAGCATGGGATAGTCGAAGTCAAGCTCATGAATCTGCTGACAGAAATTTTAGACAAGCATTTAGTGAACTTAGCAGACTAAAAGACAAGCTTGCACTTTCAGACGCAGTATTAGAAAAGACAGCATACATTTACAGAAAGGCACTTGACAAGGGGCTTGTCAGGGGAAGATCCATTCCGGGACTCCTTGCAGCTGCACTATATGCAGCATGTAGAGATGCTGGAACACCAAGAACATTAAAAGACGTTTCACATCAAATCAATTTAACAAAAAAGGATGTTTCGCGATGCTACAGATTGCTTTTGAAAGAACTCGATCTAAAGATGCCAGTGGTAGACCCAATAAAATATCTGTCTAGAATAGCAAGCAAGGCTGGAATAAGTGAAAAGGTAAAGCGACGGGCACTTACAATCTTAAAGAAGGCAAATGAGATGGAAATTACGGCAGGAAAGAACCCTATGGCACTAGCGGCAACTGCATTATATCTTTCATGTGAGATGAGCGGAGAAAACATAACACAAAAAGTTATTGCACTAGCAGCTGGGGTAACCGAAGTTACAATACGAAACAGGTACAAGGGACTAAGAGAATCACTGAAAATAATTGAAACTACAGATTTTTCAGTAACCTGACATTGAATCAAACTAAGCCAATAGTAAGTATCGAAAATGTTGTGGCTTCAGCATCTGTTGATCAAAGAATTGATCTCATTGAAATCACAAAAAAATTTCCCGATACAGAATATCACCCTGAACAATTTCCAGGACTAGTATTTCGAATAAAATCGCCAAGGACTGCAACACTCATCTTTAGTTCTGGAAAGATGGTTTGTACTGGAGCAAAATCTGAAGAACAATCAATTAGTGCAGTAAGAAGTGTGGTACAAAAGCTTCGAAAGGGCAAAATAAAGATAAAAAAAGATCCTGTCATTGTAATACAAAACATTGTAGCTTCTGTAAACCTTGGTGGAAAAGTTCACCTAGAGAGAGCAGCAAGAAGCCTACCACGAAGCATGTATGAGCCAGAACAGTTTCCTGGTCTAATACATAGAATGCTTGATCCAAAAACGGTAATTCTGATTTTTGCATCAGGAAAGCTCGTTTGTACGGGTGCAAAAAAGGAATCCGATGTATTCAGGTCAGTGCACAACCTACACACCATGCTTGAGGAAAAAGAATTAATGATATACGAGTGATGATCTTTTTTTCTGCTTTTCCACTCTTATTCAAACAGTTTCAATATTTTTTGTACTCCTTCTTTTGTTAAATCTAGGGAGCTGGCCACATATCATAAGTTACTTCATAATGGCTACCCGACTTTATAGCCACAACATATGGTGTTTTTTCAACCTTGCATTTTTTCCTATACTGTGATGCCATCTTACGACTAGTTGTTATGATAAAACCCTCTCTTCCATTCACTTGCATAATACACATTCTATTTTTCATGTATTTTATGATTTACGTATTAAAATAAGATCAAAATTGATCTTTAGCTAATTCTGATTAATTTGATCAGCTCTTATCCTTGAAATACAGATTTTGATCCTTGCGGGAGGTTCGAATTAAAATCAACCTAAAGGCTTACAGGTAGTTAATTTAGGCATTATGATATGGAACGTAAAATCCCTCCTCCTGATAAGAAAACACTGGAACATATGGCTAGTCTAAGTTGGAATGATCTTATGCTTTTCATGCATAAAAAATATGGTAAAAAATTCACACAGGATTTTCTAAGGAATTACACATACAGATTACAAAAACTAAAGTGGCGTAAAAATCAAAAATGGAAATAAAATAGACTAGTTTTATGATTCCGATAATGTTGTAGAAATTAGTATCAAAATTAAGAACTAATTACTAAAACTTATGAATCTCAATAACAAATGCTTCTCCATGATGATTAAATGTCCCTTTTGTGGTAAAAATCAAACTGATAATCCAATAAAAACTTGGGCATATGGAAAAATAAATGTAAATCGATATGAGTGTAAGTGTTCTAAAATTTTCAATTACTATAACACTACAAAAAGCTCATGGACTATCCCTAAAACCAAAAAATAATTTCTGGTCATTCAAGTCCTTTATTTACAGACCGAATACTTTCGTGTAAATTACTATACCCCATTTGGTTTCTGCTTCTTTTACAATATTTTCGAAAATTTCTTTTGGGATCACCTTTCTTCCAGTGTTTAACATTATTTCAGGAGGTATTGATACGCCCTTATTCCAATCTTTTATACTGTGAATAATATTAAAATAGATTTTGTTATTGCAAAAAATTAGATTAAGCTAGTTATACATTTGTGTTCAATTAGCTGACAAAATTAACCTTCCTTGCCTAGTTAATAAAAATTGATAGTATTTTCAGTATTATCTACGCATAAAAAGACTGCAAAGGAGCTTATTGATAATCAATAAAAAAGGAACGCCCCCTCTCCATGCAGGAAAACTGAAGCACTTTCGTTATGACTAGATAATATCGTACATTATGATTTGTTGAAGAGTGCTTATTTTATACCGTATGTAATAACGTGTGAGTTTGAATACTGGAACTAAAATTGGTCTTGGTGTTGGAATTCCAATTGTAATAATTGTAATTGTATTATCTCTTAATGTTTATGCAATTAGCAATTTACAGTTCCAAGGTAAAGGAATAGAAAGTTTTGATCTCTAGATTTGCTTGCTGTGCCACAAACTGATTTGCGTGTTTACCTATAAAAACTAGTGGGAAGGTCACTGATCTTCGACGACCTTCATGTAAAGATCTACAGTTCCTGTTCCAATAGGTATGTTTCCACCAACTATGACATTTTCTGTTACACCCTTTAGTCGTTCTACCTCTCCTGTTAACGCAGCTTCTGCAATTGTTGGAACTGTAATCTCAAACGCAGCCCTTGCAAGTACGCTAGTCTTTGTACCAGCAATTCCATGCCTACCAATTTGCTGCATGTATCCTCGTGAACACATCAAATCAGCAACAAGCATGATGTATCTAATATCAACTTCAAGACCCTGATCTTCAAGCGTGGAACTAAGTTCATTTATCAATGCGTTTCGTGCAGCTTCGATTCCAAGTGTATTTGCTATTTCAAAGACGTTGTTTGTGCGTATGTTTCTCTTGTCAATTCCTTCAATTTCCAAAACTTTTGCAATGTTAGAACCTGATGTCTGTATAACCCATTCATCGTCCTGTTGTACAATGGTGACCCTTTCTACATCAGCCACACCTTTTACTTTCGTTGCAAGAACTTTGTTTCTGAGAGCAAGTATTGTCTGTGCGTCAGATTCTTCAGCAAGAGTAAGAGTTATGGAATTTCCACTCGTTTCAATTTCAAATTTCTTTTTTGATGATTGTAATGCTTCTTCGACATCGGCTATTGTGCAGGCTCTTTCCTTTAACTTATAGGAATTTAGATTCAGTTTTATCTTTGTGGAGTAATCGGTCTCTGTACTAGATATAAGCGCACTAATTTTTGTATGCAAAATTTCGCGAGCAACCTTAATTGCTTTTTCTTTTGATTTTTTGTAACTTTCCTCTAGATATATGTCCATTGTTGGGGTTAGTGGTTTTTTGCGTGCATCAACAAGCTCAATTAATCTTGGAAGGCCAAGGGTTACGTTTCTTTCTCTGATTCCCGCAAAGTGGAATGTTCTCAGAGTCATCTGTGTTCCAGGCTCACCGATGGATTGCGCAGTTACTATTCCTACTGCTTGTCCCGGTTCAACTTTAGCTTTTTCATATAACTCTAAGGCCTTCTTACAAACTTTCTCTACTCCTTCTTCACTTAGTTTTGATTCAAGCAATGCTTCTTGAACTGTCTTTATCAATCTTGGATTAAATGTCTTGGTGTATTTTTTGGCAAGTTCAATAATCTCATCCTTTGTTGCCTTTTTACCTGAATCAATAATGGTTTCAGACTCGATCAATCTTTCTATTCTAAAAGCTTCTCCGTGGTCACTTTTTGCAACATCGATTCCATCCTCTCCATACAAGAATTGTATTATATGTCCATGTGGATCTCGGACAGTTTCATCATATTCTAGTTTGAGATGCTCAAGTGCGTTGATCAACCTTCGTTGCATGTAACCACTTTGTTGTGTTCTAACTGCAGTATCTACAAGTCCTTCACGACCTCCCATAGCATGGAAAAAGAATTCCAAAGTAGAAAGACCGTCTCTATAGTTTGATTTCACAAAACCTTTTGCATCTGGATTTGTGTCATTTTCTTTGAAGTGTGGTAAAGCCCTATTGTTATATCCTTTTTGTATTCTTCTTCCTCGGATTGACTGTTGACCCAAGGCTCCTGCCATCTGTCCGATGTTTAATGAGGACCCTCTTGCTCCAGTTGTTGCCATTATTCTTCCAGAGTTAGTCTCATCAAAAGACTTGTCTGCTAGGCTACCTGCCCTATCTCTTGCTTTTGAGAGCTCGTTTACAATGTATGCTTCTAAGGCCTCTTCTGCAGAAAGTCCTCTGCTTAGCTGTAATGTACCTTTTTTTGCCTGAGATATTAGATCATAAACCTTGTCATATGTTTCTTGTATTCCACCAAGTATGCTTTCCCTTGTTTTTTGTGATAGCTCAAGATCAGAGTATCCGTAGCTGAATCCGTAATGTGTGATAAATTGCTTTAGCATTATCAAAATAGAGTTTAGAAATTTAGTTGCTACATCATTTCCATAATCCTTTGTTATTCGGTGCAACACACTGTCTGGCTCTTCTGCTCCTATTGATGACTTGTCTATTACACCGCTAATTAGCTGACCGTTTTTAATCACAACATCTTTTGTTGGACCCTTTGTTCCTTTGGACCACTTTGATGTTATAACATAGTTGAAATCTTTTGGTAAGAAAAGCGAGAAGAGTTGCTTTCCGGTATACAGCCAACCGCTTTTATTTTTAATTGCAGGTTCTGGGAAGGCTCCCTCATATCCACCAATCATTGCAAGGTTTGCAAATTCTTGTTTGGTAAGCGTTGTTCCATCCTTTGTCAACAGATATGCTCCAGTGATAAAATCACGTAATGCACCAATAATCGGGCCACCGTATCTTGGAGAAATTAATTGATCTTGGACCCGCATTAAAAGAATTGCTTCTGCTCTAGCTTCCTCGCTTTGTGGTACATGCAGATTCATTTCATCACCATCAAAGTCAGCGTTGTATGGTGGACACACTGCTGGGTGTAATCTGAAAGTCTTGTTTGGTAAGACCTTGACATAGTGACCCATGATTGACATTTGGTGCAGTGAAGGTTGTCTGTTGAACATTACAATATCACCATCTGAAAGATGTCTTTCTATTAGATAACCAATTTCGATGTTGTTTGCTATTGCTTCTCTATCTTCTACAAAGTCAAGTCGAATCTTAACTCCATCAGGTCTTACTATATAATTTGCGCCTGGAAACTTGTTTGGGCCATTGATTACAAGCTTCTTCAGTCTTTCAATGTTCCACTCCGTCACAACCTCAGGAATTGTAAGTTTAATTGCAACAGATTCTGGAACTCCAACTTCTGATATGTCAAGATTTGGATCTGGAGAAATCACAGTTCTACTGGAAAAATCTACTCTTTTTCCAGAGAGTGAACCTCTGAATCGTCCTTCTTTTCCTTTCAGCCTTTGTGTTAGGGTTTTTAATGGCCTGCCTGATCTATGGTGAGCTTGTGGAATTCCAGAAACTTCGTTATCAAAGTATGTTGTTGCGTGGTATTGTAGTAAATCAACAAGATCTTGTACAATAAGTGGGGGGGTTCCAGCTTCTTTGCTTTCTTTCAGTCTCTGGTTTACTCTGATAATGTCTACAAGCTTGTGTGTTAGGTCATCTTCTGATCTTATTCCGGTTTCCAAAATTATGGATGGTCTTACTGTTACGGGTGGAACAGGCAGAACTTGTAAAACAAACCATTCTGGTCTTGCAGTAGCTGGATCATATCCTAAAAGTTTCAAATCGTCATCAATCATGTGAGAAAATCTTTCTCTTATTGTGATTGGAAGCAATCTGTTTTCGCCAAGCTCTGTCTTTTCAATAAAGATAGTTGGTTTTGTAAATATCAGATCATATTGAGATTTACCACAGTGGGGACATGTTTTTTCTTTTTTTGCTTTTTCTATAATTTCTTCAGGAATGTGTTTTACTGATATTACAGTGTATGCGGCTTCTTTGCTTAACACCTTATGGTATCGGTCAAGTTCTTCTTGTGAATTTTTTAGTCTAGAACACGAGCGGCATGTTGTCAATAGAAGTTTGTATATGTTATCGATAAATGCAATATGTAAAATAGGCTCGGCAAGCTCTATGTGGCCAAAATGTCCTGGGCATCTTGCGGCAGTGTTACCACATGTTACACATTTTTGGCCTGGTTCCAAAGTGCCAAGCCTTCCATCCATCAATCCCCCTTGTACAGACATGCCATCTTCATCATAGGTTTCTGGTGCTGTAATCTCTGCGACAGAATATTTTCTGATTTCAGTTGGGGACCAAACTGAAAATCTAATTCCATCAATCACCTTTATTGTTTCAAGTGACATTATACTCTCTCCTTAATCAAAAGTCTCGGAGCAACATCCAAGCTCATCATTTCCTGCAACAGAAGCTTGAAAGCATAAGCAACGGAAATGGATGTTACTTTTGCTTTGTCACCGCACACTCTACAAACAAATTTTCTTTGTTTTATATCATAGTACGAAACAAGTCCACATCTTTCACAAATGTAAATGTCGGCCTTGTCCGATTCATCAAGTAGCCTGTCCTTTAACATCATTGAAGCTCCATATGCAATTAGACAGTCCCTTTCCATCTCTCCAAATCTCAGACCACCTCCACGTGCACGTCCTTCTGTTGGCTGTTTTGTCAACATTTGTACCTGTCCTCTGGCTCTAGCGTGAATTTTATCTGCAACCATATGGTGAAGTTTTTGATAATATACAACTCCAATGAAAACTTCTGCTGGGAAGGCTTTCCCCGTTCTTCCATCATACATCATTTCCTTCCCAGAATACTTGAAGCCTACAGACTCTAGCACTTCTTTTACATCTTCCAGTTTTTCTCCTACAAACGCAGAACCATCTATCTTTGTTCCGCGCAATGCGGCAGCCTTGCCAGTTACGGATTCAAGAAACATTCCAACTGTCATTCTGGATGGAAATGCGTGGGGATTAATCAAAACATCTGGAACAATACCGTCAGAGGTATATGGCAAATCTTCATGGTTTACAAGTAAACCAACAACTCCTTTCTGGCCATGTCTTGAAGCAAATTTGTCACCGATTTCAGGAATTCGTGTGTCTCTTACTCTTATTTTGTACATTCGACCACCATCATGCGACTGTGTCATTACTACAGTGTCTACAACGCCAGTCTCAGTTGGCCGTACTCCAATTGATGTATCTCTTCTGTACGGACCTTTTACTTCAAACTCTCTATATTCTTCCATAAATCTTGGAGGACTAGTCTTTCCGATTAAAATGTCTCCACCTTGAACAGTGGATTCTGTTGCAATTACGCCATCCTCTTCCAATAATCTGTAAGCCTTATCTCCACGGAATCCACGTATGTTTCCCTCTGCATTTGGAATTTCAAAGTTGTCACGCATACCTCCAGGGTATTGTTTTGCTTCAGCCTCATAAATTCTGTAAAAGAAAGTTCGGCCCATTCCTCTTTCAACTGAAGATCTACTCAAAACTATTGCATCTTCTATATTGTAGCCATCAAAAGGCAACACAGCAACAACACAATTTTGTCCTGCAGGTCTGTCTTCGAGTCCTAAGAGTCCCATCGCCTTGGTTGTTACAATCGGTGTCTGTGGATAAAGCATAAAATGTTGTCTGACATATGTGCTTGCGTTCATCAATGGAGTTGAGAATCCCAGGCTTTGTTTTGCCATAGCAGATTCGTATGTATTTCTGGGGGATTGATTGTGCTCAGGATATGGGATGATTGATGCACCTGCACCCAAAATTGCAGATGGAAATATTTCCATATGTGTATGCTTTTTGACATTTTCTTCGTCCATGGCAATGTAACAGTTTTCTTCTTCATTTGCATCTATTAGTTCAATTACTCCTATGTGCAAAAGGTCATTCCAAGAAAGGAATTTTTTGCTAATCTTGTCTATTAGCTCTTGTGTCAAAAGTGGTTTATTTTCTTTTATTACGATTAATGGACGTAAGACTCTGCCTGCATTACAGTTTACATACAACCTCTTTGTTGCTCCCTCAATATCTGACTGATACAAAAATATTCCAATGTGTGGGTGGATCTTAGAGTTTCGTCTAAGCTCACGCAGTGAATCTGCAAGCTTTTGACCGTCTTTATAGTATCCAATGAGTCTTCCATCGACAAAGATTCTTGCTCCATCTTTTTTGAGCTCATCTTTTGCATCTGAAACATATGTCACGCCAAGATCATAGAGTTTTTCAACGATGTCCTCCGACGGCACGTTTACTGATATGATTGCAGAAAGTGCAAGGTTCTTTACTAATCCACAGTTTGATCCTTCTGGTGTTTCGCTTGGACAGATTCTACCAAAGTGGGTTGCATGTAAATCTCTTGCTTCAAAGTTTGGCTGGCTTCTGCTAAGTGGAGATTGGATTCTTCTGAGATGGCTTATGGTTGAAAGGTAATTTGTTCTGTCTAAAAGCTGTGTCACTCCAACTCTACCCCTTCCCCAGTTTCCTGTTGCAATGGCATTGTTGAGTTTATCAGTTACAATACCGGGCCTTACAGCAGCTGCTACTGCGTTAATTCCTCTTTTTTGTCCTGATCTTTCAAGTTGATATTTCATGTCTCGCACCAAGTTTCTAAAAGCTGTCCTAAAGAGATCTGCGAGCATCTGACCTGCAAACTTTATGACCTTATTTCCATAGTGATCTTTGTCGTCTGGAATAAGCCAACCAAGCTTTAGTTCAATTAATTTACAAGCTGCTTCTCCCAAAAACTGTGCTTTTTCCTTTCTATTATCTGGGTGCTTACCAAGGTGTGGCAACAATCCCCAATCAAGCAAAGTCTCAGCTCTCTTTATTTGAAATTCCTCAAGCATCCCAGGTGCTATTCGCTTACTTATGTATACTATAGCATCTTTAGCAGTTGGCACATCGCCCGATTTTTCAAATGAAGCTTCAAGCTCATCCTGGATTTCATCAACAAGTGAAACCGATGCAGCAATTTCTCTGTCTGATTCAAGTCCAAGTGCTCGCATCAAAGTAACCACGGGAATATCAACTGGAGATCCTGGAATTTTTGCAACAATAAGTCCATCATTTTTCATGACAAGCTCTAGCTTTGCGCGATAACCAACAATAGATGAATACACTTTTGCTTTGAATACTGTATTTCCTCCCACAGTTTCTTTGTCAACTATTATTTTGTTGTAAGAAAGATCTTCAAGGCCAACAATTACACGCTCTGATCCATTTATGATAAAGTATCCACCTGGGTCGTTTGGATCTTCACCATGTTCAACTAGTTTTTGATCAGAAAGGTTGTGTAAAATACAAGCATTGGATCTAACCATTACTGGTATATCTCCAATGTGCACAAATCTTGACTCTAGAATTTTTCCATCTTCTACCACACTTGCCTCAAGCATTACTGGTGAGGCATATGTGACGTTTCGCAGCCTTGCTTCCATTGGTGCTATATGTGTAATTGAACCATCAAGCTCCATCATTCTTGCTTGTTGTAATTTCAGCTTGCCAAGCTGAATTTTGTATGGATATTCTGCACTTTCAATTTCTATTTGTCCTACCTCATCAATTATGCTTTGAAGACCGCGTTCCAAAAACTCATCATATGAATTAAGATGTTGGCGTGCGATCCCTTCTCGTTTTAGTATATCCTGAATGATTGGCCATCGTTTGTTTGAGACGTTTGCCATATTATTCTTCCACCACGTAACGGTAGTAAACACTCTGGCCTGCGGTTGCACTTTTTCTTGTTATTTTTATCATATCGCCTGGTTTTACTCCCAATCCTTTGATTGCAGGATCAGTTACGTAAATGAGTGGCATCTCGGTAGGCTTTGTGTGAAATTTCTCCAAGACTTCTTCGGCCTCTTTTTTAGTCATTATTTCATGTTTTGGAACATAGATATGATCTGGAACAAGGATGTGATCTTTTTTGGTTAGCAAATCAACGATCTCCTTAGAACAACATTAGCTGTAAATGTAGCATTAATACACAAACCACGACAGTTGCGCCGAGAGGTTAATATATATGTAATCTGATCGATCGCCCTTAAATTTACTGTTTTTTGTCAACATTATTTTCCGTAACCTTAAATAATCAAAAAACAAGACTCACAAACAATGAGTACTAGTTTTAAAGGATTTGCTTTACTTGCAATTCTGGTTACAGCTATAGGAACTGTTCCAGCTTTTGCACAAAGTCCTTTGGACACGGTACCAATTACTGTCAGTACAGACAAAGAGTCGTACGCAGATGGTGAAACCATCATTATCTCTGGTGAAACAAGAGACTATATCTCTGGTGTGCAGCTTACTGTAGTCATTACCAATCCAATTGGTAATCGTGTGTACCTAGACCAAGTAGAAGTTGGAACTGATAAAACATATTCTACAGAAATTGCTGCAGGTGGCAGTTTGTGGAAAGCTGCAGGTACCTATACAGTGCATGTCCAGTATGGCGGTGAAAACAGAGCAAACGAAACAACGTTTGAATTTAGTGGTTCTACAGGCGGACCTTTAGGAAAGATGTTCCCTGTACAGGGTACTGACTTTTCCATCAGATACAGCATTACGGGAGGCAAAGTACTAGGAATCACAGCAGATGTAGAGGCCAAATCTCTTTTAATAGAGATAGAAACAACGAGTGACGGAATGTTAACCATAACTCTACCACGAGCATTGATTGATGCAAAGATAACTGCTGAAGAAGATGACAACTTCTTTGTCCTAGTAGATGGTGCGGAGTCAGACTTCACTGAAACAGAAACAACATCTACTGAAAGGACTCTAGAAATTCCCTTTACTGATGGAACAACAGAGATAGAGATCATTGGTACCTTCATAGTTCCAGAATTTGGTCCAATAGCAGCTTTGGTACTTGCAGTTGCAATTATAT
>JBBDNF010000069.1:0-11446 GCA_040877685.1 Nitrosopumilaceae archaeon
GTTTTACAAGTAAAATTTTGCCTTTCTCTATAGCAAGTATTGCTGCCGCACCTCTATGCTCTACAACTTCACGGTTAACTTTGCGTTTGTTTATGGATATAGTATAGATGCTTAGTGATAGCACTTTTCCTTCATAGATCTTTTTCTTCATAACATGCGTCATGTCATAGCGGTAAAATCTGTTACTAATGTATCTGGTATGATAGATGAAGTCTTTTCGATCTCTTTGCTAACTCTATGCTGTTTTTTACCCACTTTTGGGGAAGTGTAATCTTTTTTGGTATAAAGAGATCCACTGAATGAACCCCTTCTATTTTTTGTGCCTGCTGAGTTAGCTCATCAAGCTTGAAAATATCATCACTATACAAAAACAAAACAACCTGGTTCATGTGTACAAAAGGTTTCTGTAAAAATGACTCTGAAAATTCCATTTTTAACTTAAGAAGAGTTTTCTTAACGTTATCTGTAACACCAACAAGAATTGCAAACGGAATGTATCCAGTTAGTTTCATAGGATCATATACGAGAGTAAACTGGATTGCTTCATCGTTTTGAAGCTTATCAAGAGATCGTGTTATTGTCTTTGTTGAAAAGCCGGTTGCTTTGGCAATCTGATCAATTTTCATTCGAGGATCTTTTAACAATATATCAATAATTTCAAGATCAGTCTTTGTCAGATCAGATCTGATGCCAGTATTTTGTGCTTCAAAAATACTTAGTACTCTAACACCTTTCATTAATTTTTTTGCAAGCTCCATTTTCTGGTTAGGATCTTCTTTTACAACTATACTACAAACAGTTACACCACCAACACACGGAACAACAAAAAATGGTTCTCCAATTAACCTAACTTGTTCTAAAATATTTTTCAAATCCTTTCCTGCTACTACAAAATACAGAACACTGTACCCCAAGACAGGTGGTTCAATCTTTAATGCAAAGTCTTCAATTATTTTATTGTCTATCATTTTTTGAATTCTTGAGTTTACTGCGCCACCTGAAATTTCAACACTCTTTCCAATCTGCCTATCTGGTATCCTGCAGTTATTCAAAAGGTGTGAGAGAATCTTGATATCAATTTTGTCCATTTTTTGTTATCCTTGCCAATTATTTGATATAAAGCATACATGTTACATATATAATTGTCTCATATCTGAAGAATTTGGACTCTAAACATTAAATATACGACTATTTCTAATACCACCATATTGGATTACAGAGCGCAGTTAGCAAAGCGAATGCTGATGAATAAAAAAGGTAGCCTCATAGGCGCTGTGCTGGCCGTTTCGATTGGCATTTTGGTTATCCATGTTAACTTTGTAATTTTTCAAGGCTTGTATGATGCAATTGTACGCGATATGAAAGCCTACAGATTTGGTGATGTCTATGTAACAGATGAAGGTGGTTATATCGACAAGTCTGACATTGCTTTAACAAATTGGTTTGAGCGAATTCCTTACGTCGAAGCAGCTGCACCTAGATTAGATTCATCTGCTGATATAAATGCCACAAAATATGGAAAAAAACACGAAAAGTTTGGAGTCCCAGTAGTTGGCGTCGATCCATTTAGAGACATTCGCACATCAACAATTTATACTACAGTAGGAGACGGCCAATTTGTATTTGCACGAAATTCAATAGTTCTAGGTTCCATAATTGCACGTGATCTTGGTGAATTACAAGTTGGTGATAACGTAGAATTAACGTTTGTAAATAGATGGGGTGAAGATCAAATTCGACGTTTTGTTGTTTCTGGTATTACTACATCGGCTGGCGGACAAGGCTTTGATTTTAGCGTCATTGTTCACATTGATACGTTACGCAGCATATTAGATCGAACAGATGAAACCGGCGCTATCATGGTAAAACTAAATGATCCATCAAAAGCCACTGATGTTAAGGATTTATTTTTACGATCATTTCCTACCGATGATTTTAAAGCTGAAACTATAGAAGAATCAGCAGAATCAACTTTACGTGGTTTTAGATCTGGTATTGCTTTGATTAATTTGATTGGTTACTTTGGAATGACATCTTCTGCCTTTGCTATCGTAACAATTCAGATGATGATAGTATCAAGCAAGACACGAGAAATAGGAGTAATGCGTGCTATTGGAGCAAAAAGAAAGGATATTCTTCTCCTATTCATATTTCAGGGAATTATCATAGGCGCAATAGGTGCAGTCGCAGGTACGGCACTTGGTTTAGTCTATACTGCATATGCAAAAGAGACCAAATTGGAATTTGAAGGCAGTTTAGCCTTAGAAGTCACCTACAATTGGTCAAAAATTGGGCAGACCGCCTTGACGTCATTTGCACTGGCAATAGCGGCTTCAATATATCCCGCATATCGGGCAACCAAACTTCAACCTATGGAGGCGATGCGAACTGTCTGATCTAACTCTGGAAGTTAAAAACTTGAATAAAGTATACGGAGAAGGCGATACGGCAGTTCACGCAGTAAGAGATGCCTCATTTTCAGTCAAAAAAGGAGAGTTTCTGCTTATTGTTGGTAGTTCCGGCTCTGGAAAATCTACATTGTTAAATATGATCGGACTTCTGGACCATCCAACCAACGGAAAAATTCTCATTGACGGAACCGATACAACTAATCTTAAAGATGGTGATCTCTCATCTTTTAGGAATTCTAAACTGGGATTTGTCTTTCAGTTTTCAAACCTTCTATCTGATCTGACGGTTTTAGAAAACGTTCTCCTTCCAAGAAAAATTCAACAAAACGATGATGCCACGGATGATGCTATAAAATTATTAAGAACAGTTGGTCTTGAAAAAGAAATTCATAAGCGAGCAAACAAGATCTCGGGTGGTCAAGCACAAAGAGTTGCAATTGCACGAGCACTCATTAACAAACCTCTGATAGTTTTAGCAGATGAGCCTACAGGTAACTTGGATTCAGTTAATGCTGAGACAATAGTTCAACTTATGAAATCAATGGCAGAAAAGCTAGGACAGACATTCATCATAGTTACACATGAAAGAGATCAGTTTGGAAAAGTAGACAGAGTTATCACTATCAAGGATGGCCGTGCTTTTGAAGGAGAAGAACAAAAGAGGATGGAAGTAACAGTATGATGATATCAAAGTTACTTGCTTTTATTGCTATTTCTTTCATCTCACATCTTGTCTTCATTAATGCATATGCACAGACAACTGGTTCTGGTTCTCCTTTTGAACGTACATTTGCAGATGTAAAGTTCCTTGATGCTTATTTTGGTACAAAAGACGAAAAAATTGAAGTAGATCAAGGAGACAAAAACGTACCATTTACCGTAGTTTTGGCGAACGTAGGTTCTCAGGATATTAGTGGAATAAGGGGAGAGTTATCATTTCCCTCTGGATTTACACCGGCTGATGGAAAGGGTTCCTTAATTGTAGCAGATAATGACAATAATGCTCTTGCTGGCGAGGTTTTTACACTAACGTTTTTTGTTAATGTCAATGAAAATATCGAAATCAGACAGTATCCAGGTACTGTCAAGGTTGAATATTCGAGAATACGAGAATCTGGACAAAGAGATGCTTTTTTTGACTTCAAATTCAAAGTTACTGGTGAAAGTGTTCTTAATCTTAAAGCAGTAGATCCAGTTCTAACTTCAATAAAGAATAATCCTGTAGTGATAGAGGTTTCCAATTTCGGTACAGCACCCATATCAAATGTTGATATTATTTTACAAAATACACAGACCAGTGTTACAGCAACTGCTCAATCAGTTACCAATCTAGAAAATGTTGTGTTCGATCAAAGTCACTGGGATATAGGAACTATAGAACCAAAATCAACCAAGCATTTTGCGTTTAATGTTTATGTTCCTGACAAATTAAAAGATGAATCGCTTCACGCACCTCTTGAAATAACGTACTTTAATGCACATGGTGACAGAAAAACAGTTACAAGAACCGTAGATTTTTACATTAACGGTCTCATTGACGCGTCTATCTACAATGTAGATGTAATAGATTTATCTGGAAAACAAACTGTAATAGGTGAAGTTCTTAACGAAGGAAACGTAAACGGTCTATTTGCATTTGTTACGTTGGAACCAGTTGGTAACTCTAACATAAAGAAATCAACACAATACATTGATGAACTTGAACCTGATTCTCCTGTTCCATTCAACATACCAATTGAGTTTGAGGGTGAACCAAAAGCAGGTGCGCATGATGTACGTCTCACCGTAAGATACAAGGATTCGTTACGAAATGAAAATACTATAACTTATGATACAACTATCTTCATCAAGGATATATCACAAGATAAAAAACCAATTCTGCCAGATTTCTTACAATACACAATTTTAGGTATAGCAGCTGGAGTTGGGGTAGCCGTCTTCATTATTAAGAAAAGAAAGAGCAGTAAGAAAGCAGTTCAGCAGACAAGCTAAGATTATATTCAGTGTAAGCAATTTTCGTTTATGCGTTGGGATGAAATTGAGGTCCCAAAAGAAATCAGACCTTTTATGCTAGACAAAGCTGAAGAAACAAAGCTAGGCCAGAAAAAAGATTCAAACAAACAATACAGATACGGCAATCTTCACATAAGAGAATACGACAACAAATACGTAGTTCATATGGACAAGGTTGATCCACGCAAGAATCTACTTGGTCATCTTATTTTTGACACACCTGAAGTACTAGTTGGTCTTGCAACCGCAGCATTTGGAGGAAGCAAAGTAGCATCACATGTTTACAAAATGCAGAAAAACTCCAAAGAAGCAAAGGGTGTTTCTTTGATTACAGGATTTTTAGCATCTATAGCACTTGGCTATCTTGGATATTCTATAACAAAGACGATCAAAAAATTTTAGGAGGGATTCATCATATCAAAAATAAGAACCATTAAGATTTTTCTCAAACTCTTGCCCCTCATCTTGACACTCCGAAGAGATAGAAGAGAGTGGGTTAGAAAAGAAGGAAAGAATGTGAAGGTGTCAAGATATCAAAAAAACGCAAGAAAGGTTCTCAACGCCTTTGTATCCTTGGGACCAGTCTACATTAAACTTGGTCAGTGGCTTTCTTCAAGAGCTGACATTTTACCACAACCATATCTGGAGGAGCTTGCAAAGCTACAAGATGATGTGCCAGCAGCTCCTTTTGAGCAAGTTAAACCAATCATAGAAAAAGATCTTGGACCACTTGAACAAAACTTTGACTACATAAACACAACTGTTCTTTCTGGCGCATCACTTGGCCAAGTATATCTTGCTAAAATCAAAGAAAAAGATGTCGTTGTGAAAGTAAGAAGACCAGATATTGACAAAATTGTGGAAGAAGACATTAGAATTCTTAAAAAATTTTTACCAATTGCAATGAAGTTTGTAGATCCAAACTTGCGTTTTTCAGCTGAAGCCATGCTTGCACAGTTTATTGAGACAATACATGAAGAGATGGATTATAGAATTGAATCCCAAAACCTAAAGACGATAAAAAGAAACCTACGTGACTATCCAAGGGTAATAATTCCATCCGTAATAGACGATCACTCAACAGAAAAAGTACTTACTATGGAGTACATACCAGGAATAAAAATAACTAACGTAAAGGCCTTGGATGAAGCAGGATTAGATAGAGAACAACTTGTAATCAAGGCTCATAAGGTGTTTTTTACAATGCTTTTACATCACAACATCTTTCATGCGGATCCACATCCTGGCAATATCTCTGTAACAAATGATGGCTCTCTGATACTTTATGACTTTGGCATGGTTGGAAGACTTGACAACGAAACACGCCTCAGGCTAATCAGATTATATCTCTCACTTGTGGAAAAGGATCCTCCAAGAACCGTAAACGCGATGAACGACCTTGGTATGTTACTTCCTGGTTTTAACCGTAGTATAATAGAAAAAGGAATTGACATGTCTATTCAGACAATGCATGGAAAAAAAGTCGATACCATGGAAATCAAAGCCCTAATGGAGCTAGCTAACAAAACAATGAGCAAGTTTCCATTCAAGCTGCCCAAACATCTGGCACTTTACATGAGGATGGCATCAATACTTGAAGGAATTTATCTTACCCACAAAGTGAATTTCAGGTTCATCAATGTGCTACGAAATATTTTGGAGGAGGAAAATCTCATCAAAGATGCATATATTGAAGAACTCAAGTATTCTCTTAACAGATTTGCAAAATCAATTGATGCTACTATCTCAATTGCACCAGAGCTCAAACAATATCTTGATGAAAACAGATCTTTTCAGAATCTTAATTCCAAATCAGCTGGGAATATTTTACTTTCAGGAAGTATTCTTTCTGCAGCGGTCTTTGTAGGTTCAGCAGTTTTGTATACTACAAACGAGATTGTAGGACAGCTTGGCATGATTGGTTCTGCAGTGATAATGGCAATCTCTCTTTTAATGAGAAAACGTTAGCTATTCTATTGCGATGTCTTTTCCATTTTTTGCAGGAATCTTTAGGGTAAGAACACCATGAAGATATTTTGCGGAACCAACAGCGTCTTCGCCTTCCTTCACATCAATTGGTAACCTGATCTTCTTGTCAATTACATGTGGTCGCTGGTGCCAGATTATGGTTCCATCATGGGCAGTCTCTCTTTTTGCATTTATAGAAAGGATGTTTCCATGTATTCTCAACTTGATGTCTTTTTTATCAAACCCTGGCATGTCTATTGTAACAATCAAGTTATCATTCTCTAGCTGCATATCGACTGGTGGAAGTATAAACTCGTAAAACTCTCGTGATTTATTGCCTATTTCTTTCAAAACTTCTTTTGCCATGTAGTTTACCAAACCCATTTTGAGTAATAAAGTGTTTTTGAGTTATAAACCTTGTAGATTCATAATTTATCTACTGCCCAATTAATTACAATTTAATGATAATAGTTCTAGAAGGGCTTGATCAAGCCGGCAAGGGAACACAGTCAAAACTTCTAGCAAATGCACTAAAGGCTAAAAAACTAAAATGCAAAATTTTCAACTTCCCAGATTATTCTACTCCATTGGGAAGAGAAATCAAATACTATCTAAGTGGAAAAAGAAAGTTTCCACCTCAGGTGATTCACTGTCTTCTTGCAGCAAACAGATGGGAAAAATCAAAAGAAATTGAAGACACACTTTCAAAGAACTATATTCTGATAATGAACAGATACTACCAATCAAATCTAGTTTATGGTATTACAAATGGTCTTGACCTAGAATGGCTTTCAAACCTTGATGCAGGTCTTCCAAAAGAAGATCTTGTGATCGTGCTTGATGTAGACCCAATAGATTCCTTTAATCGTAAAAAAGATCGACGTGACAAATTTGAAAAGAATAAAGAATTTGCACAAAAAATTGTCCATACTTATCGTACATTAGCAAAAGAGCTTGGCTGGGAAGTAGTAAACGCATATCAGACCAAGACACAAGTTCACAAATCAATAATGGATATAGTTTTAACATATCTTAAATGAAAAATGGCACCAAAATACCTAGAAATAGTTGATCCCATTCACGACTTTATCAGAATTTACGAACCAGAATTAAAGGTGATAGATACTCCAATCTTTCAACGATTACGTAGAATAAGACAGCTTGCTGGCGCACATCTAGTCTATCCAAGTGCACAACATTCCAGATTCGAGCATTCACTTGGTGTAATGCATCTTGCTGGTCAGGCAGCTGCAGTTCTCAAGGACAAAGGATTTTTGGATTCAGATGATGCCGCAAATCTAAGACTAGCAGGACTCTTGCATGACATAGGGCATGGGCCATTTTCCCATCTTTTTGAGGAAGTGTTGGAAAGGAAAAAGAAGACTTCACATGAAGAAATTGGCAAGAAGCTCATACTCAAGACAGAGATTGGAGACTCATTTTCAAAGTCCGGTTTTGATAAGAAGTTTCTCTCAGAGCTTGCATTTGGCAACTCCAAATATCCATTCATGAACGAGATCATATCAGGTGGTTTAAGCGCAGACATAATGGACTATCTGCCACGAGATGGTTATTTCACTGGAGCAGAACATGCTAAAATTGATTTTAAAAGAATAATCCAATCCCTAGATGTATACGAAAAAAAACTTTCCTTGGATAGATCTGCACTATATTCTTTTGAATCAATGATGATCTCACGTTATCAAATGTTCAAAGCAGTCTATTTTCATAAAACTGTTCGCTCTGCAGAAGTAATGTTGTTGGAATCTATGAGCCTTGCAGATAATGAGCTTGGATTTACTTCTTACAATCTTGATCAATACATACAACTAACAGACGAGTTTGTGATCTCCAAATTAGTCTCGCTTACACCAAGATCTTCAGAGCTAAAAAGAGCAAGACAGCTTGCAAAAGACTATCAAGAGCGCAGATTGCTCAAATGTGTCTTTGAAAAAATTCTCACACGAAATGACAAACTTGCTTCTGTAAATACATCAAAGGTACGCAACGAAATTTCTAAAAAATCCAAAGTAGACGAGTCAGAAATTTTCATAGATGCATCAAAGACACCATCTATTCCACTTACGCCTTCAAAAAAAGAGTCTCAATCAATCATACTAACATCAAAGAAGGGCTTAGTACCAAAAGAAGCATATGAACTTCCAATCTCAGCGATTCCATTGGTTTCTGTTATCTCTGGTTTTATGGACATGTTACGTGTTTACACTACAGAAAAAAACCGAAAAAAGGTTGAAATTGCAGCGCACGCCATCCTTGGTGAAAACAAATCATGAAAAAAAGAATAGTAATCAAATTATCAGGAAGGTTATTTGGGCTTGAGGATTCAAAAATCCTAAAAGATTACGCTACATTTCTTGTTAAAATAAGCAAGATTTACCAGCCAGTAGTAGTAGCAGGCGGTGGTAAGATTGCAAGACACTACATCACCCATGCCAGATCATCTGGTGCAGACGAGTCTACACTTGACGAACTTGGAATTGAAGTATCAAGACTAAATGCAAAACTCTTGATTTATGCACTACAAGACAGGGCGTATCCACATCCACCAACCACTCTAAAGGAAGTGGCATATGCTGCAGATAGTGGGCTAATTGTAATAACAGGCGGCTTGCATCCAGGTCAGAGTACAAACGCAACAGCAGCACTTATTGCAGAAAAGGTCAGAGCGTATTTCTTTTTGAATGCAACAGATGTGGATGGAATATATGATTCAGATCCAAACAAAAATAAAAATGCAAAAAAGTTCAGGCGTATTGAGCTGAAAAAACTTCGCAAGATGTTAGTACATCAAGAATCAGTTGCTGGTGGGTACGATTTAATGGATATTGTTGCATTAAAAGTGATTGAGCGATCCAAAATTAAAACACGCATCCTCAAGGCGGACATCAAAACTTTGGAAAAAGCAATCAAGGGATCTCCAGAAGGAACTGAGATCATACTAACCTGACTTTTCCCTTATATTCTGGAATGCCAGCGGCAACAACCTTCTTAAAAATTTCTTTTGCCTCATTTTCTTGCAAAGCTTTGGATTGGGCCTTTGCAAATCCTTCTTCATCGACTATTACTGTAACCCAGCCCTCTGGTTTCTGAACTACTGCAACTAATTCCTGTTCACCTACTGGTACAAATTTTCCTGCGGATTGTTTCACTGTAATTGTTAGCATTGCAAAACCGGCATGAGAGAATAGAGTCATTTGAGATTTTTGTGCTCTCTCTTTTCCTATTCTAACTGCTTGATGGTATTGCACAAAATTATTTTCTTGAACTTCGACTATAAGCCTTTTCAGCTAACATTTAAGAGAAGAACAAAACTCGTATATTATCATGAATAAAAAATCCTTGATTGGTGCAGCAATTGGAGTCCTTGGTGCAATTATAGTAGTTGTTTCTGTACTTCCAGGATCTGGTTTGTTAAAGAATATCATACCAGAAAATATTGCACTTCCAGGAGGACTTGGCAACCTTTCTGAAGAAATAAAACCACTTGATATAAAATTGAACGACATTTCTATTCTATCATTATCAGAAAAAGAGGCAATAATTGGAATCAAGTTTGATGTTTTAAATCCAAACGATACAACAATTTTGCTTGAAATGATCAGCTACGAGCTTTATGAAAATGGTGTTAAGGTAGGACGCGGTGAGATTGGGCAAAGACTTGCTGGTCAAGTAACAAGCTCAAACTATTACACAATCTTGCATGATTATTCTACCACCATACCTGGCTCAACAACAATAAAAAACATAGGAAACACTCCAGAGTTTTGGTCTACACTAGAGGAAGGCACCCCACAGTGGAGAATTAAGGGTGAGGCATTCTATAGTACCACTTCAGCTTTTAGTGGCATAGCTGATTCGACCCTCTTTGATTTTGAGAGGTAGGCATGATATTCTTGAGAGTATCATAAAATCCCAAAATTTAGATTATTTGTATGGACGCAAAGATGTTTAGCTAAGTTATATAAGATTCAAAAAAAGAGCACTTTTGATATGGCAGAAGCTGGATTCGTAGCATTTGGTTCAATGATCGGTGTCATGATTGCCTTGGCCGTAATTACCTTCGCACTGCGAGGTAAGGGACATAGGGGCGCCGAAACAAGCGGACCAGAATAGGGAATAAATTCCCATCACTTTTTACTTTTCTTGTTTCATAAACCCAAACAAGCTATCTACAGAAAGGTTTGACGGTTTCTTTCGTTTGATATAACATTCGTCATAGTACTGACAAGTGTTGCATTCAGGAGATGGTTCCAGTATAGGAACCTTTTTTTCTACAAGCAAATTGCTTAGGACTCTGGCTCTACGTATGGATTCCTCAAACATCTTTTTGTCCTTATTCAAGTAAAACGATGCCTCCTTGCCGTCGCTAGTCAGATATACTATAATGCCTTCATTCTTGTTAAAGATCCATAGACAAGCATTTAGGTATAAAGCATCACTAGGAAAGGGATTTTCTGGTAGCTGGGTGACAATCTGAATGGCAATTACAATGTTATCCACTATCATGTCTGCTTGGCCCTTTAGTTTGATATCATCTATTACAAACTCGCCTTGTGTTGATCCGTAGGACATCTTTCGCAAAAGGCCTCCAACTATACTAGATGGCACTATAGTCTCAAGTTCTTTTGGTGCAGTTCTATCAAAATATGAACGTCGTAAACATCTAACAATTTCATAAAGATGGATAGTCTTGTTGTCTTTGAGATCAATCTTGGTACCTATGTCGCGGCTTAAACCCTCTATGACACTTGTAACAACACTTCGGTAGTCCCTATCCCCCATCAAGGCAGATACCCTTGACATCTACTCTATAATAGACTTAGCTCATTATCTGGAGCAGGTTTTTGGAAATCCTTTCGGAATAAGCAAGGCCAACAAAGTGGAGTCCAAAGCTACTCATGGCTTTTGTAAGAGAATAATGCATATCTGCAAGATAGCTTCTAAGCGCGGATTCTATTTTTTCAGCCGCAAAGCTCATCCAAGTCTCTAGCTTCTGCAAGAGTTTGGAGCTCATTTTTTGTCACCCACGTACA
>JBBDNF010000070.1:0-11314 GCA_040877685.1 Nitrosopumilaceae archaeon
TCTGAACACTCTACGAGGTTATCAATACCTACAACATTTAACATAATTGAATCATACCAAGCAGGAAGCAAAATAATCATAACACTAACGCCGTCAAAAGACGCAAATGGAAATTCTGGGTTTACCAGATCGGTTGTAGAACATCACCGCCTTGTTGGTGCCAACATAACCATATATGATATCGACAGCCTAACAGTGAAAGAGATTACAACAATTACAAGACACGAGTTTGGTCATGCATTGGGGCTTGGTCATTCTACGGATCCTGAGGATTTGATGTATGAAGAAATTATTACGTTGAATCCATTTATTTCAGATTGTCATATTAACGCAATAACAGAGTTATACAACGAAAAAACTCTGAACCATATTTTATGTGAAAAGTAAAGTTTGATTTAGACAAGTTAATCTTGGTGCCAGTTTGTGCCTAGTAATTAAATTTAGTGCTCCAAACTTAAGAAGGCCTCAAATTATTATAAATTAAGATAAAATGTCAGACACGAATCCAAGTGATAAGCCAAGCAGAGAAGTACGAGCGTCTTTTAGAAAGGTGGTTGCATTTGACCTATTATTTTTTGGTCTAGGCATTCTAGTAGGACTTGGTATTGGAGTATATATCGTTCCTGCTTTATCAAAGTAGGTTCTCCTCATTTTTCTTATTTCTATCCTGAAGACTAAAAAACTTGTAATCTATTAAGATCAGATGCAGATTCAAATGCCACTTGGTATCAAAATAAAGTATCTTGACATCTATGAAAGTTACTTTAAAGGCAAAGGAGAGTTTGAGGGCAAAGAGTATACAATAAACATTCAAAATGAGAGGCGAGGAAAGATCATAAGATTTCCATTTGAACCGCCAAAAAAAGAAAAAGTGCTAGTTAGACTCTCAGGAGTTGGTGATGTATATGTAGAAGATTTTTTGCCATATATGGGTGAGTCTGAGTGGATTGAGCTTGATTCCGATCTTATTACATTCTATGTTGCAGATCACCAAGACCAGTTTGATTATTTAGAAATTTATCAAAGAGACGAATAGGTGGTCATAACACTCAGTATAAAATTGGTTTTTATTTATTAGCTGAAAGAATTAGCACTTTCCAAGGAAAAACCACTTTTCCTTTCTTGACATATTTTTGTGCACATTTTCTGGCAATCTCCTTCATAGCCTTGCTCTGGGCAGTGGTTAGTGGCTTTAATTTTTCTTTGAGTGGTTTTGCCATGTATGCAAAATAATCATTCCAATAGTCCTCAAATCTTCCTGCCTTGTAGAAAAAGTTGAACTCATGTATTCTGATTTTTTTATAGCCTGCCTTTGTAAATTCCTTTTTTAGTGAATCTTTTGTGTCAAATCTATCAAAATTTGGTGTGCCAGACGGAATAAAATCTGGAACAAACTTTAGAATTGCGTCTCTAATGCAACTAAAGTATGGTACAGAGTTCTTGTCACCATGAACCGCAACTACAATTGTACCTCCATTTTTTAGGATTCTTTTAATATCTTGAAGTGCAGCTTGGGGTCGTGGTAAAAACATTAGTCCATACTGGCATGTAACTGAATCAAATTTTTCTTTAAAACTTAATTTTTCAATATCAGCGTTGATAAACTCTATATTCTTTTTGCCAGAGTTCCACCTCTTTGCTATCTTTAATGGTCCTGAAGAGATATCAACGCCAATAACAAGACCTTGAGATCCAACTTTTGAAGACAGCATTTTTGTAACTATGCCAGTACCGCATGCCAGATCAAGTACCCTAGAGTCACGCTTGATGTTTGCAAGACCTAGTAACTTTGATGTACTTTTAAAAGGGCCAATGCTGCGGCTGGCCCAATCATGATGGTAACGTGGTGCAACTTCATTCCAAATTTTTATTGTTCTCTTTTTAATTTCAGCTGAACTTAATCTAGTGACTTTTGTCAACCTGATGAACTGTTTTTAATCATCAAAATAAGGGTAACTTTATCAGTTATCAATACCAATAGATAATCGGTGTATCAAAAAACAGAAAAAAATGATTCTACAAATACCAAGAAAAAGAACACCTACCGAGTCTCTGATGACAAAGAGATAGAGGTTCTTATGCGGTATTACAAACTAGAAAACCCAGATGCGTTGCTCAGATACCTAAAAATGCATGGTCTTCCAAAAGATGAAGGCACCCATGTTGAAGCAGACTAGAAATTCAGGCTTGGCATTTGTACTTGACAGTGCGAGATTTTGAAAACAGATAGCTGCTTTTTGAGCTCTCCCATATCTGGTTGAATAAGAGTGATATTGTATATGTCATAGCGTCAGAATCAGTCCACATTGCCATCATGTCCTGTGAGAATTGTTCATCTCGCATAAACAACAATAATTCGTTGTCGTCTTTTACTATAAAGCACAGGTTTTTTATTCCGTCTGGCATCATTTTGATTTTTGCTGGATCTGCGCCTCTGAAAATGTGCATTCCATTTTCTGAGCATGATGTTAGAAGTTTTATGTCAACTTTCGAAGTGTATAGATGTTCTAAAGTGTCAGAATGGTAAAGTCGCATAAAGTGCTTTTCTGATCCTAGAATGAGAAAACTTTTTTGTGCATTTGCAATCATTTCGTTTATTTTGCCCGCAATTGGGTTTGTACCTTTTAGCATCTGAAACTTGTCTTCTCCTATTATCTCACTGGCATCTATCTTGAATTCTGGGATCTTATTCCACAAATCTACAAGTTCATTTTTTTCGGTTTCCAGAGTCTTCAGGCGCGCTTTTTCTGCATTTACTAATGCCCATATTGCACTGTCAAGAGGCACTGCTGAGAATCTAATTGGGTGATTAAATGTAGCTGAAACGATTCCTTTGCTTTGTAATATGTTAAGAATTTGGTAAGCTTCGGTTCTTTGTATTTTTAATGCCTTTGAGACATCTGGGGCTGTCTTTGAACCGTACTTGCCCAAAAATATGTATACTTTGCATTGGTTTGGAGTAAGCCCAAACTTTGCTAGCTCAGCTTTTAGCTTGTCAAGTGGCAACTTGTAACCATATAATGCTGAATCCGGGATTGGGTCAAAAAGCGACAGCAGTTGTTGATCATCTGTCAGTTCAGGTTGCCACATGCTTTTTCCATCGCGGTGTGTATTGCGGTGTTACTTATAATATTCGGGTAGAATTTATCAGTAAGATTTCGTCGTAAGGTTAAAGTACTAAAATTAGTTTGAGTTAGAAAGATCGCGTAAAAGTAAGAAATTGTTTTAAACGGAACAAAGGTGAGTGATTTACCCTTTTAATTTCAAAGGAATATGCTATTCTTCAGATCCATGTCTGCGCTAGTGCCAAAAATACAAATACTGAGAATACCACACGCAAAAGTGATGGCCGAATTCGTGTGTCCCGATTGTGGAAAGAGGTTTTTCCATGAAAACGAGACAACTCTGGAGATTCAAAAAAACGTGCACAAAAAGTTTTGCACAAAAACACCCCAAGATGCGAAAAGCTATATGCATCGCGGTCTAAATGAGAATACGCCTATTGATGCAGAAAGAGCAACTGACAATACTGGTAATCCAATACTAAAACGCTGAGTCGTTTTAATCTGCTCAGCTAGATAAAAAATAGCCGTAAATATTGCCTTTGAATATACTCATGGCATGAAGTACGCAATCATAATAGCAATGTCATTGTTTTCTCTTTTGGTATTGCCTCAGATTCATTTTGTTGATGCAGTAGAACTGCAAAAGTATAGTGTCAGTGTTACAAGCACCCGTGAGGTTCTGGTTGATCACCAAGTCCAAATTACAGCGGATCTGACAAACAATCAGAAAAGAGATCAGCCATTTGCATATTTGGTGCAAATACAAAACGAAGATGGAGTTACAATCTCGCTTTCTTGGATAACAGGTTCGCTTGCACCAGGGCAATCAATGAATCCATCACAGTCGTGGACACCAAGTGAAGCAGGAACATACAATGCTCAAATCTTCGTATGGGAAAGCGTTGATAACCCGGACGCATTGTCTGTGCCACTAACAATTAAGATCAATGTAGTAGAAACTATAAACACCTAAGTCATTGTACTAGGTTCTAGTTGATTCTATAATGAGGCTTCATCATGTTGGCATAGTAGTACCAAAGATACAGGACTCGCTTGGTGAAATTACAAAGTATATCAAGTTTGAAACCATTGGACTTCCCACACCAGTTGGAAGCCAAAAAGTAAACATATGTTTTTTAAAAATTGGTGAGCCTTTTTTAGAATTAATAGAACCGGTAGAAGAAAGCTCGCCGATATCAGACTTTGCAAAAAAAGGCGGGGGGATTCATCACCTTTGTTTTGAGGTCAAAGATATTCATCAGCAAGTAAAAGAAATGTCAGAAAAAGGCGCAACTATACTTGTAAATCCAGTCAAAGGATTTGATGAGAGGTTGATTGCATTTGTGGATTTGAAGATGAAGAATACCAAATGTGGCTTGATAGAATTACTGGAGAAAAAGTAAACATCGTGATTTAACGGATCAATTCTGAACAAACGTTAAAAACAAGATACCTTTGAGCATATTTTATGAAGGCTGTTACAGCGTCTATTTTATCAATACTGTTGTTAGTGCCCACTTATGCCTTGGCTCAAACCTCACAAGCAGTAGTACTTTTGGATAGTTTTGGAACTCATGAGATTGGAGAACGCATTTTTGTTTTTGGGCATGTTTCTAATATTTTAGCAGATAAATTTTTGATATTACAGATTGTCAATCCAAATAATGACCTATGCCAAATCCAGCAGCTAATACCACTATCAAATGGGCTTTTCATAACAGACTCGATCGCCCTAAGCGGCAAACTGTGTGGGGTTACGGGGCAATATACCATAAAGGTCTATTATGGTGACTATAGCAGTCTTTCATCTTTTGAAGTATTACCCAAAAAATATTCTGCAAAAACCACAACGGAATATGTTGACTCGGCAATTGTGTTGGTTTCAGACAAAATTCAATCACTAAAAGAGAAGAATGTTGATAGTTCTGTTGTCGACATCCTTTCATCAGAGCTTGATTCAATCATGTCAAGTCAGGCATCAGAGGAGACGCTAGAATCTCTAAAAGAATTATTTGTGGATGCCGAAGTAACACTTTTTGAAGAATCGGATCTTTTCAACATTGAATTAGCATCAAGACAAGCCATGGATTCGATTTTGGAATATTCTGCACAACTCTTAGCTGATAACAAGATCACTTCTGAAATTAATGAAAAGGTAAAGAATGAAATTTATGCATCCATGTTTTATGCACAGATTGGTCATTCACAAAATGCTATAGAATCTGTAAATGAAGCAGCAATTCTGCTTGCAAATTCAGATCCGATAAAGGTACCCACCAAACGAGCTCTTACTTTTTCAGAGCTAGAAGATCTGGTTTTAAACTTGATGACAAAGAACACATCTTTGATGAGTAGAGGAGTTCAGGAAGAATTGGCTTTTATTTTTGCCAGGGGTACGGCTCCACTATACGTAGGTGATCTTGAAAATATAGTAGATGTGTTAACGAAGGCGCGATTTCTTGATAATATTCTAAAAAATGAAGACCCTTTGTATCGATTAATCAACAGCGATTGGGAGAATTTGAGATCCTCCATGGAACAGGCAGCTACTGTTGCAGAGTTTCTTGAGAAAAAAGAGAAGATAGACCACATACATGAGGCTGCCACACTATTAAGATCCCTAGACAAGGTTGAACGATTCATCACTTCTGACACTGAAAATAACTCAAAGCTGGCAAACATCTTGCAGCCAAGATGGGAAGATCTAAAGTCACAACTAGAATTAGCAACATCAGTAGATGACATCATTGAATCTCAAAAAGAGATAACAGATATGAAAAATGTGATTGACATTTCTTCAAGAATTTCAAAAATAATGGAATTTTCTCAACTAAATAACTTTAATTTGGACGTAATCGACACCTGGGAAGATTTGCTCAAAAGAGTAGAAGACGCCCAATCCATGGATGAGATTTTAGAAATTGTCTCTGAGTTTGATAAAACAATTTTGGATCTGCAAGAAAAAAGAAATCCGTTAACAACAATGGAGTTTGAATATAAAAAATTAAGAGCAATGGCTGAGCTGCAGGCAGACTATAAGAATTTGTTTGAGATCAATAATGCATTAAAGGTAATTGCTTCTGCGCAAAGCCTGGAAAAAGAGAACTACTCTGGGCCAAGGTTTGACAGAATTGAAGTATTACTGACTTGGGCAAGCTCAAAGCTCCCGGAAATCAAGACAGAGTTAAGCTCCAATACTGAAGAGTCATACAAAATGCGGGCAAGTGACATTCTACAAAGGGCAAAATCCATTGAAAATCTAGTAGACATGGGCATTACAAAAAACAGGTTTTTGCCTGGATACTCTAATTTTGCTTCCTCAATTAAAGAAAACATCAATGCGGCAAGAGACCTCGTTATGAAAAAAGACCTTGATGCGGCTGATCGTGCCGTAAGTCAATTATTCATTGACTGGCAGCAGGTAACCAAGGCGTATGCCGAGAACCCAGATGAAACAGACGTTGGATATAGTGTAGATGAGCTTAAAAAAATCGATTATAGGGAAAAAATAAACCGTCTATCCAACATGGCATTGACATTTAGTAGTACCGACTTTGAGCCTTATTTGATAGAGTTTTTAGAGATGACAGATGATGCCACGAAGTCAGTAGAGTATGGCAACTTTATAGATGCGGATTCAAAGATTGCAAAGCTACAATCATTCTTGAGGGATAATCTACCATTACGAAGTGAGAGAATTATTTTTGATATATCATATGATGGTGAAAAAGACATTTGGACAATGAGTGGTGCAGTAAATAACCCAACCGCCATCAGAGAGAAGCTGTACCTGACTGTTTACGATATGGATGGAAACGCCCATAGCGAACTAAAATTCTCTGATACAAAATCTGGCGAATTTTTCACTCAATGGCAGGCACCTGTAGAGCCTGGCATGTATGTAGTGGTTCTACAATATCAGAATACACAGGCATCACAGATAGTAAGTGTAGAAGAAAACCAAGTCCCCGTCTATAAGGCAGCTGACTTGCAAAACATTAGCATTGCAAAAGAGTTTGAGGAGCTTGAAGAATTAATCAATGTCTTTGGCAGTGAAAATGTGGCAGCACATGAATCTGAATTTGGGCCCGTACTAGAAAAGATCAGAACCGCATTATCAAAAAATGATCAGATATCTGTAAAAAACGATCTGACAATTCTTAAAAATCTGATCGAAAAACACTTGCCGATAAAATCTAAAAGCGCGATAATAGAAGCCACCGTAGATGGAGATATGCTCCTTGTTTCTGGGGCGGTTCAAAAAACCCTTTCATATAGAGAAGAACTCTATCTTACAGTCTTTGATCAGCAAGGAAATGTGGTAGAAGACAAGATATTTTATGATGATGCATCAGGTCATTACAATGCGCTTTTGTCAAAACCTAGCAAGCCTGGATTGTATGTTGCACAGCTGGAATATCACGACATCAAGGTAACAGACATCTTTCAAATTAGATAACTAGTATTATTTTGGTACCCTTTCATCGATTTTTGCAGCCAGTATGAAATCATTTTCACTTAGTCCTTTTATTGCATGAGTTGTCAGAGTTACTTTTGCTTTCTTGTATCCAAGAAAAACGTCTGGATGGTGTCCTTCGTCTTCGGCAAGCTTCCCTATGGCGTAAACAAAATTCAAACCGTCAAGATACGTCTTGAATGCGTATTCTTTTTCTATGTAATTATTTTGTAGCTTCCAGCCGTTTAGATTTTTTAAATAATTTTGCGCTTCTTGTACAGACAGAGGTGAAACTCCTCCCTCACAGGGCACACACTTCTTTTTTGTCAGCTCCATAGTTTTATTATCATTCGTTTGTGTATGGATTAATGTATCGGAACCGGAATCGCATGCCCAAAAACTCTTTGGTAAAGGAAATGATTGAACAGATATGTATTAGCCTACTGCTAAAGCAAAGCAAGTCTGATCCAAGTAATAGACTTGCCCTAATAATTTTGGATAACATAGTTGAAGTTACGCTTAAATCCTATGCAAATATTCATGACCTTTTAAAAAAGAGAGATATTACGTCAGATGAGGTATTTTCTTCCATACTTGAAAAAGCGAAAAATCAAAACAAGATAGTCAATAGCGAGAAAAATGAGATACAAAAATATCATAAGATTCGCAACGAACTTTATCGTGGCACTAATTTGACTGCGATAAAAGATGGCATCATAGATGAGTATGTAGTTCTTGCAAAAATTCTTCTTGGTAGGCTATATGATTTTCGTGCAAGCAAGCTTGAGTGGGAAAAAATGGTTACTGATACTAAAAGGAATCTAGCCAAATCTGGATAACGCTTTTAGAATTCTCGCCGTTGATCTTTGTATCCAATGTTCTTTTTTTGTTTAGTTGGTGCTCTTTGACATTTAGATGGGCGTCAATTTTTTTCTCATCGACTTCTACTTCACAGATATTGCACTGTACGTTCAACAATGTTATTTAGAAAGATCCGTACTTAATCATTTATGAGAGTGGTCGATGTCATCAGCCCAGAAAGAGTCAACAGGGCACCAGACAAGACGATTGTTCTTTTATCGTCAGGAAGCTTTGTTGAGCAGGGACTTATCGTAAAAAGAGTACAGCTTAATCTTTACATACAAAAAAAGGATCAGAAGCTGGGACCTTATTCACTGATTACTTCATACGTAGAGACGGACAGAGGCGAGATAGAAATGACTTATGATGAAGGATACAAGGGAGAGAAGGTGTTAGAAGAAATGGCAGGCTTTCTTACATCGCATCTTGGCATATCAAGTCTTATCTTGCGTTCCGTGATACAGCTAAAAAGCGCACTTGAGAAGAAAGAAACGTGATAAAGAGTTTTAAAAATTTAATTTTTAGATGTTGTTTTATAACACGAGCAATGTTTTGACCAGTGGAGAGCACATCCTACAAACCGATGATCTTGACAACCACATATAACGCACTTTTTTGCCATAATGTTATGCTTCTTTTAGAAGGGCGCTCATGCTTTGTTTAATAAGTGGAATTATTTTTTTGGGGATAATTTCGTCAACCTTTGTGTTTGCATCAAACGATACCAATACAACATATGAAAGGCGCCTGTTTTCATCTGCTATTGGAATAGTAGCACGAATCAGTTTTTCATAGTGCGATGTGGCATAGTTGATTTTGCCCAAAAGATACTCCCATCGCAGCCTTATAGTCTGACGGTTTGCAGCAGTGATTGCGTATTCTGCCCTTTGGTCCGGCGAAAACACTGCCTTGAGACCTTTGCGTTCTGCATCTGCCTGCAAATTGCCATCTTCGTCTGCAATTCCTACAAATCTTACTGCTGGGTCTTGTGCTACTATTTTTTCACACAATTCCTTGAAAATTTGCTTCATTGGTTTTCAATAAAGGAAATATCAATATAAGTTATTTCCAGATTTGGTAGACTAACCTTATATTATTCAAAAAAGATTCAAGAACATGAAGATATGCCCAGAATGCGAAACATGTTACACCGACGACAGCCAAGAAATTTGTAGCATATGTGGGTCATATTTTACCATTTTAGTAGAAACCACTTGCTGAATTATTAATTTTAGAAAAGAACAAAAGCTACGCGGATTTTATATACAAAAATTGTCTTTGTAAATGTAATGAGTACGATAGCTTGGAAATGTTACAGATGTAATTTGACATTCAAACATGAATCCCATGCTATCTTACACAAAGATATCTCAAGGCACTCTGCGCGGCAGATACAGTTAACCTCAGCTTGATTAAAACCACGTAGAAAATTTAGCCTAAAAATCATTCAATAACATGGATGATAATTATATCAGAAATCTCTTGGAGCAGACTCCTAATTCTTATAAGATAATAAAAGGACTCAGAGATAAGGGTTTGTTGCATGCACTATGATTTAGCTGTTAGCAGTAATAGCCAGTGCATTTGTCTTTACTTGAAGTTGGAGGAAGGCCAACTTTCATTATTCCATGGCTAATCAAATACTGTATTCCTGAGACAAAGTCGCCATCAGATATCTTGCCATCTGCCCCCAGCCTGCGTTATTTTTTACCCATGAAGGAATCCTTGATAATCCTGATCTTGAATCGACTGTAATGTTAATTATGGATCCTATGGCACAGCCAAAGATGAAACAAGTTTATGACGAAATGGTTGCCAGGCGTTTTTTGATGAAAGACAGGGCAATACAAACCCTAGCTTTAGGTTGCATACCGTTCTGGTTTACTTTCTTTTTGAACTAAGATCGCACAATATGATGATGCTCTACATGATCTCTATGGGTATCCGCTAGACTCTTTTTTCTTCTTTATTGCTTCTCTAGCTTCTTCCATCTTTTGCTTCATTGCTTCCCTTTCTTGTTTTAGCTTTTCTTTGATTGCATCTCTTTGTTCTTTCATCTTTTCTTTCATTGCTGTCATGTCTTCTTGCATTTGAGTCCCTGTTTCATGAAGTTTAGCTTTAGCATCTTTCATCATCATTATCATCTCCTCTCTTTTCTCTTTGAACAGTTCTTTGAAGGCCATCCTGCTTTCTTTGTAAGATTCTTTAATATCTTGTAGTTTGGCTTTGCACTCTTGTCGTACCTGAGCTCTGTTTTCAGGAGGTGCATTCATTATTTGTTCTCGGCATACCTTGATGGCAGCAATTGTCTCTTCTCTTTGCATCTTAAACAAAAAGGCTGCGTCTTGGACAAAGCTTGAGACTTGTTCTCCTAGGTTAGTAGTTGTTGTGGCACTCTCTTCCGTTGTTGTCTCGGTTTGGTTTGCTACCGTGACTTCAACTTGGTCTTCCATTCCAACAGATTCTTCTTCTTGAGCAAATGAAAATCCAACTGGAAAGAGTGCGCCCATCAGAAGAAAAATTGCAAACACGATACTTGTTTTTTGCACGAGATTGAGATCGTTATGTACTATTTATGGATTACGTGCGATTTATACAGCCTGAATTTGGTTATTTTCCTAGCGATAGTTTACTAATTTACTTTTCTTGTTCCCTAAAATTCAAGCTAGACCGCACTTTTTGTAATACTGTTGGTGATACTCTTCTGCCTTGTAAAATGGCGAAGCGGGTGCAATCTGTGTCACAATATTTTTTTCATACATGCCGGAGTTCTGAAGTTTTTCTTTTGATGCTTTTGCCACAGCTTCTTGTTCTGCACTGTGAAAAAATATTGCAGATCTGTACTGCTCCCCTACGTCTGGGCCCTGCCTGTTTAGCGTAGTTGGGTCATGAGAGCTCCAAAAGACTTCGAGAATTTCGTCATATGAAACCA
>JBBDNF010000071.1:0-2048 GCA_040877685.1 Nitrosopumilaceae archaeon
ATGCAGAACAAATTCCTGATTATTTCAATCCATATGCACCAATATCTACAGACAAGCAGGTATACAGTTGGACAGACAAGGTTCACATTACAATAGATGCACCAAGCTGGAACGAAAACATTCACGGAATAGATTCCATAGGTGACATCGAAGGCTATTTCATAAAGATATCAACAACCAGTCACGACCTTGAACCATACAGATTGGTTGAAACGGCTCCAAATAGTGGAATTTTTGTTGGTGAAGTGATCCTTACTGGATTTTCCCATGATGCTGATGGTGATGGACAAATAGATACACATCCACGCACATCTGGTTCAGGCCCATCAAATGGCTTTTTAGAAACAGACAGAGATGATGGTCTTACCATATCATTTGAATTTGCAGACGGTGTTGTTCTAACACAAAGTGCGCGCATAAGCTGGAATCAAGCTGAGATCAAATTCGATAAAACATCCTATCTCCAAGATGATACTGTAAAAGTTCAGATAATAGATCCTGACATGAATCTTAACCCAGAAACCGCTGACACAATTTCAGTAGAAGTATCGTCAGATTCTGACAGTGCAGGAATCACAGCAGATGCAATAGAAACAGATGAGAGCACAGGAGTTTTTGAGGCAACCGTGTATTTGACGCAGACTGGTGTATCAAGTGGTAATAGACTTCATACAATTCCAGATGACATGATATACGCAAAATACGAGGATAACACACTTCCATCACCTTACAGCATAAACGATAGCATTGATGTTGTGGCAAATTCTGCATTCACATCTCAAACTCATTCCATTGAAAAAGTTGCATTTGGAAATACAATTCTTGCTGACAACCTAGGGATGCCAGTACAAGATCCACACACAGGACAACAACTGCAAGTAGTTTCAGAAATTCAAAATAAACAAAACTATGAACAACCTTTCGTGTATTTAGTGCAGGTAAAGGATTCTGCTGGCACTGTCATTTGGCTTTCATGGTTTAAGGGAAGTCTTGCCATAAACCAAAAGCTTGACGTTTCACAATCTTGGCTTCCTTCTGACGCTGGCACCTATGCTGTAGAAACCTTTGTCTGGAAGTCTCTTGAAAATTCTTCCCCGCTTGCGCCATCACTAGCATCTGTCTACGAAATCAAACCATGAAAACAACTATGTGGTAAGCTCAGGTTTGAGGGTCCACGCAACGGCTAGGATGACAAAGGGAATGGAAATCATTATCGTAATTTGCAAGATTATGAATAGCTGACTTTGTGACGCAGCCGGATTTGTTACGATAAACGGTAAGGGCAACGTGATTACAAACCAAATTACAGAAATCAGAATTATTATTTCCAGCTTCTTTTTCTTCTTTGGGTTCACAAAATAGCTAATGATATTGAGGTATTAATTTGATTGCAATGATATGGGCTATTTAGCAGCGGTTCTACCAGTCATAATCGCAACCTTTCCAGCTTCATAAATGCGATACAAAAAGACGCTTTTTAATTTTAGAGCTTTATGCCAAATGTCCACTGGCGATTTAATACAAAATTCACAGATGACGCAATTCCTATAGATATTAAAGCTGCCAAAAGATAGTACAAAGATAGTTTTTCTACAAATAGATAATTGAATCCAAGTTGTATTCCCATACCAACAAGACTTACGCCAATAAACTTGACATACATAAGAGCACCTGGCTGCTTTGCCATTGTATCTTTGAATGTCCAAGACTTGTTTAGTAAGAAATTCGTCGTAATTGAGGTATAGATTGCAAGAGAAGAAGAAAGCATATACCAAAGTCCAGCAAATTCGGTCAGGGCATAAAGTATTCCTAGATTTACAATTACCCCACTTGCGCCAACCAGATAATACTTGAAGGCATGTCTAGCAAAGAGTGGAATCCTGCCAAACCTATTTTGTTCGCCCAGCGTCATTTAGCTTTATTCAACATTCCATGTATTAATAAATGCTGAAGATGCCACTACAGATAGGAACGAATTTGACATTTTACTCTTGATTTTTCTATAAGCCACTTGAAAAGTTATCGCGTTTCTTGGTATTCGGAATTAG
>JBBDNF010000072.1:0-11258 GCA_040877685.1 Nitrosopumilaceae archaeon
CCATATCAAAAATCAAGAAATCTTCTAAACAAATTCTAAAACTTGCTAACTCAAAGAGTCAAACACTCTCCAAAATGGGTAAAGGAGCAAAACAAGTCTCTTGTAAAACGATCAAAACGGATTCTGGACCAATGTTGATTGTAGAGCTTTTAATAGATGTTGGAGATGCGATGGGCGCAAATGTTACAAACACAATGTGTGAGGGAGTTGCACCACTGATTGAAAAGCTGACTGGTGGCAGAGTAATTTTGAGGATACTATCAAACTATTCTACAAAAAGATTGGTAAGAGGAACCGCCATCTTTGATAAAGAAGAGGTGGGAGGTCAAAAAGTCGTTGAGAACATTATATTGGCATACCAGTTTGCTGCCAACGATCCATACAGGGCTGTCACACATAACAAAGGTATCATGAACGGAATAATTGCAGTTGCAAATGCAACTGGTCAAGATACAAGAGCAATAGACGCAGGAGCGCATGCATATGCATCAAAGACGGGAAGATATAGTTCACTAACAGAATGGAAAAAAGACAAGAAAGGAAATCTTGTAGGTAAGATAGAATTGCCAATGGCAGTGGGAATTGTGGGTGGCATTGTAAACGTACACCCAATGATCAAAATCTGCACAAAAATTCTTGGAGTAAAATCATCAAAAGAACTTGCATGTGTAATAGCAGCTATTGGTCTTGCACAAAATTTCAGTGCAATACGTGCTCTTGCTTCTGAAGGTATACAGAAAGGACACATGAAGCTTCATGCAAGAAATATTGCTGCAAGTGCCGGTGTCAAGTCTGACAAAATAGATGAGGTAACCAGAAGAATGATAAAAGAAGGAAACATCTCAGTGCACCGAGCTAAAGAAATACTCAAAAAACTTTAGTGCTCAAGATATATATCTAAAAACCCTTGCTAGGACTACGTTGACTCTAGTCAAGTTTGCAATTCCAAAAGGTAGTATCGAAGACGTTACCTTCAAGGTTTTAGAAAAGTCGTGGACGAAAGTACGACGTAGAGACCGCACATATCGTGTAACAGTTGATGATCCACAAATTATAGTAAAGATGCTAAGACCACAAGAGATTCCAAATCTTGTTTTTGATGGATTATATGATGTTGGTATAACTGGAAATGATTGGGTTAAAGAAACACGCGCCGATGTACAAACTCTTTTGGATCTAGAATATGGAAAAATAAAACTCGTGGTTGCAATACCAGATTCATATAGGTTCAAATCACTTGATGAAATGATTTTATCATATGGTAAAAAGAAAAAGATTTTACGAATTTCTTCTGAATATCTTACAACAGCTTCAAAGTTCATAAAGCAGTCTACAAGCTACAAAAAACTTTATGGTTCAAAAGATCCGCTTATAATAACTCCATGGCTACGTATTGGTTCAAACAAAAATGTGCAGATCCACCTCTCCTTTGGGGCCACGGAGGCAAAGCCGCCTGATGATGTGGACGCCATAATTGATGTGACAGAGACTGGAACAACTCTTACACAAAACCAGCTAAAGATAGTAGATACTATAATGGAATCTACCGCTATTTTGATCGCAAACAAGTCTTCCCTCAAAGACAAGGCAAAACGCGAAAAGATCTATGATATTGTTACTTTACTTAGGGGTGCAGTAGAAGGAAGAAAGCACTTACACATATACGTAAACGTGCAAGAAAAGAACCTGCCCAGATTGCTAAAGGAACTTCCCTCCCTTAAGCGCCCTACTATCAGTCCACTGAGCCAGAAAGGGTGGTATGGAATAAACACGATAATTCCAAAGTCAGAATTTTATAAACTTGTTCCAAAACTAAGAAAGATTGCACAGGGTCTGGTTGTGCACGAACCAAAGCAAATACTAGCACTGGAGGAGATAAAACGAGATGAGGAAAGTTGATGAAAACCATCATAGTTCGAAATATCAATGCCACAGTAGATGCTGTACGGTCCAAACCTAAAGAACAGTACAAGAAAAAAATTGAATCAATAATATTAGATGTACAGAAAAGAAAAGACAAGGCATTAAAAGAATACGAAAAAAAATTTAGTGGTGCAACACTACGATCATTTAGAGTTACTAGATCTGAAATTAAAGATGCATACGGAAAAGTAACCAAAGAACAGATTGCGGCAATAAAGCTAGCAAAAAAAAGACTGGAACGAACAGAATCTGCATTAAAGAACCAACTTCAAAACATTACTATCAAAATTGATGGGATAAAAATAACCAAAGTCTTTGTACCGCTTGAAAGCGTTGGGTGTTACATACCCGGCGGTAGTGCTAGATACCCAAGTACTGCTGTGATGTCTATTGTACCAGCCAAAGTAGCTGGAGTCAAAAAAATCATTGCAGTTTCTCCTCCAAATAAAAACGGTTTGATAGATCCTCTTACTCTTGTTGCAGCAGATCTTTGTGGTGTAGATGAATTTTACAAGACAGGTGGTGCACAAGCAATTGCTGCACTTGCATATGGTACTGAATCAGTACCAAAAGTAGATAAAATTGTAGGACCTGGCGGTTCATTTGTTACCCTTGCTAAATCGATTGTAAATAATGTGGTCTCAATTGATATGATTGCAGGACCAACAGAACTTGCAATCATAGCTAATTCTATTGCAGAAGCTGATATTGTTGCTTCTGATCTGATATCACAAGCAGAACACAGCCCTGAAACAACATGTTGTCTTATAACTACCTCGACAAAACTAAAGGACCTTGTAATCAAGTCAGTGGAACAAAAAATTCGTAAAATACAAAGGCGCAAAATTGTTACGGAAAGCTTAAGCACAAACGGATTTGTTGCAATTTGCAAGACAGAATCAGATGTTATAGAGTTTGCAAATAAACTAGCACCAGAACACTTGGAAATAATCACAAAAAATCCGCAAAAGATAGCACAGAAAATTACATCAGCTGGACTGGTACTTGTTGGTAAAAACACTCCATCTTCGGCTAGCGATTACCTGCTTGGCTCAAACCACATACTTCCAACAAGTGGGTTTGGTAGGGCTAGAGGATCACTTGGTGTACTAGATTATATGAAAATACAAAGCAAGATAGAATCCTCAAAAATGGCTCTACAAAAAATCTCAAAACACATGAAATCTATTACATCTGCAGAAGGGCTACCAAATCACTACGAGGCAGTAAGGATTAGATTGATATGAAAGCAGATTGGTTCCAAAAGAAAGTAGAGGAGCTTTCAAAGCTAAAGGGATATCAAAAACCTGAGAAACACTCAGACGCACTCAAGCTTGATTCTAATGAAAACCTTGCAATACAAAAAGAATTTTCATTGGATTTGATAAACCAAACTAAAGAAAAACTCGATGTACGAGAGTATCCGCTAGGCGGTACGGAGAGACTAGTAGAAGCACTTTCTGACTATGTCAAAATACCATCAGAGATGATTGGTGTGGGAAATGGTTCAGACCAGATAATTGATCTGCTTCTTACAAACTTTGCATCAAAAGAAACTACAGTTCTAACGTCGGATCCGACCTTTGGTTTTTTTGAGGAGCGATGTAAGCTATACTCTATTCCCGCAATCAAAATTCCTTTTACAGACAACATGACCCTTGATTTGGATAAATTCCTATCAAACGCAAAAAAAGCTGAAATATTATATCTAGATTCTCCAAATAACCCAACTGGGTTTCAGTTTACACGAAGCCAGCTTGAGCAACTGATCAATGAATTTGAAGGTCTGGTAATAATTGATGAGGCATATGTAGAATTTGCGGACTATTCAATTGTAGATCTAGCACCAAAAAAAGATAATTTGGTTGTGTTAAGAACTCTTTCCAAAGCATTTGGGCTTGCAGGTTTGCGCATAGGATACTTTGTTGCAAACAAAAAGATTGTAGATGTATTTACCAAAGCAATCCAATACCCATACCCATTAAACACAATCGCAATTGAAGCAGGGATTCTAGCTTTGCAAAAATCAAAATATATTTCCGAAATTGCAAATCTTGTCAAAAAGGAAAGAACACGACTAATAGAGAAGCTACGCAATATGGAGGTGTTTGAAGTCTTTGACTCCAAGGCAAACTTTGTGCTTTTTGCTGCACATGGAGCTGGTTTGCGTATGTACAAAGCTCTCATAGAGCAAGGAATCCTTGTGAAGAATCTAGGTAAAATAGGAAATCAAGAGGGATGCCTTAGAGTGACAGTTGGTTCTGAAGAGATGAACTCAAAATTTTTGTCAGCAATTCGTGATCTATTGAAATGACACTCAAAAAATTAGACGATGGTATCTTTGTAGATACTACAAAGATTGACAAAATAAAAAGTCTTGACGCCATAATATTTGATTGCGATGGAGTTCTTATTGATATCACAAACTCATATGATCTTGCTATAAAAAAAACAGTCGATTTTGTGCTAAAAGAGATGGCACAAATAGACTTGCCAAACAATGTGACTACACAAATGATAGAAGGTTTCAAGGCAACTGGGGGTTTTAATGATGAGGTAGATGCGACGTATTCACTTATTCTTTCCATAGTGGCTGCAAAAAAGCTAAACAAATCTATTCCACAATTCATATTTGATGTCATCAAGAATTCTGATCAAAGTGGCATACAATCAGTTGAAAAATATCTTGATACAATAAGAGTTGATCTTTCAGAAATAAGAAACAAACTAGCATATCCTGGACCACACAACACAAATGTGTTGTATTCAACATTTGATGAGATATTTTATGGTACTAAATTGTATTATGAGCTATACCAAAGAAAACCACGATTTTTTGATGGAAAAGGATTGATTGATAATGATATGGTGCTTGTAAAAAAGGAGCTGATAGACGCATTACGAAAAAAATTTACCAAAAAAATGGCTATCATTTCTGGGCGTGGCGTTCTTTCTGCAAAGTATTCATTAAAAGAATTATTTGATGAGTTTGATTTGAAAAATTCCAGATTTTTAGAAGACGAACCGCGTGAATTTGCAAAACCAAATCCAGAATCCCTCATCTCATCTATCAAGGGTTTTCAGTCCTATTGTTGTATATTTGTAGGTGATTCTATGGAAGACTATATCATGGCAAGAAAATCAGAAGAGCAAGGCAACAAGACAGTTTTTTGTGGGATTTATGGCACAAGTGCAGACTCGGAAGCAAAACGTAAGATGTTTGAGGAAAAAAACGCTGACATGTTACTAGAAACAATAGATCTGATTCCGAAGGCATTAAATCTGGTTGAGGCATAAAACTCGCTCTCTGCAGGGATTTATATGAAATTAAGAGTAGGCCGCATCAATAGAAAAACTAGAGAGACTGAAGTATCAGTAAGTGTAAATCTTGATGGAAGCGGTAAGATTTCTGTAAAGACAGGAATCAATTTTCTTGATCACTTGATCGTAAGCCTTGGCAAACATGCCATGCTTGATCTTAAACTAAACGCAGTTTCAAAAGATGGAATAGTCCATCACCTAATTGAGGATGCTGCGATAGCACTTGCCAATGCCATGGATTTAGCTCTTGGAAACAGATCTGGAATCACAAGATTTGGTCATGCTTCTATTCCGATGGACGAATCACTTGCAGAGGCATCACTTGATCTGATCAAGCGACCATATCACAAAATCGAACTTGCAATGGAACGAAATCAGATTGAGAAAATATCAAAGGAAGACTTGGAGCACTTCTTCCGTTCTCTTGCACAAAATCTGAACATCTGCATGCACGTGACTGTAAAGTATGGAGAAAATGATCACCACAAAATAGAAGCTGCGCTTAAAGCTTTTGCGGTTGCGTGGAGAATAGCAGCTAGTTATGACAAAAAACAAAAAGGAATACCAAGCACAAAAGGTGCTATGTAGTGGTTAAAGTAGCCATATTTGATTACGGCGCAGGAAACATATTCAGCCTAAAATCGTCATTGGAAAAAAATGGTGCCGAAGTAGATGTAATAACAGGCCTTAACCACACCAATGGTTACTCGGGGCTTTTGCTTCCAGGAGTGGGTAATTTTGATCCTGCCATTAATAGTCTGACCTCGTCAAAAAGAGCCTTTGTTGACATAGTGAAAAACCAGATGCCAGTTCTTGGCATATGCCTTGGTATGGAGATGTTTTTTGAGAAAAGTGAGGAAGGAAAGGCAAGCGGACTAGGAGTTTTGGAAGGTGAGGTGATTTTGCTTCCAAACAAATTCAAGATCCCACACATGGGCTGGAATGATTTGCAAATAAAAAAACCAAGCAAGCTTTTAGATGGTGTAAAGGATGGTTCGTGGGTTTATTTTGTACACTCTTACAGAGCAAAGCCAAAAAATATGGAAATAGTAAAGGCTGATTCCGACTATGGCATAAGTGTTCCTGCAGTAATAGAAAGTGGTTCACTTTTTGGGACACAGTTTCACCCAGAAAAATCTGGCAAAGTGGGTTCTATAATGATCAACAACTTTTTGCGAGAGTGTAAAAAGTGAAAATTATTCCAGCAATTGACCTCATGGATGGTAAGGTAGTGCGACTTGTCAAAGGAGATCCAAAAAACAAAACGATCTACAGCGACAATCCTGTTGAGACGGCAAAAAAATGGGAAAAAGCCGGTGCTGATAGAATACATGTAGTGGATCTTGACGCAACCTTAGGAAGAGGCTCGAATCTACAAATAATTAAAAAAATTGCACAACAAGTTTCTGTTCCCATCCAAGTGGCTGGTGGATTGCGCAACGAAGATACAATAAGGGATGCGCTTTCTTTTGCACCAAAAGCTGTCCTCGGTACTTTTGCGTTTAAAAATAAAGAAATATTGCCAGAAATTTTAACCAAGTTTGGAAAAGACAGAATTATAATTTCTGTAGATCAGCTAAATGGAAAAATTGTCATCAATGGATGGCAGCAAACCACTGGTATAGACCTAATCTCAGGAGTAGAAAGCTTTCTAAAACTAGGATTCTCTGAATTTCTTTTGACAAGTGTCGACAGAGACGGAACTTTGCTAGGGCCAGATCTTGAATCCCTTAAGAAAGTATGTGAGATACAAAATGCAAAGATAATTGCGAGTGGAGGTATTTCAAATATCCAAGATACAATTGCTGTAAAAAAATGCGGAGCATTTGGAGTCATTCTTGGAAAAGCGCTATATGATGGAAAAATTTCAATTGAGGAGGTTAGATCAGTAACATGACTTTAACCAAAAGAGTAATTCCATGTTTGGATGTTGATAACGGCAGAGTAGTCAAGGGAATGCACTTTGCTTCAATAAAAGATGCTGGTGATCCAGTTTTGTTGGCTGAAAAGTATAGCAACGAAGGCGCAGATGAGCTTGTTTTTCTTGACATCACTGCATCGCAACAGGAAAGGGAGACAATCAAAGCACTTGTCTCCAAAGTAGCTCAGGTAATAGATATTCCATTTACCGTAGGCGGTGGCGTAAAAACGCTGCAACATGCTAGAGATATTCTGTTAAGTGGAGCTGATAAGGTTGCAATCAACACGGGCGCTGTCAAAAATCCAGAAATCATAACAAAACTGATGGAAATTTTTGGAAAACAATGCGTTGTTGTAGCTATGGATGTAAAACGCAACCATGATATTGAAAAGGGAAAGCACATTTTTTCAAGCGATTCCAAAAAGTTCTGGTTTGAAGTATACATCTATGGAGGAAAAACTGCTACAGGGCTTGATGCAATAGATTGGGCAAAAGAAGTTGAAAGACTTGGTGCTGGAGAAATACTTCTTACCAGCATTGACATGGATGGAACAAAGGAAGGCTATGACATACGGCTAACAAAAGAGATTGTCAACGCTGTCAATATACCGGTCATAGCTTCTGGCGGTTGTGGAAAACCAAAACACATGCTTGATGTTTTTTTGGAATCCAATGTCGATGCAGCTCTTGCGGCATCAATATTTCACTACAAGACAGATTCTGTAGACAGGGTTAAAGAATATCTAAAAGAAAACGGCGTTCCTGTCAGAATATAAAGAAAAGTAACAGTACCTAAAGAAAGATTAAGAAAGGAAATCAAAGTGAAATTCTCATGAATAAAACAATAGAGGACATTGATTTTTCAAAAAATAATGGCCTTGTTCCTGTGATAGTGCAAGACATTCACTCAAAAGAGGTTCTTACACTTGCATATGGCAATAAAGAATCACTTGCACTCACACAAAAGACAGGGAATTCATGGTTTTGGAGTAGATCACGAAACAAGCTGTGGATGAAGGGAGAAGAATCTGGGAACACTCAAAAAGTAAAAGAAATTTTAGTGGACTGCGATTCTGATGCAATTATATATTTAGTCGAACCAGCAGGACCTGCTTGTCATACTGGTGAGCGCGTTTGCTTTCACAATGCTTTGAAAAATAAATAATTTTTTAACAATTGTTATTGTTGCATTGGTCCTATTGTTTTTGTTTCATTAGGGCGTGGTATTGGTTTAATATCACTTTCTGCACCAGGCAAAAACTCATTAGCAATTTCAAAATGGAGTGGTTGATATGTTAATCCTTGGAACACTACTTTCCATGTTCCAACCAAGTCTTCTGGGTTGTATATTTTCAGTGCTCGGCTAGTTTCTGGTTTGAAATAGTAATTAAAATCTGTCTTAAGAGTTCCATTAAATGGCAGAGTTGTCCATATAACTTCATGAGGACTGACAATTACTATGTTTCCAGCCTCATTTGGTTTTAGTCCATGTACAGTCAGAAAAACATTTTCACCTAACTTGTATTTCGGTTTGTCAATTGCAAATGGACCAGAGATGATCCACTGTGATTTATTTTCATCAGAAGACTTCTGTATATCATAAACATAGATTACACTAACTATCGCAGCAACAACTATAACAATTATCGGAATAACCTTTTTTTGTTTCAACTTATTAGCTGCATTTCAGTCTCCATTAATATTTTTTTAAATTGTAAGAAATTTATAATACGTGTAGATCCTTGTTATTTTTTCAATACTATATATCTAGATGATAATTGCTTTTTTTATTTTATTGATAAAATGCCATTAAATTTCACTGAATAAATCAGTGTTAAAAGTTAAGTAATACTTAACTTCATATTAGGATGCCTTATGTACTATTTTATAAAGTCAGAGTCATCTTGGTGCAGATAAAATCACTACAGTGTCGGGAATGCAAAAAAGAGTATCCGCCTACCTTCAAGTACATTTGTGACGAGTGCTTCGGTCCACTTGATGTAAAATACGATTTTCCTACTGTAAACAAAAACACGTTTGCAAATCGTGAGCACACATACTGGCGATATTTTGAGCTTCTTCCAATAGCAGACAAGTCAAACATTGTAAGCATTGGAGCTGGCATGACTCCGCTCATAAAAGCAGAAAAGCTTGGTAAGGCACTTGGCCTAAACAACCTGTACATCAAAAATGATTCTGTAAACCCAACATTTTCATTCAAAGACAGACCTGCGGGGATTGCAGTTTCAAAAGCAAAAGAGTTTGGTTTATCCTCTGTAGGTTGTGCATCTACAGGAAACCTTGCAGCTGCAACCGCAGCTCATGCAGCCAAAGGAGGTTTTGCATGTTATGTGTTTGCACCAAGCGATATAGAACACGCAAAAATTGCTCAAGCACTTGCATATGGTGCTAACTTTATTGCAGTAGACGGAACATATGATGATGCAAACAGAATTGCAGCACAGATAGGTGACAGCAAAGGAATAGGAATTGTAAATATAAACATGCGCTCTTACTATGTCGAAGGTTCAAAGACTTTGGCATTTGAAGTAGCAGAACAGCTTGGCTGGCAGGTACCAGATCATCTTGTTGTGCCAGTTGGAAGTGGTGCAATGCTAAATGCGATATGTAAGGGATTTGAGGAATTAGAAAGCCTGTCCTTAATAGGTAAGGTTTCTGGAATGCACATGATTGCGGCACAGCCTCATGGATGTGCTCCAATTGTTGATGCCTTTAAGAAAAACAGTGCTGATGTTATACCAGTAGAAAACCCTAATACAATAGCAAAAAGTTTGGCAATCGGAGATCCTGGTGACGGTCGCTATGTGCTTAAACGATTAAAACAATACAATGGTTATGCTGAAGAATCAACAAATAGAGAAATACTTGATGCCATAATATTGCTGGCAAAAACGGAAGGAATTTTCACAGAACCCGCTGGTGGAGTTTCTGTTGCTGTGTTGAAAAAGATGGTAGAGGAAGGAAAAATTGACAAAAATGATTCTACAATTTGTTATGTAACTGGAAATGGACTAAAGGCAATTGAAGTTTTGATGGAAGTACTGTCAAAACCAGAAGTAATGCAAGCAGATGTTACAAAAATTTCTGCAATGGTGAGATAATTGGCAAATATAAAATTCACAATTCCATCTGTCCTAAATAAGGGTGGTGGAGAAAAAAAAGTAGAGATTTCAGCTGCAACTCTTTCAGAAGCATTTGCTAAAATTTCAGAAAATATGGGAGATGAATTTCAACGACGAGTTCTGAATGCTGATGGTACACCACGATCTCTGATCAACATATACATCAACGGAAAAAATATGCGATTTTCAAATGGCATGCAAACAACTCTAAAAGATGGTGATGAGGTTTACATTCTTCCTGCAGTAGCAGGCGGATCTGAACTATCAAAGAAAGATCTTGAAAGATATTCAAGACAAGTGATGCTTGAAGAAATTGGTTATGAAGGACAGCTAAAACTGAGAAATGCCAAAGTTTGTGTTGTTGGGATAGGTGGACTGGGAAATCCAATAGCTACACGACTTGTTGCCATGGGAATTGGAAAGCTACGCATAGTTGATAGAGATGTTATAGAATTGTCAAATCTACACAGACAAACAATGTTTGACGAATCTGACATTGGTCAGGTCAAAGTGGAAGCCGCTGCAAAAAAACTAAAGAAAATGAACCCTGATGTAGAAATTGAGGCACTTCCAGTCTCTGTAAATGACTATACTGCTTTGGATATAGTTGAAGGATGTGACATCGTCATCGATGCCCTTGATAGCGTCAATGCAAGATATTCTCTTAACAAAGCCTGCATACAAAAAAACATTCCATTTGTGACGGGGGCTGCAGTTGGTGTTTCCGGTCAAGCCTTTACTATACTACCAAAAGAGAGTGCGTGTTACCACTGTCTTTTTCCGGCACTAGATGAAGATTCCATGCCAACATGTAGCATAGAAGGAGTACATCCATCAATCCTCTCTATAATAGGTGGAATCGAAGTAGCAGAAGCAGTCAAAATAATCACAGACAAAAAGCCAAACCTTGCAAACAAAATACTGCACGTGGATCTGGAAAATCTTGAATT
>JBBDNF010000073.1:0-2029 GCA_040877685.1 Nitrosopumilaceae archaeon
CAAATCTTGGTGGCTCACTAAGACTTGGAGCAAACGAAATCAAGGTAGAAGACAACACTCTTGCATTCAAGCTTTACAATTCCAATGCAATCAAAAGACGACACAGGCACAGATATGAGTTTAATCAAAAGTACCTAGATTTGTTTACACAAAAGGGGATGGTTTTCTCAGGACACAGCGATAACAAAAAGAGGATGGAAATACTTGAAATTCCGACACACCGATTCTATCTTGGGGTACAGTTCCATCCAGAATTTAACAGCAGACCAGGATTTCCAGAGATTTCCTTTGAGGCCTTTGTAACAGCAGCGGCCAAAGCCTAGCTATTTTGGAATCTCGTAGATCCTCTGCCTTGTATCCCTTAAGGAGACTCGCTTTTTCACATACCCCTTTTCAAGCAAATGTCTTAGTGCAAGCCTGACGGTCCTATCTGGCAAGAGAGTTTTTGTAGATAGCTCTTTTTGTGTAAGTGAACCTTCATACTCTAGTGTTTTTAGCAAGAGTTTTGAGCTTGGAGGCATGTGTAGAAGATCTTCTGCAAGCTTTACCTTCTTTGCAAGTGCAGAGACTGCAGTCGAGTCCTTTTTCATTCTGATAATGTTTGCAGGCTGGGCAAACTTGGTACACATAACAAGATTATCCACCTTAAAACGATCTTTACCATCTAGAATAGCTTCACATCTAAGTTTTGATGAGATGTCGTCTATCTCAATGAAGCTATCCTCTGATACAACGAGCGGTCTTCGTGTAACATCAAGTGAGTTTACAGAAACTATGCCAAAAACCTTAGAGTCCTGAAATATTACAGGACCACCCGCGGACATAGAATATGCCGAAGACCCAATTGGTGTTGATATAATCACACCATCGCTACTGTCATGCCAAATCTCTTCTCCATTGACACGTAAGACATGTTCCATTAGCATTGCACTTTTTGATGAAAAGATTGCAACATCGTTTAGTGCAGGGTAGACATTTTTCCCATCAATTTTAATGCCAATGCGTGGAACCTGCTCTATTGTAAAATCTCCACCTTTTAGTCGCTTTACAAATAAAGAAAATTCTCGTAGATCAATTTGAGCCAAAAACCCACTTGATTCAGACTCGTTTATTCCAAATACTGGAATTGCAGAATCCAACACTTTGTGAAAATAATTTCTTACTCCTCTATCTCCACCAGTAACTATTACATAATCGGCGTCTTTGAGTATGGATTTATTTGTAAGCAGATACGAATCTATGCCATGACCATCAAGAGATGCCTTGACAGATTTTATTGCTTGATCATTCTGGTCTTGACTTGAAAGAGCAATGCGCACAAAATAAATCAGCTTTTGTACAATAATAAAGTATCATAGATATGGTTTTAGTAAAGTGAACTAGCCCATACTTTTAAACCCAATTCGTTCGTAAATGGGCTGCAAACGAGTTTATCTACAAAGTAAAAATGCAAATCCCCTCTCCTTTGTGATTTTTCCGCCATGACTAGCGTTATGATGAGAGTGTGAAAACTGTTACTGCTGGACACGTACAAATGCTTAAAAACCGTTTCTAAACGTCTAATTATATATGACAGAGCATTTTGATGAAGAAGGTCTCCTTAAAGTTATAAAAATTTTTGAATTATCTGAAGAAATTACAAAACTTACTTGGAATTGGAACAATCACCCAGACCCTGTTAGAAAGGCACACGAACTTATGGATAAAGGTCAAAAACTTTTTCTAGAAATTTCAGAATATGAGCAAAGAATGGGCTCTAAAATTGGTATGGGACAGAGAAAAAACATTGAAGATGCGATAGAAGATTTAGGAAAATTAATTCCTTATATGAAAAACAAAATCAAACCTTATGAAAGTATAGAAAATAATCAATTAAAAAATGCTTAAATCATTAACGAAATAACAACTCATTATAACAAATTCTAAATCTGTTCTTGGCTAAAATAATTCATAGAAATAAGAATAGAATTATTCGTACAATAAAAGCCTAGACCTGTGAAAACTTGACCAGATTATACAGGTATGAGGC
>JBBDNF010000074.1:0-11095 GCA_040877685.1 Nitrosopumilaceae archaeon
CAAAAAGTGGGATATCTAAATGTAAAAGGACTCCATGGGTTTCTGGATTACGAATCTGCCAGAGGCCAAGATCCTACATTTACCGCTGGTGAAACAGAGTTTCAGCTGATAAGAAGAACAATTACTTACACCTACGACTCTCAAACAGTAATATCAGACATCACTTTAAATGTCGCACAAGATGGCAGAACCATCACTCTGGTCCGTCCTATTCATGACGGAATTTCAGGAACAGCAGGCGACACGCTTACAGCTGTGTGGACTTTTATCAGGCCTGTATAGTACGCTTAGATAGTATAGCACCTGCTCCCATTGCAAAAAATACTACAAGCGGGACAAACCTGTAAGGCTGGTTTGTTTGGTCAGTAAATCCAGTCAACAAAGGCGCTGTAAATAATATTCCCGCAATTAGCGCCATGATAGAGTCGGCCTGTGTGATTCCATGTCTTGAGGCAATAAACAAACCTACAATCAGTGGAAGCAAAAACAACACCACAACAACATCAAATCTTAATTGAAATGCCATCGAAGTAAAGCCCTGCCAGAAAGCCACCTCATTGAAGGCAACGGCTGTTCCTGCCAGATTTACGTTAAGTGCAGATGTTATAGCTAGGCCAATGAAAACCATTGCCGCATAAATTATGATGGTGTATATCTTGCGCTTTTTTGGCATGTCTGCTCTGTAAATAAAAAAAAGCGACATTGGAATAAACAAGGCAGTAAGTGCCTTTGACGGTATGGACAGAATGTATGGTACTGGTGAAAGCAGTGCCCACCTTTTGTAAATCATGTACAACGAAAATAGATAGAGCAGGATCCACAGGTTGTCATATGTGGCAGACGTGTCATATGACAAAAAGAGGTTGCTTTGAAGAACCAAAACCACTGCAACAAGGCCTGCAAACCTCTTTTTTGCAATCTCTTTTGTGATATAATATACCAATACGACAAGTGCAATGCTTGCAACAAATGGCAAAAGACGTATGTTGCCAAACCAATCAAGCGAAACTGAAAGAAGTAAATATCTTACATGCACCTCAAATCTCTTTGTCACATCATCAACAGTCCAAGTTTGTACTCTTTCTTTTACTGCCTTGTAATCAAGCCACGTCTCTTCCGATGTGATCTCTGATGTGGTTGCTATAACATAGACTGCAAGCAAAACTATCATAACAACAAATGCCGTTCTTTTTGATACCTCAAAAGAAAAGACAAAATTAATTGCCTTAAGTAATTGTTGTGGTAGGACTTTTTTGAAATAAAGTATGGCAACCGCGCCAGAAATGATGTTTGCAGCTACGAGTGGAATTGCCAAAACTCCCACCTCAAATGGCTCTGGCAGAACAGACTCTAGTCCAACAAATTCAGGTATGTTGCTTACAGATGAGGCAACAAGTGCTGGAAAGAGTACTGACACAAGACTGATAAGTACTGCAACAAGAGTTGCCAAAAAGACAGCAATTGAAACCTTGCTTGTCTTTTGTTTTTGTATTTGGTTTTTTGCAGCTGGTTTTTCGGGCAAACGACTTTTCTAAAATTTGGGGGCTTAAAACTTGACTGTTATGGTTTTTATTCGGGAATGATTTATTATTATATGTGTTTCTAGTGGAAACAAAACTGGGAGGTTATGATTGGATAAGCGTGAATTTACCAGAATAATATCCAAAATTGAAAAAGAAGACAGCACATTCTCAAAAAAAGCATACTTGGATACATTATCTTTTCCACCAAACATTATTGGCCGCGAAAAGAAAACAGAGGAGCTTGTCAGGCTCTTGGTTGGGTACAAGCAAGGCTATGTCGTTCCACTCATATCGGTATACGGCAGAAGCGGATCTGGAAAATCCACAATAGTAAAGTTTGTGTGCGAAAATCTTGGTGTTCCATACTGTTTTGTTAATCTACGAAAGGCAAAGACAGTCTTTGGTGCTGCAAATCTTATTTTAGCTGAGCTTGGAGAACCAAATCTGAAAAGTGCACAAGGGTTGAATCTTGCAGTAGAAAAGATTGGAGGAAAAATTGGAACCATACTAGGGCAGGAAAAAAAGAAACTCTTTGTGCTTGTGCTTGATGAGTATGACGTTTTATTTTATGACAAGCGCGGCAAGCCATCTGACTTTATCTACAAACTTGTTGTCTTGGAAGAGACTCTAAGATCAAAAGGATTCCTGCTTTGTATCATAACAATATCAAACAACGTGTTGTCAGATTATGAAATAGATGACAGGGTACGATCAAGAATTGGATCCTCTGAAGTATTTTTTGAGCCGTACTCAAAAGAAAACGTGCTAAACATACTAAAGGACAGGGCAGGAGAAGCGTTTTCAAATAAAATAGATGACAAGGTTCTGCAGCGCTGTGCGCAGCTTGGCTCACAAGAGCATGGTGATGCTAGACGTGCAATTGACTTGCTTCGTGTGGCAGCAGAGCTTGCTACCTCCAAAGGAGAGGAGCTTGCCATCTTACATGTGGATCTGGCGTCAGCTGAGCTGCAAAAAGACCGTATATCCCAGGTGCTCTCAAGTGCTTCTTATCATCTCAAACTAGCCTGTGCTGGACTGGCACGAATAGCGTTTTTGACAGGCCAGGACTGGCACTCTACTTCTACCATATACAACCAGTACTGCAAAATCATGGCAAAGGATACCAAACCGCTAAGCTACAGAAGAGTTTCTGAGCTTTTAGTGGAACTTGAAAACACCGGACTTGTCACATCCCAGACAAGCTCAAAGGGCAGGCACGGATACGGTACGCAGTACAAGCTTGTTGTATCCCCAGAAATGGTTGGGACAAAAGTATCTTCAGAATGGTGGAAGGACATAGTGGAAAGAAAGATAAAACATGATCAAAACGTGGAACAGCAAAAGAGCACCAGGCCTGCAAAATCTTCAATGGTGTATAATTTATACAAAACAATGGAGATGGAAATTGAAAAAAACTGGAAAGAATTTGTGGGAGTAGAATAATTTTATCTAGAAAAAATATGCTATAGCATCAAGTTGAAATCTGAGATTGCCCGCATTGATTAGAATGTAGTTTATTACATTCGTGTTTCTAAAATCTTGGCATGGATGTTCGCGGAGATAAGAAAGATTTTTTTCTAATATATGAAAATCTTCCTAAAGGTCCAATTAAGAATGTGGTAGACGAGGTCATACAATCCTTAAAAAATGATTCTATTGTAGGCGAGCATGTAAAACGCAAACAAATCCCAAATTATTACAAACAGCGCCATAACGTTCAGGTACTGTACAGGGCGGCGCTTCCAAAACACTGGAGGCTAATCTACACTTTTCAAACCTTCGTTAAAGGGGAAAAACCCAAAGTGTTGTTGTTAGAATTAATGGATCATGATAGGTACAACAAAAGATTTGGTTACTTTAAGAAGAAATCTGGTTAATGTTATTTACGTATTTATTAGTACGTAACATAAAAGTCATATACTTATTAGTACATATACAGTACATGCCTAAAACCCTGTATTCTGGAAAAGACAGGCTGCAAGACGCCAAGATTAGAACGCCTATTGATGCAATTCTAAAAAATGATCTAGAAAAATACAACCCCACGCTCAAAAGCATTCTTAAAGTTGAGAGGTTATTTGAAAAAAACATTGAATTTGGTTCTAAAACCCAACTCCTAAGAAAACTAGACGGTAGCATGAAAGCTCCAGTTCTAAATGTGATTTTAAAATATCTTAAAGGAATAGGCAAAGTAATAGACAACGAAGATGGTTCCTGGACTTGGATATATGCTGCCAATAACAAGAAACTAAAAAAGAGTTATGAACAAGCCAGTGCACTCTAGATTTTAGCAAATTCACTATTACATGTTTACATGATAAAAATTTCATATCACAGTTACTTGCAAGCCTTTTTTTGTGTTCACCCCAAAATGAAAGTACCTTACTGAACGATTTTTATGACAACCTAGGCGCCAATTACTTTTATTCCACCGATCTTACCAAAATCTTCATCAAAGACCTCCCCAAAGATATAGTCTGTCAGACAAAGCGGTTCATGTATTTCTTTCATCAATTTTACTGCTTTTGGATGGTTTTGATCTCTTGTATTAAAATAAGAAACAACAAAACTAGTATCAGGAATTTTCATTTCTTAGATACAATATATCATCTATTTCCTTGCTTGTTTTCTCTGTTCCTTTACCCCAATCAAATGGTTTGGCTTTACGAAGCGGTGTCAAATCAATTCTTTTCGTTCTTTTTTACTGATATAGTTATTGGACTACAAGTGATCCTAGCTACTAATTTTTTCAATACTGTGAAAGTTTTAACAGTCAAATCATTCCAAAATAGAATAAAACTATGTGATTCTCGTTATTGCTGCAATGGATAGATACACTTAGATTTTAAATCTAAGTCTTTATATAGAAGCCGGCCTAACTTGATCTGAAATGAAAGTCGAGATGCTGTTTGGAGGAAAGACTAGGTTTGCTATACTAGAAGCGCTAACCGATGCAAGGCAACCCCTTACGGCCTATCAGGTTGCTATGGCCAGAGGACTAGACCCGGCTGCAACATACCGCTGTTTGGCAGAATTGTTAGAATTTGGAATTGTCAAATCAAAGGCAGAACGCAATCAAACATTTTATGGCCTTTCAGATGTGGCAGGAAAAGCTGCGGCTGAATTTCTGCGTTCATTAAAACAAAAAACACCCGAGTCAGTGGATTTAGAAAAGTGGATGTCTCTTGAAATGCGTTCTAAAAGAATGGAAAAAATTATCAGGCTGGAACAAGCAGATACTTTAAAATTTGAAAATTCAGGCAAAAAACAAAACATTGATGATCTTCTCTCTAAAAGAATACCAGGAGAGCTATCCGTACTAATTGTATCATCAAAAATAGCTTTTGATGAATTATTTGAACAAAAAGATGGTACGTTTATTCTAAAGGTAAGGTAAATTATAAACTTGGGAGCTGAAACACGCGCTCGATTCAAAACATCTCCAGAATACAAGGAGCTGAAAGAAGAGACAGATCTATTCCAACGGAGGATGCTCTTTCTGGGGTTTCTTACTGCAAAACTAAAAGAAAATGGGGTTGATGCCATACTTGTAGGCGGAGAGGCAATCGATCTCTATACGGCAGGAACATTTGCCACTTCAGACATTGACTTGGTAGTAGATAACAAAACAATAGCTGAAAAATTGCTTAATAGATTTGGATTTGGAAAACAAGGAAATGGACTGTGGTTTAATAGTGATCTAAACATTGTCATGCAGGTAATATCAGAGTCTTATAGCGGTGATCCTGACAGACTAAGGAAATTCAAAGTGAAGACCTACGAGTTAAGAGTAGCAGCACCAGAGGACCTAATACAAAATAGACTGTATTCTGCCAAGTTCTGGAAAAGCAATCCTCAAAGGGACATGGAAGAAAGCATTGCATTACTGAAAATATTCTCAGACTCTATTGATAATTCATACTTGGATAAACTAGCTAAGGAAAACGACGTAGTAGATTACTTGGCCAAAGCCAGAAAATATGCGTCAGAAGCTAGATAATTTATGATACCATGGCACAAAAAAGAGATTATAATATAATGCTCAAAAAAGACGGCAAGTTCTTAAATTTTAATATCTTGAAGTTTCTCTTTCAATATGATATGTCCTAAAAATAGGACATATGTCTTAAATATAGGACATATGTCATAAATATAGGACATATGCTATTACATAGATACCTAGAACCGGTACTTGGAAACAGAGTCACAATCACTTTGCTACGTACCATGATAAAATACAAGGGGAAGATCTTCACAATACGTGGATTGGCAGATGAAGCAAAAGTCTCTCACAATGAAGCTGCCTTGGTAACACACGATCTTGAAAAACTTGGAATTGTAAAAATTCAGCCAGTGGGAAGAGCATATCAGGTATCGCTAAACGAGCAAAGTTACATTTTGAATGCAGCGATTAAACCCATAATTGAAGCAGAAAAAAACACCATTTACGAACTAGTTCAGCTCTTAAAAAAACATCTGGATACAAAGAAAATTATCTCAGCAGCAGTCTTTGGAAGCGTTGTAAAAAGTGAGGAAAAGCTAGACAGTGACGTAGACATTTTGGTAATATCAAATGACCACCATTATGCTATAAAATTAGTATCTGACGCCAGCCAAGAAGCATTTTCAAAATTTAATGTAGGACTATCTCCAATAATTTTTACTGAAAAGGAATTCAAAGCTAAACAAAAAGGATCTTTGATACAGTCGATCATCTATAGTCATATTCTAATATGTGGCAAAAAGATAGAAACACCATAAATGGCAAGATCCGTAGATAGGAAAAAATCAGCTGGATACATGACCAAGGCTGAAAACTCGTTACGAATAGCAAAAATTGCAATCAAAGAAGGTGCATATGATGCTGCAGTGATGAATGCGGTACACGGTACAATAAATTCACTAGATGCACTAACTACATTTTTTGTGGGAAAGCGTGCCTCTGGACTGCATACTGAAGTGCTATCTCTAATCAAAGGAATCTTGGCTCCAAGAGAAGATGAAGAAATACAAAAGCAGTTTAACACGCTACTGGGAATGAAGAATGAATCAGAGTATCAGCCTGACTTGATGAGCCTCAAAGATGCTGAGTCTGCCATCAAGCTTGCAGAAAGAATTTTTGATAAAGTCAAGGCAAAAATGCAATCATAGTACAATTTTTTGTACCGCTCCAAAGTTTATCAATGATATGACTGGTATCAAAAACAATGTCTGCTGTCAAGTGGGCTTTCAGTTTCACCAAAATGTCTGTGAGATTGGTTATGCCATATTTTCATTCCCTAATTTTATATACCAAACTGGTAAAATGATACCATGGCACAAAAAAGAGATTATAATATAATGCTAAAAAAAGACGGCAAGTTCTACATAAATTGAGAAAAAGTCTTGGTATGATACTTGCAGATTTTACAGCGTTCTACTTTCTTACCTTAAATAGTTGATCCTTCGTCCCGGTTCAAAGGGAGGCATGGATACGGCACGCAGTACAAGCTTGTTGTGTCCCCTGAGATGGTTGGAAAGACTGCTTTTCCAGAATGGTGGAAAGGTGTGGTAAAAGCAAAACTTGAACATGATGCTACAGTCAAGTACAATAGGATGTTGCCAAGATCAAAATCACGAATCTTTGATAGTCTGTTAGAAACAACGAACGAGAATAATAAAAGAACCTGGGATGAATTTGTGGGATTACAATAAAACACTTAGAATAACGTCTTTGAAAAAATATGAATACTGGTACGCTTGATTGTCTTTATTGCCAAAAATACGAGCCAGGAGACCTTGCCTGTCTTTGGTTTTTCTATCTTCTTTGAATTGCTCAAACTTGTGATTTTGTAAAATATAGCGGCTTAAAACTTGAACGGCGTCTAGTTTTACCTCACCTTTATTAGGTAGTACCGTACAATACGGTAATATTGACATATGAGCTGCAAGTGGAACTAACAAAAGAACGACTAGAATTCATCAGAAAGAAGACAGAATCAAAGAATTCTGTATTTTCAGACAAGAAATACCTTGATTCGCTGTTTTTGCCCTCTGGTATAATTGGAAGAGAAAAACAGGCAGAAGAGCTTTTGGAGTATCTGTGTTTCAAGCAGGGTTCTATAGTTCCTCTGATCTCAGTTTATGGTAGAAGCGGTTCTGGCAAATCAACCGTTGTAAAATTAGTATGCCAGAATCTGTCAGATCTTTCCTGTACTGGATTTGTGAATCTTAGAAGATCAAAAACGATCTTTGGCTGTGCTAATGCTATACTAGAAGAGCTTGGATCAGAACCACTGAAGAGTTCTGTAGGTCTAAACAAGGCAATAGATGTCATGGAAAAAGGTATTAAATCTATTTTATCATCAGAAAAGAAAAGTCTCTTTGTTTTAGTACTAGATGAATATGATGTAATATTTTCTGACCAGCATGGAAATCCATCTGACTTTTTGTACAAGCTTTTAACACTAGAAGAGAATCTCAGGGAGAAAGGAATTTGGGTTTGTATAGTTGTAATATCAAACACTGCTGTGCTTGATTATGAGCTAGATGATAGAGTAAAGTCAAGGATGGGCGAAGCTGAAATCTATTTTAAGCCATATTCAGAATCTGAGGTCTTTAATATTCTAAAAGACAGAGCCGCACACGCAATTTCTAAAAAAGTCGATGAGAAAGTTTTGAAATTGTGTGCTGAATTGAGCAGTAACGAGCACGGTGACTGTAGACGGGCAATCCAGCTTTTATGTGCTTCAGCCGAGATTGCATGTGATTCTGAGATTACAAAAGAACATGTTATAATTGCCTCAAAGAATCTTGAAAGAGACAATACGGATGAGGCAATCAAAACCTGTACCGTACACCAGAAACTTGTATTGCTTGCATTTGCAAAATGTGTGTTGTATTCAGGCAAGCAAACTCATTCTACGCAAGATATCTATGATAAATACAACTCTCTTCAGTTTGATTACAAGAACCTATCATACCGTCGTGTATTTGATCTTCTCATAGACCTTGAAAGGTCTGGTCTTGTGGAACGAAAGACAAGATCTCGCGGAAGATACGGCTATGCCACTGAATACATCTTGACAGTCCATGAAGACATTGTAGGATGGATAATAGACAAAGACTGGTGGTGGGAACAACGTGATCAAAAGGCTAGAACTGACAAGTATATTGAAGAAGCTAAGGAAAAATACAAAGTCATGAAAAAGATGTCTAAATAATTCTTATTTCAGACATGAAGTGTACATTTCAATGATTTTTTTGTACATAAAATCTTGATTAAACTGTGCATTTAACAGCTTATTACCTTCAAACCCCATTTCTGATGTTACTTGTGGGTTATTGATGATTTGTAGTAGATATTGAGCCCAGACATGCTCATCATGAGGATCTAAAACATATCCGTTTTTTCCATGTGATACAATGTCAGACATTGGTCGTATATTTGAGACAAGAACAGGTCTATGCTGTGAGAATGCCTCCAAAATTACTAAACCAAAACCCTCGCAAAGACTAGGAAACACTAGTGCATTTGAAGATGCAATCAACCTTACCTTTTCTTCTGTAGTAACATACCCTTTGAATTCTATGCTTGATTCTAATCCTAATTTTTTTGTAAGATCTTGTAGACTTTTTTTATGAGGTCCTCCTCCAACAATAACCAATTTTATTTCTGGCTCGCTTTTTTTGGCAATATTTATGGCTTTCATTAGTACTTCGAGATTTTTGTAAAAGACCAATCGGCCTACATATACAAACTGTAATGGATTCACATCGATCTTTTGTTTTGGAGTTTCAATCTCAATAGAATTATGAATCACATAGATTGGTTTTTTTGCACCAAAGCGTACCAGATCTTCCTTGGCGGCCTCGCTTACTGTGTGAATACAAGTGTGTCTGAGTCTGATCATTAATTTTTCAAAAAATGGTGCTAATAAAATATTTAATTTTGACACATCACTTTGCGCACCCCACATTTTCCAATAATTCTTACCACAGAGAGAAAACACGTCGTGAACTGTTGTAATGTGTGGCCTTGATGTAAGATAAGACAGTATGGCTCCAGCAAGTGCAGGCGCAAAATTGTTTGAATGTATGATATCGATTTTTTCGTTTTTTATTATTTTGAGACCAACAATTATCGCATTGATAGAATATCGTATATTATCAAGAAATGATGGAGGGAGACCTCCTTTGTATTTCAAAGTAGGCGGAATGAAGACTAACTTTACATTATCAATATTTTTGTAATCCTCATCTGTAATTCTGTTTGTGATAATCCAAACTTTATGTCCGTTCTCGGCAAGTTTCTTTGCAACGATACTGAACACATATTCGCCTCCACCTCTGGTAGTCGAAAAAAATTGGGATAAAAGTAGGATGTTCATGATTTTTCTAAAGACTAGTAGTTAATATCTAAAAGCATTATATGAGAACCAGATTTTCAAATTCTTAGGCTTGTTAGATCTGTCTACCATAATAAAGTATGATCCTAGTGGTATGCATAAAATCTATGATAAGTGGCCTGAGATAGCAAAACAGTCTTACGAATCAAACAAAGATGCGGTTGACTTTAAAAATATTGATCATATTGTGTTTGCTGGAATGGGTGGATCTGGGACAATAGGTGATATTATCTCGTCAATTCTTTCAAAATCAAATATTCATACGTGTATAGTTAAGGGATATCACTTGCCAAACACGGTTGATAAGAATACATTGGTGGTAACAACAAACATTTCTGGTAATACGTCAGAAACACTGGCAGTTTTAAAATCTGCATTAAAACTTGATTGTAAGATAGCTGCATTTTCAGCTGGAGGGAGAATGCAACAGTTTTGTACCAAAAATAAGGTAACATACAAAAAACTAGATTTTTTCCATTCCCCGAGGGCATCGCTTGCAGGATTTTTGTATTCGATTTTGAGTTTCTTGGGGCCCGTGTTTAATATCAAAAAGAACGATATAACAGAATCTATATCTACTTTAGAAGATCTTCAAAGACAAATAAATTCTTCTAATCTGAAAAATAATAACAACCCATCATTAAAACTGGCTGAATGGATTTCAGGAATCGCACTAGTAATTATTGGAAGCATAATAGGATACCAGTTTCTGGACGCATATCTTTACAAACAGGTAGTTTTCTTGGGCTCACTTTTTGCATCGGTAATTCTATTTCTTTTAGGTGCAATACTATGTGTTACAGCCATCATACTTTTTAGCATGGCCACGCTGATGCGTGAGCGCGAGTGATACAGTTCTGCTAAGATTTGAACACAGAAAAGAAGTTTACAAATAATTGAGAATATTCTGGTCTGGAACGAAATTCATGCTACCTGTCCTCTTTGATTATTTTATTAATTCTATCACGTGCTTTTTCAGACACCTTGATTACATCAAACCACGTCATGTATCTCTCGTCTTTCTTGTTCTTTTTCATCCAGTCGTTTAGCCACTTGGTGGCAAGCTCATGAATCCTAGCACTAGATTCATAAATCTTTAGACGTATCTGCATTATTTTAGAATCAATATAAAAGATCAGTCGTTCAAATACTATCTTCTCATGAGGATTTGTTATTTTGTCAAGC
>JBBDNF010000075.1:0-2007 GCA_040877685.1 Nitrosopumilaceae archaeon
TCTTTAACTCTAGGGTAAACTACAAGGATGCATTTGATAAAAAATATGTCATGCAGGGAAGCTGCAACGTAACTGGTATGGGAAGAATTTTACAGCCACTTAAAGAAAAATATGGATCTAGAATAACGCGATTTGATGCAACATTGCTTCGTCGTTGGGCAGATTTGGAAGATTCTAAAACGGAAATAAAAGATTCCATAGAGTGGACCAGAAAACCACATCACAATGATGATGTTAAAAGCTATATGGGAAAAGACACTCCATTGTACATACGAGCATTTAAGGTGCCAACAAGACAGATGCATGTTCATTTGATGGATATTAGATTCGTTGATATTGCACCAAAACCCTCAGAAATTTTAGAACTTTTCAAAGATGAGTATGGCGTTGCTATTTTGTATACGGCTAAAGGAACAAAAGACATTCGTGACTTTGCAGAATCTACAAAATTCAGTTTCAAGGATACAAACATGATCCACATACACGCTGATTTATTGGAGGTTCAAGACGATTTAGTAAAAATTACCTATTCTGACGATCAAACAGGAATAGTAGTGCCTGAAAACCATCTTTTGATGCAGGCTATGCTTTTTAAACGAAATCCTGATGACGCATTCAAACATACTGAAGAACTATTTCATATGAGCGAGAAAAAAAAATCACTAGAGGCACACTTTGCTCCACGGTAACTCACATGATTTAAAACTGGGCAATGCAAATTTCATGATTGATAAGATTCTACATTGAATTATGCAGATAAACGCGGTAAAGCCTACGATGCTGCCGCGCTTCTTAGCAAAGGACAACATGCTGCTCGACAATCAGTAATAACACTTGCAGCTATAGGAATAGCTGAGCTTTTAGTATCAACATTTGCCGGTAGCATAACTCTGACCGCAGATGGCCTAGATTCTTTGGCGGATGCTATGATTTCATTTATCGTATGGTTTGGAATCTTGATGGCAAAAAAACCACGAAGTACCTTGTTTCATTTTGGCTATCGCAAGGTTGAAGTTTTGGCAGCATTTATTGCAGCAATAATAATCATCATCCTGGGTGCATTTATTGCATACCATGCATTTGAAGCACTCTACACACCTCGAACCATATTGCATCCGGAAATAACTATGATGACGCTGATAGCTGCAGGAAGCATCTCTTTGCACAGAGCTTTTAAAATCAGAAAAGTAGCTTCAGAATCTAATCTAATATCACTAAAGCTTGATGCAAAGAATTCAATTAAAGATGGAACCTCATCGTTTATCGGATTTGCCAGTGTTCTTGTTGCCACATATTTTGGTTTTACATTTATGGATGCAATTGGTGGTATGATTATAGCTGGATACATTTTCTTTATGGCATATGCGGCTATCAAAGAATCTGCATTGGTACTTGTAGATGCGATTCAGAATCCACAGATGACAGAAAACATAAAAAACATTATTGATGATAAATTCAAAATAAAAACTGGTGGTATTTTTCTAAGACCTGTTGGTCACGAGTTTAATGCAGAAATACACATAATTCTTCCTAATGAAACAAGACTTGATGAAACAAGTAAGCTTGTTAATGAAATAACTAATACAATAAAAAATGATCTTCAGCTATCTCATGTAGTTATAGTACCAGAGCCAGAACAGTCTGTATATTAGCTAATTATGCTCTAGGCGGATTTGCAAACTTGTTCTGAGGGTTTTTGTGATAGTCAACTGGAATGCTAGAGTCCTTTTGCCTTCCAGTGAGAATTCCTATTACAACATCGTCTTTTTTTATTATTCCTTCAGCAATCAATTTTTTGATGCCTGCAGGGACTGCACCAGATGCCATCTCACAATCAAACCCATTTAGACCAACCAGCGCCATTCCATCCATCATTTCTTGATCAGTGACTTGTGTGACAACACCATTTGTAAATTCAAGTGCTCGTAATCCTTTTAGAATATTTGCCGGTTTTGCAATTTGGATTGCTGTAGCCTTGGTTTTTGGCCTAATTCCATTTTTGTCCAT
>JBBDNF010000076.1:0-1922 GCA_040877685.1 Nitrosopumilaceae archaeon
ATAATGGGCGTAATATGAAATCGATTTATTTTTTTGATGAGGGAGACGGCAAAAACAAAAAATTGCTTGGAGGAAAAGGTGCAGGTCTTTGTGAGATGACAAGACTTGGATTACCTGTACCACCAGGTTTTACAATTACTACTGAGGTTTGTAACAAGTATTACCAGAATAACAAAAAATTACCCAGTAATCTTATGAGCGAAGTTATAAAAAACATTGCAAAAATAGAAAAAAGAACTGGTAAAAAATTTGGTTCTGCTGAGAATCCTCTTCTTGTGTCAGTTAGGTCCGGAGCAGCAATCTCCATGCCTGGTATGATGGACACGATTCTAAATCTTGGGTTAAATGATCAGACGGTTCTTGGCCTTGCAAAAAAAAGCAATAACTCAAGATTCGCTTTGGATTCTTATAGGCGGTTTATACAGCTTTTTGGAAAAGTCGTTTTTGGCATAGATGACAGAAGGTTTGAAGAGGTTTTAGAAAAGGCCAAGAAAATACAAAATGTTCATGTTGATAGCGACCTTAGTGAACAGTCTCTTAAAAGTGTCGTATCAGAATACAAGCAGATATGTGAAACCCAACTTGGAAGATCATTTCCCACAGATCCTTACAAACAACTAGAGCTTGCAATAGAGGCAGTCTTTAGGAGTTGGATGGGTGAAAGAGCTGTCGTATATCGAGATAAATACAAAATAACAAAAGACATTGCAAACGGAACTGCTGCAAATGTAGTCACCATGGCATTTGGCAACATGGGAAATGACAGTGCAACAGGAGTAGTATTCACTAGAAATCCTGCGGACGGAACAAAAAAAATCTTTGGAGACTATCTTGTTAATGCACAAGGCGAAGATGTAGTAGCAGGAACTAGAACGCCACAGCCAATAGATAACTTGTCAAAAGAGCTACCAGCCACTTATTCACAGCTTGTCAAGACATGTGACAAACTAGAGAGACATTACAGAGAACCACAAGACTTGGAATTTACTGTAGAACAAGGAAAATTCTACATGCTACAGACGCGTTCGGCAAAGATGAATGCGGTTGGAATGGTTAGAACTTCAGTCGAAATGGTAAAAGAAAAGTTGATCTCAAAAGAAAGAGCCATTCTCAGATTACAACCCGAACAGCTAGAACAGCTTTTACATAAAACAATAGACATACAGGCAGTAAAAAACCATCCAACGTTAGTAAAAGGAATTGCGGCATCTCCAGGCGCTGCAACAGGGGTAGTAGTTTTTGATGTAAAAAAAGCAGTGAAAATGGGAGAGGATGGAGTTAAAGTAGTACTTGTAAGAGAAGAGACAAAACCTGAAGACGTGCCAGCATTTTTTGCTTCAGTTGGTATACTAACAAGCAGAGGTGGAAAGACATCTCATGCGGCAGTAGTTGCACGGGGCATGGGAAAACCTTGTGTTGTTGGTTGCTCTGATATGAAAATAGATTATGAAACGAAAAAATTTCAAGTAGACAGCAAAACCGTCTTTGAAGGAGAAGTAATTACATTGGATGGTAGTAATGGAAGCGTCTTTTTAGGTGAGATTCCTACAATAGAACCTCATCTAACTGATGAGTTTAAGACTATTCTCAAATGGGCAGAAGAAATCAAGCGACTTGGCATAAGAGCAAATGTAGATACGCCAGAGGCTGCAAAGCTTGCAAGAACCTATGGTGCAAAGGGGATAGGACTTTGCAGAACCGAAAGGATGTTTAACGCTCGTGATAGACTGTGGCTCTTTGTTGATATGATAATGGCAAAAACCATAGAAGAAAGAAAACAGGTATTAGAAAAATTAAAAGTACTACAAAAAAGTGATTTTAAAGAAATACTGAAGGTCATGGAAGGATACCCTGTGACAATACGACTTTTGGATCCACCCTTGCATGAATTTTTGCCAAATGTTGAAGAATTAATTAACAGG
>JBBDNF010000077.1:0-10175 GCA_040877685.1 Nitrosopumilaceae archaeon
CAAGTCTCAATCTAATCAAAAAGAAATAGAATCTATAAATGAGAAAATTGAAACAACGAGATCTGAGCTTTATGAACTAGAGTCTAAAAAAGAAAACGCGTTTGCAGAATTAGCTAGCTTAAACTCTCAAATAGAATTTACAAAATCTGAACTGAGTGCGTTACACTCCCAACATGAGAAAAAGAAAAATGAAATTTTGTCGGCTAGAAAAGAATTCGAGTTTATAGAGAAAGAATTATCATCATTAGGCCAAAGGGAGGCGCCGTTAGTGAATGAAAATAATGACACCAAAAAAATAGTTGAAGCTGCGGGAGCGGTCATTGCATCTGCAAATGCAAAATACGAAGCGGCCCAAAGAGAGCTTGATGTACTAAAGACCACCCTTACCAAGGTGAAAGATGAATATGAGACAACAAAAAATGAATTGACTGATCTCAAGAATAGAATCGAGTCAGAGTATCGCAAGAACGTAGCCACCTGAATCCTGAACCCAAAAGAGTCTTAAATTCACCTGTAATTTTATAGATTTTTGTTTTGTTGAAAGTGCGGAAACAGATCCAACTTTATTTCATGTTTCACATATATGTCAGGTGGGATGGGAAACAACTTGAGCACTTGCAGTTGGTATGAACAATAGTCATGAAACTGTTCCTCTGTTTTCCTTTTACATACACCACATATTCGCTGTATTGACTGACGACATCTAACACAAAAAGAAAATTCATGCAGTGCTTCGCCACACTTTCTACATAGTTCTTCTGGCATTACTAGTGTTTGCCAAAGCGAATTGATATCATTCGTTTAGCTAAAATGTCAAATACTTAGCTAGTTACTCAAGTTGATACAATATACCTATTATACCATAAACTTTCAATGCCAAAAACTGGCGAGATATGCCAACGGCCCGGTATCTATGATTTTGTCAGACATATCGATGGCAGTATTGGATGCCACCCAACAGCTGAAGAAAAGATGATTCCTCTTTCGAAAGGCGATATATTTCCTCCAATCAAATCGTGTAAAAAAGGAGCAATCTGGACTTTTGTTAGGGATGCATAAACATTAGATGAGCTAGTATTTTGTAATTGTTCTTACCTTTGTAATTATCACTATACTCACTATGCATATTATTAGCACAAGTGATGCTAAAGCTCCAAACTCAGGAACCACCTGTGTGCCGTAGATTGTTATTTCCGTAGTTCCGTCAGGTACATCAATTGCCAAAGTTCTGGAGTTAGAAGTTGTTGTTTCAGTAAAGCTTGCTTCTTTTCCATCTACCAACACATAGAAAACATCATCAGCATTTTGATTTGTTCTTGCATCAATTAGTGTTCTTGGTAATGGGATGGTCAATATTCCATCGTCTGTTGTGTCCACTTTTATTAAGAGTGAATTAGTTTCTACATCAGCCTCTGTTCCTAAAACCTCGCCTCCTGTAATCTCATATCTTAGGGCAAAGTCAGTGTTCTCTACTTTGACTCTTCCAATTGATGATAAGGGAGTTGGGGATGGGGAAGGAGTTGGTGTTGGAGTTGGTGTGGGTTTTGGCGTGGGTGTAGGCAATGGAGTTGGAGCAGCTGTGGTTGCTGAATCTTCACCTGAAGGATTGCTTGTACCAATAGAATTGATTGCAGAGACTTTGTAGGTGTAAGTTACACCTGTAGTCAGACCTGAACGCGAATAAGACGTGTTGATGTTTTCCGTGTTTGCAACTAGTACAGAATAAGTACCTGTACCGTTTTTTTCTTCAATTTTGTAACCGGTGATTGCAGACCCTCCATTGTTTGATGGAGCAGTCCATGAAAGATTGATCTGAGTTGGTGAAACTGCAGTTGCTGCAAGACCAGATGGGGAATTTGGTACTGTGGTTGCTGGAGGCGGAGTTGGTGGAGGCGCTGATGTTGATGTTGGTGTTGCCGAAGCTTCGTTCGAACGAGCGGTACCACCCATAGAGAAGTGGCCTGAAACTACGAAGGTGTATTTAGTGCCAGTTGTCAAGCCTGTAACAGAATAGGTTGTAGCTTTGCCTGTATTTTCTACAACTGTCACATAAGTACCCGCTGCTACTACTCTTTCAATTTTGTAGCCTGTGATTGATTGCCCATATGTCTCTGATGGTGCAATCCATGAAAGATTGATCTGAGTTGGTGAAACTGCAATTGCGGTCAGACCAGTTGGAACATATGTTTTTGATGGCACCGCAGAAGCTTCATTCGAAGTTGCACTAGTACCAACAGAGTTTATCGCAGATACACGATAGGTGTAAGTGGTTCCTGTAGTCAGTCCAGTGTGTGAATATGAAGTGGCTGCAGTGTTTGCAAGAGTGGAATACGACCCTCCACCAATTCTAAACTCAATTTTATAACTTGTAACAGCTGGTCCACCATTATTTGATGGTGGGTTCCATGAAAGATTGATCTGAGTTGTGGACGCTGATGTGGCTTGCAACCCAGTTGGGGCGTTTGGAACGATGCTTAGTGTTTGTGTTGCAGATGCTTCGTTTGAGGGATTACTTGCACCGACTGAGTTTATCGCAGAAACACGATAAGTGTAGGTTTGTCCAGCTGTAAGTCCTGTACGAGAATATGCGGTGTTTGTATTTCCAGTGTTTGCAACAACTACTGAATAACTTCCTGTACCGACTTTTTCTTCAATCTTATATCCGCTGACAAGTTCGCCACCGTTGTCTGATGGTGCAACCCATGCCAGATTGATTTGTGTCTGTGAAATTTTTGTTGCAGTTAGGTTAGATGGAGGGGTAGGAACTGTAGCAGCCGAGCTTGCAGTAGGCGTATCAGAGTCTTCATTGGAGGCAGAACCTGTACCAACAGAGTTTATCGCAGATACACGATAAGTGTATGCAGTACCGGTTGTAAGGCCAGTTCTTGGGTATGACGTGTTGGCATTTCCAGTGTTTGCAACAACTATAGTATAACTGCCCGTTCCAGCTTTTTCTTCAATCTTATATCCGCTGACAAGAGGTCCGCCATTATTTGATGGAGCGTTCCAGAATAAATTGATCTTTGTTGGCGATACTGCTTTTACATTAAGACCTGTAGGAGGGTTTGGTACAATATTTTGTGGCTGTTGTGTATGACCAATAGTCTCAGCTGATGCTTCACTAGTACCTACAGAGTTTATTGCAAAAATTCTATAAACGTAATACTTGTCACTTTGTAATCCTGTGTGGGAATAGGTTGTGGTTGTATTTCCATTGATTTGAACCAAGAGGGAATACCCCGCTGGAATTATTTTGTATTCTATTTTGTAACCTGTAATTGACGAACCGCCATTGCTTGGTGTTGTCCAAGACAAGTTGATTTGTGATGAAGAGATTACCGTTGCCGTAAGAGTTGGCGCATTTGGTACAGTTGGGCCAGACTGCCCTTCTACATAAGGGAGAATTGCGAAAATCATTACGCTTGCAATTGCCAACATAATTGAAACTTTTTGTTCAAAAATTTGCAAAGTAGATAGCTTTGCTTTGTTTACCTATTTTAATTGCACTAAGAAATTATACTAATCCTTTTAGTCTATTCTTGTTTTAGTTTCGGTTTAGTTTGTGCCAAAATCAAATTTACTTTATGTATTTGATGATTTCGCCAGTGTTGCCAAACTTGATCTGGTTTATCTCATGACTGATATCGTTTAGATCATTTATCTTCATCAAGCCAGATGTCACTGTATACAAGGCATCATCAATGTAAAATGATCTGCTTCCTTGGCTATATCCATAATAATTTGGATCTGTAGAGTGTTCCACCTTTCCTTTCAAGTTAAAGCCATCAGTTGCATCAACTCCAAATACATAGAAACCTCGCCAAATCTTTGGTTGTGGATATGGTCGTGTTATTTCTCCTTCAAGTGGGATTGGATCCTTGTACTGTTCCTGTTCCCATATTGGAATTGAAAGAACGTTCTTTTCTTTGTCAAATAAGAACGCCTTGTGATCCCATAATATTTCAGAATCTGTTCCAGATCCTCCTATCGCAAACGTATCTACTTCTTTAGGATTTTGAACGTTGGTGACATCAAATAATGCAATCTTTACACCAAGCGTTTCAACTCCACCCCACTTGTTTTCTTTTGTTTCTTTTCCTATTCCAATTATGTGGTTTTCATCATATGGGTGCAAGTAGCTAGAGTATCCTGGAATTTTTAATGCACCCAAAACTTTGGGAGTGTCTTCTGAGAGATCAATTACAAAGAATGGATCTATTCTTTGAAATGTTACCATGTACAACTTGTCTCCGATAAAGCGAGCAGAGTAGATTGACTCGTCTGGAGCAACTTTTTCAAGACTGCCTACAGTGTTGAGTGCCTCATCAAGAATGTACACATTGTTGTACAAGACAGTACGTTGTGGAGTGTAAAATTCTGATGTTGTGGCAACTCTGAATCTGTTTCCTGATTCATCCATGGAAAACTGGTTGAGCAAATATCCTGGAACCTCGCCTTTTGCTATGTATTTTAGACTACCAGCATCTATTGCAATTTTGTGAATTACAGTTTTCCTTGTGTCTTGTTGTATCTTGGTTTCATACTCTTCTAGTGCCTTTTGAATTGTGTCAAACAATTTGGTTTTTTCAGCTTCAGGCATCATGTTGTAAGTGTTCTGTAGTAGATCTGAGATCTTTGCCCACTTTTCATCTAGAGTCAAGTCGCTGTTTTCTATTGACTTTATCTGAGCTTGTACATCGTTTGGCAAGAGTGGCACTATAATCTTGAAGAATCTATCCTTGCCGTGTGTTTCGTAATAATAGTATGGAAAGTTTTTCTGATATGCAAGGTAAATGTTGTCATCAGAAACATACATCGTGTTGGTATATCCCATCATGAAAGTCTGTGAGTTTATACCGTCTCCAAAAATGTCAAACGAGGTTACCGTGTTAAAGTTGTAGTATTGTTCTGGGTTGTCAAAGTAGTACACATCTGGCACCATAACAATCCTTGAAGACTCTTTTAGAACAGGAAGAATTGGATCACGATAGTCAACACCATTGTTTGCAATAAAGTAAACATAGTTTCCAATCATTCTTGCGTTGTAATAGTTTCCATTTACCTCATAGTCTTTCACTATCTTTGGGTTTTCCTTGTCAGAGACATCCATCACTAAGGCATGTGTTGTTGGCATGTAGATTGGCCTTGGGATAAAATCATACTGTTGTATGGAGTAACGTTCTCCAGAGCCACTATAAAATATCACGAGTCTGTCTTTGTTCAAAAACATGTTCTGAAGATATTGTCCTTGTACATCTAGTCCAATCTTTAAGATCTGTTTAGCACTATCTGCTGGATATGCCTCAATAATTGTCAGCTTGTCTTCCGATACAATATACGCATACTTGCCATCATTTTTAAGAAAATCAGGTTCGTCAACATTGCTAACCTGCACATTTGTGGTAGAATAGGTGTCACCACCTGAAGTAGGAGTTGCTTGTTCTTTACTAACTAGCATGCCTTCCCTTCCAGTGTCTGGCATCAGTGGACGTGGCATGACATCAATCACTATGCCTCCCTGATTTTGAAGAGCAAAGTTTGTTTGGGTATCAAGCAGGTATTTTCTTAGCTCATCAGCAGAAGAGAATTTTTTTAGATCCTGTGTAGATTCAATTGGCGTTGTTATTTCTGGAGTTGTCTTTTCTTTGTCTTCAGGAATCACCTGATCTGTATGAGAAACATTAGTCATAACTACAAAGCCTATTGCACTAGCCGCAGCAATAGCTATTACAGAGTATATTGCATATCGTGATGCATTTTTCATGTACTAAGATTTACAATAGAGAGTTTATAGGGTTTGATTAAAATTGAATTTAACCGCAAATTTAAATAACGTTTATTGAGAGGATCACAAAAAAGCGAGTATGGATGAATACAAGGAAGTAGATCCGGTAAGCCTAACTGAGAAGATTGAGATAATTTCCACTGAGGATGAGAAGATAAAATCTGTTGGCGAATTGTTAAGCTCTGATTCTAGCAGGGCTATTTTGAAATTATTATTTGAAGACATCATGACTGCAAATCAGATTTCACAAAAAACAGGAATTTCTCTTCCACTTGTGATATACCATTTAAAAAAAATGCAGGAGATGGGGGTTGCAAAAGTTAGCAATGTTGGTAAAAACGTCAAAGCACAAGATATGAAGTATTACACCACGACCAAATTTGCGATTGTTATCTTGCCATCGAGTTTATCTCAGAAAGCAAAGACAAGCAAGTCTTTGGCTAATTCATTTAAGACAATTTACAGATTTGCCTCAATAGGGGTTGCTGGCGTAGCAACATGGTTTGTCTCTCAGTTTGCCCAGAATTTTCAAGCGGGCGAAACAGGTTTAAACGAAAATCTGCCAGCACCCATGGCTGCACCTGCAGACATAGCTAGAGAGGCAGCCAAGAGTAGTGCACCCATGATGGAACAAACATCCGAGGCTGCAATAGCAGCGGTACCACCAAACGTAGGAATTCCAGCGGATGTCTTTTGGTCAGTTGTATTTGCACTGTCTGTAATCATAGTGGGCTTAGTTATTGAAAGAGTCTGGAAGGCTTTCAAGCATTAGATAAAATTCTATTAGAAGATCTTAATCGTCTTCCTCATCATGGTGTTTGTCTTTTTTTGATTTCTTTGATTCTTTTTTAAGTTCTTTTAGTTCTTTCTTAAACTTCTTTTCTTCACTTTTTACTTCTTTTTTGAAGATCTTTTCATCCATCTTTGTTTGATTATCAAAGCTCTTCAGATCTGCTTTGAAGGCTTTGACATCTTCTTTATCAATTTCTTTGAGTTTCTTTGCTTCTTTTATGAGTGATTTGGCAGTCTCTCTAAAGTCTTTGAACTGTTGTTGAAGTTGTTTTCTTGTATCCTTGTATGTCTCTCTTATTGCCTTTAGTGCAGCTTTGCAATCATCTTTTATTTGTGTTCTATTTACAGGGCTAGCATTTTTGAGGTTTTCATGGCATTCCTTGATTACTTGAAGTGTATCATCCCTTTGTTGTTTTAATATTTCATTACGTTGATGTACAAAATCTGAAACCAACTGACCTAGGTTGCTAATGTTTGTTGGCAAAGTGCTAGTTTGGTTTTTAGTTGTTCCTGTTGCATTGTTTGAATATGGACCTAGCCCTGCACTGTTCCAAGCCGCAACACGATATGTTTCCTGATGTGCAGCCAAGAGCCCAGAATTGGTAAAGCTTGTTTTTGTGTTGCCTGTGTTGTTTACAATAGTGGTGCCATTTCTTTGAATCTTGTAGCCAAGTATTGGTGCTCCGCCTGTGTTAGATGGAACATTCCAAGTTAGTTTTAATTTTGTATTTGATAATGCGGTAACATTGAGCCCGGTTGGCGCACTTGGTGGCGTTATTGTGGCGGGTGGTGGATTTGGAAGTGTGGTTGCGATGGCACCATTTGATGCATTTCCGGTTCCTACTGGGTTTAGCGCTGATACTTTGTACTCATAACATATTTCTCCTGCCAGTCCAGAGTTAGAATATGTGGTTGTTGTGTTGGTTGTGTTTGCTACTAGAACACTAAAAGAGCCTGAACAGAATGGTCTTATCTCGATCTTGTATCCATTAACTTGATCTGCGGTACTGTTTACTGGTGCTGCCCAGGATAGATTGATTTGAGTGCTTGATACTGCAGTTGCAGCAAGATTTGTTGGTGGGTTTGGTACTGTCAACTCTGAGGCTTGTGAAAAGCTGATAGGTACAACTAGTGTTCCTGCCAGAAGAATCAGTACAAGTGAAATTCCTGTTGTCTTCACTAAATGACACTGGAATCATTTTTGCATATAACCATCGGGCAGGATTTATCAGTACAAATTCTTCGTAAGCTTAAAATATTAAATTGAAACCGTGTGTGAAGTTCATCTATATTTTGTTATTATCATGATAGGATCGTTCAGACCATGGTTGTGGTCTGAGTTCCTATCATCTTGGGCAAATCGAACCTTACCGAAATGCACTTTGTGATGATATTCTAATTAACCGTGCGATTAATTTGTGAGCAATACTTTTAGCCGATGATTTTAGTAGGTTTTATCTATTTTATAATTCAAAAATGAAGCGGACCCGAAGGGACTCGAACCCTCGACCTGACGCTCCGCAAGCGTCCGCACTATCCAAGCTGTGCAACGGGTCCACTAGAAAACTCATTTTACCTGTTATAATACATTACAAAAAATTGCTTATGCTTCTTGCTCTGCCTTTTTTACAAAGACATAGTTCATGATAAGCCCTGCAATTATTCCACCTATTATTGGACCAACCCAGTAAATCCAGTGAAACTCCCAGAATCCTGATACTAAAGCAGGTCCAAAAGTCCTTGCGGGGTTCATACTTGCACCAGTCAGTGGAACGCCAACTAGGTGAAGCAAAAATATCATTCCGCCAATTGCTATTCCAGCAAAACCAGATGCAGCTTTTTTGTGAACTGCAGTCATAAAGATAACTGTAACCAAGAAGAACGTCAGAATTATTTCCACGCCAAGACCGGCAATTGCATCATTACCTAAAAGTGCGCTTGGGCCACCTTGTGTTCCATAATGCACCTGAGCACCTGCTTGTGGAACAATCATCATTAGTGCAAACGCAGCAGCTACTGCACCGATTAGTTGAAAGACAATATATCCAATGCCATCCTTTATTCCAATTCTTTTTGTGATTATCATTGGTATGGTAACTGCTGGATTGATATGAGCACCGGAAATGTGTCCAAATGTGTAAACCATCAGACCTATTGCAGCACCATGCCCAAGTGAGATCATAATTATTCCCTCAATTGAAAGTCCGCTTCCAAATACAACAGCTGCAAGTACTACTGAAAGAGGTCCAAAAAAGACCAGTGCAAAAGTAGCGATAGATTCGGCAAACCACGCTCTCTTATTCATACATCCATTCAACCTTTGGGCATCTCATATAAAATATTCGGATTGATTTTCTTTAGCTAGGAAAAAATAATTAGGGAATACAGATTGTCATATCCATGCTTTCTGTTGACGATGATGTGCCTGATTTTAGCTTAAAAGATGCTACAGGAAATATAGTTAAAAAATCAGATCTTAAAGGCAAAAAGTATGTAGTCTATTTTTATCCAAAGGACTTTACGCCAGGCTGTACTACAGAAGCCGCTGAATTTTCTCGAGATTATAAAAAATTCAAGACAAAAGGAATTGAGATAATAGGAATTAGTCCAGACGATGTTGATTCTCATAAAAAGTTTGGTAAAAAGATGGGAGTTTCCTTTATCTTACTTGCAGACCCAAAGACTCAGATTGCAAAAAAGTTTGGCGTATGGGGCAAAAAGCAGTTCATGGGACGCGAGTACATGGGAGTAAACAGAACCACCTTTTTAGTAAATGAGAAAGGAAAAATTTTCAAGGTCTTTGAAAAAGTCAAGGCAGCAGGACATGCGCAGGAAGTCCTAGAAGCCTTTCAAAATTAAGTTGAGATTTTAAATTACTTCCAGCCAGAGGGCAATGTTCCACGTTGCTTTGCAGGGGCTGGTGCAGGTTTTTCAGCTTCAGCTTTGTATTGCTGCATCCTTTCTAGATATTCTCTTTCATATTCAGCTAACTTTGCAGCTTTTGATTTCTTATCTTTAGCTGCTTTTGATTCAGCTTGTGAACCTGTTGTCTCTTCAACTTGAGCAGCAGTCGGAGCTTCGTCAAATTTTACAGCTTTTAGTTCAATGAACTGTTTGTCAGCCGGATGATAAGCTAGTCTTTGTCTTGTTCTGTAATAGTTATCGCCAGTATAGTAATTCACTTTTGGTGCGGGTACTTCCATTCGCCTTGGTTTCTGTTTTTTGGGTTCTGGTTGTGGTTCCGGTGCAGGTTCTGGTTTTGGAGGAGGTGATACTTGAACTGTCTGAGCAACCTGTCCTCCCGTAAACTGTTTGTCTGGAGGATGATAGGCTAGTCTCTGTCTTGTTGCATAGTACTTGTTTCCACTATATTTTGTTGAACTTGTAGAATATGATGGTGCTGCTTCTACCTCTGGTTCTGGAGGCGGTGGCGTTCTAGTTTTTGCTGGTTTTGCAACCTGAGTAGAAAGTGCGCTCAGCTTTGCTTCAAGATCAGCAATCTTAGCTTCAAGGTCTGCCTTGGTAGCTTTTTTTGTACCTGTCTTTTTTGCTTTTGCAGACATGTGTTATTGTGTCAGGAAGTTGGAGTTTATTTAGA
>JBBDNF010000078.1:0-2310 GCA_040877685.1 Nitrosopumilaceae archaeon
CTATAGGAAGAAGATATAGAAGGCTTGATGAAGTTGGGGCACCGCTTGCTGTTACTATAGACCATCAAACCCTGCAAGATGGTACAGTCACTGTCAGGATGCGTGATTCGATGAGCCAAGAGAGGATAAAAATTTCAGATCTTGATTCGTATATTGCAAAAGAGATAACTTATCCCTAGTTTACAAAATGTGACTCCTTATAGGCTGTTTATGGGAGGAAGGGTGTGGATTGGGCTCTATACTTTATCTTAAAGAATGCATCCTTCATTGCATGAGCTTGTGGAATAAGACCATCTTCTGAGTCTATCTCTACTTGCCATTTGCCCAATATCGGATCTATTGATGTAATTGAGAATCTCTCAAGTAGATTGTCTGGACCTGAATATCTAACTCTGTATATCTGATCGCCTACAGTTATACTCTTAAAGTTGCTTGGTAGTCCTATAGTGGATTGTGTTACAAGACATTCTTCTGAACCACCTATTACACATGTTCCGTCTGGTGCAATTACTCTGTATCGCATGTCGCCCTCGTCTTTAAATGATGCATATAGAATGCTTGGAGTTGCGACAGTATTACCATCTTTGTCTGCCATTATCTCTATTGTATGTGGTTGTAACAAAGATGCCGTGGTTGTTGCTGGGAACGTGCTGATTGTTGTTTCAGTCTCAAATGACTTGCCGTAAAACTCTGCTTTTGCCTCTATCTGATGAGTTGTTACTTGATCAACGTTTGGAGTCTTCCATTCTAGCGTTACTGCTGTTTGTCCAACATCAAAGAGCTGTTCTGGTGATGTGTAAACTGTCTTTCCATCAACTAGAAGCGATATGGTTCCGTACACTGGATCGCTTGCTTCGTTAGTAAAGTAAGCATTTGGTGTTGCTGTGGTGCCAGCTGCTCTGTATAGTTTAATGTCCAATTCCAAGTTTCCACTGACTGGATAATCTGGCTTGACACCAATTGTGTATCTGTCAGAATCTTGTACCTTTATTCCCTCATTTAGTATGTGTGTCCAATATACCATAGCAGGTCCTTCCATCAATCTCTGTGGAATTGTTCCTGATATGGTGTATGTAGTGTTTGATACTTGAAGTGGTTTGATATCCATTACTATTGATGTGTACTCGTTAAGCTCTTGCCCTAGTTTGATGAATCTAAGCTCAGCACGTTTGATTGGTGTTGGTGTATCAACTATTGCAGATACAGACATTGATTGGTAGTTCACATACTTGTTTGTTGTTTCAGATGCCGAGAACTTTGTGCCGTTTCCTAGCTGGTACTTGACATCAAATATCTTTGGAGCGGCTGGATCAATTGGTGGAATTATTGGTGTTACTGGTTCTAATATACCTCCAAATCCTGCACTTGTTCCTGATGGTCCAGTGCCAGTGCGGTGTCCACCACTAGATACACCACTTGGTCCTCCAGCTGACGTCGATGAAGAGCTAAACGAGGAGAATTTGGTAAAGTGCTTTGTCCATATTACCAGATTAGAGCCGACATTAATTTTACAATCACCCTCGGCTGATAGGGCATCATTTGCAGCTTTTTGTGTATCGCTTGTACATGTGTTTGTAATTTCAGTAAATGTTCCTGCTCGTGAGTATCCTATGCGTTCTGCTGCTTTGCCATCAAACTGTATTCGCACTGCCTTGTCAAATGTAAGTGGAGTATCATCGAAACCTATCTCAATTACTAGGGTTGGAGTGTTGGTTACACCTGGTTGAGGTGGAATTGTTACAGAAGTTGTAGCTTTGATTGTTGGAAGGTTAACTATACCATTCCAAGAAGTAGGGCCGCTCATTGTTATTGCAGGTGGCATTGTAACTGTAACAACAGCAGCTGGAGTTTGACTATTGATGGTAAGAGCATTATTTATTGTTACAGTATTGGTAGATCCTACAGGTACTACGTTAGTATAAACAATCTTGGGTTCTGTTACTGTAGATGGGATTGTTATTGTGGATAAGGCTGCATCGTTACTAGTAATAACTAGTTCTGGTTTTGCAGGATCAATTGTTACCACTGTCTGGGAGTTCTCAACAAGTTCCTGTGTAGGAGCTAGATTTAGTATTATTGTAGAACTGTCTGAAGCTGTGACGGTATCAGATGGTGACTTGTTTATCACTCTAGTAGCTGTTAATGTGTCTGAGGCTGTAACAGTGTCTGCGTTAGAAGTAGTTCCCACTATTATGGCTGTCAATGAGTCTGAAGCTGTTACTGTGTCTGTGTTGGATCTTGCTATGGTTAGTGTGGCTGTTAACGAATCAGAAGCTGTTACTGTGTCTGTGTTGGATCTTGCTATGGTTA
>JBBDNF010000078.1:2410-4511 GCA_040877685.1 Nitrosopumilaceae archaeon
GATCTTGCTATGGTTAGTGTAGCTGTTAACGAATCAGAAGCTGTTACTGTGTCAGTTACAGTTAATGGAGTATAAGTAATTGTCATGGTTACCAGGTCAATCTGGGCTCCGTTTGCAGTAACCAATGTATTTACCAGAATTCTAACTCCAAAAGTTGTGGTATCTACATTACTTTCTGTCAGAGCTGGACTGCCCCAATCCGCAAGACTTGATGAACCAAAACTAAAAGTGGTAAATGTAGGAGTTACACTTGATATCGAACTAGAAGTGATGGTACTTCCTATGGTAGTAGGCGTGGTTGGATCTGTAAACAGTATGGCATCAAATGTTACAGAACCAGTAGCGATAACTGCACCCAACAAATCAACTTGTACTTTGTCAATTGTTGCACCGGCTGGAATCTTGGTATCATCAAGAATGGCAGATAGTTTTGTTCCTTCAACTGCAGTCATCCTGGTTGCTGGGTTTCCTGTTCCGCCCATGTATTTAGTATCGTCAGTAGCAGCTGCACTAGCTGTACTACAATTTGTACAGGCCCCAACTACTGCAGCTGTGGCTGCAGTTAGCGCAGCAGTGGTTGGGTCAATTACTAAAGATTCACCTGTATCCAGTGTAAACGTTGCAGGGTTTTCAAATATCCAGTCAATTTGCTTGTTCTTGCTGTGTATGTCATATCCTGCAAAGCTATCAGATGCCTTGCTTTGATCATGCTCTAGTAGGCCCTTGCCATTTTTCATGAATTTGAATTTAGATTCTTTTTTGTCAGATATACGGCTTGATTTGTCCTTGTCCATTTTTTGCTTTCCTGCATCATCTTGGATTTCGTCTGAATCAATTCCCTGCCAGGATTGTAAAACTCTGAACTGATCAGTATTTCCATAGTTTGTAAATGTTGCAGTGCTCTTCAGGGGCTGGCCTTCTTTGATTTCATATAATATGACAAGCTGACCTGTCTGCATAGTTTTTGTCACCGTTACAAATACTCCAGTCTGGTTTGATGTTACCCCAATTGATGGGCTTTGTTGTTCTATACCAATACTAGTCCATGTGTTATCAATGAATTTTTGCACTATCCAAGTTTCATTTGGGACTATAGTCTGTTGTGTAGCCGGATCAGAGTATTTGCTGTTACCTGTTTGCTTGTCTATCTCAAATCCAATCCTTCCGTTTTTGATCTTAAATGAATTGCCAGTCTCCTTGATATCCCATGGAACAAAACCATTTTCAGTTTGAACCCATACTGGTTTTCCAAGACGTAACTCGTACTGTCCGTTTCCTATGTAGTATCTTTCAAAGTCTATTCCTCTTTCTATTAGGCTTGGCTGGGATTGCGGTATGTATTCTTGCAGGTTTGTGTCAATTGTAGGTTTGGTTAGAATTGTGACTGGCTCTACTGATACAGCAGTTTCTTCAAAAGCATGCAAATTCTGAGAATATAATCCCGTAATCTCTAATGGATTCAAAAGTGAATCGTATAGCTGTACACTGTCTATAAGTCCTGAAAATTGGTTGATTGGTTGGACATGACCATTTCTTGTATTAAGGTATGAACCGACTACAATGTCTGAATCTGAAGAGAGTGTATCTACAGTTGTTGTAGTCAGCTGTCCATTAATTGTAAGTGTAGAAATTCTCGTCATAACAAGAGTAGATTCCAGTTCACTATTGACATAAATGCTAATTAATGATCCATTGAAACTGGCTGCTAGATGTGTCCATTCCTCATTAATTTGGGTGGAGGATTCAACGGTATTCCACTTTATTCCATCATATACGGAAAATCTGGCTGTTTTGGTGGATGGTAAATTGTTGATACTAAGCACGAAGGTCTTCTCTTTGCTTATTATAGTTAATTCTGGAGAACCTAAGGAATAATCCGGTTTTACCCAAGTAGATAAAGTCAGACTAGAGAGATCTCTTGTTGAATTCGTGTTTTCAATAACTAAATAATCTTGCTCATCCAGTTGAAGCGTAATATTTAGTTCAGGTATAGAATTTATCGTCTCAGATTCGGTCAGATTATCAGATGGTGGTTGAGTTACATCAGGGATTGTTTGTTCATCTGATGTGACGTTTAGTATCTCTTCAGGAATTGAGATGG
>JBBDNF010000078.1:4611-49298 GCA_040877685.1 Nitrosopumilaceae archaeon
TAGAGTTGTCTGGTACAGAGATGGTAGAGTTGTCTGGTACAGAGATGGTAGAGTTGTCTGGTACAGAGATGGTAGAGTTTGTTTGTGTTGAATTATCTATCAGATCTAATGGTTGTGTATTATCTGGAATCTCTTGCGGTACGTCTTGCTCAGATGTAGAATTTATTACTGAAATATTTGTTACTTCAGCACTAACATCAGTCACCTCTTCTGCAAAGGCGCTGCCCCAATAGTTAGATGAGACGGAAAATGGAGCAATTGCAGAAGATGAAATTAATAATATAACAAAACTAAATGAGAGGAGTTTTTTGGAATTAAGATTAATTTTTTCCTCCTCAGAACGTAATAAAATATAACCCGAAAGAGGAACCAGCAACAACAAAATTATTGGGTTTTTAATATCAACAAACTGTCCAGTATAATTTACAAGTTCATTGGTCATCACATTAGTTTCTTTTAGAAATTCATTTTGGAAATTATATAATTCAAAACTAGTATCTACATATCGCAGTGAAAGGAATTTCTTGATATCAAAATTATTCACAATAGAATCAATCAATTGTAATTGATTTGTTGTAGTGTCATAAATAACAGAAACGTCTGAAATATCATCAGTGAATAAGTTATTTTCATTTTGTAAATCTTTATTGTAGATCGATCTATCATTCAGTTTAATTCTTTCATTATAAACAATTTTTTCCATGATTGCTTTTCGATCAGAATCATATTTTATTAGTTGCACTGCATTATGATTATCATAATTGCTTGATGTAACAGTAATCTTATCAGATAAATTAATGTTGTAAATATTTTGTTTTATTTTATTTGCTTCTTCTATTTTATTTTCTTGATTTGAAAATGTTGTTGAGCTAGCAGTTATACCATCAGACAAAACAACTTGAATATTTTTTGATTCTGATTTTACAAAAATATTTTTTATGTTTACATTTTCTGTACTTTGATCTTTTTTGTTATCATCAGTAAAAATATCAGAATATGAATTCGCAAAAGAAAAAGATGAAAATCCGATAATGAAAATTAAAAGAACAGAAGTAAGTTTAGCTTTCAAAAATTTTCGCCCCTACTTGTAATCGATCATGGTTGTCAGGATCATTTTCAGACATTATGTATATCTGAAAATAATTCATCGACATAATTCTAAGATCAATAATTAACATTGGATGAAAAACTGCGACAGTATCTACTATTTGCATAGAGTATCTTGAATAGAAATTATCATTAAGTAAGGTGGAATTATTCGTAGAAAATTAGATCCAGAGTGGTATAAGACTTGATTTATAGATCCATTTTGGAATTGGGTTTTTTGAAAGAAAAATTTCTAAAATAAAGACATGTGGTTCCGATTTAATGATTATTTGTACAAAAAAAAATATTTTGCAATAGCATTAGATCTATAGATTAAAAATAATTTTTCTGATAGGAAAAATAAAATGAATTAATTTTTAGCTAACCAATTAAATTTTAATTTGTGTAGTATGTTGTTATTTAATTGAATCGTATAGAATTATTATAATTTATACAATTCAAATTTTTTATAATATTAAGTGTTGTTGTTTTACAAAGTATTTTATAATTTAATTATTTAAATCATTCAAAAATTTATGTTACAATTTTAATAATGGTTAGTTTGGACAAATATGAAAATTAGAAAATAATTCATGCCGATGATTTATTAAATTATTTTAAAAATGCAAATCATACTATATTCAAGATAGTTTATGAAAAATTCAATACAAAAATTTAATCCATTCAATTTTTTGTTCGTAGATATTAAAATAATCATACATCAGTCTCTGTTTTTATCGATTATAGTTCTAGTAAATAATTTATCTGACAAAACTTTCAGAAATGATAAAATATTTTTCATTTTATAATCATTATGTCGTGATAAGCTTTGATTAATCTTTACAACTTATTGTAGCTTTTAATTTGTGAAACAAATGGAAATATTATTTTACTTATGATGAATACGATAATCATCATTATAGCGAGCTGCCAAATTGGTGCAAAACCAAATTCTGGAATAGATTTATCAGGTGAGATCATCAATCCCCATTTATCTGGAGACGGAATATTTTGATATGATGAACCTATTACATTTTGTGGCCATGAGTAAATATTGCCTGTTTTAGCATCAATCACCATTATGTAAAAACCATAAACATCGTGTCTTCCTATAATTTCTACTGGAATTTTAAATTCATACGATGTATGCGGCGTGTTAGAATATCGATCACTTGTATCAGAAATTCCTCCAACAGTTATTATATTGGATTCAGTCGGAATTTTTTTAAAAAAACCAGTTTGCCCAAGTTTATCACCACCTTGTAATACTACTGGATTTGTTGAACCTACTGAAATTGAAAAACAATAATCATCAATGTCTGGAACTGAGCTTTTATTTGCCATTGAATCAAGACATAATATAGCTCTGTCAGAAAATTTTTCGATTGAAGTATCAGTTATAAAATCAATAAAAACATAAAGATTTTCATAATCATGAGCTGTTCTGATTGAAAACGCATGTTCATCATCAAATTTTATTACATTCTCACTACTTCCTTTCCATTCTTGTATAAATGTCCATTTACCATCAAATATTATTTTGTCAAGATTAGTTCCAAGAGTAACGAAGATTTCTTCTCCATATGCTATACTGGGTTGTACTGCTAGACAAATTAATACTATCACATAGATTATTTTCAATCCTAGTTTAAACAGAGTACAGTTTTATTTTAGGGCTTTTATTAAAGTCTAGGAAAGTATTTTATATTATCATACCAAGTATTACATATTGAGAAAAAAGTTAATCGTAGCTATTAGTATTGCAGTGGTAGCAATATTAGCAGCGATTTTTATTCTTGGATACAATACTGAAAATGAAGAAGGCAAATCAAGTATTATAGACACAAATAATGCTACAAAGGGAAAGGAAATCAACATTTTTTTACATGATGGTGTTGGTGCCTCAGATAGTCCTTAATGCCATAGTGGAAGCAATTATTTTTCAGGTTAACCGTTCTGGAAGCTTATCTAGAAGGGATTAGATCCGCCTTCTTTATTAGAGATACGAAGAACATAAAGTTAATGACACAAATATCACGGAACATCGCCTTGATGTTCTTAGGTGTTGTAGCCGTATCAATGAGTGGATCATATGCCCTACTTCAACCAGCTCAAACTTCTGTTGAGAATGGTGAAACTGGCTGGCTAATGGGACATCTTGTTGTAACTGTAAACGATGAGAATGGAAATGTCAAAGCATACAGACAGACTGACAATCTCATTACAAACACTGGCATTACACAAATGAATGCACTGTTCTTTGAAGACATTACAGCGACCGCTTCGGCTGAAGCTTCGCACTTTGCCATCGGAACAGGTGGAGAAACAGTTGCTGCATATACAAGCACTGGTAGCGATCTTATAACAGCTATTGGAGGTTGTGCTCGTCAAGATGCTGCATTTTCAGCTGGTTCTGCCGCAACCGGAGACCAGATAGTAACTGGAACTGCAAGCTTTTCAGGAGCTTCATGTGCTGCAAGCAGCGTTGACGAAGGAGTAGTCTACAATGATCTCACTGTAGGTGAGTCCCTAGCACGCACTGTGTTTGCAGCAGTAACTGTTGGAAGCGGTGATACACTCAACCTAAGTTGGACATTCACTCTACAGAACTAGTGAAATCAACGCTTAAGAAGTAATAAACTTCCTCCCCTTCTTTTTATTAATTTAACCAATAAGATAGTGTTAACTAAATTTTAATTCAAAATCTGGATATGGCTCAACCTTTCCGTCTATATCTTGTTCCATATGTAAACTCTGATCTGTGTGATTTTTTGTAAATATATCCAGTCAACAAACCAATTAAAAATCCTCCAATGTGTGCCAAAAAAGCAACTCCAGAACCGCTTGATCCTACAAGAGCTGGCAAAACATTTTGGAAAATAAACCAAAAAGGAAGATACCACTTTGCAGATATGTGCAACATCCTCATGAAAAATCCAAAAAACATCATTGTCATGTGTTCATATCATCCAGTAGACAAAATACACAGACAGGACGACTTAGGTGGCATCAATGGCAAGATATATTTTCCAAAGCAAAAATGATCATAGCTGAAACAAAATGAAGTTAGCAGTTGTAATTCCTACATATAATGAAAGAGAGACTCTCCCTAGCCTTATTGAAGAGCTTTTGTATGAAATTAAAAAAATTGCCGAAAAATTTTCCATAGTTATAGTCGATGATGCATCTCCTGATGGAACAGGTCAAATTGCAGAAGAATTAAACAAAAAGTATGACAACATTTCTGTAATACACAGAAAATCTAAGCTTGGTCTTGGTTCTGCTTACAAAGAAGGGTTTAGATTTGCATTAGATAGATTCCAGCCAGATTTCATAGTACAAATGGATGCAGATCATTCCCATGATCCAAAAGAGATTTCGTTGATGCTACAAAACATGCATGGTTTTGACTTCATAGTTGCAAGTAGACATGTATTAGGAGCATCAGTAATAGGTTGGGGAGCATATAGAAAATTGCTTCATTCCACTGCAGGTACACTTGCAGCAATTTGTGGAGGATTAAAGATATCTGATCCCACAAGTGGATTCAGAGCTTTTAAAAATAATGTCTTAAGCTCAGTTGACTTTACCAAAATAAAATCAGACGGGTTTGCGTTTCAAATAGAAATATTATGCTTGTTGAAAAGAATGGGATTTAGAGGTTTTGAATTTCCCACCGTGTTTGTTAATAGAAAGGATGGAAAATCAAAGATGGGAATTAACGAATCAATCCAGTTCATTAAAACTTGTGTGCGGCTTTTGATGAAGCGCATCTAAAAGAAATTAAATATAAAAAGTGGACGTATTCGCCAGTCTTCCCATTGCGAGTTCCCCTACTCGTATGTTGATTGTGACGATACTCCAGAGGGTGATGGAACTGATGGGAATCTATCGCCAATCTGTTGTTCTGCAACTGCAGATGCTTCCTGTAGAATCTTTTCTGTTTCTTCGTTAGAAACGTCAGACTCTACGCTAAAGTCTCCGCCTGCTAGTGAATCCATCATTAGGCCATTAAGAGTCTGGGTCATGGAGTTCAGTTCTGCATCTGCTTCTGGCATGAACCTTCCAAGGGATGATTTGAGTCCCTTCATAGTTGCCATTGCTGGTGCGATAGCTACCATTGCATCGCCAAGATCATGTATGGTAGTGAGGCGCAATTGTACTTGCTCCAGTGCCATTCTGGCGTTGCCTAGCATCTTTGTGACCTTTCTAATTTCTGCTAGCTCGTTTGATAGAACTCTGCTTGTACTAGCATCGTGTTGTTGCATTGCGGCTACGATTCGTTTGAAAAGTTGGGCATCTCTTTCCCTTAACTTTCCTAACATAGAATCCATCTTCGATATTTGACCCTGTAATTTGTTCACAGCGCCTTCAATTCTGGGTTTGAGGGCTCCCTGTGGCTTTACAGTTTCACGTATTTTTTCGCTTAAACCCCTAGTCTCTTGTCGAGTCCAGGTTTTATCGAAGCCGGTCATGCGAGGTACTTCAAAACTTGCTTCTTAATGTCAGGTGTATATTATGATCAACATTAGACTAAATTTAGCTCACAAAATGTAAATCTGGCTTGTCTAGGTGGAATTTATGGCAAAAATTGTGGTCTTTGATTCTGGTTTTGGTTCACTTTCTGTTATCAAAGCTATCCAAAAAAAAGTTACTGCAGATATAATCTATTTTGCAGATCAGAAAAATTTTCCATATGGTACAAAGTCCGTTCCTCAGCTTAGGAAAATAATAAAATATACTATTACTATGTTAGAAAAAAAATTCAAACCAGAGCTGATAGTAATTGGTTCAAACACACCATCACTTTTATTAAAAAAGCTAACAAAAAAATCAAAAATCATTGGAGTGTTTCCACCGCTAAAAGAAGCTGCGAAGAATACAAAATCAGGTGTTATAGTAATACTTGCAACAAAATCTGTTGTGGAAAGTAATGCATTAAAAAGCTATATTAAAAAACATGTGCCAAAAAAAATTAAAGTTATTAAAATTAATGTATCCTCCCTTGTAGAACTTGTTGAATCAGGCAAATTTATCGACAACAAAAATCTATGTAAAAAGAAAATTAGCGTAGTTTTGAAACCCTTGCTAAGCAATCGTGTAGATGTTGCCACTTTGTCAAGTACACATCTTCCCTTTCTTTTACCAATGTTAAGACAAATCTTTCCACATGTTACATTTTTAGACCCAAGAAATGTAGTTGCAAATCAAGTTACAAAATTCCTTGGCAAGAAAAGTTCCAAAACAAATTCATTAAAGATTTTCACATCAGGAGATGTTAGTAGTTTTCAAAAACAGTTACTTAAATTGGGAATAAAGAACAAAGTTAGATCATTGTGATCTGATCTTGGCTTTTCTGAATCCGTGACTGAAAGTTTTGTCGTATAATCTTGAGTATTCATAAGACTTTGGTTTTATTACATCACCAATTATTACAATTGCAGTACGTGTGATCTTTTCTTGTCTTGTCTTCTGTACTATGTCTTTCAGGGTTCCTTTGATTATTTTTTCATCATTCCAACTTGCTCTGTATACTACAGCCGCAGGTGTTGAATTTGGGTATCCGCCGGCTATGGCCTCTTTTACTATATCACCAATGAGATGCACCCCAAGATAGAAGACCATTGTGGCTTTGTGCTTGGCAAGCTCGGAAATGCTCTCTCTTTTTGGAACGGCTGTACGTGATTCTGGCCTCGTTATTATAATGGTCTGAGTGACGCCAGGAAGTGTGAGCTCTGTTCCAAGTGAAGCCGCTGAAGCAAGAACAGAACTTACCCCAGGAATAATCTCCGACTTTATTCCTACTTCTTTAAGATTGTCCATTTGCTCCCTGATTGCACCGTAAATGCTAGGGTCTCCATCATGAAGTCTTACAACTAATTTGTCTTTTAGAGCATTCTTTTTTAAAATGTTAAAAATTTCTTCTCTAACAAGCTTTGATGCATCATGAAGTTCCGCTTTTTTACAGAATTTTAAAATTTTAGGATTCAGTAAAGAACCAGAGTACACAAGAGTATCCGCCTTTTGAATAAGCTTTTTTGCTTTTATTGTTAGGAGGTCAGGATCACCAGGACCTGATCCAACAAAGTAGACCTTATGCACGTTTTACCACCATTATAGAAAAATATTTGCTTGTTAGTGTATCCTTTGTAACTTCACCAAGCGTAAGTTTCTTAACAATCTCTTCATCAGTGCCAACGTCTTGCGCTATCGCAAAAAGTGAATTATCTGAAAACCCAGCTTCTTTTAAAAGTGCAATAACTTGATCAAAATATCTACCATCCTTTAGAAATATCATGGTGTCACAATTTTTCGCGGTTTCTTTTACTCTAGATAGATCATAGCAAGCAGGAATTACTGCCACAGTTTCATCTCCTTCTGCAATACTAATGCCAACTTTAGATGCAAATGCAAACATAGATACTATTCCAGGAATAACGGTAACCTTAATTTCTGGGTGTTTTGATTTTAGTTCACGTTGCAGGTAGATCCAAGTACTGTAAAGAGATGGATCTCCTACAGTAAGATAAACCACGTTTTTGCCAGATCGTATAGTGTCTGCTATTGTCTGAGCATTCTTTTCCCAAGTATTCTCTAGCACTTGTTTGTCTTTGACCATTGGGAAAACCAAGTTTACAACATCTGGTTTTTTGGAGTCATCAATGACTGATGAAATAATGGAATATGCAATGCTTGTTTTTCCTTCCTTAGAGGTTGGACACATTATAACATCAGCGTTACGAATAGCCTTTACAGCTTTAACAGTCAAAAGTTCAGGATCGCCAGGGCCACATCCAACACAGACAAGTTCAGCCATCAATGGCGATTCAAGTTGTGCCTAATTAAAAGCTAGATTTTTGTTGCAGATATTATAGTAATGGGGTTCCTTGCAAGCATCATTGTTCCCGTAGAGGTTTTACGGCTCTTTGAAACTGTGATCTGAGTAATATCCACCTCTGAGAATTTGAGTTTTTCAATTATATCTAAAACTGCAAATAAGGTTTCAACCAGGATTGTACCAATAACTATTCTTCCCCCTGACTTTAACTTGTCCTCACAAAGCTTGAGTATATCCCTTGTATCTCCTCCAGTTCCTCCTATGAAAATTGCGTCTGCCAAGGGTAATTCAGCAATTTTTTCTGTAGCATTTCCTGAAATTACTGTAACATTTGATATTCCAAACTTGGCAAGATTTTTCTTTGTCAGCTCTATCGCCTTTGGTTCAAAGTCAATTGAATACACTTTGCCAGATGGTTTGATCTGTAATGCAGCTTCAATCGATACAGAACCACTCCCGCAACCAATATCATACACAGTTTGACCTGGAGAAAGTCTTGCTTTACTTATCTGAATAACACGTACTTCTTCTTTAGTTATTGGAACTTCCTCTAATCTCTCAAAAAGCTCATCTGGAATTCCAGGCGTACTATATTTCCACATCTAGCACAGTGAGATAGTCTAGATATTTTAGTGCTACCTAACAGGGTTTAGATCTATTGCAGCAGGATGCATTAGGGTGTTAACTAGGATCCAGCTAAATATGAACATGAAAAAGTAGCTTCCTATTCCTGTCATGATTAGTTTTTTCCTATCAGATGGAGGAAGCGGAATCCGCATTGCCTTTGCTATTCCATATGACACAATAAAGAGAAAAATCATAATTCCAAATCCGACAAAGGGTCTTGATTCTATTTCTATTGAATTGCCAATCTGTGCCGAAATTGTACCTGCAAGAATACCAAGTGCTACACGGATCCAGAAGAGCTTATCAAGCGAATTTTTTATCTTTATTGCCTCTGTTTGATTTGTAGATGGGTCAGGTGTAGGTTCCTTTACGTTTGGGTCATTAGGATCAGATTTTTTTTCGTGCCCTTTTTTCTTAGGATGTCTAGTCAATTAAATTTACAAAATGACTCAGATGCTCCTTGTTTAAAATCTTTGGTTCAAGTCTTTCAATAGTAACAGTATAATTTTGGAGCGATAACGCATTATCATGACTCTAGCTGGAATAGAACTACGTTATCTAGTAAATGAGATTAGTAAAAAAATTAGTGGATACTATGTAAGTAATATTTATGGAATAAGTCGTGAAAGTTTACTTTTCAAACTGCATCATCCAGAGAAACCAGATATTTTACTAATGTTTTCCACGTTTGGATTATGGATTACCACAAACAAGATAGAACAAATTGAAGAAAATAGATTATTAAAAAGACTACGAAATGATCTTCTAAGATCAAAGATCACTGAAATAAAACAAATTGGTACAGAAAGAATTGTATATGTAACATTTAGCGGAATGGATCGAGAATCAGTTCTTGTGGGAGAATTTTTTGGGGATGGCAATATCATTTTGTGCAACAAGGATATGAAAATTCTTACGTTATTACATTCAATTGACGTAAGACATAGAAAACTAAGTTTAGGACTGAATTATGAACCACCCCCACAAAGTGGGCTAAACATTTTCGAAATGACAACAAAAGATCTTTTGGAAATACTATCTGTTTCAACACCCGTGGTAAGATGGATAGGTAGGACTTTGGGACTTCCTGCAAAATATGCCGAAGAAATAATGCGACGTGCAGAGATAGATCCACAGATGGGAGGAAACAATCTCTCAAAAGCAGATGTAGAAAAGATCTTCACCGTAACTAAAGAGCTTACAGAAAAAATTGTAAATGGAATACATGAGCCAGTTGTGATAAAGGATGGAAAAAACTCTGATGTCTTTCCTATCATTCCCGGGCAGACAGAAAATACAAGCTATATCAAAGTATCAAGTTTCATGGAAGGGCTAGATTCACTTTTTACAGAAAATCTTCTTGAACGAGGCAAGTCGTCCCAAACAGACACGGTATCCCAAAAGATAGAAGAGTTTGAGCATAAGCTAGAAGAGCAAATCAGAGCAATATCAAAAGTCAAAGAAAGGGGTAATGCCATTTCAGGTGTAGCAAGATCTCTTTTAGATTTGGTTGCAAAAGGTGTAATTTCACTTGATGATCCAGTGATTTCAGATGCACTTCAATCTCACAAATCATCACTTGTAAGAGAGAAAGGCATCTTGTTTGTAGAGGTTAGTGGTGAAAAAATACAGATAAACCCAGATTCTACCATACAAGCTATTGCTTCAACTTTGTTTAATGAATCAAAGCGACAGCTAAGGGCAATTGAGTCCATCGAATCTGAAAAGAAGAAAACGGAAAAGAGTTTAGAATCTTTTAGAAAGCAGGCAAGTGTGGCAGAGGATTCTATTGTATATACGGTACAAAAGAAAAGAGAGTGGTACGAGCGATATAGATGGTTTTTTACTTCTGATGGTCATTTGGCAATTGGTGGACGTGATGCATCATCAAATTCATCTGTGATAAGAAAACATCTTGAAAAAGATGACAAAGCGTTTCATGCTGAAATTGTTGGATCTCCATTTTTTATCCTAAAGAACGATTCAGCATCTACAGTAGCGAGTATAATGGAAACGGCACAAGCAACCGTCTGTTTTAGTAGGGCTTGGCGGGAAGGACTGTACGGGTTAAATTCATACTGGGTAAATCCAGATCAGATAAAGACAGCTGCTCCAAGTGGCCAGTTTATTGCAAAGGGTTCTTTCATAGTAGATGGACAAAGAAACTTCGTAAAAGTAACTAATATGCGTCTATGTGTTGGTCTTTTTGAAAAAGATGGGAGCTGTTCTTTGATGTGTGGTCCTCCTGACCCAGTCAAGAAAAATTGCACGTATTATGTTATCATAGAGCCATCGGGTTATGAAATGACAGAAATTGCCAAAAAAATTAAGTTTGAATTTCTTAAGTTTAAGGAAAAAGAAGGCATGGTAAAGGCAATTAGTATTGATGATTTCATCCGAGTTTTGCCAGCAGGCGAGAGCCATATAGTGGAATCTGGGACTGGTGAGGCATACAAATGAGCACAAAACGACCTATCTTTATAGTAGATGCTATGCTTGGAAATCTTGCAAAAAAACTTCGAGTTCTTGGATATGATTCAACATACTTTTCGTCTATTGAGGATGAAAAACTTGTTGTCATAGCAAAAAACGAAAAACGCATCATCTTAACAAAAGATGAACAGCTTGTCAAAGATGCACAAAACCAAGGTGTTGTGAGTATACTTATCAGGGGAAATGATGAGTTTGAACAAATTGCACAGATAAACGCCAAGATAAAGCTGGAAAAGTTTGTAATAGATTCAAACAGTTCGCGGTGTGTTGCTTGTAACGGCAAACTACAGCCAATTGAAAAATATCGAATTATAAGTAAAGTTCCAGAAGGAGTCCTACAAAGAGAAGAAAATTTTTGGATGTGTGATGGGTGTAAAAAAATCTACTGGCAGGGAACTCATTTTGAAAAACTTCAAGAATTTGCTGATCAATTAAACAACAAGCTACAATGAGCCTTTCTGATAATGATGGTGAGATTCTAGTAAAGACTGCAAGATCTGCTGTCACCGAATATATTATGACAAGGAAAGAGATTGTACTACAAGAAGATTTCAAATCTAGATTTTCTTACAATTCAGGAGTCTTTGTCACTTTAAACAAAGCAAATGAGCTAAGAGGGTGTATTGGATTTCCTACACCGGAAAAAAAGCTCTACCAGTCACTTGTAGATGCGGCTATAGCTTCTGCCACCGAAGATCCTCGCTTTCCACATGTCAAATATGAAGAGCTAAATGATATTTCATTTGAAGTAACTATCTTAACTCCACTCATTGAAGTTAAAGTAGAAAACACGCTTGATTATCCAAGCAAAATAAAGGTTGGAAGGGATGGTCTGATTGTAAAGTGGGAGTTTGGTTCTGGTCTTCTTCTGCCTCAAGTTCCTATAGAATGGGGTTGGAATGAGGAAGAGTTTCTCAATCACGCATGTGAAAAGGCTGGTGCGCCTCACGATTGCTGGAAAAGAAAGGAGACAAGAATACTCAGGTTTGAAGGGATTGTTTTCAAAGAGACCAGTCCCAACGGAAATGTGGTACGAGTACCATTATAGTATTTTACCGGTTTCAGCATCAAGAGAGATTTTCTTTCCGTCTTTTATGGAATCATAATCTTCTTTTGGTACTACAACCAAAGGTATGTTTGCTAGTGCACAACCCGACGCCGTAGTTAGATCAGCTTTTAAACAAATCATTGCATGTGGAGCACATTTGTTAGATTTCAGGGAGAATATAGTATATGCACCGACACTGCTTCCAACTCCAAATGGAAAAACAAGAATCTTTCCTGCAAGAGACTTACCAAAGAGGTCGTGATTTTTGTCTCTTATTTTTCCCGTTTTTTTGTCCACCGCACCAAGAAAATTAATTGGTTTGCTTGCGACAAGAGCTTCACCCTGAGCTTTACCTTTTACTATTATCTTTAATGTCATTTTGTTTCTTCCTGTATAATTTGACTAAGACTTTTGAGATTCACATCTATACCATTTGAGGTTCGCAAATAATATGCTCCTTTTACACTGTTTGTCACTACACCATCAACACTGCTTTTGTCTATTAGTGGTGTTAGACAGATACAACAGTCATAAAGAAGCTCTCCTCCAGCACGTTCTATGTTGGAGGCATATCCAAGATGTCTAGCTTGTTCCTGAATTGCTCTTGGGCAAAAAACCATACAACGTTTCTTGAAGACCTTTCCTTTTAGCATTCCAGCAAGGTTTGATATCTCCTCCAGCCCTAGTTGAGGACTGCCAAGAGTAATGATGTCACCCGAGTCTGTAGTATTTAGCTCATCATGTATTTTTTGCATTTCTTTTTTGTCAAAATCTATGGTTTCTCCCTTGGCGTCACTCATGGTAAACATTCCACATGTTCCTGAGGTGCCCATACCAGCACAAAGTGACTTGCAGCTACGTCTATCAAGTTCTTTTACTCCAGAAATAGCAACAGAGCTTCCAGCATGCTTTCCCGCAAAATATCCCAGCATACCATAAGTTAGCTCATCTTTCTTGTCTACACTCATTCGTATTGTTAGATTTGGGTTTCTAGATTCATCTTTTCGTAAATCAGAATATGGACTTTTACCAGTTAGTGCACTTGCAAGTGCACTAAAGGCACCCTCTTTGTTTGTTTTGAGATTGGATACCGAGTTTGCGTAAATTGCTGCATTACTTTCGGCAAAAGAGACATGAGTTCCTTTTTTTGGTAGGTCGAAGATCTCATAAGGAATACAAGAGAAAGAAGAAACGATTCCCATTTTTTCATACGAGTTTTTTATGCTTCGCTGCTTTTTGATAAATTCTTCATCAACATCATATTTGGAAACCGTGTCAAAGTCAAATCCCATGGGATTGACGGTGGTCTTGACCTTAAATTTGGCATCTTTGCTTAGGTTTGAAAGAAATTCTTCTCCTGCATCTCCTATAGTGTTGTAGTTTATGCCAGAAAGATGTGCCCATTCTATTGGAAACAGATGATCCGCGTTTGTTGCTTCACCGATAGCAACAAAGATTCTGTATGCAAGTGCAAGAGTTTCACCTTGTTCGCCTTTTAGAGCTGACTCTTCTTCTTTTGTTAAATCCAATATTCGTACTCTGTGTTGACAGATATAATACTTGTATGGTCTTTATAATACAAAGTGCAAGTGGGTTTAGATGGAAAAGATTCTACGTGGAATGATAAATACGATGAATGCTGTCAAGCCGCCTAGAATGACAGCACTTAGGGCACTGCACGAGGCTGAAACCGGTGGACCACTTAGCATTCTCATTGGGACTATACTTTCTGCAAGAACAAGAGATGAAAACACATCGCCGGTAGTAAAAAAATTGTTTACAAAATACAAAACTGCGCATGCACTTGCCAAAGCTAAAGTCTCAGATGTAGAGAAAATAATCAAGCCAACCGGATTTTATCACGTAAAGGCAAGAAGAATAATTAAAGTTGCATCACTGATTGATTCACAGTATTCTGGCAAGGTTCCAGACAGTTTTGATGAGCTACTCAAGCTTCCAGGGGTTGGTAGAAAAACTGCAAATTGTGTACTTGTCTATGCTTTTGACAAGCCAGCAATACCTGTAGATACCCATGTTCATAGAATTTCAAATAGACTTGGTCTTGTTAAAACAAAAACGCCAGAAGAAACAGAGCTAGCATTAATGAAAAAGATTCCAAAGAAATACTGGCTTAAAATTAACGATACGTTTGTAATGTATGGACAGAACATCTGCAAACCCATATCTCCTATGTGTGATGTGTGTCAACTAAAAAATGAGTGTAAATACTACAAAACTACATTCGTTTCTTAGTTTTTAACAATACTACCACTAACACTCCTACCGTCCCCGCCAGAATAAAGGGGAGATAAAAGAGTGGATTAGCGGCTGGATTTCCAGAAACAACGTTTAGTATCAGGCTTCCTGAATTAGTTGCGTACGGATCTGTAGAGGATTCCATACCGTAAACAGCAATTTCCTTTATCACAAAGTTTTCAACATCCAAATTAGAAACCACTATTCTCTCACCATTATTTACAGAAAAACCAGTGGTATCTGAATATGCGGCTGTCACATGTTTACCAGGCTTCCATCCATCTTCTATGCGACTGTGAATTACTGCATATCCAGTATCAGGAGTTTGTACAGCCACCCAGAATTTAAAATCAGGTTGACTGCCCATCCCAATTTCTATAAATTTTTCTTTGTTTAGATTATCGTATAATCGTATAACTGCATTCCCAAGAGGGTTTGCATATACTAGATTATTGTCAATAGTAAGCTGCCAGTTTATCTCATGTTCATGCTCAAGTGTTATGATATTTGCATCATTGCTGACTACGTTGAACTTGTCAAAGGGAATTTCTATTGTTTCAAGATTAATTGAGGGGTTTGACTGAGTTTGTGCATATCCAGGGAAAATTGTAATCGTTAGTATAATGATGAAGAAGGCTGTTAGCTTCACGAGCTTAACTTAGTTGGCTTTAATAAAAATCTAGTCTACAAAGGGTTTGTTCCAGCTCATTATAATTTTAGAAACCTCAGGCCGGATCATATATTCTGATGGTGTTTGTCCTTCAAGGATCATGGTTCTAAGCTTGGTACCACTAAGTTGTTCTTGAAATTCTGGTCCATGTGGACAGTTTCTTTCACTTGCAAATGAAAGACATTTTTTACAGTAAAAGAATGCTGGATAAAATACAGGTTCAATCCCAAGATCTGAATATTCGTTAAATATTTCTTGGGCAGCAAAGGGTGGATAATAGTTTCCAACCCCTGCATGATCACGACCTATTATGATATGCGTACATCCATAATTTTTCCTCATTATTGCGTGGTGAATTGCCTCCTTTGGACCTCCGTACCGCATCTCTGTGTGAAGTGTTGCCAGAAAACATCTGTTTTGTGGATAATAATGGTTGATCAGTGTTTCATATGCGCTGACTATAACCTCGTCTGTAAAGTCACCTGACTTTTTCTTTCCTATTAAGGGATTTATGAAAAGACCATCATGTGTGTTAAGTGATGCCTTTTGAAGCATTTCGTGTGCAACGTGAGGAACATTTCTTGTCTGAAATGCTACAACGGTTTTCCATCCTGCCTTTTCAAAGCTTGCTCTGGTTTCTGTCGGTGTTTTTCGATATTTTCGTATTGGTATTTCTTTTGGTCTTTGAAAATAGTCTATTTTTCCACCCACAAGAACGTCCTTCATTGCCATAGTTTTTGCTACACCGGGATGTTTTGGATCGGTGGTACCATATACCCCCTTTGCGATTGCATTCTTGTCAAAATTGTACATCTCCTCTACATGTAAGATAGCAAAACCATTACTTTCTGAATTTTTCAAAAGAACATCGTGCGCATCCTTCATTTTTGTGGCAGTTTGTTTATCTACATCAAGCATTATTGGAATTGCCCAAGGAACGTCGTTTGATAATCTTCCCTTACTAATTACACTTTCAAAGTCTTGTTGTAGCAAAAATCCTTCAAGTGGGCTAAAAATGCCATCTGCCATGTTTTCAATGTCATTTGCAAGATCAGTATCAACTAAGACAGAAAACATTCCAGAAGGATTTTTTGATGTAAATCTGTTTACTAGCCTGCCGCCATGTGGCTTGGCAATCCCTTTGCCTTTGTCCAAAGTCTTCACTTGTTACCGTGGTCTGCGTGCAAACCGCATTCCTTTTCGGGATCGGTTTCCCACCACCAACGACCTGCCCTTAGGTCTTCACCTGGTTTTATCGCTCGTGTACAAGGCTCACATCCGATGCTCGGATATCCTTTATCATGCAGTTTGTTGTACGGAATTTTGTTTGCTTTGATATAGTCCCAGACCTGTTCCCATTTCCAGTCAATTATTGGGTTTACCTTTACTATTCCATTATGCTGATCATCTATCTCAATTTTTTTGGCATCCACTCTGTTCTGAGTTTGATCGCCCCTAAGTCCAGTTATCCATCCATCCAAAGTTGCAAGCATTTTGTTTAGTGGATGAACTTTCCTTACTCCACAACAAAGCTTTCTGTTTGCTATACTTTGGTAAAACAAGTTCATGCCATTGACTCGCACCATTTGTTCTACTTCACTTTGATCTGGAAACATTACTTCTATGTTAGTGTTGTATTTGTTTCTTATTTCATCCATCACGTCATATGTTTCCTGATTAAGCCTACCTGTATCAAGTGTAAAGATTCTAGCTTTTGGGTTTAGCTTCATCATCATATCAATTACTACAACATCTTCTGCACCAAAACTGGATGCTATTGCAACTTTAGGATGAAGATTATCAAGTGTCCATTTGAGAATCTCTTGTGGAGTTTTGAATGTGTTATTTAATTGAGCTGTTTGTTCAGAAGTAAACTTGCCCATAAGAAATTGTCTCTACTTTGGTCATATAATGATTGCTAGATTTGAATCAGTAATCCTAGAGTTATAAATAACGTCTAGATAAGAAAACAAAATGACTGAAAAAACTGTAGTTGTTGTTTTCCCCTCAATATTTTCCCTCAATAAAATTAATTCTCTCATATCAAGCATAAGTAGAACCCTTCAAGCAAAAAAACAAAGTTTTGGCAAAATACAAAAAAATGATTCTGTTATAATAGTAGACGCAAGCGATCCTGTATTTGCCTCATCTGCAATAAGCTCACTTTTTGGAGTGGAGAAAGTTGCAATAGCTACAGAAGTGGAAAACCGTTTTAATGTTGTAGTTTCTGCTATAGCTAAAATTGGTACAAATCTTCTCCTAAATGGAGAAAGATTCTATGTTAAGGTAGAGGGTCAAGCAACTGATTATATGCCAAAGGATATGGAGCTTGCAGCAACATCTTCTTTGATAGAAAAAACAGTTAGCCTTCAAACAAAGCCTGGTACAGAAACAAATCACGATAAGCTTCTTTATACATATCTTACAAAGTCTCACGCATACGTTTGTATTTTTATAGATAAGGCGGCTGGTGGAGTTCCACACAAATCGCAGAATGCAACCATTCTTTGTTGTATATATGATGAACTTTCAGCAATATCTTGTCTTCAGATCCTCAAAGTGGGTTTTGATGTAAAAATTCTTGTTTGCTATCGCAATGACTCCGAGCTTCTGAATATAGTCAAAATCATGAATCAGATCTTACCACGAATTGATCAGACTAAAGTAACACTGCAGTTTTGTAAGCTTAAACTAGATTCTTCCGGAAGTTCAAATCTGTTGCTAAAGATTGCAGCCATAACAGAAATTCTTGTATCAATTGCTAAAATAAACAAGATAAGAAGAATCTCCCTCGCAATTTCGCCTATGATCTTTCCTGCCTGGTTTGTAGAATACAATGCTATACGTCTATTTCAAAAAAATCTAATTCCATGGTTTCCTCTAACAGGAATAGATAACAGTATTTTTGAAACCGCAAAGGAGATCGGTTTGGAAAAACATCTTTCCAAGATTGAGAGTTTGTGCAGACTAAAGTTTACCAGCAAGAATATCCCCAAAAGCAAAATTAGTAAAATTTCACAAATGGCACTAAAAACAAGAAAGTCAATCACTATTACAATAGGCCCCAAAAATATACATGATATTATTGACTCACTAAAATCCAAACATTGAGAATTTAAACGGGATAGATTGATTTGAACTTGTGATAAAGATAGGACAATTCATCTATCCGTGGGGGAATGGCCATTTCAGTAGAATGATGGCACTGGACAGTATTCTACCTCAATACCTTAAAGATGATCTTGAAATGCATTATTCAAGCGGCGGAATGATATATCAAAAATTACTGCAAAGATTTCCTACAAAAAAACAACAAATCCATGAAATTATGATGCCAACTCCAATTGATGGCAAACATGGTCCAAGTGTTACACTTTCTATGTTGAACCTGTTGCTACCTGTTTCTGGAAATCCTCCGCTTGTCACACAAATCTCAAACTATCTAAAAAATGAAGTTAAGCTGTATAACAAACAAAATTTTGATCTTGTAATCAACGATGGTGATATGGGCTCCAATGTATTAGCTAAAAACAGGGGAATTGATTCTGTTTTTGTGACAAATCAGTTTAGGCCAAAACTTTGGAGATCACACTTTTACTTTTATCCATCATTACTCTACATTTCAAAACAGATTGCCAAAGCCACAAAGATAGTTGTAGCTGACTCAGCACCCCCAAACACCATCTGTGAATATAATCTGAATTTCACAGACAAGATAAAACAAAAAGTGGTATATGCAGGTCATTTTTCAAATGGTGTTGTCAGAAATTCAAAGCCAAAATCAGATTTAGAAAGATTAGTTGAAAATGCAGACGCTTTTGGATACTGGATGCAAACTGGCAACAAATCTACAAATGAGGTAACTGGTAAGAAATATGAACAAATTTTTCATTCAGAAGAGATGCAAACAGAGAAAAGACTTGTTTCACATGCACAAAATGACCCTTCTATAGACCAAGTGATAGGAGGGGATGGTAAGACTTATTCTATTTCAGACGCACTTGAACGAAATATAGATTGGATTCAGATAGATGTAGGGTTTTTGTCAGAGCAAGAAAAGGATACCGTGCTAAATTTGTGTAAATATGCAGTGATAAATGGCTCTCATACTGCAATGGGAGAAATCCTTGGAATAAAGGCAAAACCCATCGTAGGGATTCCTGTTTATGATGAACACACAAACCAGCTAAGATGGGCCGAAGAGAAAGGTCTTGGCGTTCTTGCACGTAACACAAAACATATGATAAAGGCTATTCACTACATTCAAAGTAACTACGAGAAATATGTAGATCGGCTTACAGAATTCACTAAGAATTTTGATCGAAATGGTGCACAAAACACAGCAAAGATAATTGCTGAAATGCTTGAAAGTTAGAAAGGATTATAATTTTTTGAGTTTAAGTGCAGATCTGGTACGCGGCATTTTCGATGGGCGAACTGACCGAAAGGGATGACGATATAGACCGCGTACCAGAAAATAAGCAAGGCTTTTATGGATAATTTTGATGAGTGGCATCATTGACTGATTGCCCCGAGTGTGCAGCCAAGGATGTAAAGATTGAGATGAAATTTGATCTAAATACAAAACACTTTATCTGCAAAAAGTGTGGGCTGTACGCAACAAGGGAGCAAATAAGTGATATAAGAGATAGACTGAATCGTCGTGAAAAAACACGAGAGGATAAGCATGATGAATACCGAGACTGGTGGCAATCAAGTAAGAAAGAAAAACAGAACTAGTTATCTGGAGTGAAAATAAGATGGCAAAAGAACTTCCACAATGGGCACAAGATGAGATAAAGAACGCAAAATTTGGTAAGCCCGAGTCTCAAACTCGAACAGGCTACGTACTTGAGATTTACGACAAGGATATGAAAATAGATGTTCAGCTATATGAAGAAGTTGAAGATGGAAGACGCATCATAACTTTGGATTTACCAAAAAAAATCAAACCTGCTGAGCTAATGAAAGGAGTTGTGTATGAGTTTATGTTCAATTCCTTAAAGGCGTCCTTGAGTAAAAAGATTTTTGAATTTCTTAAAAAAGAGATGGAGATGGACATGGATGCCATATACCAATTTGAGCTGACAAATCTTGAATTAATGGATGTTGATTCTGGTACAGCAGGTTCATCAACAGAATCTGAAGAAGAATAAATTTGTGATTTGGTATCATTTCGTAATTTTTATTCTGAACTAGTGCAACTTTTGCTTTGAGCTCATCGCCTTTCTAAAGGCTGCACCAAAAATTGGATTGATAAGATATGGAAATGTGTGTTTTGCCCAGACTGCCATTCTTACTAGTGGCGGTACGATGATCTCAAGTCTTGGTGACGAAGATGCTCTAACCACCGCTTTGGCTACGGTTTTAGAACTAATTGAGACAGGAGAATATCTTGGTATTGAATTAAAAGATGGATGATCAAAGAAATTGGTTCTGACCGTTATAGGGCTAACAACAGTTACACCTACCCCACTTCCCTTTAGCTCATGGTAAAGTCCTTCTGAAAAACCTAGCATCGCAAACTTTGATGCACAATAAGATGCAATTCCTGGCAATCCAAAGCTTCCTGCAACCGAGGCGACGTTTACTATGTGTCCAGATCTTTGCTCCAGCATTTTTGGTAGAAAAGCTTTCGTACAATAGACCATTCCTAGATAGTTAGTCGCCATCTGAGATTCTATTTCCTCTATTTTTAAATCAAGCACAGAACCATAAATTGCAAATCCCGCATTGTTTACCAGAATATCAATTCGTCCGAATTTATCAAGTACAGTCTTACTCATCTGTTCTACTTGCCGCCTTTGAGAAACATCACACGTACACGCAAGGATTTCTGAGCCGTATTTAGCGAGTTTTTTTGCTACGTCATCAAGCTTTTCTTTTCTTCGTGAGACAAGCACTACAGAACTACGTCGCCTAGCAAACTCTGCAGCTGATTCCTCCCCTATACCACTTGATGCTCCTGTAACTACAACCACTTTGTTGGTATAATTCACAAAAGAAAAGAGGCTCTTTGAAAATAAAGTGCTTTCTATGCAATTTTAGCTTTTTTTGTGTGTGGATGAAGAACTATTTTCATCAACAGTATCCAACTGATACCAAGAGGAACGTGATATGTGGCAATCCTCCAAGCTATTACGATATTCCACTGTACACTATCTTTGACTGCATCAAACGTTAAGCTATTTAGCTTTCCAAGATAGGCCCAGATGCCAAACTCTGTAAGACCAGATCCGCCTATAGTGATTGGTAAGTTGCCTATTGCGTTTGACGCCATAGCTGCCATCAGGGAGTCAAAAAATTCTATAAAATATCCAGCGCCATTTGCAATTACCATAAATGAAATTCCGTAGAATACCCAAGTAAATGCAGAAAAGATCATGGAAACTATGAAGGCCTTTTTTGCACCTTTATTATGCAAGCTTTGCCTACTCATCTCACAGATTTCTTGCATCCATTGGTTTGTTTTATCAACGTATTTTGAAGCACGGTTCTTGTTTATCCTTGTTACAATTTTGGATATCAGGCCAGGAACTTGAAAAGTTCTTTTGTATGACAAAAAAAACAGACTACACCATAATGTCGTAACTGGGAGGCTTATCGCCACTATAGCAATTCCTATGACGTAAGCACCGTTAATAAACGCAAATGCAGCTGCAGTAAGAGCAAAAATCCCTGCTGCTAGTACTTCGGTGACAATTTCCATTATTGTAACCCAAGTTGCTTTACCTGTTGGAACCCCCTTCTTTTTCAACCACACAATCCTAACTACCTCACCGCCTACAAATGAGGGTGTGGTGGATGTGACAAACTCACTTCCTATTCTTACTGAAATCGTTTTCCATGACGCCTCTATGGGACCAAGAAATTTCTTTACCAGATAATTGAATTTTAAACCCTGCATTAGTAGCTTGCAAGAAATAGCAAGTGCCGCACTTACAAAAGGAACAAGACCAACTGCAAAGAGTTCTTCTAGTTTGATATCAAAGGTGATAGCAATCAAAACAAATGGTATAATACTGACAGGAATTGCCAAAAGCTTCCAATTCATTGTCTCTTTATTCATGGATGGAAATATAAGCTGAACATAAAATATTAGTCAGTAAAATGAAAACCATTTTTATTGTTGGCACGGCAGGGGCTGGAAAATCATTGCTTACCTCTAGAATCTTTGATAATTATACAAGAAACGGTGCTTTTGTTGGGATTTTAAATTTGGATCCGGGTGTTGAAAACCTGCCGTACACATGTGATGTGGATGTTAGGGATTATGTAGACATTGTATCTATAATGAAGCAGTACGACTTGGGTCCGAACGGCGCCATGATAATTGCAAGTGATCTAATTGCATCAAAAATAGAACAGATTCAGAGTGATGTTGATAATGTGAATCCAGATTATCTTATAGTTGACACGCCTGGTCAGATGGAGCTTTTTGCTTATAGAACAAGCGGCCCATTTTTTGTTCAAAACTTTAACGCTGAACAAAAGGTTGCATTATTTCTATATGATGGGGTTCTTGTGACAACTTCGACTAATTTTGTTTCTATTGCACTTCTTGCTACATCAATCAAATTAAGACTTAATTTGCCACACATTAATGTTCTAACAAAAATCGATCTCATAGAAGACAGAATTAGAGACATATTGAAATGGTCATCCAATCTGAGTAGCCTTGAGGATGCAATAGCCAAACATTCTGATGGCGAAAACTATACACTTGTAACAAATATTTTGAGAAGCCTAAATCTTGGTGGTTTTTCACAAGGACTGATTCCTGTATCAAACGCAACTGGAGATGGCATGGTAAACCTAGGAGCAGCTCTGAGCAGAATTCTTAACTTGGGAGAGGAGGTAGAAGACTAGTGGCTTCCAGTATTATTGTAAGGGCTCCATGTTCTACTGCGAACTTGGGTCCTGGTTTTGATGTTTTTGGACTTGCACTGGACGCTTATTATGATGAAATACAACTTGTAAAAGGCGGTAATGGAATTAAAATTCAGAGCACCGACCCGATTCCTCTTGCTCCTGAGAGAAATTCTGCAGGACTTGTAGTAAAAGAGATGGCAAAAAAATTCAAAATAAAATCTGGTCTTGTTTTAAAAATTAAAAAAGGTGTACCTGCTGGTTTTGGAATGGGAAGCAGTGCTGCGTCTGCCGCAGCCGCAGCTGTAGCCTTTGATGCCTTATTTGATCTGAATCTTGATAAAAATATGCTTGTAGAGTTTGCTGGTGTTGGTGAAAAGGCAAGTGCAGGTTCTGTTCATTATGATAATGTTTCTGCCTCTATTTTTGGTGGTTTTGTTATAGTAAAGACAAATCCACTTGATATCATAAGCATAGAACCACCAAAAGATCTTGTACTTTGTGTTGCAATTCCCAAACTCCGTGTTCCTGCAAAAAAAACCCAAGTTTCTAGAAGCGTTCTTCCAAAACAGGTTAAACTTTCCGATTATGTGTACAATCTTTCAAATGCGACAGCTATAGTTGCCGGATTTATGAAAAGAGATACGGCTATGATCGGAAACTCCATCAGAGATATAATTGTGGAGCCAGCAAGACAGCATCTGATTCCAGGATTTTCTCAAATAAAAGAGAATACTATTAGTGCTGGTGCATATGGTGTTACAATAAGCGGTGCAGGTCCGTCAGTTATTGCATTTACTTCAAAGTCGTTTAATCAAAAAAAGATCTGTAATGCTATGGCAAAAGGATTTGCATCTGCCAAAACAAAATGCCACACAGTAGTATGCAGGCCTAGTAAGGGTGCACATATAGTATAGATTGTCTTTTTTCCAGAAACTCTGGATTCTAGAAATTAAACTTTAGTCACTTGTCATCAACATCAAAGTAAACATACATAATTTCTGGTAACTCGAGTTAAAGTGGATTTGAAGGAAGGGTCAGGAAAGCACTTTGCTATTGGAATGATTGTACTTGCAGTAATAATCGTGATGCTATTCACATTGCCGGAATATGTTGGATTAGAGCTAACAATTGGAATGACACTTACCATCTCAGTATTGGTTGGCATGTATGTGATTTTGATTACTGAGACTATGCATAGAACAACACTTGCGCTTTTTGGTGCACTTCTTAGTCTCATTATTCTTATCTACACGGGACTAATTCCAGCACATGATAGTGTTAGCTTTGTAATTGGTGCAATTGATTTCAACACCATAGGACTGCTTTTAGGAATGATGATAATTGTTGGAATACTAAGCGAGACAGGAATCTTTCAGTATATAGCAATACGTGCAGCAAAAATGGCCAAGGGAAGTGTTTGGAAGCTGATGATACTACTTTCAATTATTACTGCCGTTGCATCCGCATTTTTGGATAATGTTACTGCTGTTCTTCTTATTGTACCTGTCACAATTTCTGTAGCAAGAATTCTAAACATAAACCCAATATCACTTATTCTCGCTGAAATTTTTGCATCAAACATAGGTGGTACTGCTACCCTAATTGGAGATCCACCAAACATCATGATTGGTTCTGCTGCGGGAATCTCATTTGTAGATTTTGCAAATCGAATGACGCCAGAAGTTGTTATAACATTTGCAATTTCATTCGTACTCCTTAAATTTATGTTTAGAAAAGACCTCAAACAAAAGCCTGAACATGTAGAAAGGTTACAAGAAATTGACGAAAATAAGGAGATCAAAGATAAGGTGCTACTAAAGAAAACAATGGTGGTTCTTCTTGCAGTAATTGTGTTGTTTGTAGTACATGGATTTTTGGAAGTTGAAGTGTCTATAATTGCCTTGGCTGGTGCCGCAGTACTTTTGCTAATTACAAAGATGCACCCAGAGAAGGCATTTCATCATGTAGAATGGCCTACATTACTTTTCTTTGCGGGATTGTTTGTAATTGTTTCTGGTGTTGAGGCATCAGGAGCCTTTGAAATAGTTGCACATGAAGCATTGAAAATAACCGGTGGCGATCTTGCAGCTACAATGTTTTTAGTAATCTGGATGTCAGCCATAGTCTCTGCCTTTGTAGATAATATTCCGTGGACAGCTACGATGATTCCTATAATCCAGAACATTTCTGTAGACCCAAGTTTTGCAAGCGCGATTTCTGGTTTTACACATAATCCCTTATGGTTTGCACTTGCCATCGGTGCGGATTTTGGAGGAAACGGCACGCTTGTTGGCTCAAGTGCAGGTCTTGTTGCAGTAGCTCTTGCCGAAAAACATGGCCATCACATATTCTTTAGAACCTTTCTTGTAAGAGGGTTCCCTTACATGATTGCAACAACGCTAATTGCCACAATGGTACTTTACTTTAGGATACTTTTTCTGTGGTAAACAAACGAAACCGAGTTATATCACAAGCCTTACAAAGGAACTAGCTTGACAGATTTTGGCCTGCTTTTTGCTGTTCTTGCAGCCATAAGCTGGGGAACTTTTTTTGTTCCGGTTCGAAAAGTTGGTGTCACAAATGTTTGGCAGTTACAGGGAGCTATCTCATTTGGTATACTTATTTTTGCTATCCCAATTGGCTTTTTCTGGGGTTTTGAGATTCAACTCTCAGGGCTATTCTCAGGGGTTATCTGGACTGTAGCCAATCTACTTGCATTATATTCAGTCAAACTGATTGGGCTTGCAAGAACGTCTCCTCTTCTTGCAGGTTTTAGTATCATAACATCATTTGTGTGGGGAGCTACATTTTTTGGCGAAACTTTTGATTCTTTAATTCTAGCAATATTAGCAATAGGATTACTGTTAAGTGGATTACCACTTGTGTCAAGTGGAGAAAAGAATCCAACCGTACAAAAAAAGGGATACTTGACAGCCGTAGCATCTGGTTTGATAGGAGGCTCTTACATTATCCCCATGCAGGCAACACAAACACTCCAGACAGGTTTTTTTTCGTTGAGTCTTTCCATTTTTGCGATTGGGATACCGTTATTTTTCTTTGCAAGAAGATTTATTAAAAAAGAAACAATCGCAGGTCTGGTTTCTGGAATTCTCTTCAATCTTGGCAGTCTATCTGTATTGGTTGCTGTTGGTCTAATAGGCATAACCACAGCATTTCCAATTTCTCAGACAGCAACCCTCTTTGCTGTATCATGGGGAATTTTGTATTTTAAAGAAATAGTTCAAAAACAAGGTATATTGCGTGTTGCTGGTGGAGCTGCTATCATATTATGTGGAGCTACGCTACTTGCAATTGCTTAATCAAGCAATTTATTTGGCCTAAAACAACGGCATCCAAATTGAAAAAAGCAATATTGGTTTTCAGTGGTGGGCTTGATTCTGTATGTACAGCTACATACTTACAATCACGATACAATCTTTATGCTATTACTTTTTCATATGGTCAGAAAGCAAGCCAAGAAATCAAAATGGCAAAATACTTTGCAAAAATTTTGAAATTAAAAGAACATAAGATAATAGACATAAGATTCATGAGAGAATTGTACGAAAAAACAAATGTACTTACTAATCTAAAAATGAAGATTCCAGCTAGATTTGATTACACTATTGTAGCACCTATAAGAAATGCAATTTTCCTTTCAATTGCTTCTGCGTGGGCATTTACAAAAGATGCTACACTTGTCGCCTATGGTGCTCATAAAGGAGACAAGAATTATCCTGATTGCAGACCGACCTTTTCTAAGCTGATCACAAAAGCTTTCAATCAAGGTGAAATCGACGGAATAAGATTAGGCATCAGAAAAAGGATCAATGTATGGAGTCCTTATATTGATGGCTTGTCAAAAAGTAATCTCTTAAAAATTGGTTATAAAAAACTTGGCAATGAAATCTTCAAAACATGGAGTTGTTATTCAAACACAAAAATTCATTGCGGAAGGTGCGAGTCTTGTAACAATAGAAAAGCTGCATTCCTGAATGCTAAAATAGTAGACAGAACAAAATACAAATCTTAAGATCTAAAAACTGAAGATTATTGTTCTAGAATTGGCTTTTTAAAAATATGTGATCTTATTATGATATAATAAATTGCCATAGGAACTCCGACTATTCCCCAGAAGATCCAGTTTATCATAGCTTCTGTCATTCCCAGCTGTTGAAAGTATTCTACAGACTTGAAAGATATTCCTACCCCAATTCCTAGCATTATTCCAAATTCTATTACATACCATACAAATCTTGGAAACGACTCTTTTGGTACATGGGCTGCCATTGTTTGGCGTAGGTTACAGATTGTTATTTAATTTTTCTAACATATAGTTGAGCTTTTATTTAGGAAGTTTAATGGTATGCTAATGAAAAAAGTGGAAGTTGTTGTGGGAAGAACTATAGCTCGAGTTATTTGTGCTGCATTAAAAGAAGCAGGTTTCTCTAGTTTCATGCTAACTAATATCTTAGGGAGGGGAAAAATAGGACGTGGCGTATATGTTCATGGTGGTCGTGCTGCAGCCATGACAAATATTGAAGAACAAGTTTTGGACAAGTCAAAGTTAGAACTCATTTTGGATGACAAAGATGTCGATAAGGTAATTTCGATCATTATCAATAACGCAAAAACTGGCATTATGGGTGACGGCAAAATTTTCGTATCTGATATAGAACAGGTAATACGAATTAGAACTGGGGAATCTGGAACCAGCGCCATTTAACACCGGTTACTGAAGAATCTGCGTAGGTATCTAAATTTGCAATTTCATTGTGTATGACTCTGCTAAACTATTTTAGTTTCTGAGCTACTTTTGTGAATCATGGCAAGTATGTCTGGCCTATATTCTTTTTTCTCGTAAATTCCTCGGTATGCAACTGTAGTCATCTTAGCATCGTTTTTAACTCCACGCATTTTCATACAAAAATGCTCGCCTTCTATTATCACAACTACTCCTTTTACTCCCTCAGAATGCAACTCATCAGCGATGTTTTTGGTAATGCGTTCTTGGATTTGCAATCTTTTAGTATATTTTTCTACAAGTCTTACTAGTTTTGAAATTCCAAAAACCTTGCCGTCTGGTGAATATGCGATATGGATCTTGCCAAAAAAAGGCAACATATGATGTTCACACATTGAATAAAATTGTATATCCTTTGCTACAATTACATCTGAATCTTCAGAAAACTTTACTGAAAGCTCCGACTCCGTATCATATCCACTAAAGATTTCTTCATACATGTCAGCAATTCTGCCGGGGGTGTCAAGTAAACCCTCTCTAGTAGGATCCTCACCTATCTCTGCTATCATTTCTCGTACAAGTCGTTTTACTCTGTCTTTATCCATCATGGCGCACCTATGAATTTGTGTAGTTGTGGTACAATACGTACCTCATTATAATAAGGATAAACCACATCATAAAAGCTAAAAAGCTGTTTCAAACTAGGTTCTGCAATACCATAGCTTGGCTGTATTATAAATCCTGCAATTTCTGATTTCGAAATTATGCTAAAAACCTTCTCAAGTAGGTTTTTGAACGGTTCAAGTTGAGTCTTTGAGCTTATCACAACTTTGATGTATGTAGTCTTTCGTGAATCCACAGCATATCTAAGGCATTGCATCTCATTTTCCAAAAGTTTGGAATAATGTTTTGGATCAACAAATTCGGAGTCTGGTGTTTTAAATTCGATTTTTATGTAGTTAATGTACGGAAGAACCTGAAAAAACTTTTGTGAATCATAACAAGATGATTCTATGTAAGTGGGAATGTTTTTTGCTTGAACAAACTTTGCCAACTCTGCTAGTGCTTCAGATTGGACAAGCGGATCGCCTCCGGTAAAGTTAACTTTGTAAGTATTTTTTTCCAAGTTTTTTTCTATAAGTTTGCATACTTCTTCAAGGTCATACTCTTGTCCAGAATCCATTGGTATGGAATCTTTTGTGTCACAATAAAAACATTTGAAAGGACATCCTGCTAACCTTACAAAAAGAGTTTTTGTTCCATACAATATTCCTTCTCCTTCAACAGATGTAAATATCTCAGACAGTCTTACTTTCAAGCAAACAATCTGCCGCTTTTCAATATTTATTCAATTGGATCTGTGCCTGAACAATTGCTACTAAAATGATTTATTCACATATCACTGATAAAGATGCAGTGAAGATTCTTCTTTATCTAGGCATAATCGTAACCCTAATTTTTTTAATTCCTCAGTATGCTGATGCCATTACCATAACAGCAACTCCTCGTACTGCTCATTTTGGTCCAAATGACTGGCTCTACATAGATCTCAAGATAGATGGATATGTTGGAGGAACTGTGAATTGGATTGCACATAGACCTGATAATTCTACCTTTTCTGGTTCACTTGATCAGTTTGTAAGTGGAAAGAAAATCCACTTGATTAATAGAAATGCGTTTGATAATTATTTTGGTGACTGGACAATTTATTATACTTACAATGGCATAACGCAGCCCACCACATTTGTAGTTGATCCTATAGTACTTTCTGTAAAACTTGACAAGGCACTTTACTATGATGGTGATGCCGTGAAAATTAACATAACTTCATCATATTATTTACCTGATGCTACCAAAGCAGAATTTTATCATCTAAATTTTTATAACAATAAAGGAAAATTGGCAAAAGGTATAGAGCAAGTTAACATCAGAGCATACCAACCCACCATAGTACATGATTTTCTAATTGATGATCTTGTTCGAGATAATCCGTTGGGCAAATACAAGGTCACGGTTCAATATTACAATGTGTTTGCTGAGGTACCCTTTGAGGTAGGTGATATTGAAAAACGCATGACAATTTTTGTGGGCACAGACAAAACGATTTACGATGTGGGCGATAGTGTTGACCTAAATTTGATATTTTCTAAGGTCAGAGAATCACAAGGAGTAATGGAAATAACCGATCCATCAGGCAATACTACAATCAGTACATTTCCTGTTACTTCTGTTGCAACAAAATTACACCTCGAAAAAATTGCGGCCGCACCTGGAAAATATAGATTAGAAATACATTATGCGGACGCTACACAAACTGGTTCTTTTATTGTTGAGTTTATCACTCCCAAAATAGAACCAAACATGATTTTGGAACTTTCTCTTGACAAGCAAGAGTATAGACCAGGTGAAATAATAAATGCAGAAATTCATACTACAAGTCTAATTGCAAATTCTGTAAGTTTTTGGTTTGAAGATCCATCAGGCAAGCAGGGGTTTAAGATATCTATACCAATAACATCTGGTGACACAGTTATCCCTCATAAGATAAACAAGGACGATATGCAAGGAGCATGGAAGATGTATATCGGTTATGGCGGAGTTACAAGATATGCAATCTTTTTTGTAAAAGGAGAGCCTGTAGATAGTACTAATATTGTCACCCCTGATGTTGTTGCTGCACCAAAATTACTTATGACACTTGGTTTTGGTACAGACGTTAAATTCAAGAATCCAAGAGGCATTGCGGTTGATTCAGGAAATAATATCTATGTTGTAGATTCTGGAAACTCACAAATCAAAAAGTTTGATTCTACTGGAAAGTTTCTTTTGTTATGGGGATCTATTGGAACAGGATATGGTCAGTTTAAAAATCCAGCTGGTATTTTTGTTGATCAAAAATATGTCAATGTAGCAGATACTGGAAATGCACGCATTCAGAAATTTGACAAAAATGGAAATTTTGTGTACACATGGGGAACTTTTGGAGATGAATCGGGAATGTTTCGTACACCTGTTGCGCTGGCGGCTTCCAAGAGTGATGATCTTTATGTGTCTGATTCTGGTCAAAACAAGATTTTGATATTTGATTCCAATGGTCAGTACAAGGATGAAATCCGATCTATGCTTACTGCAGCGGCAAAATTTTCTTCAACCAATTACATAACCTTTGATTCAAAGAATAATTTTTACGTAGTTTCTAATGACAACAGGATACTGCAATTTAGTGATATTGGGACTTTTATCAAATCCTTCGGAACTGCGGGTGAGAGAGAAAGACAGTTTAACAAACCTAGTGCTATGGCAATGGACTCAAGGGGGAACCTATACGTCACAGACACAGACAATCATAGAGTACAAAAATTCGATTCGCATGGAAAGCACCTAGTCAGCTGGGGTTCGCTTGGTACTGGTTCGGGACAGTTTAAAGAACCAGTTGGAATAACTATAGATCCCAATAACAATGTGTATGTAGTTGATAATGTAAATAACAATGTTCAAAAGTTTGCTCCATATAGTGCTCCAAGTGAGGTAGTAATACCAGAATGGGTTAGAAATACAGCCAAATGGTGGGCACAGGGTGCAATTTTAGATTCCGATTTTGTAACCGGTATTCAATACATGATAAACCAAAAGATAATCAACATTCCTAGAGATGAATCAGTAAAAACTGGTTCTGATGTTACAATTCCATCATGGATCAAAATTAATGCTGGTTGGTGGTCTGATAAAAAAATCTCTGACAAGGACTTCGCGGCTGGTATTCAATACCTAATCTCTAGGGGAATAATAAAGATCTAGCTCAAGTTGTAATCTGGGGTGTTTTTTGAGCGAAAAGTCCCGCAATAAAAATTACAACACCAAGAATTCCAATAAGACTTCCCACAAACTCTATTGTGTCTTCTATACCAATTTGGGTTGGGGCAAGTAGGAATGCAACTAATGCACCAACTACAATCATTGGTATTCCTATGCCAAGGGAGATTTGTCTAGAAGCCATGTGATGGGTTGCTTTTGAAAACGTATATGAAGTTTATGTAAGTTTTGTACCACATCCGGGCCAGCCTGATCATCTTATAGTATAAAATTAATGATTGTGTAAAATTAAGCGTGATATTTCTTAGGTCATTGTGTTATTCTTTGTATCATGCGCACAATTTTGTCGACTTCGTTTAGTGTACGCATAGCTTTTTCTGGTGACTTGTCAAGTTGATCCTGTGCCTTTTCAATAAGTGAAAAGGCACGCTTAATCCACTGGCTGGCGATATCATTTCCACTAGCTTTGTCAGAAAGACTGTTTAGCTGTTCTTCCAGGCTCTGAATTTTTATCTTTACCCTTTCTATCTTAGAATCCCTTGCACTATTAGTTGCATCATTTGAGGTCTGTGGTGCGTTAGGTGTTTCATTTGTTACAGTGTTGGATTGTATGGTTATACTGTTAAGGATCTCTTTTATTGATTTTATCATCTGTAGAGCTTCATCAAATTTACCATCTGAAACAAGCTGTTTTAGATTGGTAAGCATATCTTTTGCTTGAGCTATTTTTGCCCGAGCGTCATCGTCTTGTGCAGCTCTTTCCAAGCGCTCGAGTTTTGTCTCAAGTTGATTAATTATGACGTTGGCTCTCTTAATCTTTGACTCGTTAATCTTTTCCTTAATGGTGTTGATGTCTTTAATCTCAATTTTTATCTGTGCAGTGTCAGACGTTGCCTGTAGTTTTGCTTTTGCAGCCTCTAATGTGTCTATAATATCTTGTGAAGCATTAAGCTCTTTTGCTTGAGCTATTAATTTGTCAAGTCTCTCGATTTGTTTTGCGGCAAAGATCTTGGCTCTATCTGCTGTCCTTTGTTTGGCTACAGCCGAAAGTGAGCTATGAGCATCAAGTAAGAATTGTTTTGCAATTTCAAGTGTCCTAATTACTTCTTCCGTGTTTCCTCCGTCTAGGTTTTGTCTTGCAATATGCATTAGGTTGTCAAATTCAGTAAAATCTATACTAACATTATTTTTTGCAGCAACTGCTTTGATTCTCTCTGCAGCCTTTTCTAGTGTAGTAATTGCATTTTTTAATCGCGAGGTATCAGTTGGTGGTAGGGGTTCTCCCACAATAGCTGGAGATGAAGAAGATATCTTATCACTTGTCTCTTTGAATAGTCTCATTGCAGAAAGAAAGTGTTGCTTTGAGGAAGAGACATCTTCTTGTGCTACTGACTGTGCAAGTGCGTCAGTCTCTGCTGAACCCTGTTCGTAGAGTTTAGCAATTTCATCAGGTATGGTTGTAAGCTGTGATAATCTGATCTTTATGTTATCTCTTGCCTGGTTTGCAATTCTGAGTAATGAATCAAGTTGAGGGTCAGCGTAAATCTGAGATGGTATACTTGTAAGTACCATGCTTCCAACTAAAACAAGTAAAACAAATGCTAATGACTTCATTCCCCGTTTTCCCCCGAAGTTTTTCGAAGTCTTATGCGATTTTGCTGATCTATCTTGTCTATTTCTACAATTCCTTCTCTTTCAAGACGCTTTACCGCACGCCAAGTCGTTGTACGTGGGAGAAGAAACTTTTTACGTAGTTCGCTTTCGAAGACTTGACCTCCATTTTCAGAGATAAATGTCACTATATCTTTGTCCTCTTGGCGCAAATCTGGTTTGAGTCTAAAGATTGTCTCTTTGTCTGGTGGTACATAGTTTGCATCCTTTAGCAGAAGCTCCGCGGTTTTCTTAACAGCAGACTTGGCTCTTTTGATCAAAAGTGTAACCGTTACCACAGCTCCTGCTACCGTGCCTATGGTTGCAGCTATTCCTACAATTATGCCTCCTATAGAATTTAGGGTACTATTTGGTGTTGAGCTTGAATTGGAAAGAGCTGTTTGCTGTTCTTGAGTAGCAATATTCTTTGCTTCATTAGCAAGGATCTCAGCACTTGAGAATTTGCCTTCGTCAAATGCTGATACTGCCTCTGTAAGTTTTGCAGAAGCCATTGGCGTTTCAATTTTTTCTTTATTAATTTGATCAATCAGGACCTGTGCTTTTTCTATGGCAAGTGTGGCAGTTTGAGCTGTTCCTAAGACTCCAAATATATAGCTAATTTCAGCAGAACCACTTGGAAGGGAGATTAGTGATTGCTCATCCACGATTTGCATGTTAAGTGGATATGTATTCATACCAACAATTACTGTGTTTTTTGGCAACAGTATAGAATAATCAAAAGGTGCATCAATGTTAAAAGACCAGATCTTTCCGTTTTTTGTTACAAGGTCAGCGGTATCATAGTCAATTGTAATTTTGGAGGCGCCAAGTGTTTCGATTACCACAGAGTTAGTGTCAATTTTACTAGAAAGAAGAAGATCATTTTCATCCCGAGCTACAAAGTTGTCAATTGTGTTTCCAAAAAGCTTGATTGTGACATCTGGCTCTAGTGGATCGGCTTCGGCCTGATAAAAGATATGTGTAGTACCATCTGTATAGATTGTAAAATCAAGAACTCTAAGTGTGCCATACGAATTGTGTACAAAAGATGTTATAGCGATTAGAAGAAAGCAGACTGCTATAATGGGTGCTCTAGCCATTATTGACAGGGTATATGTAATCCTTACAAAAATCATTCTCTGTTGGGGAGTATACTCTTGGGAAGTATACTCTCGTTGGACTAACTGTGCTATTTGTTTCATTTTTAATACCTTAGGTTCATTGACTGGACTAAAGATTGGAATCTCTGAAACTCTTGAAAGAATTTGATTCCTTTCTCGGTGATCATAAAGAGGCGATTTCTATTATCTTTCATAGAACCTACTAGGCCTGCATCTATTAGCTTCTGGCACTTGTCAAGCACTGCATAGTGTGACAGGTTTGCCCGCCTAGATATAGCAGACACTATGACCCCTTGCGTACCACCATCCATGGTCACACCTAAGATATCAGCCATTATGCCCATTTCGGAGCGGTATTGTTGTTTTGACATTGGTTCTTTATTGGTAGGATCTATTATGAGGGACACCTTGAAACAGCAAAGCGGAACAGCTAGCGGAACAGGTGTTTCAGGGTAAAAAACAAGCAAAAAATAGGTCTTTGTTCGGCGGGGGAGAATCTTCCTTTTTAAAATTGGGGAGGTAACACTTACCTCCAAATACAGAATTAAACCCGACGCGCCAAACTGCTCTGACTTTTTTGGGTAGCCAGCCCCACTAGGGAAATACAATGGGATTTAATAGAATATTAGATCGCTTTGATTAAACAAAAATATGTATGATTAGTGTGGATATGTATGCTATAGCAGCACTTCCTGGGATAGTAATTAACCACGCAAAGACAATTTGTCTTCCTACTTTCCATCTTACCGCGAGTTTTCTTTTTGCAGCACTTGTGCCCATGATAGAGCCAGTAATTGCATGAGTTGTGCTTGCAGGAATTCCTAATACTGCAAAGATACCTAAAACTATACCCCCACCAGTCTCAGCAGCAAATCCTTGGTATGGTCTCAATCTTGCAACTTTCATTCCTAAAGTTTTGATAACTTTATAGCCACCAACAAAAGTTCCAAGAGCAATTGCGGAAGCTGCTATAAATATTACCCATAATGGAACTTCAAATTCTGTAAGAATTCCTTCTGATAACAAAACTAGTACAATTATTCCCATTGTTTTTTGACCGTCATTAGCGCCATGAGTCAATGCAAACCAAGCAGACGAGACAAGTTGTAGTTTCCCAAAGATCGAATTTACTTTCCCTGGCTGGTGTCTTGCAAAAACAGTCATAATTATACCAGCAAACACGAAACCAATAGCTAATCCCCCTAATGGTGATGAAATGATTCCTATCCCAACCTTGAATAAACCGTCAAAGAGAAGCTTTGCGGGACCTATAGTGGCTAATCCAGTTCCTATAAGACCGCCAATCAGTGAATGGCTCACTGAAATTGGGAGTCCAAAATACGTACACAGAGACGCCCAAGTAATGGCGCCAGCTAATCCACCTATTATCATGTAAATTGTGATATCTTCTGGATTGATGATTCCTTTTGCTATTGTTGTAGCTACCGCTACCCCAAAGACAAAAGGGCCAGCAAAGTTTGCCACAGTTGCTAAAAGAACTGCGTAAGATGGTTTCAGTACTCTTGTACCAATAACTGTTGCAACTGAATTTGCAGCATCGTTAACGCCATTTACAAAATCAAAGATTAAGGCTGCGATTATAGCTCCAATTGCTAATTCTAACATAGGAAAAACCTAAGCGTATTTTAAAATGATGTCTTCTACTACGTCCGCCACGTCAACACATCTGTCAGATGCTTGTTCTATAGCTTCGTAGATATCTTTTAGTTTTATTATGTTGATTGCATCGTTTGTTTCAAAAAGTTTTCCAACGGCAGTTCTGTAAAGATCATCAATTGTGTGTTCTATGTCGCTTGTATTTCTGCAATGAATAATCAAATCTTTTGATACCTTTACATTTTTTAATTTAGAGATCATAAATTCGACTTGTTTCGTCTGCTTTGTAAGCTCCTTTGCAATCTCAAGCATGTATGGTGGTGTAGATGGGATATGATAACTAACGATCCTTCCAGATATGCCTTCTGAATAATCTATGACATCATCTATTTTGGCTGCAATTCTTTGAAGATCCTCTCTATCTAAAGGAGTGATGAATGTTTTGTTTAATTCTGCAAAAACCGATCTGGTAAGCTCGTCTGCTTCTCTTTCAAGTTTTTTAATTGTAACGTGATGTTCATCGGAATTTTTAATGTCCTCAAAAAGATTGACTAACTCTTCAGAAACTTCAACAGATTTTTTTGCAAGAGCGTTTAAAATGGCAAGAATCTCTTTTTCATTTGACTTTAACCAAGACATCCACTGTGGCATACCTTGTGGCTAATTTACATAGTTAAATCTGTGTTCTATATACGACATGGGAACTATATAGTTCGGTCAAACGGTCATCATTAGATATGACATGACTGGAGGAAAAGGACAAAGCAAACTACAATATATGGTTGCTCTTGTAATAGGCAAGAAAAAATGTCTACCCTAACTAAAGGTCAGAAGACAATAATTGCTGGTTCATTCCTTGGATGGTCACTTGATGGCTATGATATTGTATTGATGTTACTTGTCATATCATCTATAAGCCAAGTCTTTTTTCCGTCGGAAGATCCTATCTTCAGCTTGCTTGGAACCTATGCAAGCTACAGTGTTTCACTTATTATGAGACCATTTGGAGCAGCAATTTTTGGAATTTATGGTGACAAGTTCGGAAGAAAAAAATCCATGATAATTACTATTTTGGGATTTTCAATTGCAACTTTTGTTACAGGACTTTTGCCAACGTATGCGATGGTTGGGGCGCTTGCACCAATCCTTTTGATCTTAACAAGATTGGTTCAGGGAATTTTTACGGGCGGGGAGTGGGGTAGTGGAGCTGTAATTACAATGGAAAGTGTGCCAAAACCAAAACGAGGACTTTTATCTGGTTTTCTTCAGAGTGGATTCTCCTTTGGTTTTGTTTTGGCGGCTATTGCATTTCAGATGATGACAATTATCTTTACTGGAGAAGCGTTTATTGAATGGGGCTGGCGAATACTTTTCTTTACCGGCATTATTCCTGGATTTATAGCTCTTTTTATCAGATTTAGGATGGATGAATCAGCTCTTTGGCTAGAAAAAAAACAGAGTCATAAGCTGGAAAAAACGCCTCTCAGAAAAATTGTCTTTGGCAAGCAACATAGAAAAGCTTTCTTTCTTTGCGTTTTTGTGATGACTGGCCTTGTCTATATGTACCATGGTTCAGTTGGGTTTCTGCCCACACTTTTACAACAGTTTGGTCACGTAGAAAGAGCAGATGTTGCATCAGTAATGATTTTTGCAACACTTCCGTCGTGGCTTGGGATGATCTTTACAGGCTGGCTCAGTCAGAGAGTAGGGCGAAAAAAGTCCATGATCTTCTTTGCTATAGCATCAATTATTTTGGTAATTCCAATTGCCTACGGAATTCTTGGTGGAGATCTATCGCTTACCATCCTTTTTGTAGTGATTTACGCCTTTGTCGTTTCCACAGCTTCTGGACCGATACCTGCATTCTTTTCAGAAAGGTTCCCAACGGAGGTCAGAAACAGTGCTGCAGGCTTTGCTTACAATGGGGGTTTGATAGTAGGATCATGGTCTCCTCTGATCGCGTTAAGCTTAATCTCTTTGGTTCAAACTGAGTTTATTCCACTGGCTTTAGGTGCAAATATAATTATAGGATCAATAATTTTGCTTGGGGGCACGCTATTAAATCCAGAAACAAAAGATCGCGATCTTACTGAATCCTAAACTTAGCTATTAAGAAATAAGATATATTTAGCGAGTGTAAATTTGGCATTTCGTATCTTGAAAAACGGAAATCATAAGACAAATCTTGTTCCCATCGTAGAAGACATACTATCAATAGACTCTACGATGAGATTTGCGGCCATAATAGATCTTAAAGGAAATATCTCAGAAGCAATAATGAAGAAAGGTAAAACTTCACTGAAAACACAAAAGGAAGAAGAACGCTTTTGCAAGCAGGTTGCACTCAGAAGAAGGATTCGAAATGAGTTTAACAAGAGTCTAGGAAAAGTAAACTATGTTCATATAGAACGAGAGAGGGTAACTCAGATAGTAGTATATCCTAAACGAAAAACGGTCTATGTTACAATGGAACCAACGTTGAACATGGACAGAAAGATGGAAATTGTACATCTTATAAAAAAGAAAACTGGGCAGTTGTAAAAATTAAGAAAAATTAGGGAAAAAAATTAGTTTTTGGGTTAGATAGATTTTAGCTTGCAGGTTCTGCTGCAGGTTGTGGAGAACCTTCTCCTACTACGTCAGCAGTTGCAAATCTTCCACCAACTTGGGTGATCTTTACTTTTGCATTCTGCCCAACTTGTCCACCTTTGACAAATATCACAAAGCCGTCTACTCTTGCAATACCGTCTCCTTTTCTACTAATTTCCGTTATGGAAACATCGTATTCCTTTCCTGTTTCTACTGGTTTTGGCCTGTCATCAAATCGTCTACCGCCGCCAAATCGTCTACCGCCGCCGTAGCCTCTATCGCCGCTGTATCCTCGGTTATCAGAGCTTTCGCCAAACCCACCTTCGTTATAGCTCATCGTTGCACCTCCTTCTTGATTTGCATGGATTTATACCCTATAAAATCTGATCAGCTGCCAAATTTTACTATCAGGGCAAGTTTAGTTAGAAATGATTATTTGCTGGTTTTCTGTGTCTAGAAAATATTAAAACCGACCACTTTGTCTAGTCTGAAAATGATAGGAGTTATGCACTCTATATCTATTAGCTTTTTATATATTGTAAATTACACTATTCTTAGACAATATGTTCGAAAAGTTCAAAAAAAACCTGGAAAAGTTTAGAGAACTTGCGTCAGAAGAAAACCAAGGTGGTGGAGGCGATGTTATGGTAAAAGAGATGAATTATGAATCTAAGAATTTGGAATCTGCTGAACAACCTAAAGCCATTGAACAAATAAAAATACCCGAGCGTGTTGAACAAACAAGTATGACTCAGCCAGGTGATGACATAGGCATAAATCTACTTATGGATAAGCGTGCGAAGCTTGAAGAGGCAATTGATTATGTTGGTCTAATTATTAAGAACCTAAAAGACAAACGTACGAAGCTTGAAAAAAATATTGAAGATGAATCAGTTGATATTAAAAATCTAAAAGAAAAGCTGCTCAAAGTTGGTCAGTACATAGAAGAGGAAAAACAAGGAATCAGAAATTTAGCTCAGAAAAGAGCTGATGTGGAAAAGGAGGCAGATGATGTGGGTGTTATAATTAATAATCTGCGTGAAAAGCTTTCATCTATTGATCATGTGGTAGATGAAGAAGGCAGCAAGATAAAGAACTTTAAAGAATCTCGTTCAAAGACAGAAGGTACACTAAGTTAAAAAGTAAAGCCTTCTTTTAGAATTGTGTTAAGATTTTCTTTAACTTCTTCGTCATTCAATATGGAATCCAAATCTCGTATCAGAACCTCTGTTGCGAGGCATTGATTCTTTGTAAATTGATAGAAACATTCAAGCCTGTCTTGATAGGTTTTGGCTTTGTGAAAAGTTACCCAAAAGTTTTCTGAAGCGTGCTGTACATAAAGCAAAAATCGATATATTGACTCCTTAATCTTTGGCGATTGGTTGTCTTTTGTCAGTCCTATTAGAATCTGCTCTAGCTTAGTGTCCAGATTTGACTCATAAATCATCTGATAGAGATCAATTTCTTTTGTTATAATTCAGGTATGTATACACAGCATAAAAATGTTGATTAGATAATTTTCAAGAAAAGTTCCATATAATGGAGTTCCTATATTTTAAAAAGAAAATTCTGAATTTCAACTGTAATAATCAAACAAAACTTAAATAATTTGATGACGTATATAATATCCCTATCAAAGGAACATCCTCCTAAGATAGGAATCATGCAGTCAAAAGCAAACGGTCAAGGAAAAACCCTTCCGTGTAAAGGATGGAGCGTCTATGGGATAAAAAACTCCCAAGAGATGGTGACAAAGGTCATCATGAAGCTTCTGGATCTTTGGATCCAACCTTGTGCTTCGGCGTGTTAGAACACGCTGCTGCATGATGATATTTTTCTGTTTTTTGTGTGCATCGTATAATAATATGGCAGCCTGATGATTATCGAAATCAATGTCACTTCCCAAGAGACAAAGCTGGTTATGGTATCTTCTTCCTGCAAACACAACGGCTGAAGGGCTGCACACGGTTCTTCCACTGTATGTGATTTTTCTTGGCGGAAGCATTAATGAGGTATCAGTTATAGCGGCACTTCATTATGGAGCAACAGCATTTGGTTCTATATTTTGGGGTCAAGTAATCGACAGATTCCATGTAAGGCGGGCGGTTCTTCTTATTTCATTTTTTGTCATGTTACTTTGCTGCATATGGTTGTATTTCACAAAAAGCCTTGACGTACTTTTTGTAATTTCACCAATAATTGGGTTTTTTGTAGTAGGAAGAAATCCTGTGACACACCTGCTTGTCATGGAATCTGCTCAGAGAAATAAGTGGGGGTGGTTATTTGCAAGAACTTCAATAATTGCAACTTTTGGAATGTTTGCTGCATTGCTTATAGGAACTGTCTGGAGCTTGTATTTCGATTTAAGCCCATATTTTTTGATTTGTGCTATATCAAGTGCCATAGCTATTGCACTTAGTATGACCATAAGGGAATCTAGCTTTAATCTTGAGCGAAGTAGCATCGCTCATTCGATCCATGCCTTAGCATATAGCTTTACCCACTTTCACTTTGTATTTCCTAAAATTCCTGAATTATATGACTATAGGCACATAATTACTATATTCAAAGGAAAGGTTTCTGATGAAATAGGGATTTTATTTTTAACCAATTTTCTTTTCTACTTTGGTAGCAACATTTACTTTACTGCCTATACGCCCTTTTTGAAGAGTTTTAACTTTTCCGACTCGGCTGTGTTTTTAATTTACATGATACAAACTTCTATGATGATTGCAATTTTCTTTGTTGTTCCTAGATTGATATCAAAGGTTGGCGAAGAACGTGCTACGATGATTGCATATGCACCAAGAATAATAGCTGTGCTTATTGCAGGTTTATTTATTCCATTGATGTTTGGAATTGGCACTTTTGTGGTGGCAATTATTTCTGCTTGTTTAATGGTTGTGGCGTTCTCTATTTTTAGTACATCAAGCTCAGTTATTTTCTTTAAAAGTATTCCACAAGGTTTTGAAGGAAAGTATCTTGGTGTGAATAGCTCAATCACAGGAATTGGTGTTTTTGGTGGCGCATTAGTAACAGGACAACTTACACATTTGTTTGGTTACAGCGTTTCGTTTCTAGCTTCGTCTATTATTTTAACAGCATCTTTAGTTTTGTTTAGAGCGTATCTTCGTTACAGACTATCTCATAGGAAAGTCTAGATGTATCGTGCAGAGGATGATTGTCCAGCAGGCATTGATGGTAGTTTATCGTTTACCGCTGCTTCTGCCACTGCTGCTGCTTCCTGTAGAATCTTTTCTGATTCTTCACTTGTTGCTTCAGAATCTATTCCAAAGTCTCCGCTATGGAATGTATCCGTCATAAGGCCGTTTAACATTTCAGTCATGGAACCTAGCTCATGATCTGCTTCCGGCATGAACTTGACAAGCGATGATCTCAAGCTTCGCATAAGACCAATTGTAGGCATTATGGTAACTACCGTGTCACCGAGATCGTGGAATGTACTTAATCTAAGCTCGATCTGTTCAAGTGCCATCCTTGCATTTCCTAATAGCTTTGTTACCTTTCGTACTTCAGCTAATTCTTTTGATAAGACTTTGCTAGCGGTAAAGTCATGTTGTTGAGTTGCAACAACAATTCTTTTGAAAAGCTTTTCATCTCTTTGTTTTAGTTTGGTAATCATACTATCTAATTTAGAAATTTGATTTTGTAATTTTCGTACTGCTAGCTCCATTCTGGGCTTTAGCGGACCCTTAGGGCTTATAGTATCATTGATTCGTTCCCCAAAAGTTGGTGTAGGGGGCTTTGTCCATTTCTTATCGAATCCTGGCATGGTAAGGAGTAAATAAATTAATTATTAATTCAAGGTGTGAAATGAGGTTCACTGTAGGCTAAATTTAGCTAACAAAACCATCTCTAGATTACTTTGTCTCACACTTTGCTGTAGAATCAATATCAAAAAATTAGTGTATAACCTCTATTGGATATATCCTCGCAATCTATCCTCAGACCAGAGACTAGTGTACTAGTTGTAAACCGAAGCTTCTCTGCGGATGGATTTTCTTTATGTGAATCGCCAGCGCAGTAGTTGACTGCTGTGGTTCACAGCAAAGTGGACATTTTTCCATTTTATTTAATGCCTGAAAATCAAAAAATTAGTATTTAAGTTTTTGCTTTGGACAGTTTTTGTAAACAAAATTCCACAAATTAAGACAGTTTTTGATTTGAGCTGATAAAAACTGGTTAAACAAGTCAATGATGATCATTTGTAATATCTAATTAGTTCATCATCTCATGAGACCATGATCTATTTTGTAAATCAAAGAGAAGCTAAGAATGGTAAGAAAATTTGTCAGACAAAATAGATGTAAGAATAGAAACAAGTCTTGCAGTAATAAAATAAAAGTATAATGGTAGGGAATCTAATTATTTATAATAATTTTAATTTTAATTTAAAGACATTCAATCTTTTATATTATAATCTGAAATTTGATGTAAAGAATTGATAAAATGGTTATAGTTAAATCTTTTTATTGCCGGACGATCGAAGTTTTTATTAGATATTATATGACGCGTGAAACTTTCAATAGCGGTGGGCGTTGCCCACGTTGCGGAAAAGGTCCAATGGTAACTGATAGCACAACTGGAGAGATGTTTTGTGGAAATTGTGGCTTTGTCCTTACCGAAAGGGTTGAAGAATCAGGGCCGGAATGGCGATCATTTTCCAAAGAAGAGCATGAAGATAGAAGTAGAACTGGAACCCCCACATCACTTGCAATGCATGACATGGGGCTTGCAACAATAATTGGTCCTGCAGACAAGGACGCATCAGGAAAACCTTTGTCTGCTTCCATGAAAAGCACGATAGAGAGACTCAGAACCTGGGATAGCAGAAGTCAGGTTCATGAGCCAGTAGATCGAAACTTTAGGCAAGCCTTCAGTGAGCTTGACAGACTAAAAGACAAGCTTGCACTTTCAGATGCCGTAATAGAAAAGACTGCATATATCTACAGAAAGGCTCTGGACAAAGGTCTTGTTAGAGGCAGATCAATTCCAGGACTTGTTGCTGCAGCACTTTATGCAGCATGTAGGGACACGGAAACACCAAGAACTCTAACTGATGTTGCAAATGGAATTAACATCAAAAGAAAAGATGTGGCAAGATGCTACAGATTACTTCTTAGAGAACTTGACCTTAAGATGCCTGTAGTTGATCCAATAAAATGTGTGGCAAGAATAGCAAGCAAAGCTGGACTAAGTGAGAAAACAAAGCGAAGGGCGTTGTTAATCTTAAAGGATGCTGCAGAGATTGAAATTTCAGCAGGTAAGGATCCGATGGGACTTGCTGCAGCCGCGTTGTATCTTTCTTGTGTGATGAATGGTGAAAACAAAACACAAAAAGATGTTGCACAAGCAGCCGGTGTAACAGAGGTTACCATAAGAAATAGATACAAAGGACTCAAAGAATCCCTCAAGCTATAATTTTTGAAAAGTTTTTAAAAATTACAAAATTTATTTTATTATATGAAAAAGATAATCTATGTCGGCATTGCTATAGCTATTGTCATAGCATTAGGACTATCAATAGAACCCAAGTCTGAAAAAACTGCAGCCTATCATGTGACACTAGCAGATCCTAAACTTTATACCGATGGGATTTTTACTGACACTTTCGAAATCCAAAAAGGAACTTATCAATTTAGTTTCGTACCAAACGGTGACAGTCCACAAACACTTTCGATTGACCTAAAAGGGGCAACTTTTTCTTTTTCTGAAGATTTTCAGCTTGAGGGAACCTCTCATGAGACAGGAATTTCTACTTACTATACGTGGGACTATCTTGGCAAAAAAGTGATTCAGGTCCCAGATGACCAGGAGCTTCAAATTGTGATAAATCCACGCGGTAACCTGCTTGGTAGTGTTTCAGTGGATCTAACTAGAACATAATTGGCGTGGCCCCCCGTCAGAAAGGTAGAGATTACCTCTTTGAATCGACGCAGTGCGCCCGATTTCATTTATAGTTCTGCGGGACCACGCAGTTTAAGCAGTGGGAATTGCATCCTTCTGCATGTTTTATTATATGACTTGGAACTATTTATGACTTCATATGGATTTTTTCACATATTCTTTTGTTTTTAAAAGATTTTTTCAACTAAAGAATTAGAATCTATGAAATGGTAAACTCGATCATTTGGTTTTTTGCAATAATACCGGCATAGAATATGTATGATAGTTTGGTATTCAACCACTAATTCCGAATACCAAGAAACGCGATAACTTTTCAAGTGGCTTATAGAAAAATC
>JBBDNF010000079.1:0-1808 GCA_040877685.1 Nitrosopumilaceae archaeon
TCCATTAACAAAGCCATATGTTTCCATATTTGATCCCAACAATCTTGCAATTTTCATTTTTCTTCACTTATGAGTGTAGATTGCTTGAATTGCAGAATCTTTTCTGCAATATCCAAATCTAACGAACTGAATTTCTACCCCCTCATTTAATTCTAAGTAGTAATTTTCAGTAAATGCCTGCAGAATATCAAGACTATTTTCGTTAAATTTTTCATTTACATAAAGCGTTTTTGGTATCAGAACGTTTATCTTTACGGCATTTTTTTGAGGTATCCATTGGATTTTAGGAAATTCTGCCTTAAAATCATCACCAGTATACTCTCCCTCAATATCAGATCCAGTTTTTGTTATTTTGACATTATAAAGTTCAATTAGCCTTACCTGATCTCCAACCTTTAGGTTTCTTGCATCCTCACCTGAAACGTAAAAGGTTCCATCAAGTTCTATCTTTCTTTTGCCTAGATCCTTTTGTGGATGATTTTGAATCTCAACCGATGTCATCTTGTTATTTTTTATTATCAACTTTACAGGTTCTGTAACCAAAAATAGCCTTATGCTTGTTGCATCAACCATCTTTCTGTTAAATGATTCTAGGGTATCAAACGGAGCAAGTGTATCAGATTTTGTAAAACCTAAAGAAAGGACAAACTTTCTTATCGCTTCTGGAACAATTCCTCTCCTACGCAAAGCTTCAAGCGTTGGTAACCTTGGATCGTCATAACCAGATACTTGACCGTTTTCAACCAATGGTTTCAGTATTCTTTTTGAAACAGGCATGCCCTCAAATTCTAGCCTAGAAAACTCGATCACCTTTGGCTTTCTCATATGTAATTTATCTAAAATGGAATAGTAGAGCTCATTTCTAAGCTCATACTCTTTTGTTCGGAAGGCATGTGTTACTCCATCGATACTATCTTCTATCGCTACAGCAAAATCATAATTTGGCCAGACTCTATATTTATCAATGAGTAATGGGTGAGAACCCTCTATTATTCTAAACAAGGCAGGATCACGCATTACTGTATTTTCTGATTGCATGTCGCCACGAAATCTAACTATTGCTTCTCCAGGCTTATAATTTTCAAACATGTCATGCCATCTTTTGGTATTTTGGTTTAAATCTGCAGAACGGCATTTACATGACTTCATCTCTCGTCTGTTTTTGCTTATTGTCTCTTGATTACAAGTACAAACATACGCATCATTTGATTCAATCATTTGTATTCCTTTTTTGTAGATCAATTCCATATCATCCGATGTATTTTTTACTTGATCATATTTTATGCCAAGCCAGTCAAGTCCTACTTTGATCGCAGCATAATATTCAAGTCTTTCATTTTCCGGATTTGTGTCATCAAATCTTAGTATCATCTTGCCATCATACATCTTTGCATATTCTTCGTCTATTATCGCAGCTTTTGCATGTCCAATATGTGGATAGCCATTTGGTTCTGGAGGAAATCTTGTCACTACTTTACCATTTTCCGCTTCATCAAGTGGAGGAAGACCAATTCTTTCATGTTTGGGTTTTACAGTCAATAGTTCTGGAAAGTAATTTTCAAGCTCTGCTTTTTGCTGAGTTATTGAAAGCTTGTTTACCTCAGAGACAACAGTTGATACTAGCGGAATTACTTCCTTAGTTTTGTTCCTAAGATCTGATCTAGCGCCAAGTATTTTTGATATAATAGTATCGTTTCGTGTCTTACCTTCATGCTCAAAAGCATTCTGTAAAGCAATTCCTCTAATCGCCTTTTTTAACTCATCATCCAATTACAGACTCCTCTCTATTACAAACTCTAAAAGTGATA
>JBBDNF010000080.1:0-9515 GCA_040877685.1 Nitrosopumilaceae archaeon
TCTTGGTGTACCATCTGGCACTGCATTCTAAGTTTCTCAAGACTCTTACCATCTTGACCTATCTCAGCGCCATCAAAGAAAACCTTGCCAGAATCAGGCTCTATTGCTCTCAAAATAAGTCTGGCTACAGTGGTTTTACCAGATCCTGATTCCCCTGCTAGGACAAGTACATCACCTTTTTTTAAAGAAAAGGAGACGCCATCAACTGCCCTGACAGCAGTTTTTGAAGAAGAGAAAACTCCTTTTTTGACAAAATGTTTTGTCAAATTTTGAACTACGAGTATTTCTTCCAACATAAGTATTTGAAATGCAAACTATATCAAGAAATCTGAAATTAGCGATAAGAAACATTTACTCATAGAGCCAGCAGAGGGCATAACCTGAATCTGTTTTAAACTTGGGAGGATCCTTTTTGCATTTTTCCATAGCATGTGGACATCTATCATAAAACCTGCATCCTTCAGGAGGATTTATCAAACTTGGGGGATTCCCTTTGATGTAATTTAGCTTTTTTTCTCTATGCAGGGATGGAATTGATTCAAGAAGACCCTGTGTGTAAGGATGTTTTGGATTCTTGTAAATCTCAGACGCACTGCCAAATTCAACCATCTTTCCTGCATACATTATGCCAATTTTTTCTGCAATTTCAGATATTATAGAAAGATCATGTGTAATCAACATGATTGACATGCCATCTTTTTTTAGTTTTTTGAGCAAATTGATTATCTGTGCTTGTACAAGCACATCAAGAGCAGTTGTCGGTTCGTCAGCTATGACAAACTTTGGTTTTAATAAAAGCGCCATGGCAATTACAATTCTTTGTTTCATTCCACCGCTTAATTCATGAGGATATTTCTTGAGAACCTCCTGAGTGAGTCCGACCGAAGTCATCATCTCGGATATTCTTTTTTCAAAATCGTCATCATAGCGATGCTGCTTGAGTACTTCGACAAACTGTTCTTTGATTGTAAATACAGGATCCAAAGAATTCATGGCTCCTTGAAAAACCATAGCGATATCTTTCCACCTATACTTTTTTGCAAATTCTGCATCTGACATTTTCAATATGGATGTGCCTTCCAGCAGAATGTCTCCAGATACTATTTTGCCTCCCTGAAGCGTTCTCATCAGGGAAAGTCCAAGAGTACTTTTTCCACAAGCACTCTCTCCTGCAATTCCAACAGACTCCCCTCTTTCTAAAGAAAAGCTTACATCATCTAATGCGTGTACCGTTCTGCTTTGGGTTTTGTAATGTGTTGTTAGATTCTGTACGGAAATATTAGACATCGTTCATTTTAGATCAATGCCGTAAATGTGGGTTTTGGAAGAAAATGAGTCAAAAAACCTATTTACTTGAGATTAAACACTAGTATAATTTTATGGATTTCAAAAGAACGCATTACATAGAAAACCTAGATCCCTCAATGGAGGGAAAAAAGGTAATAGTTGGAGGATGGGTTGAGGACATACGTGAGCTTGGTAAGCTTACGTTTTTGACATTGCGCGATGTCACGGGTGTTGCACAAATAGTCTTGGTTGGAGACGAGGCTTTAAAGCAGATAAAAGGACTTACGAGGCAGAGTGTCATTAAGGTTACAGGCACGATTCAAAAATCAAAGGCACGAGATTTTGCTTTTGAGATAAAATCAGAGAGGTTGGATATACTTACAGTAGCAGTACAACCGCTTCCAATTGATCCAATAGGCAGACTTGAAAGCAACATTGACAATAGGCTAAACGCGCGTGCACTTGATCTACGTAACCAAAAGACTGCAGCAATTTTCAAACTACGACATCATGCACTCCAATCAATCAGAAAAACTCTGATAGAAAAAAGCTTCATCGAAGTTAATACGCCAAAAATAATAGGTAGTGCAAGCGAAGGTGGTGCAAACCTTTTTTCATTTAAATATTTTGGAAAGCAAGCTTACCTTGCACAAAGCCCACAGCTATACAAGGAACAACTTACAATGGGGCTTGAGCGGGTTTTTGAAATTGCCTCATATTATAGAGCAGAAAAGTCACACACCGTAAGACACCTGACAGAATTCACAAGTGTCGATATAGAAGCTGCCTTTATGGATTATTCTGATGTAATGGATGTATTGGAATCTGTGGTAGCAAATGTTTTTGAATACACCGCAAACTGCACATCTGAGAAAGAAACGCTTGGAATAGAAATCAAAAAACCTTCAACACCATTTGAACGCATAACCTACAAAAAAGCAATTGAAGAGCTAGCACGTGATGGCATAAAACTTGAAATGGGCGATGACTTGCAGGATGCACATCTTCGTAAGCTTGGAGAAAGGCACGCTAGATTTTATTTTATAATTGATTGGCCCATGAAGCTAAAACCATTTTATATCCACGAAAAAGATGACGACCCAACACTGTCATGTTCATTTGATCTTCAGTATGGATATCTTGAGCTTTCTTCAGGTGGGACACGTCTTCATGATCCTGCAAAGCTCAAATTAAGACTAAAAGAACAAGGTCTTGATCCAAACCAATTTGTTGATCATCTACGGGCATTCGACTGGGGAATGCCACCACACTCAGGATGGGGATTAGGCCTTGATAGATTGATGTCTGTTCTTACAAAAATTGATAATGTCAGGGAAGTAGTTTTGTACCCACGTGACCCAGAAAGGCTTTCTCCATAAAAAGATAAATCTAAAAATTCACTTAAAATACAAAGTGCAAAAATGCGATTTTTGTGGTTCGCAGTTTGGAGAACGCAAGTGTTACTTTTGTGAAAAAAACTGTTGTACCTCTTGTATGACAGATGATAAAAGTCGCTGCAAGAGATGTTATATCAATAAGAGAAAGCTTGGATGGAAGATATTCAAAAGAAACAAAGTCTTGCTTGGATTCATTGCATTTGTATGGGCATACGCTGTATTTCCAATTCCATTGATTCCAGGATTAGATCCAACATTTTACTGGATTACCTTTATTGCGGCAATATTATTCATGATTCCTGTAGGTTTTATGATCTTTTTTTGGTCTAGAAATCCTCCAGCTTCTGATATTTAAGCAAGCTTGGAAATTACATGTTGTGTAAATTCCATAGTTGTGTTGTCACCGCCAATATCTTTTGTCTTTATTCCATCTTTTACAACTCCATAAACAGCAGACTCGAGTTTTTTTGCTACACCAAAACACTTTCGGTCACCATTTTTCATTCCAAGCCACTCAAACATCATCTTTGCAGAAAGAATAAAAGATGAAGGATTTGCGGCCTGTTTTCCTGCAATGTCAAATGCAGCTCCATGAACTGGTTCAAACAACGCAAAATTTTCTCCAATATTTGCAGCTGGAGCCATACCAAGTCCGCCCACTACCTGTGCAGATTCATCAGATAAAATGTCTCCAAACAAATTCGTTGTTACTATTACATCAAATAATTCTGGCTCTCTTATGAGATTCATGGCACAGGCATCAACATACATTTGCTCAAATTTGATGTTTGGAAATTCCTTTGCTACTTCGCTACACGCTTTTGCAAAAAGACCATCTGTCTTTCTCATCACATTTGATTTATGAACACATGTGACTTTCCTTTTCTGGTTTCTCTGATTTGCAGTTAAAAATGCATACTTGGCAATTCTTTTAGATGCATGCTCTGAGATAATGCGCAAAGCAACAGCGGAATTTCCTACATCAAATTCCATTCCGGTGTAGAGGTCTTCAGTGTTTTCTCTAACTATGACCAAATCAACATTGTCTTTTAGTGCAGGCATATTTGGGTATGATTTGGCAGGCCTTATGTTCGCGTATAGGTTTAACATCCTTCTTAAAACCACAATGACATCAGCAGCACTTTCACCTACGGGCGCCTTCAAACATGCATTTGATCTTTTGATAGCCTCCAACGTAGATTCTGGCAAGGCTTTGCCAGTTTTTGCTAAAGCGCTATCACCGGCTTCAAGTTTTTCTACCTTTAATTTTAAATCGAGTTTGTCATTGACTACTTCTAAAACCTTGATCACAGATTCTGAGAGCTCTGGCCCTATACCGTCTCCGGTTATGAGAGAAATTTGATACATTTTAATTTCCCAAGTTTTTCTGTTTTAGAATCTTTTTTAGCATTATTCTGTTTATTCCATCAATCATTGCCTGAACGCTTGTAATTACAATGTCTTCTCCAATTGATTTGGCAGAAGCAAGATTCCCATACGCATCTTCTACCTTTATAGTAACTTCACAAAGTGCATCTGAACCACCTGAAATTGAATCCAACCTGTAATCCTTGATTCTGACTTTAACTATCTCTCCAGTGATCTTTTGAATTGCGTTTATGGATGCATCTACAGGACCTACACCATAGTCAGTACCGATAAAGTCCTTTCCCTCTATGTTCAATTTGACAAAGGCATATGGCATATTTCCAATACCAGTCGAGACAGAAAATCCGGTGAGGTGAACTAGTCTCTTAAGGCTAGGTTGTTGCATGACTTCGCCTGCAATAGCAAGTAACTCCACATCGGTAACATGCTTTCCTTGATCACCAACTTTCTTTATTCTCTCTAAAATTTCATGAGTCTGTTCTTTTGTTGGTTGTATGCCATATTCTTCAAGCATTGCAGAAACACCGTGGGCACCAGCATGCTTTCCAACTTGAAACCATCTTGTTCTTCCAACAAGCTCAGGACTAATTGGTTCGTATGTCAAGGGGTTGCTCAAGACACCGTGTGTGTGGATTCCAGATTCGTGACCAAAAGCGTTCTCACCAACTATTGCTTTGTTTGGTTGTACGTGTACTCCAACCACACTAGATACGTATCTTGATGTTTCGTAAAGAAGTTTTGTGTTAATGTTAGTTTCAAATTTTTTATCAAACTGTAGACACTGTAACGCCATGACTAGTTCCTCAAGAGATGCATTACCGGCCCGCTCGCCTATGCCATTTATGGTAACGTGAGCACACTGAGCACCAGCTTGGATTCCAGAAATTGAATTTGCAACAGCAAGCCCAAAGTCATTATGGCAATGGACACTTACCGGAAGCTTTGAAGCTTGAATTGCATCTTTTGTTATTTCTGCAATATATGCTGGCGTTGAATATCCCACTGTATCTGGAATATCTATCCTGTCTGCACCTGCTTTAGCAACTTGACTAAAAACTTTCTTTAAAAATTCTCTGTCTGTTCTTGTCGCATCTTCTGCAGAAAACTCGACTTGTAAGCCGCATGATTTCCCATACTCTACAGCTTCAATAGCCTTTTCAAGGACTTGTTCTCTTGTGAGTTTTAGTTTGTATTCTAGGTGAATGTCAGAAGTAGCAATAAAAGTGTGAATATATTTGAGACCACAATCTATTGCAGCATCGATGTCTTTTTTATCAGTCCTTGCTAAACCGCAAATTTCAGCATGTAGATTTGAGTTGACTATCATTTTAATTCCTTGCCTTTCTCCGTCGGAAACGATTGGAAATCCTGCTTCCATTGCATCTACTCCAAGCGCATCAAGTTTTTTTGCTATGTTTAGTTTTTGTTCTGGGGCTAGTGCAACTCCCGGCGTCTGCTCTCCATCTCTTAGTGTGGTATCAAAAATTCTAACTTTCATTAATTCCACCTCTTGGAAGCGCACATATTCCTGTTCTAGCAATCTCTAAAATTCCATATCCTTTTACCAGATCCTCAAGTGCATTAATTCTGTCTGGCGTTGCAGTTATCTCTATTATGATTGATGTCTTTCTTACATCATGAACTTTGCATCCAAAAGCATTTGCTAGATTCATTATTTCCATGCTGTCTGAAGGTTTGCTTACTTTTATCTTCATAAGGACAAGTTCTCTGTGAACACTCATCTTTTCATCCAGACGCTTTACCTCAACCGTATCAATCATCTTGTCAAGCTGCTTTATTATCTGAGTTACCTGCTTTTCGTCACCTATAGTCGTGATGGTCATCCTTGAATACTCAGGATTTTCAGTCACACCTACGGAAATGCTATCTATGTTGAAATTCCTTGATCTGAAAAGATTTGTCACTTTAAACAAGACTCCTGGTTTATTCTCGACTAGTACGGAAATTATGGCCCACATCAATATCCCTACGATGGCAGTATCATGTCCTTAAGAGGAGTACCAGGTGCTACAAATGGTAATACGTCCTCCTCTGGGTCTATCGGAATATCAATTACTGTAGCTACATCACTTTTTAGTGCAGTTTTTACTGCATTGCCAATATCGTCAAGTGACTCTGCCCTAATTCCTTGTGCTCCATATGCTTCTGCTATTTTTACATAATCAGGACAGTTTTTGAGATCAATCCCAATCATTCTCTTGTCATAAAAGGTCCTTTGCCACTGTGCGACCATTCCAAGTGAAAAGTTGTTCATTATAAACACAATGACTGGTAAATTATCCAAAACCGAAACCGCAAGAGAATTTTCTGTCATGTTAAAGCTGCCCTCACCGGCTATATCCACGACTGGAACTCCAGGCTTTGCTGCTTTTGCACCTATGGCAGCGGGAAATCCCCATCCCATGGTGCCAAGACCTGTTGAGCTGAAGAAAGTTCCGGGTTGTATGACATCAAAAAATAACGATGCCCACATTTGATGTTGACCAACTTCCGTAGTTACAATTGATTGATGTGGAAGAACTTCTCTTAATTTACGTAAAACCTTGGCAGCACCAAGCGGGTGATTGTAAAGTTTCAAATTTTCTCTGTAGTATTCTTTCGTTTCATTTACTCGTTTTAACCACGGGTAATCGTTGCCACGTTTGATTACCTTTTGGATTAACATCTTTACCATTATTCTTAAAGAAGTTTTTACATCTCCAACTACCGCAACACTGGTTGTCTGATTTTTGCCAATCTCAGCAGGGTCTACATCCATGTGTATTATCTTTAATCTTTTTTCAAATTCTTCAAAGGTTCCAACTGATCTATCTGAAAACCTAGAACCTGCAGCAAGAACACAGTCTGCTTCTACCATCATCTTGTTCGCTTCGGCGTGGCCGTGCATTCCTATGGGGCCAAGTGAGAGAGGGTGGTTTTCTGGGAAAGAACCTTTGCCTTTAAAGGTAGTAACAACGGGAATCATAAGAAGTTCTGCTATTGACTGTAGTTCTGCAAATGCGCCTGAAATTATCACTCCTCCCCCTGCAAGAATAATAGGCCTTTCAGCTGAAAGCAACATCTCGATCGCTCTTTCGATTTGTGCAATGTCGGGGTCAACCCATGGGTGGTATCCTTTTATCTTGATGTCATCTGGAAACCTCATCTCGGCTTCGTTTTGTTGTACATCTTTTGGTATGTCTATCAAGACTGGACCAGGTCTGCCAGTTGATGAAATGTAAAATGCTTTTTTTACCACCTCTGGAATTTCGGCGGGGCTTGTTGGTTGAAAAGCATATTTTACAATCGGGTTGGAAATTCCTATTATGTCACTTTCTTGAAAAGCATCTTTGCCTATCATCTTTAGTGGAACTTGTCCAGTTACTGCAATCATTGGAGCTGAATCAGCTTGGGCAGTTGCAATTCCAGTTACAAGATTTGTGGCACCAGGCCCAGATGTTGCAAAACATACTCCTGGTCTTCGGCTTACCCTACCAAAACCATCCGCCATGTGAGCTGCAGACTGTTCATGTCTTACCAGTATGTGGCGAATGTTACTTTTGTAAAGCTCATCATAGATTGGCAAGTTTGCGCCACCGGGGAGTCCAAAGACTAGCTCAACACCCTCCTTTTCAAGGGCAACCATTAATGATCTAGCACCTGACATTTTTTCCATAAATTTTCACCAGGGAGTTAAAGCTGTAGGGTTTACAGCATCAGGTCGACTAGCAATAAAATACTAGAAATGCTCGTCGATCCTCCTAACTTCATTTCAGTCTATTCTCTTTCAACTAATATAATTTATAAATATTTCGAGAAAAAGTATCTAAAATTATTAAAAATCTATGTGAAACATCACAATAATTTCAAAATCGTGTTTTAGTAAAACTACAAACTTTTGATTTATCATCAGTTTTCACAAAACTTAAACACCAAATATCACAAGCAAGAGCGATTTTGTCAAATACATCGGAAATACTTGAAATAATTAAGATTTTTTTTGATGCGGGAACGACAAAAAACCTTGCTCCACTTAGAGTAATAGAGTTAGACGATCCGAGATTTTCAAGCTACAGTGACGTTCCACCGTTTGAACTTAAAGACTATGCAACAACAACTGCTTTGCAACAGCTACGGTTTGTGAGCATATCTGACTATGAATATGAGATCAAAAACCCGCGAGTAGATATTTTTGATAATAGTGCGGTTGCAACATTTCAACTAAAACAGACAGGCGTAATTGTAGATAACTACAGCTTCAGAGGTCAGCATCTTTCAATGGAAAGCAGGGTGACTTTTGTTTTGATAAAATCCACTAAATGGAAGATTGTGCACATACACATGTCAAAGATTCCAGACTAGACCGACGTAGCTGTCTTTGTAGATTGTTCCGTGGTTTTGAGTTTGTTAAACAAGTCATGCGCTTCCTTAACTGTGTGATTTTCATGAACTATTGCACGCACTGCCTTTATCATTGAAACAGGATAGTCTGATTGCCAGATGTTTCTTCCCATATCCACTCCAACAGCACCTGCTTGTATTGCATCATATGTTAATTGTAGTGCATCAAGTTCGTTTGCTAGCTTAGGACCACCAGCTATAATTACTGGCACGGGGCATTTGTTTACAACCCTTTCAAAATTTTCACAATAATATGTTTTTACAAGATGTGCTCCAAACTCAGCAGCTATTCTGCAAGAAAGAGAAAGATATCTTTCATCACGTTTTTCAAGTTCTTTTCCAACTGCAGTTACCGCAAGGACCGGTATGCCATATTCTTCACCCTCGTTCACAAGTTTTGCTAAGTTGACAAGAGATTCGTGTTCGTACTGCGCTCCTACAAAGATTGAAAGGGCAAGTGCAGTCACATTAAGCCTTATTGCATCGTTGATAGATGTGGTAATTTTCTCATTGGAAAGATCTTTTCCAATAACACTTGAGCCTCCGGAAACCCTGAGAACTATTGGTATTGGAAAGTTTGCATCAACAGATGTGCGTAGCACACCACGTGTAAGCATAAGCGAATCAGCATAGGGCAAAAGTGGCTGAATTGTTTTACGTGGCACTTCAAGCCTTTCTGTAGGACCTAAGAAGTAACCATGATCTACCGCTAACATGACTCCACGTCCTGTCTCTGGCTTGATTATCCTTGCCAAACGGTTCTTCATTCCCCAATCCATGGTTTTCCCTTAAATTTCAAAAAGAAAGTTTGCCTTAGTTAAGCGTTTCTGAATTTGTGATAATTATTTTCATTGAGTCATTTCCTTTGTGAGCATACTCTAATGCCTTATGCGACTCGGAAAGATCAAATTTGTGAGTTATCAATTTTTTGACATCAATTTTGTTATCTTGTATTAGTTTGAATGCATTCATTGTATCAGTGTCAGAGGCTGCATAGCTTGGTGTGATTGTAATTTCTTTAGAGTACACCTTGCTTACATC
>JBBDNF010000081.1:0-1751 GCA_040877685.1 Nitrosopumilaceae archaeon
TAAAGCAATGTTTTGTCATTGCATAGATTTGTAAACTTTAACAGCTTGGATACTTTATAGCAAAAAGTTAAAGTAAAATTTCTGTGGATCTGAAAATTCTCCCAGAAAAACTCTCACTTTCACATTTTCCGGTGGGGCTTGGCGGATGTCGAAGTGACGGAGTAAATTTTGAATGCTGTGAGTATAACATTGTAGTATTTGATGATAAAAAAGAATACGAGTCTGTGCACGAAGTGGAGGGCGAGCTCATAAAACTTCACCATGGTTCACTTTCTGAAACCAATTCTGGAATTTTGAGACAGATGCAAGACACTAAAATTCTATCAGATGACCAGTGGAAACTTCGTATGTTTTTATCGCAGATCAAAGAAAAGAAAGACAAAATTTCAAACTCCTACATCCAAGACTGTCTTGTAGATGCAGGGGTATATACAACAAAGGCAAGAGAAGGTGTCAAAACTTCGGATCCATTTGCACCTTTGTGGCTAAAATGTAGCGCATATTTTCTCTCAGATGCAATTTCTTTAATCAACTCAAAGCGACCCAGCCCTACACATATGTTAGACTTTATGCGTGGATTTGAAAAGAATAGAATAAACGAAAGCCTTGCCGTTGTGCACCAATGTCTTGGGACAGAGAGAGCAACAACATCACTTCTTTCTAGAATGCTCAAGTCTACAATAGGCTTTTCAGATATGGTAGAAGCAAATGGCCATTCAAAGATAATCCAGAAAAAGTATGATTATCTGCTAGAAAATTCACTTCTTTCTGATTGCTACTTTTATCTTGGCTATACAAACCGCAACAACATGATCAAAATTAAGGATACAATACATCACAACTTAGAGTACATGCATATACTCAAAGTGGCTTTGGATGCAGAAAGCGATTTATTGGTAGTTGAACGCCAAGCCGTGTCTATTTTAAAAACTATAAACGAGATGGTATCACTAATAAAAAATTAAAGATCTATAACACCGTTTCAATGTTTCATGATTTTTTGATAAACTTTAAAACCATGTAGGAGATCCTCAAGATATGACAGATGCATCATGTGGATGTGGCTCACCAACGGGAACAGAAAGCCTTTGTGACTGTGAAGAACAAGGAGCATGTTATTGCGATGGCACCTGCTCTTGTAAAGCTAGTGTTTGTAAAGAAACTACAAAAGGCTACAGGAAGTAAGTTATAACAGCGCCTCTCTTTTCTTTTTTGCCAATCTTATTGTGATTATTTTTCTTCTTCTAGGCCCCAGGATTTTACCAATTCTTTTTGGAATTTATCTACCTGTTTTTCGTTTAGGCGATCGCCACAATTTTTGTGCGTTGGAACAACAGTCATTCCATCAAGCTTGAACTCCACTTCAAACATGTGTACCTTGCTGCACTCGCACATGCACGAAATAATATTTTGCCACTATATTTGCCTATTTGAAAGATTTAACTATGGGATTTTTTCCTATGGAATTACTTGAAAAAGTATTTAGCTTCTACTTTTTTTATGATTTTGTTAGCAGGTCCAATCAGCATGAATCTTGCCTCGGCAGCAAACACTTGGTATGTTGGTGAAGGACTACAGCAAGGAGATTATTTCAGATACACGCTTTGCCAGTTTGATTACGAAAAATGTTCAAAATTTGAAATGGACTTCTGGGTTGAAAAAAAGACAGACACAGGTGATTGGAATTTTCAAGTTCTTGTCATAGATGGTGATAAAAAAGTTAGAGGCGACATGATAGTTGGAAGAGTTGC
>JBBDNF010000082.1:0-6218 GCA_040877685.1 Nitrosopumilaceae archaeon
AAATAACAAGTACTTTTTTGTTTGTGATTTTTCTAAACTAGTTTGCATAGATTATTCACTAATCACCGTAAGAAAATGTTCAATTGATTTTTTTGTGGCAAATTCTTCTAGGTTTTTCTTGATTGACTTTACTATATTGTTGTAACAATTACCATAAAGTTCTTTGAGTACACTTTTCAGATATTCAGGGTGTTCATGACAGTCAGGTATGAAGCACTTGTAATTTGCAAATAGCCTATGTGCCACTTCATCCAAAACCGGCTTTCCCATGGTAAGTAATGTCTTTTCTATAGCTAGTGTGACCAACGCTTTACTTATTTCACCATTTGTAGCATCATACATAAGACGATTATCCTTCAAGCAGTATATAAAAAAGTGTTATTTTTAGGATGTTACAACATGAAAAACGTACGATTTTGCGATGCTGTACAGATACCACCTCATTAGAATACTGAATTTTATGCTAATTCAAATCAACATCGAACCTAGTGATCTATTTAGAATTATTCCATATCTTTATTTTAAACAACAAAATTAGTGTAACAGTTGATCAATCTCGCTATTTTGATCTCTGGACGTGGAAGTAATATGGAAGCCATTTTAAAATCAATCAAAAAAAATAGGATCCCTGTAAATCCTAGCGTAGTCATTTCAAACAAAGATGATGCAAGAGGCATTAAGATAGCACAAAAGCTTGGTGTAAAAACTGAAGTATTGGAAAGTCAAGGGATTAAAGGTCCTAGTTGGGATTATGATAAAAGAATTGTATCAGTTTTGGAAAAATATGACGTAACACCAAAAAATGGACTTGTGTGTCTTGCTGGATTTATGCGCATAATGAGTCCAGAATTTATAAGGTATTTCAAGACCAGAATTATGAACATACATCCTGCAATTCTTCCTTCTTTTCCGGGGCTTCATTCACAAAAGCAGGCGGTGGAATATGGAGTAAAATATTCTGGATGCACAGTTCACTTCGCAGACGAAGGCGTGGATACAGGCCCTATCATCATACAGGCGGTAGTCAAAGTAAAAGATGATGACACTGAAGAAACGCTAGCTAAAAGAATTCTTTCAAAAGAGCACAAAATCTACCCTGAGGCAGTAAAGCTATTTGCACAAGGCAGGATCAAGATTGTGGGAAGAAAAGTAATTATTTCCTAAGAATCTGGTCCACCAAAAAAATACAATATTACAAGCTCACTTTTGTTACCATGAAATTTGTGTTCTATGTTTTTTGCTACAAAGTACGCTTTGCCACCTGATATAGAAAGTCCTTTCCACCTATATTCAAAAATCCATCTCCTCGTATGACATAATAAATCTCATCACTGTCATGTGGGGTTTGTCTATCTTCTTCACCTGGTTCTAATCTTAGTATTCCGCAGCAAGGCTATCCTTATTGATAAAAGTGTGAAAGTATGATTTACTCTTTGCAATGTTTTGTATATACTCATTTGTATCAAATTCTATTTTCATTGTACATTTAATTCGTAATGTAGGTTATTAATGACACTCCAAGGATTAAATATCCTACAAATTACACAAGTTTGTGACAGGTCAAAAAATAGACGGCATTGCAGTTGCAAATGCAGTTAAAGAACGAGTCAGAGTGGCAGTAAAAGCATTACAATCAGATGGTGTTACACCATGTCTTGCGACAGTACTTGTTGGTGAAAAGCCAGCATCTGCCATATATGTTAAAAATAAACAAAAAGCGTGCACTGAAGTTGGAATAACAACCAAGGACCACAAACTGCCTGAGTCATTTTCTCAACAAGAGATGAATTCACTTATTGATTTACTAAATAATGATAATACTGTTCATGGAATTTTAGTCCAACTTCCTCTGCCAAAACAGCTAGACGAATTTGCAACCATATCAAGGATTTCTCCAATAAAAGATGTGGACGGTTTGACTCCATACAATGTTGGACTTTTGCCTGCAGGAAGAGCCATTCTCAAGCCATGTACTCCTTCTGGCATAATGGAAATGTTTGATTATTACAATATAGACCTGACAGGAAAACATGCCGTAATTATAAACAGAAGTAACTTGATAGGCAGGCCATTGTACAATTTGCTTCTTGAGAAAAATGTTACTGTTACTACTTGCCATTCTAAAACACAGAACCTCAAGGAACATTGCCAAAAAGCCGACATTGTAATTACGGCAGTGGGTGACAGAACAAAATTTGTCCTTACTTCAGACATGATAAAGGATGGTGCCATAGTGATAGATGTGGGCATAAGTAGACAAGATAGCAAACTTGTTGGTGATGTCGATTATGATTCAATAATCAAAAAGGCATCCTATGTAACTCCAGTTCCAGGAGGTGTTGGTCCCATGACAGTTGCAATGCTTTTAAAAAATACTGTAACGGCAGCTTCAATTAACAAGGGATTTGGCTCAGGTAGTTGAAAAGGCAAGGTTACGAAGGCAGCTTTTGGATGAGCGCGATTCGTTATCGCAAGATTTTATCAATATAACAAGCAAACAGATACAAGATAACCTTAGAAAAGTAGATTTTTTTAGAAATGCAAAAAGCGTTGGCTGTTATTATTCCATAGGTAGCGAGGTCAGGACGCAAGATATACTACATGAGATACTAAGTTCTGGAAAGGAATTATCACTTCCAAAAGTTGTAAAAAACGATCTTGTCTTCAGAAAAATTATGGGTCTTTCAGAACTTGAACGAGGAAACTTTTCTGTAATGGAACCAAAAGAGAGCTGTCCAACTGTAAAAAAAATCGATGTCATAATAGTTCCTGCAATTGCACTTACAAGGGAAGGATACAGACTTGGCTATGGTTATGGCTATTATGATAGATGCCTATCTAATAGGAAATCAAAGACTATTGCTTTGACTTATTCAAAGCAGATTGTCAGGTCTTTTCCTCACTCAGACCACGATGTTAGAATTGACTGCATAGTTACAGAAGACGAGATAATTACATCAAAGATACGATAATCCCTTTTTTCCAATATCAGATCTAAAATACTTGCTTGGCCAAGAGATTTTGTCAATCCTAGAATATGCATTTGATATTGCGGCCTCTAGCGTGTCTCCAAGAGCAGTCACCCCAAGCACTCTACCGCCATTTGTTAACACTTTACCATCGTCACGTTTTGTTCCTGCGTGAAAGACAACTGAGTTTCGATCTTGTGAATCAAGTCCTTGTATTTCCTCGTTTTTTTGATATGATTCTGGATACCCTTTTGATGCCAGTACCACACACACCGCACTTTGATTCTTCCAAGATATTGGCGGCAACATGGATAGATTGCCATCTATGCTCGCATTCACGTAATCATACAGATCAGAATCCATACGCATCATTATGGGTTGACACTCTGGATCACCCATTCTTGCATTAAATTCCAAGACATACAGTTTATCGTCTTTTAGCATTATTCCAGCATACAAAAATCCCTTAAATGGAATGCCTTCACTTTTCATCGAACTGACCGTTTTACTTATGATATTTTTTTGGATTTTTTCTGAAATTGAATCGTCAATCACTGGGGTTGGCGAATAGGCACCCATTCCTCCAGTATTTGGTCCTTTGTCATTATCATATATCCTCTTATGATCTTGGCTTGTAGCCATTGGAATTGCTATGATACCGTCAGAAAGTGCAATGTACGATGCCTCAATGCCATCAATTCTTTCCTCTAGAATTATCTTTGAACCAGCAACACCAAAGCTTTTCTCAACAAGCATTTTATCAATTGCGCGTATTGTTTCCTCTGAATTGTTGCAGACCATAACACCTTTACCAGCTGCAAGCCCATCTGCCTTTACTACCAAGGGAAAGTCAGCTGATCGTGCGTACTCTCTTGCTTTTTTTGCATCGTTAAAGACTTCAAAACGTGCAGTAAGAATATCATTTCGCTTCATGAAATTTTTTGCCCAGATCTTACTTGATTCAAGCTGTGCAGCCTTTTTTGTAGGTCCAAAGATTCTCAGCCTTTTTTTAACAAACTCATCCACAATGCCCATCGAAAGTGGTGCCTCAGGTCCTACTACAGTCAAACAATTATTATCAGAAGCAAATTTTGCGAGTTTATCAATCTCTTCTACTGATATTGAGACATTGTTTGTGGTTCCGCCGTTTCCTGGTGCATAATACACCTTACCAACTTTTGGGCTTTGAGACAACTTCCAGCCAAGTGCGTGTTCCCTTCCACCAGAGCCAACGATTAAAACATTTGTCAACAAATTGCCTTTCTTTTTCTTGTATATAATCCAAGATTGATTTTAGAAATGTTGATTAACACTATACACTCATTCATTGAAATGAGTCAGATAGATTCACAAAAACCGGTTTACCTTTTTGTACATGGAAGAATCGATTTGGAACCAATTGCAATAAATGCATTAGTAAATAATGGCTTTTCTAAAGACAAAGTTATTTCAGCAAAGCCAGACAAGGTCGGAAACGTTGGGGATTATATGGCAATGTTATGGGTTCCGCCAAACCCAGATCACATAAAGATCCAAAAAATAACCAAGGTAGAACATGTAACCCCAGATGACGTGACAGGATTATGGAAAGGGGTTTCAAAAGAAGACCTCTTCCAAATAAAACTACAGTAAATTCATAGATCAGAGATAAGAGCTGACATGAAGCTTGCAAATTCGTCATCAGAGAATCGTATAACCTCAACTTTGTTTTGTTGCTTAGCAATTTTTACAGACTTGAGATGGTAGCACTCGCTTCCGCCATTTAACGTATTAAAGTAATAGTCTTCACATGAACAAAAACCCAAGTCGGGGTCAAGCCAATGCTCGTTTTCTTTTCCAACAACCGTCCAAACCTTACGGTTACTTGGTTCAAAGTAGTGGAGCTTTACACCTTTTCCTGATACTACTGCATCAAGGTTTTGAGTACTTTTTTTCACAAGGATTTAATTCAAAACTAGCCCGTATATCTTTGATGGCTCAAACAAGGATTGTACAATCACACCCTGCTTTAATTTTGGAAGAAAAAAAGCGACACCTAGTTGTGACTGATCTGCACATAGGCTTTGAAAGCACGCTTGCAGCAAATGACATCTATGTAGAGCCAAAGACAATAGTACAAGAGACGCTGGATGAGCTCACATCCCTTATAGAATCAGAAAAACCCGACTCGCTGATACTTCTTGGCGACGTAAAATCTAGCATAGATTCAATATCAAAGGCAGAATGGCAAGCAGTACCACTCTTTTTTGAAATAGCAAAGAAGATAGACATCATGCTGATTCCCGGAAATCATGATGGAAACATCCAGAAACTCTTACCTAATGAGGTTAGGCTTGCAAGCTCATCAGGCGTTGTTATAGATGACACACTTTTGACTCATGGTCATAAGATGCCTTCTGAAAATCTCTCACACATAAAGAAAATAGTCATGGGACACGTACACCCTGTTTTTTTTAGAGAGGGGTCTGTACTTGATGGTCAAAGAGTGTGGGTTTCTCTAAGAACAGAAAAAAGTAGATTATTTCCATCAACAAAAGGTGAATTAGAAATAATAGTTGTTCCAACCTTTAACAAATATTTTTACGCTACACATAAAAGATATTATAAAAAATCAATTTCTCCAATACTGGAGCATGCCAAGAATTTCAAATCAGCAAAAATTGTGACACTTGACGGTTCTATAATTGGAAACGAATCGTTACTTGAAAGTGTGATCTAATTAAAAGACTCGTACGGTTCTAACGGTTTCTTTGTGGTTTCATTGTGCATAAGCCATTCTAGTGTCTTTGCAAACGAGTCCGCAAGTTCAGTTGTTGTAAGTACAGGAATACCAAGTTCTACTGCTTTTCTTCGTATTTGGTATTCATCATAGAGCATGCCAACATATTTTTCCAATGTTGAAGTGCTTGGTACATTTACTATGAAGTTTATCTTATGTTCATAAAGCAAGTCTGCAATGTTTGGTTTTCGTTCGGGCTCACTGATTTTGTATACCACATCTACATTACCTATCCTTTTGTCTGATAGAAATTCTGCAGTATGCTCTGTTGCAAGGAGCTTGTACCCAAGATTCTTTAACAGTAATGCAGTCTGCAGCAGCTTTTCCTTGTTTTCAGCGCCACCCACTGTGATAAGGGCAGTACCCTCCTTTGGTAAGGAGTATCCTACAGACGTCAGGCCCTTTGATAATGCATCATAAAAGCTGTCCCCAAAACATGCAGCCTCACCTGTGGACTGCATCTCAACACC
>JBBDNF010000082.1:6318-9314 GCA_040877685.1 Nitrosopumilaceae archaeon
ACCTCTTTTATCCCGTTTTCCTGTAATCCCCAAACCATGTTTACAGTTCCCCAGTCAAACTCTACACTACTTCCTATTCTGTACGGGCCTGCGCCCAAGACAGCAATCCTTTCTTGAGATGATTCTACTTCAAAATCGTTTGTCGTTCCACCATATGTCAAATACAGATAGTTTGTTTTTGCTGGCCACTCAGCAGCAAGTGTATCTATTTGCTTTACAACAGGTATGATTTTTGCCTCCTTACGGATTTTACGAATTTCAAGATCATCTTTTCCTACTAGTCGTCCAATCTGCTTGTCAGAAAAGCCAAACCTTTTTGCTTCTCGTAACAATTTTGTATCAAACTTTGTTTCTTTGAGCTTCTTTTCCGTCTCCACTATATTTTGTATTTTTTCAATAAACCACGGGTCTATTGCAGACAGTTTGTAAATTCGCTCAACTGAGATTCCTTGCTTTAGTGCAGCAGCAACATAATAGAGAATATGATCGTCTGGGTTCTGTAATCGGTTTTCAATTTCTTCTACGTCATATAACTTACTGTCGTTTCGATTTGCTACTAGACCATCATTTCCAATGTCAAGCATCCTAATTGATTTTTGTAATGATTCTTCAAAGCACCTTCCTACAGCCATTACCTCACCAACAGATTTCATTGTAGGTCCAAGACTGCGGTTTGCCAGCTCAAACTTACTAAAGTCCCAACGAGGATGCTTGCATACAATATAGTCAAGAGATGGCTCAAAGCATGCGGTCGTAGTTTTTGTGATTTGGTTTACTAGTTCTGGAAGTGAGTGTCCCATTGCAATTTTTGCGGCCATATATGCAATTGGGTATCCTGTAGCTTTGCTGGCAAGCGCAGATGAACGAGAAAGTCTTGGGTTTATCTCAATTGCCACATATTTATCAGATTTCGGATCAAGTGCAAACTGAATGTTGCACTCACCAACTATACCAACATGTTTTGTTGCGCGCATTGCAGCTGAGCGTAACATGTGGTATTCGTAATTATCAAGCGTCTGCGAAGGGGCCACGACAATATTGTCACCCGTATGCACCCGCATAGAAAGTACATTTTCCATATTACAAACTATGATATTGTTGTCAGAATAGTCCCGCATTACTTCATATTCTATCTGTTTCCAGTTGCCAACGTATTCTTCAATTAAAACCTGCCCAACCATACTTGCATTAAGACCTCGGCTGACAATTTCATAAAGTTCAATCTCATTGTGTGCTACGCCTCCACCTTTTCCCCCCAAAGTGTATGCCACTCGTATAATGACTGGATAACCAAGATCCTTTGCAACTTGTTTTGACTCCTCAAAGTTGTAAACAGTCTTGCTTTTTAGTACAGGAATACCACATTGTATCATCGAATCCTTGAAGAGCTGCCTATCCTCTGTTGCTTGTATTCCAGCAACTTGTGTACCAAGTACCTTGACACCGTATTTTTTTAAGATTCCAAACTCTTCTAGTTTTACTCCACAGTTAAGTGCAGTCTGTCCACCAAATCCAAGCATCAGACCATCAGGCCTTTCCGACTCTATTATAGACTCTACATACGGCGGGTTTACTGGAATAGAGTACACTTTATCGGCAAGCCTAGTGTCTGTCTGTATTGTAGCAATATTTGGATTGACAAGTATACTTTCTAGTCCGTCTTCGCGAATCGCCTTGAGGCACTGGCTTCCGGAATAGTCGAATTGGCGGTTGTTTTAGCAACTTTCGCCGGCTTCTCCGATTTTGATTGCCCCACTTCCAAGAACTAGAATCTTCTTTAGAGACTCATCTTTTGGCAGATTTTTCCTCCTCCATAAGGCGTTTTAGTTCTTCAAAAACAAACATGCAATCAAAAGGTCCTGGTGATGCTTCAGGATGAAACTGAACTGCAATGCATTTTTTTTCTTTATGTTTTATTCCTTCTACGGTACTGTCATCAGCATTACTAAACCAAAGTTTGAACTCAGATTTTTTTAGCGAATCTGGATCTATTCCATATCCATGGTTTTGACTTGTTACATAAACTTGGTTGTTATCCAAGTTAACACATGATTTGTTCTGTCCTCGATGACCATATTTTAGCTTGAAAGTTTCACTACCCCCAGCAAGTCCTAAGATTTGTGCACCAAGACAAATTCCAAGTGTTGGTATATTTTTAGCCAAAAGAGACTTTGCTGTTCTCAAAGTATCAGTACATTTTTGAGGATCGCCTGGTCCGTTACTTATCACAACGCCTTTTGGTTTGTATGAGAGTATTTTTTCAATTGATGAATTCCAAGGAAGTTGAATTACTTTGTACCCAATTCTTCGTATATTTCGTAAAATTGCATTTTTTACTCCTGTATCAATTACCACTACTGTATCTGGTTCGTTTCCATAAATTCGAGGCTCTTTAGTAGAGACACTGTCCATGAATTGTTCAGTTACATAGCTTGCGGCAGAAGCTAATTTTTTCTTCAGATCTTTTTCATCAATTTCCTTGTCAGAGGCAGCAAGCGCCGCCATCATGACACCACTCATACGAAGTTTTTTTGTTAACTCACGTGTGTCTATTCCTGATATTCCGGAAATTTTTTCTTTGTATAGCCACTCATCAAGTGTCATGGAAAGATTCCAATGGCTTGCAGTTAGCGATAGTTCATGTACAACAAGACCGCGTATCTGAATTTTTTCAGATTCAAAATATTTTGGAATTCCATCCACATCTTTTATGGATGAATCTGGCACACCATAGTTTCCAACAAGTGGATAAGTAAGAGCGAGTATCTGGCCGCTATAGGAAGGATCAGTTAGAGCTTCTGTATACCCAACCATTCCTGTATTAAAGACAGCTTCACCAAATACAACATCAGAATAACCAAAACCCGTCCCATCAAAAACGGTTCCATCCTCAAGGACGAGCTTGCCAAACTTCATCACATGTTTGGCTTTTTTTGTCGGAATTTTTGAACCCTCGTCAAGTGGACGCTATTGGAGATTTAAGTTTTGTGATGACT
>JBBDNF010000083.1:0-1727 GCA_040877685.1 Nitrosopumilaceae archaeon
AGGCTGCATAGCTTGGTGTGATTGTAATTTCTTTAGAGTACACCTTGCTTACATCTAAGGAGAGCTTGGCATCTCTTGACGGAACACCAAATAATATAATGGTTCCACCTTTTCTTACAAATTCAACTGCTTGAGTTATTGCATTGAGACTTCCGGTGGCAACAATTGCCACATCGACTCCTCTATTTTGAGTTTTTTCAAGGATCTTTTCTTGGGCTTTTAGATCAGTTGATTTTATTGATTCTGTTATTCCGAATTTTTTTGCAAAGTCTAATCTAAAGTCATTAACATCAAAACAGAAAATGTCTTGCACTCCATGAACCTTGCTTAACATTACATGCATCATGCCTGTAGGACCTATACCAAAAATGGCTACAGAATCACCATCTTTGGCTTGAATTTTTTTCCACGCTCTTATACAACACGCAAGTGGCTCTATCATGGCAGCCTCATCAAAGCTCATCAAGTCTGGTAGTTTTATTACTCCACCATGGTTTACATTCCACTCTGGCACAACAAATTCTTCTGCAAGGCCACATGGTACAAGGTTTGTTTCAGAATATTTTTCACACATAGTCTCGTTTCCATGTAAACAATAGTGGCAGGAATAGCAAGGGACATGATGATGCACAAAAACTCTATCCCCTTTCTTGAAATTTTTAACATTTTGACCTATTTCTGATATGATGCCAGATGGTTCATGACCAAGTCTCATTGAAGGCTGACTATACTGACCATAGATCTTTTCCAAATCCGAGCCACAAACTCCACACGCTCTCATTTTTACCATTATCTCATCATGACTAATAGTAGGCTTGTCCACCATTCTAACTTCGACTTGTGCTGGACCTTTAACAAATGCGGCTTTCATATCAAATTTCTATAATGCATAGTATATGTGGATTAAACTCCAAGGAACTGTTTTAGTAGCACCCTATAGTCTGCCTCTTCTTCCTTGTTACCAATGCAAGCAGCTCAAAGATAGTGGCGTAGATTTTTTTGATCTCAATTCAATAAGCTGGTCGCCAATATCTTTTGAAATGTTATCGCTGACAAGTACTAATCCAATCAATGAATCATTCATAAACCGCATTTTTTATTTTGCCAATTTAACCCTTGTTATTTTTTGTCAATCTTTAATAGTGTCAAAAATAGAGCAACCTCCATGAAGTACATTCCACCAACAAAACTAAAAATTATGATGATGGCCTTCTTCGGAACTGGAATTTGGGGAATTGTAAGTGGATTTGCATTTGAATTTTTTTTCATTGTAGTTTTAGGAGCAATTAACTTTGCCCTTGGTGGCGTTGTTGGTTTTATTTATCTTAGTCAAAAACCAGAAAAAGAAAAAGATTAGTACAGTCATCGTACAAAAATACGCTCATCTTAAGAGTTCCAAAATAGTATTAAGTATGCATGAAAAATAATATGCATGCAAGAAGGAGATGTAGCGCCTGACTTTGATCTACAAGCAAGTGATGGAAGCACTATAAAACTAAGCTCCTATAAAGGTCAAAAACACATAGTTCTCTGTTTTTATCCTAAAAACCATCTTTTTGCCTGTCCGTCAAAAAAGGTTTTCAAAATGGCTCAAAGCATAATTTCAGCCTACCCTCAAATACTGGCTGAAGAGGCTATGCTCTTTGTAATATCAATAGACACAGTAGAAGATCAAAAAAAATTCGTTGAGGAGTACAAGATCCCTTTTTTGCACCTAAGCGATCCAA
>JBBDNF010000084.1:0-12238 GCA_040877685.1 Nitrosopumilaceae archaeon
TTCTGGGATCCAAAATTCTAAACAATACCTTACTTCTTTCTGTTGCAGTTTTTGGTGCGATGGCATATCGAGGATTTGGAGAAAAAATTCAAAACACGCCTCTTTTAGAATATCAAATGATCCTAGTTACTGTAATTACATTGATTGCACTAATTCCAATGTTTAAAAACAAACTAAATTTGAAAAGCGGAATAATGCTTTTAATTTTATACGGAATTGGTATAGGCCTTCAGTTTGTCTTGCCTAATTTTTAAATCGAAATTGCTTTGATCCCTTCAACTTTGATACAAGGAGTTATTGAAGGAAGTGAGTCCCACTGTAATACATTTCTTACATCATTTCCAACAGCTGATATGTTTTGTAATAGAACAGGAAGATTGTGAACTATGCGAACAGACTTTCCTGGTCTTTTAATTGCCCCATTTTCTATTATTCTTACTCCACTTCTTGCGGTACAAGAAAAGTCACCGCGTTCAGGATTGACAGCATATGTATACCACAGTCTTCCTACAAGTAATCCCTTTTTCGTATCCTTGATCATTTCATCTTTAGTCATGGAGTTTCCCTTTATCCTTAGGTTGTGTGGTGATGGAAAAGGGATTGGTTGCGCAGATCTGCCTACAGGAGAACCGGGCCTACATGCATTGCCTGAGGACTGCCTTCCTTCTTTGAAGGCATAAAAAGAATCAGAGTAGGTATTTGCAAACACGCCAGAGTCTATCAGTGGCCTTGGTATAGTGAGTACTCCTTCATCATCAAACGGTTTGCTGCCTATTCCTTCAGGATAATGTGGATCGTCAATTAGACTAAAATTTTCTGAAGCTATCTTTTCACCAAGCTTTTCTGCAAAACAGCTTCGTTTTTCTGAGTACACTTTTAGATTAAAATTTGAAGAAAATACAAAGGCAAGCATTTCTCCTATCGCATAGGGCTCAAATATTATGCTGTAAGTGTCAGACTCGCATCTTTCTGGATTTATAGAATTTATGCACATGTCTGCTGCCTCTTTTCCTACGGTTTCTGCAGAGAATCCGCTCATCGTTCTTGCTGAAACGGCACCAACCCCACTTACTGGAGAGCTACCAACGTTTGAATCAGCATTTATGTTGCCTGCTATGTAAGTAGCCTTGTCTGAACAGTTCAATCCACTGTTGTTTGCAATCTGAATTTTTTCAAAAACAATATTTAGAGATCCTGAAATCATCGTAACTTTCTGATGCATTGCTGAATTGATCATAGCTTGTGCAATGTCAGAAGCTTGTACACCTGAAATGTCCGCCAGCTTTTGGTCATAAAGTCTCTCAAGGGACATAAATTTAGTATTTGATGGCAAAGACTTCCAATAATTTTTTGGTTTTACAAGAGAAGTTGATTTTAACGCATCTTCTACAGCCTTGTTGCTTTCATCAAGGTTGCTGGTTTTGGCAGAACCAATTCGTTTTTGATGTATTATTCTCACAGCAAGAGATCTTTCTTGGTTTTGTTTTATCTCGGCAATCTCAGAATCTGTTATTCTTACTGTGATTACCTTTCTTTCTACAAAAAATGCCTCACACTCATCTATATGTAACACTTTAGCTTTAGAAAGAGCTGTTTCACATGCTGACAACTAACTTCGCCTGTTGTTTTTGTACCTATATTTGTCCAATTTGATTAATTCATGATACGAACCAAACTGTGAAACGTCCTGTATTTTGTCCAAAGCATCTTCAGTTTCTTCTGATTCGTATGTCTGTATTATCTTATAGGCGGTGGTTCTCTGAGCAGGGATCCTATCAAGTTGTCTTACAAAACGTCGTATGTCCTTTGGTTTTAGAAGCTGACCATTCTGTGCGCCAGCTGCTGTTGATATACTTTCATTAATTAAAGTGCCACCAAAATCGTTTGCACCCCACAAAAGCAAAAGTTGTGACATATTTCCACCCTCTTTTACCCATGAAGTCTGAATGTTGTTTATGAAATTGTTTAGCATTATTCTTGCTACTGCATGCATCAAAAGAACATCGTTTCCGTCAGCTCCGCTTCTTATTCCATCATGAAGCTTGTGTTTGTACATCGGCGCTTCGTTGTGTATGAAACTTAGTGGAACAAATTCTGTAAATCCACCGGTCTCCTTTTGTATTTCGCGTATTAGGGCAATGTGTCTTGTCCTGTCCTCTGGCGTTTCTAAATGTCCAAACATTATGGTAGAAGTTGAGGGAATTCCAAGTTTGTGAGCTGTCTTGATTACTTCAACCCAGTTTTTGACATTTATCCTTCCTGGAGAGATCTTATCGCGAAGCTTTTGGTCTAAAATTTCTGCAGCAGTTCCCGGCAGAGAATCAACTCCAGCCTCTTTTAATTTGACAAGATATTCTTTTACTGACAGGTTGGATCTAGTTGCACCATAGAGTACCTCTTCTGGAGAAAAGCCGTGAATGTGAATATCTGGAATCTCTTTTTTTATGGCCCTGCAGATGTTTTCGTATGTGTTTGCATCCATGTCTGGAGGAAGGCCTGCCTGCACACAGACTTCGGTTGCACCAAGTGCTCTTGCCTCTTTTGCACGCCTGACTATCTCTTCTATTGGCAAAAAATATACTTCGTCTTCACGAAAATCTCTACTAAATGCGCAAAAGCCGCATTGTTTGATACAGACGTTTGTAAAGTTGATGTTTCTGTTTATGACATATGTCACCATGTCTCCTACCCTTCTTTTTCTTAATTCGTCTGCAACCATTCCAATAAGATGAAAATCCATTCCCTTGGCATAAAACAATCTTGAAGCTTCCTCTGCAGAGATTTCTTTTTCAGAAAGTGCTCTTTCTAAAGTTTCAGCTACGAGTGGATCAGCCTGTCTTAAAAGGAAATCAAACGATGATGTTTGTAGTGTCACGTCAGATACTCCGTTTTTACAAGACCTATAGAATCTGAAATTTCTGAAATCTTTTCTCTGAGTTCTGGTTCCACAAGAGAAATGAACTCTGGATATACTGGAAGTCTTGCTCTAAATTCAAATCCTGCCTCGACAGATTTTTCTCTTACAGTGGTTATAGAAGGCCATGCAAATTCAGGATTGACATAATCTGGAGTAAGTGGAGAGATTCCTCCCCAATCATTGATTCCTACTGATAGAAAGTCTCCATATGAGTTTGGAGAAAGATTTGGCGGAATCTGAATATTCATATCAGGCATTATTACCCTAGCAAGCGCAACTATTTTTTTGAAATAGATTTCTTCTGCGGATGGAAAATTTCTCATAGATGTATCTAGTTTTGGCTGAAAGTTTTGTAAAATAATTTCTTGTATGTGTCCAAACTTTTCATGGATTTGTTTTATGGCGTATATAGAATCAATTATCTCAAAGGCTGTTTCGCCAATTCCAATAAGAATCCCCGTTGTCATAGGAATTCTAAGCTCGCCTGCATTTTCTAATGCTTCAAGTCTTGCCTTTGGATTTTTGCTTGGTGCAAACTGGTGAGGCATTCCTTTTTCAGAGAGGCGTTCACTAGAGTTCTCAAGCATAAGGCCTAGACTCACGTTTGTCTTTTTGAGTTCGTTCATCTCTGACTTGGTCAAATTGCCTGCGTTTGTATGGGGGAACAGTCCTTCTTGAAGCGCAATCTCTGAAGAGTGTACTAAATACTCTGCAGTGCTTTCAAACCCATTCTCTTTAAGCCAAATCCTCGCCTCTTGATACTTTTGTTCAGGTCTTTCGCCGGTAACAAATAATGCTTCTGTACATTTGTACATTTTTCCAAGTTTTGCAAGATTGTAAACATCTTGTTTTGACATCAAAGAAAGCTTTGTCTGGGCTGGCTCTGACTTGTAAGTACAGTAAGAACAAGTATCTCTACAAAGATTTACTAGGTTGAAAAAGACCTTTCTAGAATAAGTAACAGCTTTCCCCTTGTATCTATTTCTTAAAATCTTAGCTATTTGAAAAAGCTCTGATGGATTTTTTTGTGATTCTTGATAAATCTGGCACGCATCATCTTTTGATAACTCTCTTCCATCCAGAGTTTTGTTTAAAGCCTCGCAATTTGAGATCAGTTTACTCAATACTTCACATACCTTAGGTGGAAGTATTTATGCTTGTACTAAGGCTGTGCGTTGCTTGGCCTTTCCTCAAGAATTAATTCAAAGTTTGTGACACGGTCTTCTCTAAGTATCTCAAGAGTAATAGTGTCACCAACTTTTTTTTCACGTTGTAAGTAAATCAAAATGTCATCAATCTTTCTTACATCATTATGATCTATTGACAAAATTACATCGCCACCAATTTGATATTTTATGCCGTCCACCTCTTTAGTTTCTGAAGAACCATGCATTCCGGCCTTTTCTGCTGGACTATCCTTTACTACAGTTACGACTAAGAATCCCTTAGTATCTTGTAATCCCAAAATATTGGCAAGATCAGGATCAATGTCTACCCCAGATATTCCAAGCCATGGCTGTTTGTATTTGCCTTCTTTTATCAAAACTGGAACAATCTTTGATATGGTATTAGATGGAACTGCAAAACCAATTCCAGCAAATTCTCCAGTCGCAGATTGGATTGCGGTATTTATGCCTACTACTTGACCTTTCATGTTAAGTAAAGGTCCACCAGAATTTCCAGGATTTATGGCCGCATCAGTCTGAATAACATCTGGTATTGAAAATGCTGAGGTACCAGGAGTTGATAAAAGTCTTCCAAGCTGACTTACTATACCTGAAGTCATAGATCCAGAAAGTCCAAAAGGATTTCCAATTGCTGCAATTTGGTCTCCAACACGCAGATTAGAAGAATCTCCTACAGGTAATGGATGCAAAAGTGATGGGTCAGCATCTACTTTAATGACAGCAAGATCAGTATAAGGATCAGTTCCAATAACTTTGGCATTATATGATGTTCCATCAAGAAATGTTACCGTGATTTTTTGTGCGTCTTCAACTACATGATTATTTGTGATTATATGTCCATTTGCATCATAGACAAAACCGGAACCCAAAGAACGGCTACTAGGCAGTTCTGTTGATCTACGTACAGAGACTTTAACTACACCGTCATCTGATTTTTCAAAAAGATCTGCAAGTGAGATCTCGCCAAGCTTTGTTGGCAGTGGTGTGGATTCACCTACCGTCTTTAAATCATGTCCATTTGAAACAATAAGATCCTGTGGTGGGATCTCAGTTCGTTGTGGCGACAGAACTAACGCAAATACCAGTAATACAGCAATGCCACCGCACACTCCTCCTAAAATAGCGCTTGTTTTATCCACGAAGCTTGTGTGGCCAGTTTATCTATAATCTTTACTAACAAATGTTCCATCACTAGATAACCTCAACTTTTTTCTATATCAGAGCAGTTTCTGCTTCATGCAACTAAGAAGCCTTTCAGAAGAATATGGCCTTTTATTATTTTTTCTGGAAGATCTTGATTGCTTGTGGTGGACAAACGTTTTCACATGCCAAGCAAAATATACAGTCTGGCTCTCGTGCCATCAGTGGCTTTTTCTCAGATGCCTTGTGGCCAGGAGTATCAAACCATTCGAAGACATTAACAGGACATGCATCAATACATGCGCCGTCTGCTACACAAATATCAAAATCAACTGATACGGGGTCTCCCCAAACACCCAATCTTCCGTTATCAGTTCCTTTCCCCCATGTCTTTATGACATTCTTGTTTGCTGGAACAATAAATGGCGTAGTCGGACGCATATGTGATTTGTATTCCACATCAATTGGTCCTGGTTTTGGACCAGTTAGTGGTTCCCTAACATCTTGTACTGCTGCTATTTCTTGTGGTTCTTCAACCTTTAGTTTTGGTTTTGCGTCTGGTACAATTTTTGCAAGTGGTGTGAGCTCTTCTAGTTTTTCGACAGCTGCCTGTTGCCCTAGTTTTTCTGCCTTGACATAATATCCAATCATCTTGTCTGATAAAATGCTGTTTCGTAGAATTGTGTCAATTATCATTTTTGCATAATGGTCTGCCTTTTTGCGATAATCCTTTATCCATTGTGGGTCGCCAAACTTTTCAATTGGAAAGATTTGGTAAATCATGTCAACCACTTCACCTGTTACGATTTCAACTGTGACGGAGAGGTCAACCTTTTCGTATCCTTTTGCATCCCTATCAGGCATGTTTTCCTCAGTCCATGTGTATGTTGCATAAACTCTGTCAGCATAGGTATCCATTGTGAAGGTCTTTTTGAGTCCCTCTACAATTGATTTCATCTCTAGCGGCTCATCTAGTTTGATTGGCAGGCGATAAAGACCAAGCTTGTAGCCATGTAATGGATAAACACCCCTTTTTGCAGTTGGGGATTCCATGGTGTATACTCGATCTTTTAAGAGTAGTGACATATTGTAATTTTGTCTAATTTATTTAAAAAGCTTCGCTACTGATTTAGACCCAAAACATATGATAAAAACTTAAAATTTGTCCTCAATTGATGTAATTACGTGTCTGATGAAAATCCGCAGGATCCACCCAAAAAGAAACTAGGATTGACAGCAGCAGAAGCAGCAGAATTAGCAGAAGCAGCAGCAAAGGCAGCAGCAGCAAAGGCGGTAATAGCAAAGGCAGCAGCAGAAGCAGAAGCACAGAAAGAATATGAAGAAGCAGCAAAGGCAGTAGCAGCAGCAAAGGCGGGAGGCGCATCGTTTACTGATAAACATGGTCTAGAGCGGATATTTAGACGAGAAATGGGAGAACCAGAATTTTTCCATTATAAAAAGGACCTAGTTCCACCAAGGCCTGTACTTACAGAAGATGAGCAAGAAGAGATTTCAAGAAAAGTAGAGATTCCAACAGATCAGACTCCGCTATACATACCAGAACATGTACTCAGTCCTGAATTCGGGGGGGCATCTAATTATGAATCTGGAATAAATAATCTTGTAGAGGAAGCTAAACAAAAACTCGACCGACTAAAAAATGATCCTCATGCATTAGTAGATGATATCACACGAACTGAACAAGATCTCAAGTATTTGGATTCATTATATCAAAATTATTACTTTGGCATGAATGTTTTCCGTACAGCAAAAGGTGGAAGAGGCAAACTTCGGGAATAAACGGTGATACCAAGTGAATAAAAATAATTTTAACCTCATTAATTTTAGAGTTACTTTCAAAAATATCCCAATTCACAAATTAGAAAAATTTGCATTCAAAGATGTCACAGCTGCGTGTGAATCTTTTAAGAAAATTCCTGGTGTTTCAGAATGTGTAATCGTCCAGACTGGTAGCCGGGTTGAAGTATTTACGGCGAATGAACCGGAAGAAGGAGAAGCACCAGATGTGAGGAGGAGTGAAGGAAAAAGCCTTGTTATAAATAAAGTCGTAGAAACTTGGATATCACTTACAGGACTAGAAGAATATGACGTTGACCACTTTGACCAAATTCTTGAGGTGTATGAGAATACTGGTGTTTACCTTCAGCTGTTAAGACTAGCATGTGGTTTGGATTCAATAGTTGCAGGAACTGAAAAAATCCTTGAGGAAATAAAAGCATCAATTTCAAGTGCAAAACAAGCTAAAGTGTCTGGCAGAATATTGAATAAACTGTTTGATAGTTCTATACGAATTGCAACTCGTATCAGAGATTCTACTGGAATTAGTAAAGGAGTAACATCAATTGGTGACATTGCTGTCAAAATTGCAGAAGAACACGCAGGTTTAGATGGAAAGAAACGTGCTCTACTCATAGGCACAGGTGAAACAGCAGCCATGGTTGCTAAATCTCTTAATAAAAAAAGTTACGCATTTGATATTTCCAGCATGACAATTGAACGTTCCACTGGTTTTTCTAAAGTATTGGGTGGAAAACCCGTAAAATTTGAAGATGTGTTATCAGGACTCGATAAATTTGACATAATCTTTGTCGCAACTACGGCGGATTATTTCATAATTACCTATGACAAAATAAAAATAGTTATGGAAAATAAAACGAAAGGAACAATGATATTGGATATATCAGATCCCAGAGCAGTTGATGAGAAAGTCTCTACGTTTCCTGGAACTAAATTAATGTTTAGAGATCAAATTGTTGAGATGGAGGAAAGAAATTTGAGTGATAGAAAGGACAAAGTTCTTGCTGCAGAAAAAATGATTAGTAATGAAGTTCCAATTATCGAGGCAACAATGAATCGGCTTGAGCCAGAACCCATAGTTAAGGACGTATTTGCCAGCGTAGACTCGTTAAGAAAAAAAGAATTAGAGAAAGCATTACAAATGCTAGGAGAAACTGATAAGAAAAAAATCAAAATTATTGATGAGTTAACGAAGGCTGTTGTAGAAAGCATTGTTTCTGTACCTGTGAGCAATTCAAAAAAGGCATCAGAACAAGATAATCCATAACTGCTTGCAACTGTTACATGTCTAAGCTGATCGTAGAAGACTAGGTCATTCGTAAAACCAATGAAACGTGATGTATATATTACACCCATCTTTTGTTACCAATAATGGCAAAGTTCGTCTGCAGAGATTATGGGTTTGAGTGCGATTTTACTGCCGAAGATGACGATATTGCAAAGGTAATTGTGGCATACGGCAAACATTCTATTGACGAACACGGAATCGAATACTCCAAAGAAGCTTTAATGCAATTCATACTAAGAAAAGGCTAAAAAGCCAAATTTACCGCCAAAAAATTTTAATGATTAACCATATGATTCGTATTTTACTTCGAAACTCTTGTCTGGTCTTTTGTATCTTTCAGTTACAAAGTCCTTTGGTGTCAAAAAGTTCATACATCCATCGATTGTTCCTTGCCAACCACAAATGAAAAATACCGTATTTTCTTTGGTAATCCTTTCTCCCACTAACTTTTCAAGGGGAGACATTTCACCATCTTTCGATCTTAAGAAATTTTCAACTCTGCCTGTTTGACCACTCCATGATCTGTTAAACCACTCTTCCGGTCTGCTTATACTTGCCCTGTACCTGAAATTCCATTTGTCTCGACCTCTGTCCAGACTTTCATGTTCCAACGTCGTTAGAAGATTCTTGTAACCAAGCTCATCAACGTAACTTGCTCCGTGTAATATTACTATCTCTCTTTTACTCCCAGTATCATGAAGATGTTGAGAATAACTGATAAAAGGTGCAAGACCTGTTCCGCCTCCAAGACAGACTATCCTTCTGTTATCCTTTACCCCTTCATGATTTTTTTCCTCAATTGTAAAAGCACCTGTTGGTTTCATCCAGTATATTACATCGCCTTCACTTGCATAGAATAACTGGGTTGTAACACGACCAGGTAAAGGCTTTCGAACCCACCTTACGTATAATTCAAAATATTTTTTGTTTTCAGGATGCGAAGCAACTGAATATGCTCTGCGGACAATCTTATAATTTTCAGCTATTACTGGAATACCTAGGGTAATGAATTGACCTGCCTTATAATCTGGTATAATGCCATTATCTGGAACTAAACGGAAAATTAAAAGATCTTCTTTGACTAATTGAGTATAAGTAATAGTTGCTTTATTCTCTGCGACCATTCTTAATTAATCTCGTACTCATTGGTTAAATATCTTATGAAATTTCTGCCATGATGATTATGCAAATAACATCTTCTTCGAGTGGATTTGCAAAATCAAGAGGATAACTAAAAAACGAATTCAAGAAAATACTTTCTATCTGAGGCAATTAGAATTAAAACAAATCAGAATAGGTAAATTACGAATAAAAATCAAAAGTTATTGCATAAAAAAGGCGGGTTAATCTTTATTACACATTTATCGAGTTTTGGATTTGATCTGCTAGAGAGTAGGTCCTGCCTCTCCACATAACTGCTGTATTGCTTTTTACTTGTAAAATCCCACTAGCAAAGCCTGACACAATAATAAAGCTTCCAACAGGACCAAGCAGTGCATGGACTAAACCAAGGCCCAAACCTTTCTTTGCTTCAAGAATTGCTGCTGTATAAAGTAGTATTACTGAAATTACAGAAACAGAAAAAAGCACAGAAAATGATTCAGACATATTTGCAAATAGTATAGAGTATGCTAAAATAGGAAATGGCATGAAAAGCAAAAAGAGAACTGCAAAAAATATTCCAACTGCAATCTTTTTACTTTGTAAATAAAGTGGTATTACTAGTCTCTTAAGACCATTCCACAAAGTAGACCAATCTCGCGCCCAGACTGCTTCAAGAAGATGTTCACCACGAACCATCCTCATCTTAAAGCCAGATTCTTTTACTTTTTTTCCAAGTGCACCATCTTCGATAAGTTCACTCTTTACTCCTTCATGAGTTCCCACAAATTCGTATGTCTTTCTTTTGATTATGAAAAAGCTGCCAAAAAAGTAACCTGTTTTTTTTGATGGATCATTTACTCGTAGTGCAGAAAACCTAGTATGTAAAAACGTAGAAAGCATAGGCAAAGTTATTTTTGTCCATCTGTCAAGACAAAGCATTTTTGGAATTACAGTCAATGCGTCAAGTCCTTCACTTAGTAGATGTGAAACAGAAAGTGAGAGCATCTCTTTAGAATGCTTTGTATCTGCATCTGTAAAAAGCAAAAGCTCACCATCAGCTCGTTTAAATCCCTCAAAACAAGCCCAGTTTTTTCCTATCCACTTTTCTGGTTTTGGATCTGCCAGAACATAAATTATTTTGGGATTCTTTTCTGCAATTTTTTTGATTATTTGCCCAGTGTTATCTTGAGAACGATCGTCAACTACAATTATTTCATAATTTTCATAATCTTGATCTGCAAGTGAATTAAGACATTTTTCAATAAAACCCCTTTCATTTCTTGCTGGCAAAATGACTGATACCTTTGGTTTTGAATGTGGTTTTGCTTCAAACTTGTCCAAAAAGGGAGAATCTCTGAATGAAATCCACATTGATCGTATCAAAAGAATCCAAGTAATAGAAACTCCAACCAGAATTGCTGATAATGTGTAGTTGAAAATGTCTAAGGCAAGTTCCATGAATTATCGCTCTGCTTCTTGTTTTATGCTTTGGAGCGCTTGCTCGGTTCCACTCTGGATGTGTTTTTTAACCATCCCTGTAAACATGCCCATCATTCCTGAGAGTTTAACATCCCATCCTGCTTCTAGTCGCGTGCCATTATCCTTTGGGCTGAGAGTAACAGTTTTTGTGCCGTTTATTATTCCCTTGGTAAATACTGCATGGATTTTTTCTTTTGGATACAGCGTTATTGTTTGCATACATTTAGAATCTTTAAAGGCAATAGTTATTTCACGTGTCACAACATTGCCCTCTTTTGATATATTTCTAACTTCTTTTGTACCCTTCCAAAATCTTGGCTCGCTATCAAGATCAGATATTATGTTCCAAACCTTTTCGGTTGGTGCATTTATTTGAACCGATGCCTCAATTAGAGCCATATTGAGCGGTTCTTTACAATCTACATATTAGTCTTGATTAGGACAAAACACCTACCAATAAGATCATTTTTTGAACTTTACGACAGTTCTTATTGATCATTGTGTGTATGCATTACATGCAAGCATGGTGCAAGCTTAGATTCAATTTTACTTCAGTAGACTCGCCTTATTATATAGGTGGGCGATACGATCCCTTGATTATTCTGGCAGATATTGAAAAGAAGCTGCCAGATCACATCAAAAAATCACAATATAAAAAAGACAAAGGTTCGCCAAAAGTATCTGCAGAATATTTCATCAGTTATGATGATTCAGATCTTCCAAAGCCAGAAGAAGAGGGTTCTTTTGCCAGATTCGTAGGCAAAGACCCATACGAAGAATTACTTGAAGATGACATTGAACTGGTAAAAAATCTCATAAAAAACACATACGGTGTATCAAAAGATCAGAATAATAAAATTGAACACAAAATAATTTTTGAAGAACATAATTTAATCAAGGTTTAGTTGAATCAGCAGTTTTAATTATATTTGGCGAGTTTTTTAGCCCCTGCGCACGTTCCATATTGTAAGCACAATTTACATCCATTCTTATTGGGACACAATACCACAGTAAACCAGAAAGGAGGTGCAACGATGAGTTATAACGATGGAGGTTTTGGAAGATCTAATCGAGGATATGGCCGAGATAGAGGATATGGAGGCAATAGACGATTTAACGACGGCCCAAAACCAGTAGAAACAGGAAAAGAATACGACGTTTCCATAACGGAAATTAGCAGAAAAGGAGACGGTATCGCAAGAGTAGAAGGCTTTGTGATATTTGTCAAAGACGGAAAGGCTGGCCAGAATGCAAAAGTAAGGATCACCCAAGTTGGTGGACGATTTGCTTCTGGTGAAATAGTAG
>JBBDNF010000084.1:12338-44049 GCA_040877685.1 Nitrosopumilaceae archaeon
AAAGTTCTTCTTCACAACCTGCAGCAGAAAGTTCTTCTTCACAACCTGCAGCAGAAAGTTCTTCTTCACAACCTGCAGCAGAGTAAAAAGACTGTCTAATCCAAAAACTAATTTTCCCCCTAATTTTTCTTAATTTTACAATTATTTCGTTTTTTATTTGATGATTTTTAAACACAGTATGGGTTTAAAATAAGATCATGAGGATAACCTTAATTTTCGAAATCAATTTTAATGTGGCAAAAGAATTTGCATCATGACAAACATTACATATGACGATTTTGCCAAGCTCGATCTTAGAATAGCAAAAATCACATCTACAGAAAAAATTCCAGGGAAATCCAGAATAATAAAAGGAGTCATTGATCTGGGAGAAGAAAGACGTGAAGTCATAATTGGCGGTGCAGAATACTATCAACCAGAAGAATTGATAGGAAGAACAGTAGTCGTAATAGCAAATTTAGAGCCACGGAAAATTGCTGGATTTGAGTCAAATGCAATGCTTTTGGCTGCAGATGTTAATGACAAGCCCTTCTGGTTGACAGTAAAAGAAGATGTACCACTTGGAACGAAAATAAAATTACCATTTGTAATAAATCAGATTCTAAGGTTCGTGATTATACTGCTTTTCTTAGTGATTACCTTTCCAGGATTAAGTATATTCTGTGGGTCAAAGTGATTTTTAATTTTCTTAAATGTAGAATAAACCCTCTTTTCATATTGCATTTTTACAAATTCCGATCTTGCAAGACCATCACCATGCTCTCCTGTTATGCATCCGCCAATCTTTATGACTTGATAAAAAAATTCATTGGCAATTTTTTTTATTAGTTTCTTATTTTTACGTCTTAATATGGGTCTTATATGGAGATTGCCATTTCCAGCATGACCATAAAGAACAAATCTTATTCTATATTTTTTAGAGACTTTGTTAATTATATCCACTAAAAAAACTAGTTTTTCAACTGGAACTGTTGCATCCTCAATTACAGTTGGCATACTTTCGTTTGGGGTTATACTTCTAAGGCTATATGATAGGGCAGAATTTCTAAAACCCCACCATTTTTTCGCCTCATCTTTTTTTGTTAATGTTTTTACAATTTTTGCATTAGTAATTTTTTGTAGGTTTTTTTTGGACTTTGTAGTATTGCAGTCAAATTCAACAAATAGAAGACACTTTGCATTCTTTGTGAGCCCAGTTTTGAGATGTTTTATTATATTATGATCCACAATCTCTAAGGCCGATGGTTTGAGCTTAACTATTTTTGCAGAATCAATTGCGGCTTGGCTTATAGTTTTGTATACTAATATCATGAGCATAATTTTTTTTGGGCTAGGTAAAGTTTTCAGCTTTGCAGATATAATTATGCCTAATGTTCCTTCAGAACCAGCGATAATTTTCTGTAAATCTGATTTCTTTTTAATTGCATCAAGTCTGTAACCGCAAGAATTTTTTGAAACATGTGGAAATTTCCTTTGTACATCTGAGCTAATTACTTTGAATATATTTCTGGCAAATTGTGAGTCTGACGGAAATTGAACAATTTTTCCCTGCGAAGTTATGATTTTGACACCAAGTAGGTTATCGATGGTGCTTCCATATTTTAGAGAATGACTCCCGCTTGCATTTGTGGCAACCATTCCACCAATTGTACAATAGGGTCCAATTGAAGGATTTGGGCCAAAAAACCTACCAATCTTTTCTAGTGCATAGTCAAGGTTTCCTTTGAAGACTCCACTACCAGCTTCTACATAATTAGGACCAACTCTAATTTTGTCAAAATGTCTAAGATCTAGAATTATTCCATTTCCTAATGCGCTTCCAACAAGACCCGTTCCAGCACCACGTGGAGTTACAGATATTCTGTTTTTTGCTGCGTACTTTAAAATTGCAATAATGTCTTGTTCACTCTTAGGAAGGACAACTACTTGTGGTTTAACAAGATAAGAGCTTGCATCAACAGAATAAAGATCTCTACTTTGTTTGTCCCAAAGTACTTGACCACTTATCATTTTCTGAATTTCAGGCCCAATTTTTTGAGGTTTCATAGCTACCCTTTGCTTTTGTTGCTTTAAAGTTTAGATTATGTCAATTCCTAGGGTAAAAAGCAAGCAAAATCTTAACAAAGATTTAATTTAGCAAAATCACTTTTTGAAATTATTGGAATTTCTAGGAATAAATATTGATGATCTCTTTAGCAATAACAATGATTCTAATCCTCTAATGTGGCTTGTATGGATTGTACCCATAATAATTTTCATGTTTTATGGTCAGAGAATTCAGCTGCAAATCACATCTTCAGAAATTTCCAAATCTATAGAAAAGCTAAAGGCATTCAAAGAAGAGGCGAGAAAGGAATTAATTGAATATCTCAAGACATCACTAAAGCCGGCAACTGATCCAACAGCTAAGATTGACAGATTCTTTGAACATTTTACAATAATGCCTGTAGACATGGATCCAAATGGAATTGTACCAAAAGTAAGACACATAGTACGCTCACGGGAAGACTATGTTAGACTTCAAGTAAAGACGCTTTCTCCTGAGCTTAGTAGCTTGGAGGCAAGTAAGATTGAAAACATACTAGAAGCAGCTACAACTTTACACCTTCTTTACAAAATAGTAAGACACCTTTTCCTTACAGCAAAAAAGCAAAACAACTTTCCACTTATTTTACCACTGCAAATGATGATGCCATTTATCATGGAAGAAGCAGAGGCGCTCAAGACAGCTGTTGATGCCTTCAAGCATGGTCAGCCAATTGGTGATGGCATAGGCCCAATGATAGTAGGCAAGATGATGCTTGGTACATCAAAAAAGACTGCTGCCTTTGAGACCATATGGAGTGAATCAGAATACGAAGGAAGAAAGCTCTATCTTATGAAAGCAGAAGGACCATCTGCAACAGTTGGAAGACCAGGAGATGCACTTGAAAGGATCATCCCAGAAAGTAAACCGGATATAATAGTCATGGTAGATGCTGCACTAAAACTAGAAGGCGAAGAATCAGGCTCAATAGCGCAGGGTTTTGGCGCAGCTATTGGTGGGATTGGTACAGACAGATTCCAAATAGAAGAGGTTGCAACAAAACATAAGATTCCAATCTATGCTATCGTGATAAAACAATCCATAAAAGAAGCTATAACGTTAATGAAAAAAGAGATTGTAGATTCTGCAGAAAAAGTTACATCTCAAGTACATGACCTTATAAAAGAAAATACAAAGATTGGGCAGTCTATACTTGTCATAGGGGTAGGAAACACTCTGGGAGTATCACAATGATATTTTCAAAGAAAAAAGAGATCATAACTCCGTATTCGGTCGAACAATGTAATTCATGTAAAGCAATTTCAAAAAGAAAGTTCAAAGAAGGAGATTATGTATTTAAAAATACAGATATTTGTTCTTCGTGTAAGGGCCAGTTGTTAATTACTAAAATTTTTGGCGAAGTATCTTAAAGAGTAGTTACTGTTATTCCATTTTCTTGGGGAATGAATGTGTGCTCTGCTTGCGCTACCCTCTGTCCATTTGCCTCTACCAATATAGGATATGATCGTATTGACTTATTTTTGACAAGCTTATCCAACAGGACTCTAGCTGTTTCTTCATCCCAATCTGGAATAAGCCACCTTAATGCAAAAGGCAGCATGTTGAAGTTTTCCCAGATGTAATCAATAAGCCTGTCAGCTTCTGCATCTTTTGTTCTTTTTCGTGTAACTAGTGAGAATATGTTTCTTGTTTTGCCTTCACGGACAAATCCAAGGCCATCTCTTGTGGTAACAAAGGGCTCACACGCATAGGCTTCAGTAGGTAAAAATGAAAAAGATCCTACAGACCAGATATTTGGGATGGATTTTCCAGCATGAATAGTATATTGTTCAAGTGAGTGTCCACTAAGGTTTGATATTGGTATTCCACCCATCTGTTTTACAGTATTTTCTATTGTCTTTCCAACATCACTTGACTTTATGCCTACTCTTATCATTGAAATTGCATCTTTTAATGCTGCTTCTGCAGCTTGTATTAGAAAATCAAACTTTGGGTCATAACAAACCGTTACTGCAGTGTCTGCAATGTAACCATTTATCTGCACACCAAGATCAATTTTTAACAAATCTGTTTCTTGAATTATTCTCTGATCATTTGGCTCTGCAGTATAATGAGCCGCAACTTCGTTTATGCTAGTGTTTACAGGAAAAGCACACTTGGCACCCTTTTGTACTATTTCCTTTTCTATAGACTCACAAATCTCGTAGAGGGTAGAACCCACATGATGTTTTTTTCTGGCTTTTTCTCTTAGCTCTGCAGCAATTTTTCCAGCATTTAGATAATCTTGAATTTGCATAGGCTAGTCTAGATTTTGTATATTATTTAAAATCATCACCCTGTGAAGCTTAAATTGGGGTGCTCCAAACTGCTCTCATCTCGGGATCGTGGTCTAGCTTGGCATGATTCGGGTTTTGGGTACCTGAGGTCGTCGGTTCAAATCCGGCCGATCCCACCATTTTAGAGGCTTTATGCAATTACCTTTTGATCTGGTAACTCGGTTAATGTGAAGACAAACCTGGAACCTTCAAACTCTGTAGTACCTTCTCTTTCCCAGTTTACTTTGTAGGATTTGGTCAAATGACCGCCAATTATGGATATGACCTTTGGGACGCTCTCATACAATCGTTCTACTTTTTCCTTGTCACGGGTCATGAGAAGTGATCTACGTCTTTTCATAAGATACTTTATGGCAACGTTTTTGTGCTGATGACCTTCAACTTCGATTTTTTCATTGCCAAGATCAATTGTAAACTTTCGTTTTCCCATTTACGTAAACGTGGTAAGATTCTACTAAAAGGATGAAGACCAAAGGAAAGCAAGTAAAAAGAGCAAAAATTATGACTACGTTCCAAGAGGTGACTGTCCTGATTTTGACCTTAAGAGTATTGCAGTTTCTGGCACACTGTCGTTTGGTCTGACTAGATAGATTTTACTTTCAATTGACATTAAAATAAATTTGTACTTGAAGATAAACCATCTTTCTTTTTCATTCAAAAGTGAGCGCACAGGAACTAAGTTTGGACTAAAGCGAGTTATGATTTGTTTATCGCTATCCCATATGGGATAGGGCAACTCATCTGGCGTTCGGTTTTTAACATAAAGAAGAGTTGGTCTGTATGCAAATGCCATCGATATTCCAAGATTGCCAAGTCCAATGTATAGTCCATACTCTTTCATTATCTCACGTTTTTCTTTCATATGTGCAATTCTATCTGCAATAGACTCGGTCGTAAATGACATTGGGTCTAGAGTTTCAGCAGTAACTGGAATGTTAGTTGGAATCAGAACCATCAGAATAAAAACAGAACAACCAAGCATTGAAGTCACCAGGGGGCCAAAACCTTCCTTTTTCATGGATAAAACAAACCACAACGAAAGTAGAACCAGCACAGATTCCACTAAAATAATGACTATTTGAGAAGACTCGTATCTTATACCCGTGTATGTAAACAAAAAAAGCACACAAATCAAAATAAGATTGGTTCCAAACCTCTTTTGTTTCTGGATGTCAATCTTTGACATAATATAATATGGCATAATTGTGTTATATCTTTTCAGTTAGTTCTTATCTTACTTTTACCAACCTAATGAGGCCAGGCGATGAAGAAGAGTTAGAGACATGATTCAAAATGAATGCAAATTCAGTGACTCTGAGCACTGGCATAGATTTTTATTAAAACTTTGATCACGTGAAATAATTGGGTTTTGAAAAAAAAGAAATAGTTCTGATCGTTGGAATTTTATTTTTAATGATAGGAATGCTACCTTTTATTGCACCAATATATGCAGTTGGCATTGCAATTGCTATCTATTTTGGAATAAAGGTTTTTGTGGGAAGAAAAAGAAGAATGATTCAAAAAGTAGTTGGAGAAGGAATTTGTGCTGTATGTGGTGAAAAAATTGTTAAAAACAAATGCCCTAATTGTGATAGATCAACCAACCCTGATGATAGAACTTTTGCTAGTTAGACAGTTCTTTCTAAAGCGACAATACAAGGTTCAATTTTCAAGAGAACAAATTCTACGCACCACTTATAATGCATAAAATCGCATTTTACTCATGTATATTGGTGCATATTGGGCATTCATAACTAGCTCAACTTTTCCACATTCACTACCTAAAATTACATTATTCACGATGAAATGATAGTACAGGTAAAAGAATTGAAGTCACATCTAATGTTAGGATTTTTGGCCATAATTCTGTTATTTGGAAATCTCTATCCTGCATTAGGTCAGTCAAGTCCTCTTGCTGACCATGTCGTGATAAACGAAGTTGAAAACAATCCCCTTGGAGATGACTCTAAAACACTTGGAGAGTGGATTGAACTCTATAATCCAACTGATATGTCAGTAGATGTTGGAGGATGGACCATTGGGGCTACATCTGGCCTAAAACTTACCTACAAAATACCAGAAGGCACCAAAATTTCAAGCGGTGGATTTTTGACTTATACTTATGGCCCTTTGTGGTTTCCTGATATTTCTGCGACGGTTCAACTAAAAAGCAAAAATGGGACAGTAATTGATCAAACTCCATTACTTCGAGATATTGAAAACGGCTTTAAATCATGGCAAAGGACTGCAGACGGACTTGATACAGACTCTGCCACTGATTGGATATTCAAACTATCAAACGCAGGTTCATCAAACGGAAAACTTTCTTCTTCAGTTACAGAAGCAGGCCTGTCTATTATGGTTTCGACTGATAAGACAGGCTATATTTTTGGTGAGGCAGTAAAGATAACTGGTCAAGTTTCAAAAAAAGTCAGTGTACCAAATCAACCATACACACCAGAAAAAGTAACTATGGTCATTTCAGGACCATCTGGTTTTGCAAAAACTTTTGTATTATACCCAGATACCGTGAGATTCTTTAAGACGGAAATGAAAACTGACAAGGCATTAAATGTTCCAGATGGTGATTACAAGGTATCAGTAAAATATGGAAGTGCAATCTCTATGACACAGTTTGCTTTAGGTGAAAAAGCATTTATTCCACCACAAAAAGAAGCACTGCCCATAGTCTCAATTCGCACAGATAAATTATCTTACATTCCTGGTGAAAAGGCTACAATTGGTGCAAATACATCAAAAATCATTCCATTTACTGGTATGCAGTTTAAAGTATTTGATCCTAACAAAAAACAGGTCTATGATGGCACACTTTATCCAGACACACAGGGTCAGTTTTCCGTTAAAATCTTCATTAATACAGTAAATCCAGTATATGGAAAATACGATATCATTTCAACATACGATACAGAAACTGCCCAAACCTCATACGAATTAGTACCAGAAATAAAAGAGGACACGCTTATCTCCCTTGCCACAGACAAAACTGCATATGGTCTTGGAGATACAGTAATAATTACAGGTCGTAGCAACAAAGTCTGGATACCATCTTTTGATATTGAGATAGTACAAGCTTTTGCAAAAAAAGATGTCATTGACACGTTGCAAATTAGGGATGTTACTAGGCTTGAAGGTGATGGCACCTTCAAGTACGAGCTGAAAATTCCAAACAAAACGGATCGATACGGAGACTATAAAGTAACAGTATCAAAAGAGATAGGATCAGCCCAAATCTTTTTCAAAGTGGTGGAAAATCCAAGTGAATTTGTAGCGGTAGAATCAGGTCCACTTTCTATTTCAACTAACAAACTTTTCTATAATATCGGTGACCCATTAGTTGTTACAGGTAAAGTAACAGAAAAGAAAGACTTTGGAAGACAGACCGTACAGATTTCGATAGTAAAAGCAGATGGAACACAGATAATATCAAAAGGTGATCCACGCGCATCAGCTGGTAAAAATCAAGATGCAGTTTATTCCTTTACTGGAGTTCCAGACAGTTCGGGTAACTTTGAGATAAAAAGCACCATATATAGAAACATCTTTGAAAAAGGAACTTATCTTCTCAAAGCAACTTATGGTGATCTTACAGCTTCAACATCATTTTCAGTAGAAGATATACTTGATCTGGGCGCTGGTGTGAAGATAATTGCAAGCACAGACAAAGAAGTATACGGCATTGGAGAGGAAGTAAAGCTAACAGGCAAAGTATCTACTTTCACAGCTCAGTCATCATACCAAATAATTCTCACAGATCCAAATGGAAAGACAACTAGTGATTCCGTGCTCATAGATAAAGGCCTCTTTTCATGGAGTTGGATTATTCCCGACTACACCACAACCTTTGGAATTTATAAAATAACAGTGCGTTCTGATTCTGATGAAATTAATGTGTTCATTAAGGTTTCAAAGGATCCTGCAGCAGAAACTGCACCATTGCCACTTGTCGTAGAAACCGACAAAGCGGTGTATAATACAGGTGAAACCCTTACAGTATTTGGTAGCGCAATAAGAAAAGTTTCTGGAACCGAAGGCTTGGTGGTAAATGTGAGACCTGAGGTTGTATTAAAAAATGAAGCCAATAAAGAAATTGCGAAAGCGTTTGTGGACCTCAACGCAGGAGGAAAGTTCCAAACCTCATTCAAGCTGGTTCCTGTTGTCTATAAAACTGGCGAATACAAGATAATTGCAAAATACTATGATGCAAAGTCTCAGACAGTCTTTAAAGTGGATGACAGATTCGTCACGGGTGTAGACGCTCCACTTGTCTTACTTGTAGAAACTGAAAAAGACAAGTATCTTCTAGGCGAGGCTGTCAAGATAACTGGAAGGACAAACAAGATTACCTCGGCGTTTGATGTAGATATTACTGTATCAGATAACAGCAAATCAGTACCAACACCAGTCACAGTGCGTTTTGATCCAAGCGGTTCTTTTAATTATGATTACAAAATTTCTGGTAATGCAAAACTGGGAAGTTATACCGTCACAGCTGATACTGACTTTTATACTGTTAGTGATACATTTGAGGTAGTTAGTGAGTTACCTCCAGTTGAAGTCGAAGAACCAACCAAAGAGATCCCTACTGAACCAACACCAACGCCTAAAAAAATTGTAGACAAAGTAAATAGAATAACAGAGTCTTCAACGCAAATAACTATTGGCGAAAAAACTGTTGAAGATGCGACCTTTACTCCAAGGGTCTTTGATGGATTGCTTCGTGTGAACGCTGGTGATGAATCTGCTGTAAACATTAAAGTAACTACAGAAGATGGGACTTGCCTTATTGGTCAAGGTTCTAATTGTAAAATTACAAAATCTACTCGCAGTGACACATCATTGTATAAGATAGTAAATATGGATGGCACAAACTTCAAGGTAAGATACAGCGGTGCTGGTACAGTACTTGAGAAATTTACAATTTTGCCAGAAGATCCAGATGGCACACTCCCTGACGGAAACTGGAATGTGGAAATCATAAAAGATAACCAAATTTCTAGGTTCTATTACAAGATTTCATATACATCTACAGAGTAAATTGTAAGTACATGCAAGTGCAGGTACTGATGTTTAGGCAAGATGATCCAAAAAAATGTACTGCTGCAAAGCTTGTCAAATTTAAACTTGCAACGAGTGTACGAACAACCTCCTTGAACACAATACTTCTTGATCCATTTGCAAAAAGAACCCTTCTCAATGATGACAGATTGCTTGCAGATTCAATAACTGGAATTGATTGTTCGTGGGAGCTAGCAGAAAAAATGTTCAAGAAAAAATTTACTGGTATTGCACGAAAACTACCACCGCTTTTAGCAGGAAACCCAGTAAATTATTCAAAACTCAACAAGCTTACTACAGTTGAAGCAATAGCAGGTACAGCTTTTATTTTGGGATTTAAGACTCTTGCAAATGAATTACTTGATAAATTCAAGTGGGGTCATACATTTTATGATCTTAACAGAAATCTTCTTGAAGACTATTCAAAAGCAAATTCTGAAGATGAGATTAACTCAATAATAAAAGAATATGGCTTATTAGCGACAAGTCAATAGAAATTTCTTTATTCATAGCTCACAATCAACGAGTAGAGATTTATTCGACCATTTTTTTCCACACGGATAGGTAATATTGTCTACTGAAAAGCCCTCTTCAGGTCTCGTACGAAGCCTTTCACTGCTTGATATAACGATGGTTGGCGTAGCCGCTATGATAGGTGGTGCCATCTTTGTTCTCGTAGGACCAGCCATGGATGAGGCAGGACCAGCACTAATGATTGCATTTCTGATCAATGGAATAATTACTATGTTTACTGCTCTGACCTATGCCGAACTCGGGTCTGCACTACCAGAGGCTGGTGGGGGTTATAAGTGGATAAGAGAAGGTCTTCCCAGACCAAACGCGTTTATCAGCGGTTGGATGTCGTGGTTTGGCCATATGATAGCAGGAAGTCTATATGCAGTAGCCTTTGGTTCTTTTTTTGGTCACTTGTTAACTTTGGTTGGAGTACCAAGCGAATATGTTGGAGTCCCACTTGAAAAGATAATTGCAGTTCTTGTAATCGTACTTTTTACCTATATTAATGTCAAGGGAGTTTCTGATACAGGTAAAATAGGAAACGCCATTACATTCTCACAACTTGTTATCATATTTGTTCTGATTGTAGCAGGTTTGTATGCAATGACTTTTACTAATCCTAGCTGGTCTACGAACTTTGAGAACTTTTTCCCTAATGGCAGCATTGGGCTAATAATCGCCATGGGGTTGACGTTTATAGCTTTCGAAGGTTATGAAATAATTGTCCAAACTGGAGAGGAAGTAAAAAATCCAAAAAAGAACATTCCACGGGCAATTTTTATCTCGTTAGGTGTTGTGGTAACTCTTTACATCATTTTTGCATTCGTTTTCATAGGTGGTTTGAATCCAGCTGAGGTGGGAAAAGAGTCATGGAAATTTATTGGTGAGCACAAAGAGCTTGGAATAGTAGAAGGAGCAAAGTTCCTTTTGCCCTTTGGAGCTCTGATAGTTCTCGCAGGTGGTATGGTCTCAACACTTTCTGCACTGAACGCCACAACATTTTCTTCTAGCAGGGTTGCATTTGCAATGGGTAGACAATACAACCTGCCTAGCAAACTTAGCTCAATTCATCCAAAATACCGTACTCCATATTTGGCAACAGCAGTTTCCGGCTTTATCATGCTGATTGTAGCAGTACTGTTGCCGCTTGAACAGATTGCTCTAGCTGCCAGTGTAATGTTTCTATTTCTTTTTGCGCAAGTCAACATGGCCGCAATAACCATAAGAAGACTATATGGCCATAAGCTAGAGTACGGATTTAAGACGCCTCTTTTTCCGATTCTGCCACTTGCAGGCGTGTTTTCTACAATCGGTCTTGCGATATATCTGCTGATCTATAACCCATTAAGCTGGGCTATTGCTATCATTTGGGTAATAATTGGTTTTTCAATTTACAAAATATATTCTATCAAGAAGGAGCTCGAGCACTATGCTCCCTTGGTAGGTAGTGAAGGCCCTCAGGAGCGAAAAGACTACCGTATCATGATAGTATTTGATCCAAAAACTGCTCAAAATCTTGAAAAGATTGGCTCAGCCATAGCCAAAGATAAGCAAGGCGAAATTTCATTTCTTAGTGTAGTGACAGTTCCAATACAGCTTCCTCTTTCTTCCGCACAGGGATTTGCAGAACCAGCTATGAAATCATTTGAAGAATTCAAAAAAACACTTCCAGAATTAGTGCCATCCAGATATCTTGTCAGGCTTTCACATGACACTACGGAAGCCATCCTTGCAACTGTGGAAGAGCAAGGAATTAATTTGCTTATAATGGATTTTTCCAGCCTGCGCAGTAACAGAAAGCTACTATCACTTACAACTTGTGACATTATTGGAGTTAATATAAAAGAGAACTTTGAAAATGAACTCTCAAATCTAGTAGTTTCCTATGATAAAGGAAGACACTCAAATCTTGGACTTGAAATTGCAAACTCACTTTCAAAATCATTAAACAGTACTATACGAATTGTTAGAGGCGTTGTTGAATCACCAGAGGAAGAGCGAGACATTTTGAACACAATAAATGAAAAAATGTTTGATTTGGATTTGAAAAAAATCCCAGTTGAAAGAGTTTATCCACAAACAGATAGTGTAATGCAGGGTTTACTTCAAAACTTTGAGAGCAAGAAACCTGAAATAATACTTGTTGGTGCAGGCAACCAATCAGATCAGGCATTCAGCCCAAAGACAATTGAGATAATTGAAAAATCTACTAAGACAGTTTTTGTAATACGAAATTCTAGATTGTCTGGAATGCAAGCAAGATATTTCTGGAACATGATTGCCCCACGACTTAGAGAAAACAGATTCATTTACAAAATGTATCTTGATGCACTCAGGTTGGTATTTTTCATTAAAATGAAAAGAGCAAAAACTCGTTCTGATGAAGACTATTTTACACCAAAAATGTAATTCTGTGCATATAATTCAGGAAGAAAACATTCTGGTAATCTTCAAATAGAAATTTCTCTTTTATAATCAAAGGTGCGAGCTGGTGCGCGAGCTACTGCTAAGGCAGAGGAAACTCCTCCCTCCATGCAGTAAGTGTGATCCAGAGATGGATAGCCAGAGATGGCTGGCTCCAGAACAGAAAACAATCCGACCCGGCGTGTACTGTGATGGCAAAACCTGAGGTTTCCGGCAAGGAATGAAAGAGCTGACCCACACGGAGCAAGGCCAAACAAAACTACAAGTGCTGCACTTTGTTTAGGTAGGCCGCATAGCCAAATCTCGTAAAAACAGAAGGAGGGTTACGGCTGGCACGCACCATTTTTTATTTTATCTAAAACCTAGCCTGCTTGTTTTTTCTTTAGCTTCCTGTCGCTCCAAAATAAAATCATAACAGCTACAGCGCCACCTGCACCGGCCATTCCATATATTATATAAACTGGAAATCCGCCAGTTGACGTAGTTGCAGCACCTTCTGGAACTTCAGGGCTAGAACCAAAATATTCAACTCCCTCTATCGTTGTTTCTGTAACAAACCCATCCATCTGTATGTTTGCTGAGCTTGCAGATTCTACTGATCTAATAACATATGGTCTATCCAAAGTGAATTCAACTTCATGCTCTCTTGCTTCTTGTATTCCCTCTCGCAAGCTGCTTTCTCCCATGGTGAAACTTGTTATGACCACCTTTTCTCCTTGATAACCAAACTTGCTTGCTTCAGAAATTGTTCCAGATGGGTCAAATAGGTGGTGCCAGTTGGAAAGTGGCTGTGCTAGAATACTGCTTGCGTCAATCAAAGGAGTATTCAAAATGTCTTTAGCATCAGTCCCAATTATTTTAGAATACACACCAGGAGTTTCTTTTTCAAATAACCACACCGGTGTATTAATATCCACATCACCAGCATCTGGGCTTGCTATGATAACTGGTTGATTGACTGTAATTCCGCGCCAGTGTGAGTCTACGATGGCAGCCGATGAATCAGTTGCCTGACGCAATACATAATTTGTTATGGTAGGTGTCATAGTGATTTTATAATCCACTGCAGCAGAATCTCCTCTACCCGCAAGGTGTGCCCGGTAGGTTAGAGATAAATCGGTTACAAAAACGGTACTATCAAGGTCCTGTGCTAAGTTCTTATTTATCATTGATATCAGTTCCGAGACTCCTGGCGTTGTAGAATCGGCCTCAAAAGTTACTACTATATCTTTTCCACGCAAAAGATCAGCGAGCTCACCGCCTTCTGGATACTCGAAGAAAATAGTTCTCAAAAATTTAAAAGTTGGCGTTGAAGATTCTGCCTTTGTTCCAATTTTGGCATCAAGCTGAGCAGCCCAAATAGATGTAAAATTGCTAATCAATAAAAGACCAATTAATGCTGCCATAAAAAATAAATTATTGCTACGCACAAAAAAACTGCTTTTACCGATAGTAATAAATCTTATTATAATTTGAGAGGTGATTAATTTCTTGTATTAGATGTTGAATGGCAAAAGTAATTATTGTGCATTAGTTCACATAAACAGGTCTTTCTAAGAGCTGAAAAAATGATCACAATACTTACCGGGGGAACAGGTTCGGTCAAACTTGTCCGTGGTGTCGCTTCGCAGACCAGGGATATTAGCGTAATAGCAAATGTCGGTGATAACTACTGGCTTTATGGTTTGTATGTTTGTCCTGATATAGATACAATTCTTTATGGCCTTGCTGACTTGCTTGATAATGATAAAGGATGGGGAATCAAAAAAGATACGTATGGATTTTTGCGCCAAATGGAGATGCTTGGCGAAGAGACATGGTTTAAGATCGGTGATAGAGATGCAGCCATCCATCTTATGCGAACAAACATGCTCAAAAACGGCAAGAATCTAAGTGACATAACAACTTGGATGTGTCAAAAGTTTGCAATAGATACCAAAATAATTCCTGTAACCGATAATACTGTTGAAACAAGAATTGTGACAAGTAGGGGTGAACTTCACATACAGGAATTCTGGGTTAAGTACAAGGGGCAAGACAATGTGGAAGGAATAAAATATCTTGGGGCTGACAAGGCACGTGCAAATCCCGCGGCTGTAAATGCAATTCATGATTCAAAGCTAGTTATTATTGCACCAGGAAATCCACTTACAAGCATAGGACCAATTCTTTCTATTAAGGGAATAAAAAAAGAACTTTCAAAATCAAAAAGGAAAGTTGTGGTAGTAAGTCCGCTTATTGGAAACAAGGCAATCACCGGACCAGCAGCAAAATATTTGGAGGCTGCTGGTATGGAAGTTTCTGCATATGGGCTTGCAAAGATGTATTCTGACGTTGCTTCTCATATCGTAATAGATTCATCTGACAGATTGCTTACAAGAAAGATCCAAAACTTAGACATGCATGTGTACGAAACTAAAATAAAAATGAAAGACAAAATGGACGAAGATGCTCTTGCTGGGTTTATTCTAAAACAAGTGCATGCCTAGATTTAGAACAGCGGCAATTGTACCTGTAAAGACTTTTTCAAAGGCCAAAACACGACTAAACTTGTCTTGTGAAAAGACTGAAGATGTATGCAAGGCAATGCTAAATGATGTTTTACATGCAATTTCGCAATCAAAACTAATCGAAAAAATTGCAATTGTTAGCAAGGATGAAAGCGCATTTAAGATTGGAAAAAAGTTTGGCGCTATTGAAATTCATGATGAGAAAGAATTAGGAGTAAATAATGCAGTATACCTAGCCGATAGATATCTTCTAGCTGAAGATTTTGATTCTACTATAGTTTTTCCTCAAGATATTCCGCTTATACAATCAGAAGACATACAAGCACTTTTTGATTTTCACATCATGCCAAGCTGTGCATTGGTTGTTCCATCTAGAAAGTTTGATGGAACAAACGCACTGTTTAGAACGCCAGTCAATCTGATGGAAACTCATTATGACGAGGACAGCTACAAGATACATCTTACTACAGCACAAAACAAAACCGCCTCAACCGCACTCGTTTTAATAAGAAGGATAATGCTTGACATAGATGAGCCTGAGGATCTTCATTATATTTTAAAAAACACAAATTATTCAATTTCAGACATACTTAAAAATTTGTTATAGAAAACCAAACTCATTTTTCATTTTGATTAAGAGCATAAAACATAATAGATTTGTAACATTAAAGCATTCTACAAGGAGATCAAAAATAATTTTTGTGTAACAGAATTGGTTAAAGACACACTAAACCCTGCAGAGAGATGTCCAAGATGTGGAAAGGGCCGCTTGGTTACTGATAATGATACTGGGGAGACATTTTGTGGAAGCTGCGGTTTTGTCATGACGAGCAGATTAGAAGAATCAGGTCCAGAGTGGCGTTCCTTTTCAAAGGATGAACATGATGACAGAAGTAGAACCGGCGTACCAACTTCACTCGCAATGCATGACATGGGACTTGCAACTGCAGCACTTTATGTCGCTTGTGTATTAAACGGTGAAAGCAAAACTCAAAAAGATGTTGCTGAAGCTGCGGGTATTACCGAAGTAACAATCAGAAACAGGTACAAAGGGCTTAAGCTGGCGTTAAAGCTGTAGGCTCTCTTTTTGACTTGATGTAATTTAAAACAAGCATAGATATAGCTAGTACTCCTGTGGCCAAGAGTAAAACTTCAAGCGTATTAAGAAATGGGTTTGAAAACTCATGTACAATCGAAGTCTGATTTATGTCAGACATGAAAAAAACATAAGAAGAGATGAAATAGTTTGTTGCCCAGTGGATCAAAATTGCTGGTGCTAATCCATATCTTACATAAACCCATCCTATTATTACCCCTGCTACAGTTGCTTGAGCAAACTTGCCAGAACTCCATGGCGCACCAGAAATTATGTGAGCTGCTCCAAAAAATACTCCTACCAATATAATCAAAATTACCACCTTTTTGTAGTTTGTAATTTCAAGATTTTTTGAAGGATGCCAGAGAGATTTGAAAAAATATGCCAATGAAGCTTTATGAGAAAACATTGCAAAAAGCGGAATGCCAATTAATAACATCCGGAACCCAACTTCCTCTTTTAATGGTGACGCAGTAACTTCAAAAAATTGTATTAATGCGTTTTGAAATTCTGGTGGTTCTGTCTTTACACCAACAATTTGTTGTGTAGAATCAATGAGTACAGAAAATACAATTAAGATTGAAAACCACGTTATCATGCTTAGAAAAGAATTATCTTTGATGTTCTGCCATCTTTCAGTCATAAGTGAGGTTAGCGCTTTCATAAAATTCCTATTGGGCCCTAAAATAGTAATGGAAAACAAGATTATGTAGATACACCATAATACAGCAAAAGCCTCGCCAATCTCAAACTTGAGTGGAAGCTTAAAACTTATGCCACCAATAAAGACATCTAATCCCTCAAGAGGGTATTCAAAATTTATTTCCTTTCCAATATCAGAATTAAAAACCACATATGCACCAATAGGAAAAGACAGTAGCATCATTCCAAAAATTACAGATACTAGTGCAGAATACGGAATCGCAAGAACTCTTAAGAAATTTTCATTTTTTAGCAAGTCTAGTTTAATGCACTTCTATACTCGATTCAGGAAATCCAAGTTTTACTAAAGTTCCTTTGATCGTATCCCGGTGGTCACCTTGAAGAAGAATGTAACCCTCTTTTACTGTACCACCGCAAGCATATTTTGCTTTTAGCTCTCTAACAACTTTTCCAAGATCATTCATCTTGGGATTGATTCCTTCTATCATGGTACCTTTCTTTTTAAAGCGTCTTTCCTCTACACGAACAACAATTTGAGTAGAATCTTTTTCAAGTTCACCACAGGCGCATAAATCATCAGGAAGTCCGCATGTATTGCAGATTACCGCCATTCAAAGTAAAATCTCGCTTTCCTACTATTAAGCCTTGTCAGTCTCTAGGTTTTTTACTTGGATTTGTAAAATAGGTTTGTGTCAAAGGATCTTGCCAAAAAAGCTGTAGAGTTGCTCCTAAAGGGTGCGACTTTGGTAAGTGACCCTTGCCCCTACTGTAAAGGTGTACGTGTCATAAAGGATGGGCATGCCCTTTGTGTAAATTGTGGAAGAGAAGCAAAAGATGAAAACATTCCAGTACAAATAGAAGAAAAAAAACCTGATGTGAATATAGCTCTTACAAAATTTGAGCAAAAACTACAAGATCTAGCTAAAGAGCTCGAACAGGAAAAGGATCATGAAAAACAGCAGAAGATCCTAAAATCAATAAGTGAGCTAACTGATATTATAGATAAGCTAAAAAAAATAAGATAACAAAAGTTTTTATGTAAAAATCTGTCCTCTCAAAGACAGCCATGAGTAGCAAGAAAAAATCGGCTCCATTGCCAGCATCTAGTGCTGGTCTTTTGAGGTTCTTTGAGGATGAAACCAAGGGATACAGAATAAGGCCAGAGATAGTGGTGGCTATTCCAAGCGGCCTAATCGCAATCTCCTGGATTCTAAAAATATTCTTCCTACCATGACCGAAAACGCTGATAACGTATCTCGTATTCATAGGAGGTATTCCTTAACATTACTCACCCCATCATCACCTTATCTCTCGCTAATTGTTTCTGTCTTTGCAGCATCTACAATTGTTCTACTTGCGGCATATGCCTACTTTGATACATACAGCAAGCTTTTCTTTCATCTACCACTGGCAATAGCTGTATTACTTGTTACACAAATAATTGATTATAGCGTGTTACGTACTGAACTTTCAAAGATTCGTCATATCTCTGGATTTGGAAGTCTTCTGTGGTTTGTTACCGCATTAGGAGGTTTGATAGCAGTACCAGTATTTTCTAAACCAGATCTCTTGCCAATATATCTGACAGAAGGAATGTTTTTGTTTGCAAGCTTTAGAATTGGAATTTTTACATCAGTTCTTGGTGCAAAGGTCAAGTTAGCATGGGCACTCTGTCTTATTCAACCGCTTGCAATGTTTTTGGCAATTGTTCCTTGGCAATTCTGGATTCCTATGCTTACTGACTTGCATGCAATTGCATATGGTATTGTGTTTTTGGTAGTGGGGACGGTTTGGAGCATTATTACAGACAGAGCCGGTGGGTCAAAAATTCCAAGTACTCACAAGATATTACAAGCCTATATCAAAGCATGGACAAAAAACGACCCTTCTGAGATGGAACGTTTGATGGAGGAGCGTTCCCAACCATCTAAAGTGTCTACATTTCAAATGAAATTCAAAACGAAAAATAACGAATTTACTATGGTTCTTCCTGATGTTCATCCGGGGCCATTTCACCCAATTGGCGGAAGTAACATTCCATATCAGATATACAAGAATCTAAACTCGTCTGCAATGGTAATGCATAGTATCTCTGATCACTCACTTAACCTGCCATCAAAATCACAAGTGGATGCATATCTTGCAAGTTTTGCTAAAAGCTCAATCATACAACAGGGTCAACGATGCACAAAACCGGTTACTGTTCAAGTAAACAAGGCAAGAACAGTCAGTTTTCTCTTTGACAAAACAGTTGTTCTGATTTTGTCACTCTCACCACATGGAATGGAGGATGTACCACTATATGTAAAAAATGAGCTTGAGCAATATGCAAAAAACCGTGGATTTGAAAGAATCCTGATCATAGACAGTCATAACGCTATGGGAGAAGGAATTCTCCCAAATGACGCCGATGATCTCTTCAAGGCAGCAAAATCAAACCTTGACACATTAATAACAAAAGAATCTTTTCCGTTTGAAATTGGTTATGCAAATTTGGAAAATCAAAAAATTTCGGCAGATGACTTGGGACCTAGTGGAATTGGAATTCTTTGCATGAAAATTGGTGAAGAGAAGTTTTTCCTTGGCTGGTCTGATTCTAACAATATGCAAAATGGGTTTAGAGAAGAAATTGTAAATCATCTTTCAAAAAATGGTTACAATTTACTTGAGATGTGTACTTCAGACACTCATTACAAAACAAGAGAAGCTAGAAACAAGCACGGGTACTTTGCCTTTGGCAGCTTGTCTGCAGTTGATGCAGCTGCGTCATGGTATCTAGATCTGGCAAAAAAGGCTGAACAGAATCTTTCTTTGGCTTCTTTTGAAGCACTACAACATCAAACAGATGTCAAAGTGATGGGAACTACATTACTTGAGGATTATTCAAAATCGCTAGACCGTACTATGAGAATCACCCAGATGTTTTTGATAGGTGCTACCATCTTCTTCTTTTTGACTATGTTCTAATGTATGAAGTTCGTCTAAACTTCCATAAAACTCCTCACAAAACGAACTAAGCTGAAATATCGGTATAATTGGAACTTTATCTACAAATCTTATCTCTTCTTGATATAAGGTAACAATTGCAGGAATTGCTGCTTGGATCTTTTCTTTTGTAAGATAACGTTTCGTTCTCTCTATCTGTTTTTTTACTGCCTTTTTTATGGCTGACTGACTTGTTCTTTTCCAATGTTTACAATCAATCAATATGGCTACCCCTGATTTTACACCAACAACATCAATTTCCATCCTTGGTCTTGTAAGAACTAGATTCTTGGTTATTTCAAAATCATTAGAGTTTAGAATCTCTGCTGCAAGAGATTCAAAATCCCGCCATTCAAGTGATCTTGAAACCTCGTCAACCGCTGCACCCATCTGTATTGCTAGCAGACATGTCTTTAGTCTGTCATGTTCGTCAAAGAAAACTTGACGATCCTCATACCTTCCTATTCCATTTTGTAAAAAGCTATCAAGTATCTTCTTTGCTGTATCCTCATCAGTTTTTGTAGCGACAGCAAAATCCTTAATTGACATACCTCCAGGAATTATTCCGTTTATTCCTCTTACTATAGTTTGAAGATTCAACAAGTTTAATTCAATTTGAGTTATTTATATACGGTTTTAAGCAAAACAAATCATGAAGTTAATGCTAGTATCCATACTAGCTGTTTTTGCTTTTGGCTCTGTTTTTGCATTTGCTGACAAGGGAACCTTTGTGGATAAAGTACAGTTTGTACAATATATAGACGAGAACACTGCACTTGAAGAAGTAAAAAACGGAAATTTGGACATATATTATTCCACAGTTCCTTCTGACAGAATTGAAAATCCAAAATCGCGCGAAGGCTTGAAGGTGTTTCAATCAACGGGGGGCTCTTACAGTATTCTTGTGAATCCTGCAGAGGGTGAAAAATTCAATCCATTTTCTATAAGAGACGTAAGGTTTGCGCTCAACTATCTCATTGACCGAGAATTGATTGTAAATGAGCTCATGGGAGGATATGGAGTATCGATGGTCTCAGCTTACGGGTCATTTGATCCTGATTATCTTTTGATTTTAGATGAGCTAGAGTCATTTAACTTTAGATACAATCCTGCGCTTGCTGAAGAGATGATCTCAAACTCTTTGCTTGGCGCAGGTGCACAAAAAATAGACGGCAAATGGTACTATGATTCAAAACAAATCGAGATTATAATTTTCATCAGGAGTGACGACCAGATAAGAAAATCAATTGGCGAAGTTCTTTCGTCACAACTAGAAAAAGTTGGATTTTCTGTTAAAAAAGAATTCGGAAATCTAAACAAGGCATTTTCTATTGTATATGGCTCAAATCCTTCTGATCTAAAATGGAACCTGTACACAGAAGGATGGGCAGGAAGAGGCGGATTTGTAAAATATGACTCGCTTGTTTCTGCTCAAATGTATTCCCCATGGTTTTCTAATATGCCTGGATTTAACAACCCGTCTTATTGGAATTACAAAAACGATTACATGGATTCTATTTCAATGAATATCTTTCTAGGAAACTTTACTTCTGCAGAAGAGAGAACTGAACTTTTGAAGAAAGCCGTAAGAGAAGGTATACAAGAATCTGTTAGGATTTTTCTTGCAAGTAGAATAGATCAGTATGTTTCAAACGAAAAAATTGAGGGTATAGTAAATGATTTTGGAGCAGGTGTTCCAAGTAGATTTACACCAATTAATGCAAGAACTGATTCTAACTCATTAACAATAGGTGTAAAGCAGATCTACCAAGGTGCTTGGAATCCAGTGGGTGGAATAACTGACCTTTACAGCAGGTCTATATGGGATACGGTTTCTGATCCAGGAATTTTCAGGCATCCATACACTGGTGTTAGCATCCCAATTCGCTCCGAGTGGAAAGTGGATACTGTAGGACCTAATGGCAAGCTAGATGTTCCCGACGATGCAATAAAATGGGTTCCACAGGAACAAAAGTGGGTACAAGTTGGTCAGGGCAAAAAAGCCACAAGCAAAGTTACATTTGATCTGAAATTTGGTAACTGGCATAACAAGCAACCAATGGATATGAATGATATCTTGTATTCAATCTACTTTTTGTACGAGTGGGGTTCTGAACCACAAGATGATGACAAGACATTTGACTCGGAGTATTCACCACGAGCAAATCAAGCAGCTCAGACATTAATTGCAGTTAGAGTTATTGATAAAGATACAATAGAGGTCTATCAGGATTATTGGCACTTTGATGATGCAGAAATTGCAGATTCGGCGGGAGTTTGGACCAACATGCCTTGGGAGATATATTCTGCAATGGAAAAAGCAGTGACTGACGGAAAGGTCGCATTTTCACGATCAAGTGCAGTTGGCAAAAACATAGGATGGCTTTCCCTACTTGTACCAAATGATGCAGAAATAATAAAATCTAATCTAGAAGAGTTTAAAAAAACTGCTTTTGTTCCAGCTGCACTGACACAATTTGAATCCAGCCCACAATACTATGATTCCAGATACATCTCTTCAACCTCATGGATAGCGCAAAACAATCATGCAATAATAAGCAATGGACCATTTTATCTTGAAAGTTATTCACCGGAGGCTAGAACAATAACCACGAGAGCTTTTGATGATCCAACGTATCCATTTGAAGCAGGTCACTGGAAAAAGTTTGAAGATGTAAAGATTGCGAAAATAAACAGTGTTGATGTACCTACTACTATTACTATAGGAAAAAAATTGACCATTCCGGTTTCTGTTGATACAGACTCTACGCTCTATTATTATTTCACAAACTCTGACGGTAAGGTTGTAGCTTCTGGCATACAAAAATCAACACCTGATAAAGCAGATATCATATTGTCAGAAGAGCAAACGTCTCTTTTTAGCATTGGTGCAAATGATCTGAAGATTTTTGCAGTCTCAGAATCTGCACTACGACCCGATCTGATTCATACTAGCTTTTTGGCTATAAAGGGTGAAAACCAAATAATTCCAGGGTTTGGATATGGCTCTGAAACCTTGCTATTTACACCAGCCTATCTGTTCGTAGGCATTGCCTTGGCGGCAATAACAATAACTGCACTCATTATATGGAGACAAAAGAAGCAACCCTAATGTTATTAACTCAATTTTCCAAATGAAAGAAAATGGGCTTTAAGAAATACATTCTGACAAGAGTCGTAACAATGTTTGGAGTGCTTATGGCGACTTTGTTGGTTACAATAGCACTTGTAGGCTCTAACATGGATAGCATACTAAAACAGAGTGTTGCCTTTGAAATAAGACAGCAGATAACTGACAACAAGGCTCTGGTTGAGAATTTTAAGAATCCTGAAGAGCTTGACTCATTTATAGTAGCACAAATTGATCAGAGAATAAAAGCACTAGGGCTTGATGAGCCTTGGTATTCGCCACCGCGACTTGGACTTACAATGTACAAGATTCTAATTCTTGATTTTGGACACGCAACATTTCTTACAAGCGATTCTGGTTCATCTAATGTCAAAGACATATTGCTTGAAAAGCTTCCACGTACAATTCTGCTTTTTACCACAGCTACTGTGATTATCTCTTTACTTGGAATATTTCTTGGTGCACTATCAGGAAGCAAGGTAAACTCAAAGCTTGACAGAATGACTTCAACTTTTGCTGTTGTAAGCAGCAGTTTTCCAGTATGGTGGATAGGAATGCTTATGATCTTTGTCTTTGCATTTGCGTATCAGATATTTCCAGCTAGGGCAACGCCGTTGATTCCTATAACAGATCCAGGATATATCGGAGCCCTGTTGTATCACATGACTCTGCCACTTATCACCTTAGTCCTAATAGGATTCGGTTCTTGGGCGTATCTTGTTAGAAACTTTCTGATTGGAATTTTACAAGAAGACTTTATTATGGCAAAAAGAGCTGCTGGTATTCCAGAAAGAAAAATTATCTATACGCATGCACTCAAGAACGCAGCTCCACCGATTGTAACAGTTCTTGCACTTAGTCTTTCTGGTTCACTTGGTGGTGCAGTCATAACAGAAGCAGTCTTTGACTGGCCAGGAATGGGGCGATTGTACTTTGAGGCAATAAATGTCCTTGACTTGCCTGTGATAATTGGCGCAACATATGTCTTGACCGCATTTTTCCTTGCGAGCATCTTTCTGGCTGATATTTTGTATGGTTACTTTGATCCTAGGGTGAGAACCGGATGAGCCTCTCTTCACGTGAGATGTGGCAAGAATTTTCAGGAAACAAGATAGGTTTAGTTGGTATTGGAATAATAATTCTGCTTTTTGCAATGTCAGCAGTAGCTGCAGTAACTATTCCTGTAGAGACCTTTAAAGAATGGAATAATCCTGCCAGCTGGATAACCTTTCCAAAATCATCACTACCTGCTTGGGTAAACTATTTTCTCTCAGAAAAAATCCCTGAACACAAGATCCTCAAGAATCCACAAACTGCATCTCAGACGGTAGGAGAAGTATCAATTATTTCACATGGTTTTGTAGTTGACTATGAATACGATTCATTTCCTAGTGACTTTATCTACGAATATACAGCGAGATACACTGGAACGCCTCTTTTGCAAATTTCAGTAATTCGCCCAGACGGGGTTGAGCTTCAATTGACATCCACTTCTCTCCCAAAATCAGTAACTGAGACTAGCTATCATGAATTGATCTTTTCAACTGATGATTCTGTGAAAAAAAATCTTAGAAAGAATGCAGAACATTTTGCATTTCCGCTAGATCTGTTGTCTGCTGAGGACGTTGTTTTCTCTGCAACTGATACAAACAAGGTCTTGAAAGGTCGTTATGTATTTCAGGTAAACTTGTATAGTATTGATTCGCACACTTCCATAAAAGATTCAAAATTCATTCTGGGTGGTAAAATATATGGTCTTATAGGAACTGATGAGCTAAGACGTGATCTGGCGGTTGGTTTGCTTTGGGGCACCCCGCTTGCACTGTTCATTGGAATCTCTGTGGCCGTTGGATCCGTAGTGATTGGATTAATCTACGGCGTTTTTGCTGGTTACAAGGGGAAAAAGACTGATGAAGCGTTGATGCGCTTTAACGATGTTATTTACGCCATGCCAGCACTTCCACTTTTGATCATTTTGGCAGTAACTATAGGTAATAGCATCTTTCTGATTGTAGGATTTCTGATGATCTTTGGTTGGGTTGGAATCGCAAAGGTTTCAAGAAGTATGGCTATGCAGATCAAAACACTGCAGTATGTGGAAGCTGCAAAGATAATGGGGCAAAAGGACATCAAAGTAATTTTCAAACACATCCTGCCCCAGCTGTTACCGTACACCTTTGCAAGTATTGCAATCTCTGTGCCTGCAGCAATCACAACAGAGGCCGGTCTTAGCTTTCTTGGGCTTGGTGATCCGACCTTTCCTACATGGGGTCAAATCCTACATGACGCAAACACCTTTGGTGCTGCATCCCGCGGTCTATGGTGGTGGATTGTGCCGCCTGGAGTTATGATTGCGCTTACTGGTCTCGCATTTGTCTTTATAGGCAATGCGATGGATACGATAGTTAATCCAAAACTAAAACGCTAGGGCTTGAACTGACGAATTATTTTTATTACTTCATCATTTAGTCTCAAGGTATATGCAGCTGCATTTGGATCCGTATCTTGTGATAACATCTCTGCAAACTGTGTTTTGTCTCTTCCCCTTTCATACATGCCTCCAGATTCTTTTACACAGAGTGGAAACTTTTGCATCTTCAAACCCATTTTTGTAAGATGTGCTATGAATTTTTTGTAATTTTCAGGCGAAAACCAATCTGAATTGGTTTCTTCACACGTCATTATCCAAGTGTCAATGGTATTTTGAAATAACGCCTTTTTTCGGAGTTCCTCTAAGGTCATGTTATTTTTAAAATCTAAAAGTCTGCTCTTTTCATCTTGGAGCCGCATCTTGGGCATGACCCACCCTTGAACTTGTTGCTGCAGGTAAGGCAAATGTACTTTATACCTTGACTCTGGCCAAAAAATCCGCTACCCTCGCCAAATCCCCCCATCCTTCTTAGAGCTCGCTTTCTAAGGAATAATGGAAAGAGTATGAAGATAGCTAAAGCCGTGATCAAACCAAATGGCCATGGCAACAGCATCTGTAGACCTATGCTGATGGCAAGTGATCCAAATAGGAAGATCAAATAAGTTTTATAATTAATCACGCTAAACTTTGTTCCAAAAAGCTTATAAGTTTTTGTCATAGTTTGTGCTAACTTACAGTTATTGGGATACTATTGCCATCTCTGTCATAGGCAAAGATGTCATCATCCTCATAGGGTGATTTTACAATTATGGAGACAAACCCAAAAAAGTTATGCAGATCTGTAACTGAGGGACGGGGAGAACCTACTGGATGAGAATGAACGGTCCCAACATAACTTGGATCAAAAGGCAAAAAGGAATGTGGAAACCCTGCAAAGGTAGGTCCACTATGTGAAAAAGGTGGTATGACTAGGCCATCAACAACAACATTGCCTTTTTTTGATTTTCCACGAAGAATCAGAATTCCTTCATTTGGATGATTCATTTTACAGTATGATAAGATTCCATCACGTGCCTCTTTTTTTATGGTAACTGTACGGTGGAGGTCAGTCTTTTTAAAAATCATATAAATATGGATACAATTTTCGTCATTAAATCTTTAAGGTTATTCTAGTTCCTGAAATTTCTTTTAGTTTGGTTTCTATGTCATGCATGAGCTGCGGTATGCGCTTTATGGCATCACTGATCTCATTTTCTAAATTCTTTGCAATGTATTCTGCATGACTCTTTTTATCCCTAGTCTTAATTAGTTCCACCTCCTTTTCTTCCAACTCCTTAATACTAAAAATACCAAGCCTATTTTCAAAAAGGACTCTTTTTTGTGAAAGGTCAGATTTCATCTTTAGGAACTCATCTAATCTGTTTATGGTTTCTTCAATTTGTTGAATAGATTTGTTAGTATCTTTAACTGAAACGCTTCCTGCAACTACACCTTTTATTACTGCGTGTAACACTTCAATGATAGAATTTTTGTTTTCTTGTGTCATCACATGTGAGGGATTTATAACCAGTTCTTCCATAATTTTTTTGAGTGGTTTTTCAAGGGACGAAATGTAACTATATTTGCCAAGCGGTCGTGAAATCTTTGAAAACTGTAAATCTATTTCACGCTTTATTTTATCTTCTTCTAGTGAGAGAGCATCAGTCTCTTTTCTAATTTTCAAGAATTCCTGATATTCGCTTTTCGACTTTGAATTTTGAATTTCTAGTTCTATACTCTGCGTTGTCTTATCATAGTTTTTTATCTCTTCTCTGATCTTAGAAAGTTCTCTATTTTTTTCACCAATCTCTTTTTGTGATTCTTTTATTTTTTCATACAATTCTGAAATGCTTGTTTTAGTGGATTCAAATTTAGCATGATCACTGACAAGGCTCTGCAATTTTGATCTCTTAGTTGATATCTCAGCTAGATGTCCTTTTAATTTGCCTGCATACTTTCGTGCAAAAACGTGCATTACTTTGGTATTGGTTCCTAAAATGTCGCCTATTCTTTTGAGCATCTGCCCAATCTCGGCATTTAAATTTACTATATCTGAATACTTTTGTGTATTTGAGAAGTTAATTGCGGTCTCTTTTCTTAGCCCTGAAATTACTACCTCTTTACCCCTCTCGATAATCAGTTTTAGATGCTTATCAACATCATCCACTTTTAGTGTATCACTTTCAAGTTGAGAAATTATTTGTATAATGTTTTTACGTTCTATTTCTACTAAATCTCTAATTGATTTTGCATTTTCTGTAATTTTTTTAAGACGTTGTGTCTCATTTTCTTTTATAATGTCGTTTATTTCCGAGAGATCAATTTGTTTTTCTAACACTCTTGACTCAATAGTTTCATTTGTTGTCTTTTTTTTACCCCAACCAAAAACCATCTATCTCTTACCTCTTTGCTTAGTTAGATTTACAATGTTAAATATTACGCTATGCAAATTATTTCATGAGTGATACTCGTTTTATAATACTAGGTTTGGTTCTTGTATTTGTCGGCTTTCTTATTTTAGGTATATTTGGTGGACCATTTTTTGAATTTACAATTCAAGCAAATGAATTTGGTGACTGTTTTGATTACACCGAAGACGGGCGCGCTATACCTGTAGACTGTAATTTGATACTGGGAAACAAAGTAATCTTGTTTGGGGTAGTCTTTGTTCTAATTGGCGGAGGCATCATAGCGCTGATCAAGGGAGTTCGTGGTCGATGGGATCAAGATGTAAAAAGCGACGAAATGGTTGGTCCTAAAAGTGGATAACTTAGACAAAAAGCTGGATTATGGTAATACTACTAGTTGCCCGACCATACTTGGCAAATCATAGGTACAATAGTAAGTGAATGTTCCTACGGTATCAGCCGTGAAACTAAATGTAGTACTCTCTCCACCCGCCAGATCGTAATTCATTTTGTATGGCTCCTCCATAGTGAACGTATGTCTATCATCTGGTTCTTCTGCTGGGTTGATGAAGTGAATTGTGATATCATCTCCTTTATGAACTACAATTTCTGTTAGAGTAAACACAGCTACTGGCACACCAAGTTTTTCCTCATCTGCAGCTAACTCTTGTGTAAAGATATAAAACTCATTTTTGTTTACGCCAGGCGCACCTACTTGTAAATTCTCTGTTGCTTCATGTGTTGTAATTGAACTAATCTTATCATTAAGGGTGACAAGCATTACTAATGAGGAAGCTGACATTATTATCGCAATAGCGATACCGATTATCATACCAACTGTTAATCCTTTACTTGAACTCATGAAATTCTAATCAAACTATTTATCGTGAAACTATTACTTAGAGAAACACACGATTTTTAGTTTTGATAATATGATTTTGATACGTACTTTTCAGTTCTTTTCAAAATTCACCTGAAAAAATTAGGACGTCAGGTTAGGGATTGGTACAAAAAGTTTGACACCCTACCTACTTCCGTACCTAAATGTCACCAAGTAGGTGATCTTTGATGTATTGTGATTACAATCCAAAAATTAGCACCAATTTTGATAATTGAATGATTTCATCGTACTTAGTAGCGATGCAAAGACCTACTTCTCATGGCAAAAGCCAAATCAAAAGCCGGAAAAAAACCTAAAAAGAAATAAAAAACTGTGACCTGAGAAGGTCTTTCCTTTTTCCTGTACCGCACGGTTTCATTGATCGATTGAACGTAATCAAGAGAAAATAACGAAATACTCTAGTTCTTATAAGCAGATAAACTAACCTGTGTTAGATATTGTATGGTTTTACAAACTTTAAACACAGGTAGTCGCTGTGCGCGCTGTGGAAAAAATTCAATAGTGACTGATAATGCTACAAGTGAAAGATTTTGCGGAGGATGCGGTTTTGTTATCACTGAACGCGTTGAGGAATCAGGTCCAGAATGGCGTTCATTTTCAAAAGATGAATACGACGATAAAAGCAGAACAGGTTCACCAACATCGCTTGCAATGCATGATATGGGTCTTGCTACAATAATTGGTCATGCAAACAAGGATGTAACTGGGAAACCACTGTCGGCATCCATGAAAAGTACTATAGAACGTCTCAGAACATGGGACAGTAGAAGTCAGGCTCATGAATCTTCAGACCGAAACTTTAGACAAGCATTTAGTGATCTTGGCAGGCTAAAAGACAAACTTGCACTTTCAGACGCAGTAATAGAAAAGACGGCATACATCTACAGAAAAGCACTTGACAAGGGCCTTGTCAGGGGAAGATCCATTCCAGGACTTCTTGCAGCAGCACTATATGCAGCATGCAGAGATAGCGGAACACCAAGAACGTTAAACGACGTTTCATCACAAATCAACATAAAAAGAAAGGATGTATCACGATGCTACAGGTTGCTTTTACGAGAACTAGATCTAAAGATGCCAGTGGTAAATCCAATAAGCTGCATGGCTAGAATAGCAAGCGAAGCTGAACTAACTGAAAAGGTAAAACGAGGAGCTCTTATAATCTTAAAGAATGCAAGCGAGATGGAAATTACAGCCGGAAAAGATCCTATGGGACTTGCAGCAGCTGCATTATATCTTTCATGTGTAATGTGTGGAGAAAACGTAACACAAAAAGTTATTGCAATGGCAGCTGGAGTAACCGAAGTAACGATACGAAACAGATACAAGGGACTAAAAGAATCACTAAAAATCTAGTTTTTTACTTAGTGATCAGTTATATCAGATCTACAGATTGTTATGTCTTGTGTTAAAATAGCAAAGCTATAAGGGTTGGACTAGATAGTATAATGTATAAGTCAAAATTTTATTTTGCTCAAAGTGCTTGAAGCATATTCTCGTGATGTAGGAAGAGGAGCAGCACGCCTTGATAGTGATTCTATGAATTCACTTAGCGTGGTAACTGGTGATATAATTGAAATTAAAGGAAAAAAAAGAACCGTTGCAAAATGCATGCCACTTTATCCATCAGATGAAGGAAAGGGAATTATCCGAGTTGATGGTCTTGTACGAAACAATTTGGGAGTAGCAGTAGGAGATAAGATTGAAGTTAAAAAGATAAAGGCAGTTCCTGCGGAAAAAATCATCGTCGCACCACTTGATGCAATTCCTCCAATAGATGAAAGATATCTTACAGACTCGTTAGAAAACACTCCGCTGGTAAAAGGCGATAATATAATGGTGCCGTATTTTGGTGGCAGGCTGACTTTTCAAGTAATAGGAATCACGCCAGTGGCTGATGCCGTAATTGTAACCACAAAGACACTGTTTCATATTGGAGAAAAAAGCGACTCTCTTCACGGTGTTCCACTGGTGTCATACGAAGACATTGGCGGTTTGACTGATGAGATAAAAAAAGTTCGAGAAATGATTGAGCTTCCAATGAGACATCCAGAGATTTTTGAAAAGCTTGGAGTTGAAGCTCCAAAAGGTGTGTTGCTTTTTGGAGTACCAGGAACTGGCAAGACACTTTTGGCAAAGGCAGTTGCAAATGAAAGCAACGCTCACTTTATCAGTATATCAGGTCCTGAAATTATGAGCAAGTTCTATGGAGAAAGCGAGGCAAGACTAAGAGAAATTTTCAAGGAAGCAAGAGAAAAATCGCCTACCATTGTTTTTATCGATGAAATTGATTCCATTGCTCCAAAAAGAGAAGAGGTAACAGGTGAAGTTGAGAGAAGAGTTGTATCACAGTTGCTTTCCCTAATGGATGGTTTGGAATCAAGAGGAAAAGTAATTGTCATTGCAGCAACAAATAGACCAAATGCATTAGACCCAGCTCTTAGACGACCTGGAAGATTTGACAGGGAAATTGAGATAAGAATTCCAGACAAAAAGGGAAGACTCGACATACTCTTGATACATACAAGAAACATGCCGCTAACTGAAGACGTAAACTTGGAAAAAATTGCGGCAATAAGCCATGGTTATGTGGGTGCTGACTTGGAATATCTTTGCAAAGAAGCAGCAATGAAATGTTTGAGAAGATTATTGCCGGAAATTAATTTAGCGGATGAAAAAATTCCAACTGAAACTTTGGACAAGCTTATCGTAAATGGCGAAGACTATCAGTTTGCATTACGTGAAGTCACACCAGCTGGAATGCGTGAAGTCTATATAGAAAGCCCAGATGTTTCTTGGGATGAAGTAGGAGGATTGCAAAATGTCAAGCGTGAGCTTCAAGAAGCAGTAGAGTGGCCAATGAAATATCCAACACTTTATGCCAACATGGGTCACAGAATGCCGCGAGGAATTTTGCTTTATGGCCCAAGTGGAACTGGAAAGACACTTTTGGCAAAGGCAGTTGCAACAGAAAGCGAGGCTAACTTTATTTCAGTAAGAGGACCTGAGCTGTTGTCAAAATGGGTTGGTGAGTCAGAACGCGGCATAAGGGAGATGTTTCGAAGAGCAAGACAGGCCTCACCATGTGTGATATTTTTTGATGAAATTGATTCGATTGCTCCAGTTAGGGGTCTTGGTGGAGAAACCGGAGTTACTGAAAGAGTTGTCAGCCAACTTTTAACAGAACTTGATGGCATAGAAAGCCTTCA
>JBBDNF010000084.1:44149-46285 GCA_040877685.1 Nitrosopumilaceae archaeon
GTTTCATCTATAGCAAACACTGCAGTATCTCTTGTCATACATGAGTTTCTTGGTAAATATCCGGATCAGAAAGAGGCAGAAAAAGAAGTAGACAATACCAAAGTAACAATGAGGCATTTTGAAGAAGCTGTAAAAAAAGTCAGAACACAAAAAGAACTCAAGATTGGCGAAAAATTAGCCGTTTCATACTACAGGTAATTTTCATAAATTGCTGTTTAAGATCACTATCTGTACCAAATTATTTTAGATTTGATCAACATTTATGGTGCCTGACGATTTAACAGGACATGTAAGACGACCATCCTCATCACGTATATTATTTTTCCAATGCAAAGGATGTAGATTTGATAGATCGTCTAAACCTCCAGATGATTGTGATTTTATGTAATCAATCTCCCACCCATATGCAGAGTCATGATTTCCGTATTCTGTTCTTTCAATCCAGGCTCCACACTGATCCTTTCTAAAATCATTTGGGACGTTATATTCATCAATCTCAGCTTTTTGCCAAACTTTTAGAATAATTTCATTAGTGAAGCTCATTCTTACTACCCATGTTACATATCTTCTTCTATCGGGGCTTTTGGCATTTCTGTTTTTATTACCATAGTCGACCATCGTTTCTGCCCTGAGGCATGCTTATTGTCTTCACATCTGGCACAGACTTGAGATTCGTTATATGTATAGATGCCGCATTCGCAAGAAAGACATTTGCATTCTACTGGTGATTTTGACATACTCTACATAGTTTTGTTAGTATAATAGGCTGCCAAGGTGCTTGAAAAGGATTCTAATCTTAGTTCGATACCATGCGAACTTTTTTAGATTTTTAAAAAATTTAGGTTCAAACTATTTAAAGAAAAAATTAAGTACGCCAGGTAAGGGATTCGAACCCCTGAGTGCAGAAGCACAACCGCTACCTTGTTTGGATCTCGAGGCGGTCGCCGTACCACTTGGCTAACCTGGCAACTGCAAGATTTCCCTTATTCGTTAATAAATAGAATGTAGTTGGAATAGTTGATATATAATAAAGGATATAAAGTAGACTATTTATTATAAAGATCAGTAAATGGAGACAATCTCACAAAAGACAGTCTCAATTGAGTTTGAAGGTAGAAAATACGTAATTCAGGGTAATATTTCGCTTCACGAGTTCTTGTCGAACTTGGGCCTTTCTGACAAAAATCCTATTATCATAAAATCAACAAAAGATGGCGGCCTTGTCTTGGTCGTAAAGTAACGTGGGAATTGATAATAGATAGTTTATTATTGATAGTTTCCTCTTAATATGACAACTAATAGGGAAATAGTAAAATGCCAAAATTTCGTGTCTCCATAACAATTGACAGCAGGGTAGCAAAGGAGATTGAGGATTATTACAGAGAGAAAGTAAAGATTGCAGCTGAAAAAGGCGAGGATATTCCCAAGCTTTCAAACATATATGAAGAGATAATTGAGCGAGGCTGGGAAACCAAATCTGGCCTTCGTAAAAAATAGGAAAAGCAAAAATCTATTAAACATTACAATATTTTGTGGGTTTAGATCTAAAGCCTCTTACTGTTCGCGAAAAAACAAACCTGGAACACTTTTCTTCCAAGGTTGTTGCAATAGATGCGTATAATGCTATTTACCAATTTTTAGCAATAATTCGCGGTCCAGAGGGCCTACCACTTGCTGATTCAAAGGGAAAGATTACTAGTCATATTAGCGGTCTTTTCTATAGAAATGTAAACTTTCTTTCCCTTGGAATAAAACCAGTCTATGTCTTTGATGGTAAGCCGCCCTCCCTAAAATCTGCAGAAATAGAGCGACGAAAACAGATCAAAAAGGATGCAACAATCAAGTTTGAAAGAGCCCTTACTGAGGGTAAGTATGAAGAAGCAAAAAAGTATGCCCAGCAGACCTCATTGCTGCGAGATGAGATGGTTGAAGACTCACAGCATGTTTTGAGACTTTTTGGTATACCAATTATACAAGCACCATCTGAAGGTGAAGCAACAGCAGCAAATCTCACCATTACTGGCCAAGCATACGCATCAGCAAGTCAAGACTTTGATTCACTATTATTTGGAGCAAAAAAGCTTGTAAGAAACTTTACAAACAGCGGAAGAAGAAAGCTGCCAAATAGAAATACCA
>JBBDNF010000085.1:0-1722 GCA_040877685.1 Nitrosopumilaceae archaeon
AGGCTTTATCATAGTATGATATTGCCTCTTGATAGTTGCCAAGGCTTGCAATCGCCGATCCTTTATTAGTTAATGCATGAATGTTGTTTGGATTTAATTCTAGAGTCTTGTCATAATGATATATTGCGTCGTTATATTTACAAAGATGTGCAAATGCGGGTCCTGGGCTATTATAATGAGAAATTACATCTTCGTAAGTACTTTTTTCACAATTTACACTACTATAGAAATATACCTTCTCATCTTTTTTGTCCAGCCTATCATTTGTGTAATCGGTTGCAATTTTATTAGATAGATCTTCCAACCCACTCGGTTTATCGGTTGACTTTTCTGGTTTCACAATCTTTTTTTGGTGTGTTATAATATTTGAAGAAACAATGTGTTGTGGAATTTGCTTTGATACCTTAGTATAGTCATTTAATGAATCCTCGATGAATAAAACAAATGTCTCCTCAGAAATACTTCCTTCAAAGAGGTCCTCAATCATAAAACCTAGTGAAGTCTCATTGTCTTCAATCCATTCAACAAGCAAATCTTTGGAAATTGCAACATCTGTATTGGGTTTTATCAAACCTCTTTTCAGTAAGTCGTTGAAAAATGATGCTAATTCGCTATTACTGCCATCTAAATAATACCATGTTGCCAATTGCTCCAGATCTGGTTCTGAAAACAAAAAGGTATGTGAGGTTACTTCATCCATAGTAGCTGGTTGATGTGTATTTTCAACAAATTCTATGGCAAGACTCTGTTTAGTCTCAGGGCCACCATATTGAGCCGTTATTAAATATGTGCCCTCAACTTTGAAATTTACTTCATATTTTGCCAAAAATGATGTAGAGAAAGTTAGGTCGGGATTAACATCGGCAAGATAAATCCCAGATAGCAGACCAGAGGGATCAAAAATGGTTATAGTCACTGGCGATTCAGTGAATGAAGATATCTCGCCACTAATTGTAATTGTATCTCCATCTTGATAGATTTTCTTATCTGATTCAAATGAGAAAATCTGAGGTGATAATTCTGCATGTTCTTCAATTGTAGGTATATCATACTCTATTTCAAATAGATCGTTTTCAATCTCAAAAATTGTTTCAGAATTTAGCTTTCCGTACTCGGCTGTTATCTGATATATGCCCGGTTTTTCATAAAATGGAACATCAGCCATTATTGTTTTAGAGAATTTATTATTTTCATCTAATTCTGCACTATATGCTCCAAGAATTTTTCCATCAGGATCAAATATTCTAAGTGCTATAACAGGCATCTTTCTTTCTGTAACTTCACCTGAAACTATAATGGATTCTTCAGGTTGGTATGATATCTTGTCAGTTGAAATTAATATTGTTCCTTCAACTGCATATTGATCTTCCTCCGCTGAAGCCAGATCTGAACTTTGCACCAAAATTAGTATGCAAAACAAAAAAGTAATAGCTACTATTTTCGGGGCCACATGAGAGTGAATTGTTGTTTAATATTTAATAATTAAGTAGAAATTATACTGATTAAAAATTCACCTTAAAACCGTACCTTGCATGCCAATTTAACCATAATCTAGACACGCGCAATCGCAAATAACGTAATATATAGTCAATAAAACGAAAATGAATTTGGCGAAAAACAATGCCGGGATCGCCAAGCTTGGTATGGCGCGCGCCTGGAAATGAATATACCATAAAGCGCGTACTCGCAAGGGTTCGAGAGTTCAAATCTCTCTCCCGGCGC